>JBKBJC010000038.1:0-24613 GCA_046294075.1 Tabrizicola sp. | reverse complement strand
TCTGCGACCTGCCGGACGGGGTGGCCGGGGTGTTCGGGTCGCCCGACGAGGCCGAGGACATCAAGGGACACCTTCTGTCCTTCGACCGGCTGGTCGAGGTCATGGCGGCAGGCGAGATCGGCAATGCGCCGCTTCTGCTTACCGTGCTCTGGTTGCAGCGCGAGCGGGCGCGGCTGCGCGGGCAGGCGGGCCGGGATCCTGCGGACAAGGCCGGGGGTTTCACACCCCCGGACCCCCGTGGAGTATTTGGCTAAAGGGCAAGCAGGGCTTGCCGGCTACAGGTTCAGCGCTGTCCATGCGCTGTTCCTGGCGGATGAGCGGACGCAGGCATCGACGAAGGCGACACCTTCGAGCCCTTCCTTCAGGCCCGGGAAGGTGGTGCCCTCGGGGACGGCGGTCCCCGCCTTGGCAGCGCGGATGGCGCGGGCGGCCTCGGTGTAGATGTTGGCGAAGCCTTCGAGGTAGCCCTCCGGGTGCCCGGGGGGGACGCGAGTGACGCGCGCAGCTTCGGGCCCCGACCCGGCGCCACCACGGGTGATGAGGCGCTTGGGCTGGCCGAAGGGGGTGAACCAGAGGTAGTTCGGATCCTCCTGCGCCCATTCAAGCCCGCCATTCGTGCCATAGACCCGCAGCCGCAGCCCGTTCTCGTTGCCCGGGGCGACCTGGCTGCACCAGAGTATGCCCTTCGCCCCCCCCTTGTAGCGCAGAAGCACATGGCCGTTGTCATCGACCCGGCGGCCGGGGACGAAGGCGGTGAGGTCGGCCGAAAGCTGGTCGAGCGTCAGGCCGGTGACGAAGTTCGCCAGGTTGAAGGCATGCGTGCCGATGTCGCCGGTCGATCCGCCCGCGCCCGACCGGGCCGGATCGGTGCGCCAGTCGGCCTGCTTGTTGTCCACGGGCTCGGTCAGCCAGTCCTGGACATATTCGACGTTGACCAGCCGCAGTTCGCCCAGCTCGCCCGCGGCGATCATCGCGCGGGCCTGCCGGATCATCGGATAGCCGGTGTAGTTGTGGGTCAGCGCAAAGACCACGCCCGAGTCCTTCGCCGCCTTGGCCAGCTTCTTCGCCTCGGCCAGCGTCGCGGTCAGCGGCTTGTCGCAGATGACATGGATCCCGCGCTTGAGGAACTGCATCGCCACCGGGGCATGCATGTGGTTGGGCGTCACGATGGCCACCGCGTCGATCCCGTCCTTGAGACGGGCCTCCTTGGCCGCCATCTCGGCAAAGCTGGTATAGGCGCGCGGCACGCCCAGGTCGGCGGCCGAGGCGAGCGCCTTCTCGGGGTTCGAGGAAAAGGCGCCTGCGACCAGCTCGTACTGGTCGTCGATCCGGGCGGCGATGCGGTGGACCGCGCCGATGAAGGCGTCGCGGCCCCCGCCCACCATGCCAAGGCGCAGGCGTTCGGAGCGGGCGGTATGGGCGGCGTCGATGGGCATGACTAACCTCTTTCGTCTTTCATCTGTCCAGAAATATCCCACTGGGGGTGCGGGGGGGTGGCCCCTCGCAGCCGCGCTCAGTCACCGAGCCCCAGCATCCTCCGGTTGGCGGCGCGGTCGGTACCGGCATCGGCGAAATCATCGAAGGCCTTCTCGGTCACCCGGATGATATGGGCCGCGACGAAGGCCGCGCCCTCGCGTGCGCCATCCTCGGGGTGCTTCAGGCAGCATTCCCATTCCACCACCGCCCAGCCGTCATAGCCGTATTGCGTCAGCTTCGAGAAGATGCCCCCGAAATCCACCTGCCCGTCGCCGGGGGACCGGAAGCGGCCCGCGCGGTTGACCCAGGACTGGAAGCCGCCATAGACGCCCTGCCGCCCGGTGGGGTTCAGCTCGGCATCCTTGACGTGGAACATGCGGATCCGGTCGTGGTAGATGTCGATATGGTCCAGATAGTCCAGGTGCTGGAGCACATAGTGGCTGGGGTCGTAGAGCATGTTGGCGCGCCGGTGCCCCTTTACCCGGTCGAGGAACATCTCATAGCTCACCCCGTCATGCAGATCCTCGCCAGGGTGGATCTCGTAACAGACATCGACGCCCATCTCCTCGGCGTGGTGCAGGATCGGGGTCCAGCGCCGGGCGAGTTCGTCGAAGGCCTCTTCCACCAGCCCCGCCGGGCGCTGCGGCCAGGGGTAGAGATAGGGCCAGGCCAAGGCACCCGAGAAGGTGGCATGGGCGGTCAGCCCGAGATTGCGGCTGGCGGTCAGCGCCTTCTTCACCTGGTCCACCGCCCACTCGGCCCGCGCCTTCGGATTGCCGCGCACGGCTGGCGTCGCAAAGCCGTCGAAAGCCGTGTCATAGGCCGGATGCACGGCAACAAGCTGGCCCTGGAGATGGGTGGAAAGTTCGGTCACCTGAAGGCCGGCCTCGGCCGCAACGCCCTTGAAGTCGTCGCACCAGGTCTTTGACGCGGCGGCCTTTTCCAGATCGAACAGGCGGCCATCCCAGGACGGCACCTGCACGCCCACATAGCCGCAGTCGGCCGCCCATTTCGTGATCGACTCCCAAGAGTTGAACGGTGCGGCATCCCCCGCGAACTGCGCCAGGAACAGCGCCGGCCCCTTCATCGTCTTCATTGCGTTCCTCCCATCCGGGCCGGGCGGCCCTGTTCCACGTTGACCGGGACTTCCAGCCCCTGCCGTTCGGCCCAGTCGCGCTTGTCGATCTCGGCCACCAGGGCGCGGGCCAGGAATTCGCCGGCCCGCCCCACATCCTCGCGCACGATCAGCACATCCTGCCTGAACCGGCGCAGGACGGCGATGGCTTCCTTCGCCACCAGGTCGAAATCCCGGCCGAGGACGCGCCCCGTCCGCTCTGCCCCGGCGATGGCGGCCATGGCGGCGGTGGTCGACCCGACCAGGATCCCGTCGGGCGGATTGGGCTGCGAGAAGCGCGCGATGATCGCTGCCTCGACCGCCTCGCCACCGCTGTCGGAGGTCACGCTCTCGGCCACCTCGAAGGGTATCCCGAGCAGGGCCGCCTCGTCCGAGAAGCCGACGGTCATGTGCCGGGCATACATGTGCGCGCGCGGCGGCGGGACCAGGAGCAGTCGCCGCCGCCCGCGTTCCGCCAGCGTCCGGGCGCCAAGCCGACCATAGGCTTCGTTGTCGAAGTCGAAGAAGGGGTGGTCGATGCCCATTGCGGTCCGGCCGTGCGCTGCGAAGGGAAAGCCGTGTTCGTGCATGTAGCGGACGCGGGGATCGTCCTCCTTGGTCTGGTTCAGGATGATGCCGTCTGCGCTTTCGGTTTCCACGATGTAGCGGATCGGTTCCATCGGGTCCTGGTCGGGGAAGAAGGGCATTACGACCAGGTGGTAGGCCGTGCCGCGCAGGGCATTGGCGATCGAATAGATCAGCCGCGAGGTGTGGTTCATGATGTCGGTTTCGGTCGACAGCACCAGCGCGATGACATTGGTCTTGCCGGTGCGCAGGCGCACACCGGCGCGGTTCGGACGGTAACCGAGCTGTGCGGCCGTCTCGCGCACGCGCCGCTTGGTGTCCTCGCCGATGTCGGGGGCGTCCTTCAGCGCCCGGCTGACGGTCGCGATGGCGAGGCCGGTGGCGGCGGCGATCGTCTTGAGCGTGGGGCGGGACTCCGAATCAGCGGCAGGAGAGTCAGACAGCGCGGCCATCGCAGCCTCCATCGGCTGTGCGCCGGGCGGTGCGGCCGCAGCGAATCCCGGAAGGTGATTCGGCGGTTGCAGGTCCCTTTGCAGATGCAGAGAAGACCCATGGCACTGCGCCGGGAAGCGCCCGTCCTGCAAGGGGTTTCACGCTGTTTCGGCAGTGCGGCATCGACCCGGTTCACCCGACTAATCCCGCGCGGCTTGGCGCGGATCATCTCCTCATGAAAACTTCTGTCACGGGGCGCGACAAGCGAAAAGATCAGTTGATCGGAAAAACTATAACGTTATAGGCTGTTGCTATAACGTTTTAGAAACCGGGAGGACGGTATGAAACTTTCCAAGATGACAGCGCTTCTGGCGATGTCCGTGGCGATGCCCGCAATGGCCACAGAGCTGGAGGTCACCCACTGGTGGACCTCGGGCGGGGAGGCCGCGGCCGTGGCAGAGCTTGCCAAGGCGTTCGATGCCTCGGGCGACAAGTGGGTCGATGGCGCCATCGCCGGTGGCGGCGGCACGGCGCGCCCGATCATGATTTCTCGCATCACGGGCGGCGACCCGATGGGGGCGACGCAGTTCAACCATGGCCAGCAGGCGCTGGAACTGGTCGAGGCGGGCCTGATGCTGGACCTGACCGACGTGGCCGAGGCGAACAACTGGAAGGACATCGTCTATCCGCCAAGCCTGCTGGATGCCTGCACCGTGGACGGCAAGATCTACTGTGCGCCGGTGAACATCCACTCGCCCGAATGGTTGTGGCTGAACAACAAGGTCTATGAGGATCTGGGGATCCCGGTTCCCACCAACTGGAACGAGTTCGTGGCCACGGCTCCGCAGGTGGATGCCGCGGGCAAGATCCCGCTGGCTCTGGGCAACCAGCCCTGGCAGTCGAACCTCGCCTTCGGCGCGATGCAGATCGCGGTGGCCGGGCTTGACGCCTGGAAGGCCGTGAACGTGGACAAGAACATGGACGTGGCATCGGGCCCGGATTATGCGGCCGTCTTCCAGGCTGCGGCGGACGCCCGCGAACTGGCGCGCAAGTCCAACGTGCAGGACTGGAACCAGGCCACCGCGCTGGTCATCAACGGCGACGCCGCCGGCCAGATCATGGGCGACTGGGCGCAGGGTGAGTTCCAGGTGGCCGAGAAGGTGGCCGGCAAGGACTATACCTGCCTTCCGGGCCTGGGTCTGAACCAGTACATCTCGACCGGCGGCGACGCCTTCTACTTCCCGAAACTGAACGATCCCGAAAAGGAAGCCGCGCAGAAGCGTCTGGCCGCGCTGCTGGTCAGCCCCGAGGTTCAGGTCGCCTTCAACCTGAAGAAGGGCTCGCTGCCGATCCGCGGCGACGTTGACCTGGCGGCTGCAAACGACTGCATGAAGAAGGGGCTGGAAATCCTCGCCGGGGGCAACATCGTTCCCTCGGGCGACATGGTCTGGTCGCCGGACGTCCAGAAGCTGAACGAGGACCTGATGGTCGAGTTCTGGAAATCGGACATGTCGCCGGAGGATGCCCACCAGAAATGGGTCGAGAACCTGAAATCGGGCCTCTGAGCCGGGTCCGGGCATGGGGGGCCGCCCCGGTCGGGCGGCCCCCTTTTCGCAGTCGAGCGGCACGAGGGGGAGGCAGGGCCGATGTCAGACGCACGCGCGCGGGCGCGCTGGACCCGCAACATCAGCGCCAAGATCGCGGCAATACCGATGATCGCGACGGCCCTGGTTGTCTTCGTTGGCGGCACGATCTGGACCGTCGTCTATTCCTTCACCGACTCGAAGCTTCTGCCCCGACTGCGCTGGGTGGGGCTGGATCAGTACGAACGGCTCTGGTCGCAGAACCGCTGGCTGATCTCGATCGAGAACCTCATGTTCTACGGGGTGATGTCGCTGATCTTCACCATCGCGATGGGCTTTCTGCTGGCCGTACTGATGGACCAGAAGATCCGGTTCGAGGATACGTTCCGCACCATCATGCTGTATCCCTTTGCCCTGTCGTTCATCGTGACGGGCCTTGTCTGGCAGTGGATCCTGAACCCGCAGTTCGGCATCGAGGGCGTGGTGCGCGACATGGGCTGGACGAGCTTCAGCTTCGATCCGCTGAACAACCCGCAGACGGTGCTCTACGGCCTTCTGATCGCGGGGCTGTGGCAGGGCACCGGCTTCGTCATGTGCCTGATGCTGGCCGGCCTGCGCGGCATCGACGAGGACATCTGGAAGGCCGCCCGGGTGGACGGCATCCCGACCTGGAAGACCTATGTCGTGGTCATCATCCCGATGATGCGGCCCGTCTTCATCACCACGCTGGTGATCGTCGCATCCGGCATCATCCGGCTTTACGACCTGGTGGTCGCCATGACCTCCGGCGGCCCCGGCGGCAACGCCAGCCAGGTGCCGGCGATGTATGTCTACGACTACATGTTCCAGGCGCAGAACCTCGGCCAGGGCTTCGCGGCCTCGACCATGATGCTGCTATCCGTGCTGATCGTGCTGATCCCCTGGGCCTATCTGGAATTCGGAGGCAAGAAGCATGGCTGACCTGTCGATGAGTTCCGCCATGACCGGGCCACGCGGGGCAAGGCCGAAGAAGGCGCTGAGCCCGCGCAACATCATGCTCTACGGGATCCTGATCGTGGTCTGCCTCTACTACCTGCTGCCGCTGTGGGTCATGGTGATGACCAGCCTGAAGGGCATGCCGGAAGTGCGGATGGGCAACATCTTCGCGCCCCCGGTCGAGATCACCTTCCAGCCCTGGGTCAAGGCCTGGGCCGAGGCCTGCACGGGGCTGAACTGCGATGGGCTGAGCCGGGGTTTCTGGAACAGCGTCATCATCACCGTGCCCTCGGTGATCCTGTCGATCGCCATCGCAAGCGTGAACGGCTACGCGCTGATCAACTGGAAGTTCAAGGGATCGGACATCTTCTTCACCATCCTGATCTTCGGGTCCTTCATCCCCTATCAGATCATGCTCTATCCGATCGTGATCCTGTTACGCGAGGCGGGGCTTTACGGCTCGCTCTGGGGGCTGGTGCTGGTCCATTCTGTGTTCGGGATGCCGATCCTGACGCTTCTTTTCCGCAACTATTTCAGCTCGATCCCGGAGGAACTGTTCAAGGCCGCGCGCGTCGATGGGGCGGGGTTCTGGGGCATCTACTTCCGCATCATGCTGCCGATGAGCCTGCCGATCTTCGTGGTGGCGCTGATCCTGCAGGTGACGGGGATCTGGAACGACTTCCTGTTCGGCGTGGTCTACACCAAGCCCGCCTACTACCCGATGACCGTGCAGCTGAACAACATCGTCAACTCGGTCCAGGGGGTGAAGGAATACAACGTCAACATGGCCGCGACCCTGCTGACAGGCCTCGTGCCGCTGGTCGTCTACTTCGTCTCTGGCAAACTCTTCGTGCGCGGTATCGCCGCCGGTGCCGTGAAAGGCTGATCCATGGGAAATTCGATTGAAGTCAAGGACCTGACGCTGAACTTCGGGTCTGTTTCTGTCCTGAAGAACATGAACCTGGACGTGGCGGAGGGAGAGTTCGTGGTGCTGCTGGGCCCTTCGGGCTGCGGGAAATCGACGCTCCTGAACTGCCTCGCGGGGCTTCTCGACATCACCGACGGGCAGATCTGGATCAAGGGCAAGAACGTCACCTGGGCCGAGCCTTCGGACCGCGGCATCGGGATGGTGTTCCAGTCCTACGCGCTTTACCCGCAGATGACGGTGCGGGGGAACCTGTCCTTCGGGTTGAAGAACGCGAAGGTGCCTCAGGCCGAGATCGACAGGCGCATCGCGCGGGCGGCGGAAATCCTGCAGATCCAGCCGCTGCTGGACCGCAAGCCGGCGG
This sequence comes from Tabrizicola sp., assembly GCA_046294075.1. GTDB lineage: Bacteria > Pseudomonadota > Alphaproteobacteria > Rhodobacterales > Rhodobacteraceae > Tabrizicola. Next base: position 17,159 of record JBKBJC010000038.1, on the reverse strand, counting down.
CGCTCTCGGGCGGGCAACGGCAGCGGGTGGCCATCGGGCGGGCGCTGGTCAGGGACGTGGACGTTTTCCTGTTCGACGAGCCCCTGTCGAACCTCGACGCCAAGCTGCGCAGCGAGCTTCGGGTCGAGATCAAGCGGCTGCACAACCAGCTGGGCAACACCATGGTCTATGTGACCCACGACCAGATCGAGGCACTGACGCTCGCCGACCGGATCGCGGTGATGAAGGGGGGCGTGATCCAGCAGCTTGCCGCGCCGCTGGAGATCTACAACCGCCCGGCGAACCTGTTCGTCGCCGGCTTCATCGGCAGCCCCTCGATGAACTTCCTGCGGGGCCGGACGGTGGACGGCGGGCGGGCCTTCCAGTTCGGGTCCACGAAGATCGACCTTGCCGGATACGACGGCGGGGCGGTGCTGGACCGCGACGAGGCGATCCTTGGCGTCAGGCCGGAGCACATCACGGTATCCACCGGTCCGGTTTCGGGGCCCTCGATCCCGGCCGAGGTCGAGATCGACGAGCATCTGGGGGCGGACAGCCTTTTGTGGCTGCGGTCCGAGGGGGTGAACATGAGCGTGCGGGTGCCCGTGGAAGGGCGGTTGCCGGCGGGGACGAAGGTGCATCTGGGGCTCGATATACCCAAGGCCTCGATCTTCGACGCCAGGACGGAACAGAGGATCTGACGCCATGCTCGATCTGGCGGGGCGCTGGACGCTTTCGGACGAAAGCGGCGCCCATGTCGTGCCGTTCGACCTTCCGGGGGACGGGGTCTCGGCCCTCGCCCGCGCGGGGGTGATCCCCGAGCCCTACTGGGGGCGCAACGAGTATGAGTGCCGCTGGGTCAGCGAGCGGGACTGGCTGGCGCGGCGGGTCTTCGATCATGACGGTCAGGCCTCGGAGCTTGTGGTCGAGGGGCTGGACACCGTGGCCGAGGTGCGGCTGAACGGGGTTCCGGTCCTGGAGGCCTCCAACGTGCACCGGCGCTGGCGGGTGGATGTGTCGCAGGCCCTGCGCGCCGGAGAGAACAGGGTCGAGATCCTGTTCCGATCCCCGGTTCGCGAGGCTCTGGCGCGCGCGGCGCGGATGCCGTTTCCGATCCCCTATCAACAGGTCAACGGCCCGATCCCCCATGCCAACATGCTGCGCAAGCAGCAGTGCGATTTCGGCTGGGACTGGAACATCGCGCTGGGGATCTTCGGGGTGTCCGGGGCAATCCGGCTGGAGCCGATTGTGCCACGGATCGGCGATGTGCTGGTGCGGCAGGTTCATTCCCCGGGGCAGGTCGAGCTGCGGCTGAGGGTTCATGCGTCTTGTGAAGAAGTGACGGCAAGTCTTTGTGGTATAATGAAAAAGTCGCCCGTCGTCGATGGCACGGCAGAGCTTTCGCTGGTGGTCCGCGACCCGGTGCTGTGGTGGCCCGCTGGTCAGGGCGCGCAGGTGCTGCACGACCTGGTGCTGACCGGCGCAGGGGCGCGGGTGGTCCGGCGAATCGGCCTGCGGGACATGCAACTGGTCAGCCAGCCCGATGCGGCGGGGCGGTCCTTCGGTGTGTGGGTCAACGGGCGGGGGGTGTTCGCGAAGGGGGCGAACTGGATCCCGGCGGATGCGCTCTTCGGGCGGATCACGCCCGAGGGCGTGCGGGGGCTGCTGCAATCGGCGGTTGATGCGCACATGAACATGATCCGCGTCTGGGGTGGCGGCCGATACGAGCCGGACTGGTTCTACGACATCTGCGACGAGCTGGGGCTGATGGTCTGGCAGGACTTCATGTTCGCCTGCCACCTCTATCCCTCGACGCCGGAGTTCCTGGCCGAGGTCGATGCCGAGGTCCGCGACGTGGTGGCCCGGATCAGTCACCATGCCTGCATCGCGCTCTGGTGCGGCGACAACGAGCTGATCGGGGCGTTGAACTGGTTTCCCGAATCGCGCGCCGACCGCGACCGCTATCTGGTGAACTACGACCGGCTGAACCGGACGGTGGAGGCGGCACTTCTGGACACGCTGCCGGGGGCGAACTGGTGGCCGTCCTCGCCCTCGCCGGGGCCGCTGGCCTTCGGGGATGCCTGGCATGACGATTCCTCGGGCGACATGCACTTCTGGTCGGTCTGGCACGAGGGCCGCGACTTCGATCACTATCGGGACGTAAGCCCCCGGTTCTGTTCGGAATTCGGCTTCCAGTCCTACCCCTCGGTGTCAGTGATCCGGCGCTTTGCGGAAAAGGCCGACTGGAACATCGCCGCCCCGGTGATGGAAAGCCACCAGAAGAACCCCGGCGGCAATGCGCGGATCGCCGAGACGATGTTCCGCTATTTCCGCTTTCCGGTGGATTTTGCGAACTTCGTCTATCTCAGCCAGGTGCAGCAGGGGCTGGCGATCAAGACGGCGGTTACGCATTGGCGGAGCCTCAAGCCGCATTGTCAGGGGACGCTTTACTGGCAGTTGAACGACACCTGGCCGGTCTGTTCCTGGTCCAGCCTCGATCACGGCGGCAACTGGAAGCTCCTGCATCACATGGCCGCGCGGTTCTACGCGCCGGTGCTGGTGACGGCGGTGCCGAAGGATGACTGCATCGAGTTGCGGGCTGTGAATGACCGGCCCGAAGCAGTGACGATCACCGTCACGGCCAACGCGGCGGCGATGGATGGGACAACCCGCAAGCTGGGGGAGGCGACGCTCACGGTGCCGGCCGATGCGTCGGTGCCGGTGCTGACCCTGGCCGCCGATGCGCTGGGGACGGGCGAGGTTCTGGCTTTCACCTGGTCGGGCGATGCACAGGGTGGAGATGTCCACGCCCCGAAGCCCTGGAAAGCCTATGACCTTTTGCCCTCCGGCCTGACAGCGGACATCCGGCAGGAGAGTGGATTCTGGAAATTATCTCTGAAAGTCAGAGCACTGACGCCATTTGTTGCAGTAGAGTCCGAAGTTCCCGGACGCTTCTCGACCAACGCCGTGACCCTGTTTCCCGGCTGTCCCACCACCATCACCTTCACCCCCGAGGATCCCTCGGCGGTGCCCGTCTTCACCTTGAGAGATCTCCATTCCGCCACCTGCGGCGGCTGACGAAAGGCACTCCTATGTTCAGCTATCAACTCTATTCCTCGCGCAACTTCCCGCCCATGAAGCGGACCTTCGAGATGGTGTCGAAGGCGGGCTACACAGCCGTGGAAGGCTATGGTGCGCTCTATGCCGATGACGCAGCGGTCGCGGCGACGGCCGAGGGGCTGAAGGCCACCGGACTTGCGATGCCGACGGGGCACTTCGGCCTGGCTCAGCTGGAGAGCGATGTCGAGAAGGTGCTGGGCATCGCCCGTGCGCTGAAGATGGAGCGGCTTTACTGCCCCTATGTCATGCCCGACGACCGCCCGACCAACCCGGCGGGCTGGAAGGCCTTCGGGGAACGGCTTCAGAAGGCGGGGGTGCCCTACAAGGCGGCGGGCTACGGCTTTGGCTGGCACAACCATGACTTCGAGTTCAAGGCGCTGGCCGATGGGTCCATGCCGCAGGACCGCATCTTCGAGGGTGGGCCGGGGCTGGAATGGGAGATGGACGTGGCCTGGGTGATCCGGGGCGGTGCGGACCCCTTGGCCTGGATCGAGAAATACAAGGACCGGATCACGGCGGCCCACGTCAAGGACATTGCCCCTGCGGGGGAGAACACCGACGAGGACGGCTGGGCCGACGTGGGTCATGGGACGGTGGACTGGCCGACGATCATGGCCGCGCTGCGCAAGATCGGGGTCAGGCACTTCGTCATGGAACACGACAACCCGAAGGATGACGCGCGGTTCGCCACCCGTTCCATCGCTTCGGCCAAAGCTTTCTGAGGAAAAGACAAATGGCAAATCTGGGTATCGGTATCATCGGGGCGGGCAATATCTCCGGCGCCTATCTGCAGCTGGCGCCGCTGTTCAAGGGGCTGGAGGTGCGGGCCGTCGCCGATGTGAACATGGAGGCCGCGAAGGCGCGGGCCGAGGAGTTCAACGTGCGTGCGCAGTCGGTCGATGACCTTCTGGCAAGCCGCGATGTGGACGTGGTCATCAACCTGACCATCCCGGACGCGCATTACGCGGTGACGAAGCGGATTCTGGAGGCGGGCAAGCACGCCTATTCGGAAAAGCCGCTGGTCCTGACCCTGGACGAGGGCAAGACGCTGCGCGATCTGGCGGCGTCGAAGGGGCTGGCCGTGGGCTGTGCGCCCGACACGTTCCTGGGCGGGGCGCACCAGCAGGCGCGGGCGCTGATCGACGAGGGGCGGATCGGGACGATCACGGCGGCGGTCGCTTGTGTGCAGAACCACGGGCCGGAGGGTTGGCACCCAAGCCCGGAGTTCTTCTTCCTGCCGGGCGCGGGGCCGATGCTGGATCTGGGGCCCTATTATGTGGCGAACCTCATCAACTTTTTGGGGCCGGTGAAGCGGGTGGGGGCGATCACCTCCTCGGCCACACCGACGCGGACCATCGGGTCGGGCGCGCGGGCGGGGCAGGAGATTCCGGTCAAGACTCCGACCAACATCCATGCGCTGCTAGAGTTCCATTCTGGCGCGGTGGTGAACCTGACGACCAGCTGGGATGTCTGGCACCACAAGCGCAACCATTTCGAGTTCTACGGGACCGAAGGCACGCTCTATGTCCCCGATCCGAACTTCTTCGGCGGCACGGTCGAGGTGGCGGACAAGGCCGGGAACCTGACCGAGGTCGCGCCCTGGGATCACCCGTTCGGCGTGCCGAACCAGGAGCATCCGCAGCGCGGGCCGCTGGCGAACTACCGCACCGCGGGCCTCGCCGACATGGTGGCCGCGCTGCAAGAGGGCCGCGATGCGCGCTGCTCGCTGGAGCGCACCCTGCACGGTGTGGACGTGATGACCGCCTGCCTGACCTCGGGCGAGACGGGCGAGTTCGTGACGCTCACGACCACCTGCACGCGGCCCGCGGCCCTGTCACCGGCCGAGGCTCGGGCGCTTTTGCGCTGAGAACCGGCCCCGGTGCCCGGCACCTCCCTGCCGGGTGGGCCGTCACGGGCGGGGGGATTGAGGGGTCCCTCCGCCCGTATCCGTCGAAGGGTCTGGACATGCTGGAAAATCCCGTGATCCGTGGCTTCAATGCCGACCCCAGTTTTTGCCGGGTCGGCGAGGATTACTATATCGCGACCTCGACCTTCGAGTGGTATCCGGGGGTGCAGATCCACCACAGCCGCGATCTGGTGAACTGGCGGCTGGTCAGCCGTCCGCTGCGGCGGGCAAGCCAGCTGGACATGCGCGGGAACCCCGACAGTTGCGGCATCTGGGCGCCGTGTCTGTCCTGGGCGGACGGGCGGTTCTGGCTGGTCTATACGGATGTGAAGCGTCTGGATGGAGCCTTCAAGGATGCCCACAACTACATCGTCACCTGCGGGTCCATCGACGGCGACTGGTCGGATCCGACCTATGTCAATTCCTCGGGCTTCGACCCGTCGCTGTTCCATGACCGGGACGGGCGCAAGTGGTTCGTCAACATGCGCTGGAACCATCGCGGCAGGGGGACGGGCTTGAACCCGGCGCATGATGCCTTCGACGGGATCGAGTTGCAGGAATGGCACCCGGAAAGCGGCCTTCTGGGCGAGGTGACGACGATCTACACCGGCACCGACCTCGGGCTGACCGAGGCGCCGCATCTGTTCCGGCATGGCGACTACTACTACCTCACGACCGCCGAGGGCGGCACCGGCTATGACCATGCGGTGACGCTTGCGCGGTCGAAGGACATCCGGGGGCCGTATGAAACGCATCCGCAGAAGCATGTGATCACCGCGCGTTTCAATCCCGGGAACCCCATTCAGCGGATGGGGCATGGGCAATATGTCGAGGGGCATGACGGGCGGTTCTGGCATTCCTTCCTGTGCGGGCGGCCGCAGCAGGGCCCTCGGGGACTGTTCTGTGCGACAGGGCGCGAGACCGGGCTGGCCGAGGTGATCTGGCGCGACGGCTGGCTGTGGCTGAAGGATGGCGGGATGCTGCCCCCGTCCTCGGTCGATCTGCCGGCGGAGCGGGCGGTCGCCCGGGCGGTGGAATATGACTTCACCGGATCGGTGCTGCCAATGGATTTCCAGTGGCTGCGGACGCCCGTGCCGGAGCGGATTTTCCAGATGACAGGGAGCGCGCTGCGGCTGATCGGGCGCGAAAGTCTGGGGTCCTGGTTCGAGCAAAGCCTTGTTGCGCGGCGGCAGGATGAGCCTTCGTATGCGGCGGAGTGTGACGTGATCGCCGACCCGCCGAACTGGCAGCGGGCGGCGGGCCTCATCACCTATTACAACCGGCACAAGTTCCACGCGGCGCTGGTGACGCGCGAAGGCGGGCTGCGGGTGGTGGTGCTGGTCTCGTGCCTTGGCGACTGGCCGGGCGAGGCGCTGACCTTTCACGGCCGGTTCCCGGTGGCCGAGGGCAAGGTGACGCTTGGGGTGACGGTGGACCGGGCGGTGCAACGGTTCAGCGTCAACGGGGCGGCGGTGGGGCCGGAACTCGATGCGTCAGTCGTGTCGGACGAAGGCGGGCGGGGGGAGCACGCCAGCTTTACCGGCGCGTTTGTCGGCGTCGTGGCGCATGACCTGACCGGGCAGGGCTGGACGGCGGATGTGACGCGGTTCCGCTATGCGCCCAAAGCGGATTGAGGTTCTGGCCCGAGGGATTTGATCAACTCTTGATTGCCGGGCCGATGCGGTCATAAAGGGGGCAGCCGAAGGGAGCCCCGATGGACGCCGAGACCCGCAAGATCCCCAGTCACGAGGTCACCTACGCGCGGTTGCGCGACATGATCCTGTTCGGGCATCTGGCGCCGGGAGCTCCGGTCACGATCCAGGGGCTGATCGCCGATCTGGGGGCCGGCATGACCCCCGTGCGCGAGGCGATCCGGCGTCTGACCGCTGAAGGCGCGCTTCTGCCGCAAGGGAACCGCAGGGTGGCGGTGCCGGAACTGTCGGCCCAATTGCTGGAACAGGTGGCCTTCGCACGGCTGGCGATCGAGCCGAAACTGGCGGAACTGGCGGCCCCGAAGCTGACAGCGGCGCAGATCGACCGGCTGGAGGCGATCGACGGGGCGGTAAACCGGGCCATCGAGGCGGGGAAGCTGCCGGATTACCTCGCGGCGAACCACGCCTTCCATTTTGCGCTTTATGAGGCGGCGGAGGCCCCGGTCCTGCTGGACCTGGCGCGGTCCTTGTGGCTGCGCGCGGGGCCAAGCCTGCGGGCGGTGATTGATCGTTATGGCCGCGAGGTGGCCCCGGACCTGCACCGAGAGGCCATTGCTGCCATGCGGGCAGGAGATGCGACGGCTTTGGCCAGTGCCATCGAGCGCGACATCCAGCAGGGGATCGATCATGTGCGGCAGGCCTTGGTCGAGGGGCACTGACGGTTTTCGAAAGGAGCGCTGGCGCGCGCGGCCTTTGTCTCGTCGTCGGGGCTTGCGCCCTCCTCCTCGGGGGATGGGGGTTTCACCCCCAAACCTCCAGGATATTTGGGGAAGAGAAAGACGTTTCATAATTTGATCAAATTTCTTGTATGGCGGCGCGTTTGATCATATCCTGTGGGCAAGACGGGGCATCTGGGCCCTGCTGATTCCGCGAGGTCACCCCGATGAACATGATCACCAACCACATGCCCACGGCCGAGTTGCAGCGTCTGGACGCGGCGCACCATTTCCATCCCTTCACCGACAAGGCGGGGCTGGCGGCCAAGGGCGCGCGGGTCATCACCCGGGGGGAAGGGGTCTGGCTGACCGACAGCGAGGGCAACCGGATCATCGACGGGATGGCGGGTCTGTGGTGCGTCAACATCGGCTATGGCCGCAAGGAACTGGCCCAGGTCGCGGCGCGGCAGATGGAGGAGCTGGCCTATTACAACACCTTCTTCCAGACGACTCATGTGCCCGCGATTGCCCTGGCGGCCGAGATTGCCAAGCTGGCCCCCGGTGATCTGAACCATGTATTCTTTGCCGGCTCGGGGTCCGAGGCGAACGACACCAACATCCGTCTGGTCCGCCGCTACTGGGACGTGAAGGGCATGCCCTGGCGCAAGACCATCATCGCGCGCTGGAATGGCTATCACGGGTCCACCATGGGCGGCGGCTCCTTGGGCGGCATGAAGCCGATCCATGCCCATGGCGGCAAGATCGACGGGATCGAGCATATCGACCAGCCCTACTGGTGGGGCGAGGGCGGGGACATGTCGGAGGACGAGTTTGGCCTGGCGCGCGCGCGGCAGCTGGAGGAGAAGATCCTTCAGGTGGGCCCCGAGAACGTGGCGGCCTTCATCGGCGAGCCGATCCAGGGCGCGGGCGGCGTGATCGTGCCGCCCAGGACCTACTGGCCGGAAATCCAGCGGATCTGCGACAAGTACGGCATCCTTCTGATCGCCGACGAGGTAATTACCGGCTTCGGGCGGACCGGCAACTGGTTCGGGTCCGAAACTTTCGCGATCAAGCCGCACATCATGACCATCGCCAAGGGGCTGTCCTCTGGCTATCAGCCGATCGGAGGCAGCATCGTCTGTGACGAAGTGGCCAATGTCGTGGGTGGGGCAGGGGAGTTCTTCCACGGCTACACCTACAGCGGCCACCCGGTCGCCTGTGCCGTGGCGCTGGAGAACCTGCGGATCATGCAGGACGAGAAGATCGTCGAGCATGTGCGGGATGTGGCGCATCCGTATCTGAAGGAACGCTGGGAGGCCTTGACCGACCATCCGATGGTGGGCGAAGCGAAGCTGGTCGGGCTGATGGGGTCGATCGCGCTGACCCCGAACAAGGCGAAGCGCGCGAAGTTCGCCAGCGAGGCCGGGACCGTCGGGTTCAAGACGCGCGAGCGCTGCTTTGCCAACAACCTCATCATGCGCCACGTCGGCGACCGGATGATCATCGCCCCGCCGCTGGTGATCAAGCCCGAAGAGATTGACGTGCTGATCGAGCGGGCGAAGAAGTCGCTGGACGAGGCCTACAGGATCGTCCGGGACGAGGGTCTGTGGGTCGAGGCCTGAGGGCATCCGCCCGCGCCGCGTCTGCAGGGGCAGGGTGGTGGGCCAGACCTGCGCCTTGCGGGGGACGGTGACCTGACAGCCCTGCGCGAGGACCTCGGCGATCACCGGTCCGACGACCGTTGCCGATGTTCCGCTCTCCGGCAGTCCGGGCGGCTACCCTTCCCTCGGCCGATCCGTACAGCACAATCGGCGGATGCCGGCCCTGCTATTCGTTCGCCGGCTTGCAACAGGGTGCGCGGTCCGCAGGGCCCGGCACCCGCATCACGTCATGCCGGGCAAGAAATCTTGCCTGCCCGGTTCGTGGCGAGCTGGCGGAGCAGGTTGGCCTGACGCTGGACCCTCTTTGGAACAGCCGATCCTTTTCAATGCAATACTTCCCTGCTGATCAACTGCCGCAGCAGAGACGCGCCGTCAGAGCCCCAGCAACTGCTGTCTGATCCAGATCGTCTGCGGATCGGCATCGTTGCGGCGATGCCAGAAGGCCGAGACGGGAAAGCGGCGCACCTCGAGCGGCGGCGTGGCGGTGACAAGGCCGAAGCCGGGGGCGAAGGCCTGCGCCAGTCGGGCCGGGAGCGTCACCAGCGCATGCGAGGCGGAGACGGCGGCCAGCGCGGGCAGGAAGGCCGGAAGGCCCAGCACCACACGGCGTGCGCGGCCCAGGACGGCCAACTGGTCGTCCACCACACCGCGCAGATCGCCGCCGGGCGAGATCAGGACGTGGTCCGCCGCACAATAGGTGTCGAGGTCCAGCTTCGGCGCGTCCGGCAGCACCTCGGGCCGGCCGGCGACCAGAAAGCCTTCGTCGTAAAGGCGTTCGCTGCAGATGGCCTCGGGCGTCTCCCAGACATAGCCCAAGGCCAGATCGGCACGACCTTCGGCCAGTGCCTTCATCGCGGCCGTGCGTCCCAGCGGCAGGACCGTCAGCGTCAGCCCCGGCGCGCGGGTGTGCAGCCTCGTGGCCAGCGGCGGGATCAGCACCGCCTGTTCGGCATCCAGTGCCGCGATCCGCACCAGCCCCGTCGCGGTGCCCGGATCGAAGGCCCGCGCCGCCCCCAGCGCGCCGCGCAGGGCCTCGACCGCGGCGGCCACCGGCGCCTCCAGCGCCAGCGCGGTCGCGGTGGGGTCCATCCCGTGCGGGCGGCGCAGGAACAGCTCGTCCCCGAAGATGTCGCGCAGGCGCTTCAGTGACTGGCTGATGGCGGATTGCGTGAGGCCGAGGTCAACCGCCACGTCCAGCGCCTTGCGGTGGCGCAGAAGGCCGAGGAACACCAGCAGCAGCGTCAGGTCCAGCCGGCGGAGTTCGGATATGCTTAAGTCAGACATGAGGCTTATTCGTTACCAATTCTTTTCAGGGCCGCATATCTCCATTCCATTGAATGAAGCAAGGGGAAAGACAGATGCGGATCGCGATCATCGGCACCGGCAATGTCGGCAGCAGAGGCCGATCTTGTCATCCTCGCGCTGCCCTGGGGCGTGGCCGAAGGCGCGGTCAAGGCGCTGGGCGATCTGGCGGGCAACCTCGGCACCGGCACAGCACTTGGCGGGCTCGCACCGATGCTGCTGTCGGCGCTGGCCATCGCCTGGGCCCTCTGGCTGCTGCGCCGCACTCCGGACGCGATGCGGGTGCCTCTTCGGAAGCCGGCCTGGTTGTGAAGTCTCAGGAGGTTGTTCACCCGGAACGGGGTCAGGCTGCAATCGCCAAACTCCAGCCGAGAACCCGCAGGGATGAACAACCCGCATCAGAATGCCCGCCTGACACTTCACAGTTAGCGCCGGCAGCGCAGCACCCGGCTAGATGTGGAATGTATCAAGCCGGGTGGGCGGCTATGTCCCGCTCGAGTACGATGTGAAGGATCGCGAGCTCGTGGTCAACGAGGAAGAGGCCGCCACCGTGCGGGGCATCTTCGAGAGGTTCGTCGAGGTCGGATCAGCGACCGTGCTGGCCCGTGAACTGCGCCGCAAGGGGTTCCGCAACAAGCAGGGCACCTTGGTCGACAAGGGATACCTCTACAGGGTGCTGGTGAACCGCGTCTATCGCGGCGACGCGGTCCATAAGGGCAAGGCCTATCCCGGCGAGCATCAGGCCATCATCGACCAGAAGCTATGGGATCAGCTCCGTGCCATCTTGCGCGAGAGCCCGCGAAAGCGCGCCAACAACACCCGCGCGCAGGCGCTTGCGTTGCTCAAGGGGCTGATCTTTACGGCCACGGGTGCCGCCATGACCCCGAGCAGCACGAAGAAGGGCGCGCGGCGATACCGGTACTACGTCTCGATGGACGTCATCAAGAATCGCGAACCCAGCGATGAGGGCATCCCGCGCCGCCTGTCCGCAGACCTCGTGGAAGCGGCCGTGATGACCGAGTTGCGGCGGGTGATGCGCGCGCCGTCGATCACGGCACAGGTCATCGCCCACTTGGCGCGCGAGGGTCACGCCTTCGCCGAGGCCGACGTCATCTCCGCGCTGCAGACGTTCGAGGACGTCTGGGGCCAGCTGTTCCCTGCAGAGCAGACCCGGATCGTGCAGGTGCTGGTGCGCCGGGTCACCGTGACGTCCGAGGGGCTGGTGATCGATATCCGGACCGACGGCGTCTCGGGCGTCATGCGCGACATGATGGCGCCACGAAAGAAGGTGGCGGCGGAATGATGAACCCTGATGAGTCCATCCAGATCTTCGTGCCGCTCAAGGTCCGCAAGCAGAACGGGCGGCCGAATATCATGCCGCCCGCAACCTATTTGCCGAGCGAAGACCGGACGCAGGATCCGCATATCCTGCGCGCCATCGGCCGGGCGTGGGGTTGGCGGCGGCGCATGGAGGCTGGCGAGTTCAATACGGTTACCGATCTGGCGAAAGCCGTGGGGCTGGCCGAACGCCATGTCAGCCGACAGCTGCGGCTCGCCTATCTCGCGCCGGGGGTTCTCAAGCGCTTGGTCTACAAGCGTGAGGTGCCCGCCGTGACCCTGCTGAAACTGACCGATGTCGCGGCCCTGCCGTGGCACGAACAGCCGGAGCGGGTGTTCGACTGAGCCTCAGTGAAAACTCCTCTGTAACGTCGTCGCGGTCAGCGAGACGTGCGCGTCCAGTGGCGGATGCAGTTCGAACGCCTTTGGCTCGCGTGAGAAATTCCAGAGCCGAAACAGGCGCCATTCCGCCGGCGCTCCTCGGCCACGGCCAGCTCGTTGCGGGTGATGTAGAAGGGCGTGCGCTCCCATCCGTTCGTCGTCTTGACCTCGATCAGCCGCGGGAGCCCGTCCGGGGCGAAAGTCGCGATGTCGTAGCCCGCGCCATCGCCATCCTCCTCTGACACCCAGCGCACCTTGCGCGCCAGATCGTCCCGTCCTGCCGTCCGCAATGACGCCCGTTCATGCGCCAGCACACGTTCCTCTCCCGCGCGGCCGAGGGCCCGGTTGCGCTCGTCCCGGCCCGCCACGTCGAACTTTCGGGCGATGTGCAGCATCTGGTCCAGCTCCTGCGGAGGCGGCTGGTTCGACAGCGTCGGCGTCGGTCCGATCCAGATCTGCGCCGCCTCGCGCAGGCCAGCGGCGGGTTGCAGCCCCGGTTGGCACCCAAGCCAGGCCGGGTTCAGCGCCAGCCATCGGGCAAGGGCATCCACCAGAGTTATCTGGAAGTTGAACGCGGGCTTGTAATCGGGGATCCAATCCTCGCCGAGGCCCTTCAGCACCGCGCTGATGTTCTGGTGCTTGAACTCGACTGATCCCTCCGACCGGTCGTTCAGCAGCGGCAGCAGCGCGCGGCGGTGCTCGGCCTTGCTGTAGCGGCGCGTGGAGATGTCGTCGACCTGATATCCAACCTTCTCCACGTCGCTGGCGCCCGGTCGCGGCGGAATTTGCGAATGTCAGAGCACCATGGCGAGGCTCCGCCGGAGGGTATCTGGAAGGCCTTCTGTCATCTCGGCCTCGAGCTTGGCGTGTTCCGTCCGCCAGACCTCGACCGCCCGCCGCATCAGCGCCACGCCCTCGGGCGTGATGCGCAGGCGGCGGGAGCGGCCATCGTCCGGGTCGGGTTCGGCCACCAGCAGGCCGCGGCGGGCAAGCGGCTTGACGGCGGCGGTGAGCGTGGACGGGTCCATTCCGAGGAAGGGCGCGAGCCGGCCGATCGGCGGCGGCTCGGGCTGGTTCAGCGCCACCATCAGAGAAAACTGCCCGTTGGTCAGGCCGAAGGGGCGCAGTGCGGCATCGAAGCGCCGCGCCAGCCTGCGCGCCGCGCGCTGCACCGCGAGGCACAGGCAGGTGTCGCGGATATGCAGGATCGTGTCGCGCGGCAGGAGATCAGGGGTTGTCTCGGGCATGATATTTTGATATCAAATCAAACGTCGGCACGCAAGGATGCCCTGTCAGGGAGGACAAGATGACGCAACCCGATCCCGCGGGGGCAAACCCCATGCAGGGCGTTCTGCCCTATATCGCCATGGCGGGCCGCACCGCCGAGGCGATGGATTTCTACGCCCGCGCCTTCGGGGCCGAGGATATCGGCCGGATGCCCTTCTTCGACGGCAGCCCCGGCGTGATGCACGGGCAGGTGCTGATCAACGGCGGCGCGCTGATGATGACCGACAGCACGATGAACCCCGGCGGGGCCGAGGTGCGCGCGATCCAGCCGGGCTTTGGCCATCTTCAACTGGTGGTCGAGGACGGCCGGATGTGGTGGGACCGCGCGGTTGCCGCTGGCTGCATCGTGCTCGCGCCCTACGAACGCCAGCCCTGGGGCGACGACTGGGGCATGGTGCAGGATCCCTTCGGGCTTAAGTGGGGCATCATGCAGGATGGCTCGCCCGAGAGTGCGGAAGGATGAACCCGGTCCTGAAGAAACTTCAGATCAAGGCAGGCGCGACGTTGGCCGTGCACGGCGCGCCGCCCGACCTCGAACCCCTCGTTGGGTCTTGGTCCGAGGATGTGACGCTCACGGCGCAGCTCTCCGCGGCCGATGCCTATCTCGTCTTCGTCCGCTCCTGTGCCGAGATCGCCCGGCTGGCGCCCGAGGTTGCGACCAAAGCCGAGGGCGATGCCATTGTCTGGTTCGCCTATCCGAAGAAGTCGTCGCGGCGCTACGCGTCCGACGTCGGTCGCGACGCGAGTTGGGCTCCGCTCGGCGCGCTTGGCTTCGAGGGGGTGCGCCAGATCGCCATCGACGACGACTGGTCGGCACTGCGCTTTCGTCGCGTCGCGTTCATTCGCACGCTCGCGCGCGACCCCAAGCTGGCGATGAGCACCGACGGCAAGACGCGCGCACAAGGATCCGCACAGGCTGACGTGGGTGACCCTGCAAGGCGGGGAAGGCAGCGCATGACGCTCCCAGGCTCCGCAGCGCCGGAGATTTTCTCTGTGAACAACGCTTCGGCGGCCGATCGGATCGACACCGCCATCCTTGCCCGCTGGCTCGCCAAAGCGCAGGCCATCCGGCGGGACAAAGCCAACAACCGCCTCAAGGGCAGGCTTGAACGCCTGAAATGAGACTTCAACGCGAAAGGCAACCAGCATGATCCCCAAGAACACCATCTGCGTCTGGTATGACACTGAGGCCGAGGCGGCGGCGCGCTTCTACGCCTCGGTCTTTCCCGACAGCGAAGTGACGGCCGTGATCCGCTCGCCCATGGACAACCCCGGCAACAAGGCGGGCGACGTGCTGGTGGTGCTGTTCACCGTCTGCGGCATCCCGTGTCTCGGGCTGAATGGCGGGCCGATCTTTCCGCACAGCGAGGCCTTCTCGTTCCAGATCGCCACCGACACGCAGGAAGAGACCGACCGCTACTGGAACGCCATCGTGGGCAACGGTGGGCGGGAAAGCGAATGCGGCTGGTGCAAGGACCGCTGGGGCGTCAACTGGCAGATCACGCCCCGAACGCTCACCGAAGCGCTGGCCGCGGGCGGCGAGGAAGCCCGCCGCGCCTTCGCCGCGATGATGACGATGCAGAAGATCGACGTGGCCGCCATCGACGCCGCCCGGCGGGGGTGAGAGTGCGCCCGGTGCCGCCTGATCCGCAGGTCTCGCGGGACTCCGCCGACATCCATGCGCGTGACCGTCATCGGCGTGAAATCGTCCTGTTCTGTCTGCTTGCATACGCGCTGGCCTGGCTGGCCTGGGCGCCGCTGTGGCTGGGCGGGTTGATCGTGACCAAAGGCACCCTGCCGACCCATCTTCCGGGGCTGTTGGCGCCGGCAGCGGCCGCGGCGAGCCTGGCCGCGGTCGCCGGACGGCCCGCGCTGCGCGATCTGGCACGCCGGCTGGGCACTCTGCCGGGCAGGCCGCTGCCCTGGGTGCTGGCGCTGACGCCGCTTCCGGTCATCGCGCTCGCCGTCGCGCTCGGCGCCGATCCGGCAGGCCTGAACCGTTATTCGGGCCTGCCGGTCCTGCCCTGGGGCGCGACGCTCGCGGCGATCGTGATCGTCAACGGCCTCGGAGAGGAACTCGGCTGGCGCGGCTTCCTGCTGCCGCGGGCGCAGGCGGTCTGGGGCGTGCGGGCGGGAACGCTCGCCACCGGGGCAATCTGGGCGCTCTGGCACTTGCCGATGTTCTTCGTGCTGGCGACCTACCGCGAGATGGGGGCGCCCGGCCTGCTGTTCGGCTTCGGCATCGGCATCCTGGCCGGTGCCTGCGTGCTGGCGCATCTTGCGTCACTCGCGCGCGGCGGCGTGGTGCTGGCCGTGCTCTGGCACACGGGCTTCAACCTCGGCACCGGCACGGCGCTGGGCGGGCTCGCACCAATGCTGTTGTCGGCGCTGGCCATCGCCTGGGCCCTCTGGCTGCTGCGCCGCGCGCCGGGCGCGATGCGGGTGCCTCTTCCAACACCAGCCTCGGAGCGCCCTGCATGAAGCGTGTGCAATCAGCAACCCGAGTGGCCATGACGACATCGACCCACTTCAGCATCGACGTGCCCGATCTTGCCGCGGGGCTGCGCTTCTACGGTGCAGTGTTCGGTTTCGCCGAGATCGCGCGGCCTTTTCCGACCATGGCCGTCTGCGACGCCGGCAACGCCACGCTTTGCCTGCACGAGAAACCCGAAGGCTCGGCCCCGGCGCCGGGCAGCGACGACCGGCGGCGCTATGCGCGCCACTGGACGCCGGTGCATCTCGACCTGCATGTGCCGGCGCTCGACACCGTTCTGGCGCGCATCCGAGCCGAGGGCGGAACGGTCGAGCGCGAATTCCGCGGCGTCGGGCCGAAGGACGTTGCCTTCTGCAGCGATCCCTTCGGTCATGGGTTCTGCGTCATCGAAGACGCACCTTCCGAGCACAAGCTCATGAATCCTGAGACAGCACAGTCATGATCCAATCGCCCACGCACCCCACCAGCCCGCCCCGGATCGTCAAATGGCCGGAGCGAAGCTACGCCTTCATTGCCCATCGGCTGCCACTCGCCGACGTCGGCCCTGCCGCGGCAGAGGGTTTTGCCAGGGTCGAGGACTGGCTGCGGCGTCGCGGCCTTGCTCCGGCCGGGGCACCGTTCCTGCGCTATCGGCGGATCGACATGGCGGGGACGCTGGATATCGAAACCGGCATTCCGGTCGAAAGCACGGGCGTGGCGGAAGGCGACATCGGCTTCGACGAACTCCCGGCTGGTCGCTATGCAAGGCTGCTTTGGACCGGGTCCTACGACAGCCTTCTGGCCGGCAATGCCGAACTCATCGCCTGGGGCGGGCGGGAGGGTATCGCCTGGGACATGACCCCGAGTCCCGAGGGCGATCTGTTCGAGGCCCGGCTGGAAACCTTCCTCGTCGGCCCGGCGCAGGACTCCGATCCCGCCAAGTGGCTGACCGAGATCGCGATCCGCATCGCCGAGCACGAGCCTGGACACTCTGACGAATGACCATTGCCCGTAACCCCAAGTGAGCATTCGGCATGACCACCGATTACAAGCCCGACGCCTACACATCTCTGTCGCCCTACCTGATCGTCGATGGTGCCGAGGCAACAATCGCCTTCCTGAAGGCGGCCTTCGGCGCGGTGGAACTGCGTCGCTTCCTGCGCGGCGACGGCACGGTAATGCATGCCGAACTCCGCATCGACGACAGCGTGCTGATGCTGAGCGACCCCAATCCGCCCGGCTGGCCTGCCGTGCCTTCGCACGTACACCTCTACGTGCCCGACGTGGACGCGGCCTATCGCAGAGCGCTCGCTGCCGGGGCCGTTTCGGTTCAGGAGCCGGCCC
>JBKBJC010000003.1:0-143987 GCA_046294075.1 Tabrizicola sp. | reverse complement strand
GGCCCACCACACCCTCGTCGACAGCCTCGAACTCCATCGTCGCCTTGTCGGTCTCGATCTCGGCGAGGATCTGGCCAGACTTGACCCTGTCCCCCTCCTTGACCAGCCATTTCGCCAGCGTCCCTTCCTCCATGGTCGGGGACAGCGCGGGCATCAGTACTTGCGTGGCCATGATTTCCCCTCCCTTAAGCGTAGATGTCCGTCCAGAGCTCGTCCATCGGCGGCTCCGGGCTTTCCTTGGCGAATTCCGCACTTTCGTTCACAATCGCCTTGATCTCCCTGTCGATGGCCTTCAGCTCCTCGTCCGAGGCCAGACCGCCCTGGGTCAGCAGATCGCGCACATGCTCGATGCAGTCCTTCTCGGTCTTGATCTTCTCCACCTCTTCCCGCGTCCGGTACTTCGCCGGGTCGGACATCGAGTGCCCTCGGTAGCGGTAGGTCATCATCTCCAGGATGTAGGGCCCGTTGCCCGCCCGGCAGTGCGCCACCGCCTTCTCGCCTGCGGCCTTCACCGCCAGCACATCCATGCCATCCACCTGTTCGCCCGGGATGCCATAGGCGAGCCCGCGCCCGTAGAGCGTCGTCGACTTGGTCGACCGCTTCACGCTCGTGCCCATCGCGTACTGGTTGTTCTCGATCACGAAGATCACCGGCAGCGCCCACAGTTCGGCCATGTTGTAGGTCTCGTAGACCTGGCCCTGGTTCGCCGCGCCATCGCCGAAGTAGGTGAAGGTCACGTTGTCATTGCCCAGATACTTGTCGGCAAAGGCCAGCCCCGCCCCCAGAGGCACCTGAGCCCCAACAATCCCGTGGCCGCCATAGAAATGTTTCTCTTTGGAGAACATGTGCATCGAGCCGCCCTTGCCCTTGGAGTAGCCCCCGATGCGCCCGGTCAGTTCGGCCATCACGCCCTTGGGGTCCATCCCGCAGGCCAGCATGTGCCCGTGGTCGCGATAGCTGGTGACGCGCTTGTCGCCCTCCTTCGCCGCGGCCTCCAGACCAACGACCACCGCTTCCTGCCCGATGTAGAGGTGGCAGAACCCCCCGATCAGGCCCATGCCGTAAAGCTGGCCCGCCTTTTCCTCGAACCGGCGGATCAAGAGCATCTCGCGGTAATATTTCAGCAGGTCTTCCTTCGAGACGTTCGGTCTCGCGTCGGGCTTCTTCGCCATCGGGCCCCTCCCAGGCTATGTGCAGGTGCAGAAAATGGTTTAGCGTTAAACGATCCATACAACATCGGTGTTTCTTGGGTCAAAGGGAATCTCCCGTCGCGCCGGGGGCGGCGCGGCATGGCACCTATGCGTGCAGGTCAAGGCTGGAAGGGGCGCCTCAGCGGATGGCGATCTCGTCGGCGCGCATGTAGCCCAGCACGTCGCGCGCCTGCTGGTCCAGCAGGTCAAGGTCCAGATAGGTGTCCGACAGCCGGTGAGTCAGGTTTTCCATCTTGGCCAGTTCGGCCGACAGGCGATCGCGCTCGGCCCGCAGGGCCTCGGCCTCGGCATGGATCGCCACGCGGGCGAACATGCCATATTCGCCCTGCACCGCGTTGAAGGTGAAATAGACCCCCAGCGCCGAGACGAAGGCCAGATAGGCCAATCCGCCAAGTCCCCTTTGGGTATGTACTGCCGACATCTGCCCTTCTCCGGCCCCTCTGCCGGGGGCCCGTGCGAATCATGGCATATGCGGACTCGCTTGTGAATCCCGAAAATTCACGACCTTCAAAGGCTTGAAGCGAGAAAGGGGGGGCTCGCAGCCCCCCCTCCCAACGCCCGCCCAAAGCGACAGCGGAACTCAGGTGATCGAGGCCGCGTAAATCCCGTCCACCGCGCCCTTGAGCACTGCGTCGAACTCGGCATCCGTCTGTTGCGCGCTCAGGCCCTCGGACAGCGCGCGGCTGAAGCTGGCGATGATCCCGTGGTTCTGCGCCAGGATCCGGTTCGCCTCCTCCCGGGAATGGCCGCCCGACAGCGCCACGACCTTCAGCACCTTGGGATGCCGGACCAGCGGCTGGTAGAAATCGGCCACCGTCGGCAGGGAAAGCTTCAACATCACCTGACCCTCAAGCCCTTCCAGATGCTTCAGGATCTCGTCCAGAAGCATCGTCTCGGCCTCGGCCTTGTCCGGGATGGAGATCGTCACCTCCGGCTCCAGGATCGGCATCAGCCCATGGGCTGCGACCTGCCGGCCGATCTCGAACTGCTGCGCGACAATGGCGGCGATGCCCTTGCGGTTCGCCGCATTGATCACCGACCGTTCCTTCGTGCCGAAGATCCCGGCCTTCACCGCGCGGGACAGCAGCGCGTCCAGCCCCGGGATCGGCTTCATCAGCTGCACGCCGTCGGCTTCCGCTTCCAGCCCCTTGTCGATCTTCAGGAAGGGCACGACGCCGCGCTTTTCCCACAGGTAGGTTGCGGTCGGGATCCCATCGATCGTACGGTCCATCGTCTGCTCGAACAGGATCGCGCCCACCACCTTGTCGCCGGTAAAGGCCGGGGACTTGATGATCCGCGCCCGCATCGCGTGGATCAGGTCGAACATCTGGTCCTCGCCCGAATATTCGCCCTCCGAAATCCCGTACAGCTTCAGCGCCTTGGGGGTCGATCCGCCCGACTGGTCCAGGGCCGCGATAAAGCCGCGACCGTTGCGCACCTGTTCGGTCATCTTCGCGTTGGTCATGTCCGTCTCCCGAATGTCACCGCTGGCATAGCCCTCCGGGTCCTTCCACTCAACCCATCAACGCTTTCACGCCCGGCAATTCCTTGCCCTCCATCCACTCCAGGAACGCGCCCCCGGCAGTCGAGATGAAGGTGAAATCCTCCGCCACCCCCGCCGCATTCAGCGCGGCAACCGTATCGCCGCCGCCCGCCACGGAGATCAGCTTGCCGGCCTTCGTCAGCCGCGCTGCCGCCTGGGCTGCGGCATTGGTCGCCGCATCGAAGGGCTCGATCTCGAAGGCCCCGAGCGGACCGTTCCAGATCAGCGTCCTTGCCGAGGCAAAGACCTGCTCCAGCCGCCGGACCGTCTCGGGCCCGGCATCCAGGATCATCGCGTCGGGCGGGCAATGGTGAACGTCCACGGTCCGGTTCTCTGCCCCCGCCTTGAACTCGCGCGCCACCACCACATCGACGGGCAGATGGATCTGGCAGCCCGCGCTTTGCGCCCGGTGCCGGATCTCGCGCGCGGTCTCGGCCATCTCGCGTTCGGCCAGAGACCGGCCGACCTCGATTCCTTCCGCGACCAGGAAGGTGTTCGCCATGCCCCCCCCGATCACCAGATGATCGACCTTGGTGACCAGGTTCGCCAGAAGCTCGATCTTGGTCGAAACCTTGGCCCCGCCCACAACCGCCACCACCGGCCGCTCGGGCGAGCCCAGTGCCGCCTCCAGCGCCTTGAGCTCCGCCTCCATCAGCCGCCCGGCGGCGGCCGGCAACAGCCGCGCCAGGGCCTCGGTCGAGGCATGCGCCCGGTGCGCGGCCGAGAAGGCGTCATTCACATAGACCTGCCCCAGCGCCGCCATCTGTGCCGCAAGATCGGGGTCGTTCTTTTCCTCGCCGGGGTGGAACCGGGTGTTTTCCAATAGCACCACGTCGCCCGGCCCCGCCTTGGCGATCGCCGCCGCCGCCGCCTCGCCCACGCAATCTGCCCCGAAAACCACCTTGCGTCCCAGTGACCCGGCCAGCGCATCGACGACATGGGACAGGCTCATCTCGGGCACCACCTTGCCCTTGGGCCTGTCGAAATGGGCAAGCAACACGACCTTGCCGCCCTTGCCGACGATGTCGTCCACCGTGGGCCGGATCTTGTCGATCCGGGTCATGTCCGTCACCTGGCCCTTGTCCATCGGCACGTTGATGTCCACCCGCATCAGCACCACCTTGCCGCCAAGGTCTATCTCGTCCAGCGTTTTCCAGGGCATCGCATCATCCTCCGTGAAAGCCTGCCTGCACATGCCCGCGTTATCACGCGTCCGTCAACCGGTTGCGACGCTTTGCCCTTCCCTTGGCCGGATGCCGCCGCTACCGTCGCGCCCGACCGCAATTCCGAAGGAGACTCCGATGGCCGAGATAAAGGACCCGGAAAACACCATCATCATCACGCTGAAGGACGGCGAGGTGGTGATCGAGCTTCTGGCCGACGTGGCGCCCAAACATGCCGAGCGCATGAAGCGGCTCGCCCGCGACAAGGCCTATGACAACGTGGCCTTCCACAGGGTGATCGAGGGATTCATGGCCCAGACCGGCGACGTGGAAAACGCCAACATGGCCAGCCCCAGCTACAACCCGCGCCGGGCGGGGACGGGCGGCTCGCAATATCCCGACCTGCCTGCTGAATTCTCGAAACTGCCGCACGACCGGGGCACGCTGGGTGCGGCGCGCTCGCAGAACCCGAACTCGGCCAACAGCCAGTTCTTCATCAACTTCCGCGACAACCATTTCCTGAACGGCCAGTATACGGTCTATGGCCGGGTCATCAGCGGGATGGAGCATGTCGACAAGATCACGCGCGGCGAGCCCCCGGCGAACCCCGACCGCATGATCACCGTCCGGGTGGCCGCCGATGTCGCGTAAGCTGATCCTCGCCGCGGCGCTGGCCGCCTTCTCCGTCCCCGCCGTTTCCCAGGAAACCGACGGCCCCGGCCCGAACCTTGTGATCGAGATCGCCGGCCAGGCCAACGGCACCGTGGTCATCGACCTGCTGCCCGATGTCGCCCCCCAGCACGTTGCCCAGATCACCGCGCTCGCGAAAGAGGGCGCCTATGACAATGTGGTCTTTCACCGCGTGATCGACGGCTTCATGGCCCAGACCGGCGACGTGGAATACGGCAAGGCCGGCGGCGATACCTCAATGGCCGGGCGGGGCGGTTCGTCCAGGCCCGACATCCCGGCCGAGTTCACCAACACGCTCAGCTTCCAGCGCGGCGTGGTCGGCATGGCCCGCGCCCAGGATCCGAACTCGGCCAACAGCCAGTTCTTCATCACCTTCGGCGACGCCAGTTTCCTCGATGGCCAGTACACCATCTTCGGCAAGGTCATCTCGGGGATGGAGGTCGTCGATGCGATCAAGCGCGGCGAGGGCCGGAACGGCGAGGTCTCGGCCCCGGCCGACGTGATGGTCAAGGTCACCGTTCAGGAATGAGGACAGGGCAGGGCGGTTGCCGCCGCCCTGCCTTACTCAAGCACCACCAGCGCGTGGCGCTTCTTGCCGGCGGTCAGCTTCAGCGGCTCGACCAGATGACTCGCGCCATAGCGCAGGCCCGGATCGGTGACCAACTCGTCGTTGACCCGCGCGCCGCCTTCCGCGATCAGCCGCTTGGCCTCCTTGCCGCTGGCCGCAAGCCCCGCGCGCACGAACAGCTGCACGATCCCCACGCCCTCGGCCAGATCCTCGGGCCGCAAGGTCACCGTCGGCAGGTCGTCGCCGATCCCGCCCTTCTCGAACACCTCGCGCGCCGTGGCCTCTGCCACAGCCGCCGCCTCGGCCCCGTGCAGCAGCGTCGTCGCGTGATTGGCCAGCAGGATCTTCGCCTGGTTGATCTCCGCCCCGCCCAGGGCGCCCAGCCGGTCGCATTCCTCGACCGGCAGTTCGCTGAAGATCTTCAGGAACCGCCCCACATCGGCATCCGTCGTGTTGCGCCAGAACTGCCAGAACTCGTAGGGCGACAGCATGTCGCCGTTCAGCCAGACTGCTCCCTGCGCCGACTTGCCCATCTTGCGCCCATCGCTCGTGGTCAGAAGCGGCGTCGTCAGCCCGAAGATCTCCCGGTCGATGACCCGGCGCGTCAGGTCGATCCCGTTGATGATGTTGCCCCACTGATCCGACCCGCCCATCTGCAACAGACAGCCATAGCGCCGATGGATTTCAAGGAAATCATAGGCTTGCAGGATCATGTAGTTGAATTCCAGGAAGGACAGCGACTGTTCGCGGTCCAGCCGGGATTTCACGCTCTCGAAGGACAGCATCCGGTTGACGCTGAAATGCCGCCCGATGTCGCGCAGGAAATCCAGGTAGTTCAGATTGTCCAGCCATTCGGCATTGTTCAGCATGATCGCGTCGGTCGGGCCATCGCCATAGGCCAGGTAGTTGGCAAAGACCTTCTTCAGCCCGGCGATGTTGGCGTCGATCGCCTCGGGGGTAAGCAAGGGCCGCTCTTCGCTGCGGAAACTGGGGTCGCCTACCTTGGTCGTGCCGCCACCCATCAGCGTGATCGGCTTGTGGCCCGTCTTCTGCAACCAGCGCAGCACCATGATGTTCATCAGATGGCCGACATGCAGGCTGGGGGCGGTTGCGTCATATCCGATGTAGGCCGGCACCACACCCTTCAACAATGCCTCGTCAAGCGCCTGATAATCCGTGCAATCGGCAACAAAGCCGCGCTCGAACATCACACGCATGAAGTCAGATTTCGGATGGTAGAGCATGGCCGCCTCGGTCTAGGATGCCTGCGGTATAGCTTCGCGTGGGTGCCAAGGGAAGATGCGGAAGGACGGGGCCTTGTGGGCGCTGGGGGCGATGTCGGGCACCTCGCTCGACGGCGTCGATGCGGCGATGGTCAAGACCGACGGGCGCGCGGTCTATGCCTTCGGCCCTTCGGCCTATCGGCCCTATTCGGACGAAGAGCGGGCAGTGCTCCGCGCCGCGCTCGGCCACTGGCCCGGCGATCCCGAAACCGCCGCCGCCGCCGAGGTGGTGGAGGCCGCCCATGCCGAGCTGCTGTCCCGCTTCACCGGGGCCGAGGTGCTGGGCTTCCACGGCCAGACCCTCGCGCATGATCCGGCCGGGCGCGGCACGCACCAATGCGGCAACGGCGCGCTGTTCGCCCAGCTTCTGGGCCTGCCGACCGTCTGGGATTTCCGCAGTGCCGATGTGACCATCGGCGGGCAGGGGGCGCCGCTTGCGCCTTTCTACCACTTCGCGCTGGCCCGCCACCTCGGCGCGACCGAGCCGCTGGCCTTTCTCAACCTGGGCGGCGTCGGCAACCTGACCTGGATCGACCCCACCGCGCCCGGCCCGGAAAACCCCGGCGCGCTTCTCGCCTTCGACACCGGCCCGGCCAATGCGCCCCTGAACGACCTGATGCAGGCCCGGCTCGGCAAGGCGCTGGATGCCGACGGGGCGCTTGCCGCCCGGGGCGAGGTGGACGAGGACTTCCTGGCGCGCTTCCTGCGCCATCCCTGGTTCGACCTTGCGCCGCCCAAGTCGCTGGACCGCAATGCATTCCCCGATCTGCTCGCGAAGCTGGACCTTCTGTCCGATGCCGATGCCGCCGCCACGCTGACGGCGCTTGCCGCAGCCTGCGTGGCCCAGTCCCAGATCCATTTTCCGGCCCCGGTGACGCGGATCCTGGTGACGGGCGGAGGACGGCTAAACCCGGTCATGCTGCGCGAACTGCGCCGCCGCATTCCCTGTCCGATCCTGCCCGTAGAGGAGGTGGGCCTCGACGGCGACATGCTGGAGGCGCAGGCCTTCGCATTTCTCGCCGTTCGCGTGCTGCGCAAGATGGCGACCTCGGGTCCCGACACGACCGGCGCGCCCGCGCTGGTCGGCGGAGGGCAGATCAGCCGGCCCGACTGATCCGCGCGGCCAGGATGGGGGCGGAATAGATCGCCAGTGCCGCCCAGATCAGGCTGAAGGCCACAAGCTTCACCCCGCTGAACGGCTCGCCGAAGACGAAGACCGCAGTCAGGAAGATCATGGTCGGGGCGATGTACTGCATGATGGCGATGGTGGACAGGGTCAGCCCCTTCGCCCCGTTGGCGTAGATCATCAAGGGCACCGCCGTCACCACCCCGCAGCCGAGAAGCAGCGCATCGTCCCAGACGACGCCCGCCAGGAAATGCCCCGTTCCCTGCGCCTGAAGCCAGCCGATCCAGGCCAGCGCCGGGGCGAGAAGGATCAGCACCTCCAGCGTGAAGCCCTGGTTCGGCCCGATCGGCAGGCGCCGCTTCAGATAGGCATAGACCCCCCAGGTCAGCGTCAGCCCCAGCGCCACCACGGGCAAACTCCCGGCCTCCCAGGTCAGGATGGCGACCGCCACCACCGCCAGTGCGATCGCCGCCAGCTGCATCCGCCCCATCCGCTCGCCCAGAAAAACCGCGCCGAGGAAGATGGAAAACAGCGGATTGATGTAATAGCCCAAGGCCGCATCCAGCGCGTGGCCGGACCCGATGGCCCAGACATAGATCCCCCAGTTGACGCTGATCAGCGCCGCGGTCATCGCGGCCATCCCCAGCATCCGGGGGCTCTTCAGCGCGGCCCGCAGATCCGCCGTCCGACCCAGCCAGACGAGGACCAGGATCGCGATCGGCACCGACCAGACCACCCGATGCGCGATCACTTCGACCGGCGGGATATGCGCCAGCGCCTTCATGTAAATCGGCAGGAACCCCCACAGCATATAGGCCGTCAGCGCGTAAAGGAACCCGGGCAGGGTGTCGCCGCCGGTCACGGCCGCGCGGGGCGGGGCAGGGGTGTCGCTCATGGGGCACCCCTAGCGAAACCCTTCGCCGTCGGCCACCCCGATCTTGTGCCCGGCACAATCGTGAAAAACCCGCCCCCGCTCTTGCCCTTTTGCGAAATACTCCCGCCGGAGGCATCCGACCTCTGCCTCAGGGCCGCGCCGTCAGGGTTGACAGACCGTGAATGCCCACGGCCAAGTCATTGATTTCAGGTCCTCCGCTCCTCTGCCCAGCGTGGACGCCGCGCCAGATAGTCACGGGTGAAGGCCGCATAGCCCTCGGCGGTGACCTTCAGCTCCTCCCGCATCATCCCGTGCAGCTCTGGCAGGCGATGGAAGGGAACGGTCGGCCAGACATGATGCTCGACATGATAGGGCATGTTCCAGGCCAGCCATCGTACCGCCCGCGTGGTGAAGGTCGTCCGGGTGTTCTCGAACATGTTCGCCACTTCCGGGCAGTCGCCATGCTCGGCCAGAAGGTAGAGCCGCAGGAAGGGCTGGCCCAGCAGGACCGGCACCAGCCAGAGCCAGATCAGCAGATCGCTCCACAAGAGCGACAGCCCCGCCAGCCCATAGACAACCGCCATTCCCCGCGCCTCGGCCACCACCCGCGCCTTGGCACCCTCGGCGACGAAACCGTCGTCCGCCCGCCCGGCGACCAGCCGCGCCATCAGCCGGGCCTCGGCGCTCCAGTAGGGCAGGCCGGAAACCTGCCAGAGCCACGCCCCCTGCGTCGCGGGCTTCGGCCGCTCCAGCTCCGGGTCCTTGCCCGGCAGGTTCGTCCAGCGGTGGTGCGCCATGTGAAAGGCGCGGAACCATTCAAAGGGCAGCACCAGAAGCAGCCCGCAGCACCGCCCCACCCAGTCGTTCAGCCAGACCGACCGGAACGGCGTCCGATGCGTCGCCTCGTGTTCCAGCGTGAACAGGAACACGATCAGCACCCCCTGCACCGGCAACAGAAGTCCCCAGCCCGGCACCCCCGCCGCGATCAGAGCGCCCACCGCCACGATCAGCCCCAGATGCCCCGCCAGATGCCAGAGGCCCGGCCCATCCGTCCGCTCCGTCATCGCCTCGCGCAGATCGGCGGGAACCGAGGCGAGAAAGGCGCGATGGTCCCTCACAGGCTCCACCCTTTCGGGGCCAGCTCGAAGCCCTCGAAGCGGAAACCGGGGCTCACCGTACAGCTGACCAGCGTCCAGTCGCCGGTGGATCGCGCCGCCTGCCACCAGCCCGCGGGCACCACCGCCTGCACCACCTCGCCGCCCAGCACGTCCGGCCCCAGCCGCATCTCCCGCGCCTCCGTCTCGCCCAGCGAGAGGATCAGCGGTGCCCCGGCATGCCAGAGCCAGATTTCGTCCGCATCCACGCGGTGCCAATGCGATCGCTCGCCCGCCCGCAACAGGAACAGGATCGCCGTGCCGCTGGCCCTCCCCCCGATCTCCGGCCCCTTCCAGGTCTCGCGATACCAGCCGCCCTCCGGGTGCGGCTGCAGGCCCAGCGTCGCGATGATGGCCTCTGCGCTCACGCTTCCCTCCAGTCCCCCGGCGCCAAACCCTCCAGCGTCCAGTCCCCCACCCGCCAGCGGATCAGCCGCAGGCAGGGCAGCCCCACGGCGGCACACATCCGCCGTACCTGCCGGTTGCGCCCCTCGCGGATGGACAGTTCAATCCATCCGTCCGGCACCGTCTTGCGCACCCGGATCGGCGGCACCCGGGGCCAGAGCCAGGCGGGCTCATCCACCGCCCGCGCCCGTGCGGGCAGGGTGGGGCCATCGTTCAGCACCACACCCTTGCGCAGCCGCTCCAGCGCCGCCTCGCCGACTACGCCCTCTACTTGCGCGAAATAGGTCTTTTCCTGCTTGTGCCGCGGGTCGGCGATCCGCGCCTGCTGGCCGCCGTCATCGGTCAGCACCACCAGGCCCTCGCTGTCGCGGTCCAGCCGCCCGGCCGGATAGACGCCCTTGACCGGCACGAGATCGGCCAACGTCGCGCGGCCCTCGCCGTCGGTGAACTGGCACAGCACGTCGTAGGGCTTGTTCAAGAGGATCAGCATGGACCAGACCTAGCCCGAGCGCCCCGCCGTTGCCAAGCCGCCGCAGCCATGTCAGCCTGCGCGCATGACAGCGAACCTCATCGTCGGAGCGGGGATCAAGGGCGCTGCGCTTGCCTGACAGCTCTCCCGGCGCGGCCAGACCGCAAGGATTGTCTCCACCCATGCCGAGGGCGGCCTTGACTTTGCCGCCAGCTTCGGATGGCTCAACGCCTCCTGCTGTCCAAGCCGCCCGCACCATCACCTGCGCCACGAAGGCCTTGCCGCGCACCGCCGCCGGAGCGAACAGATCGCCTGCCTGACCACCAGTGGGCAAGGCTGTCACTTGGACGAGGCGACGGGGGAGGGCAGGAGGAGAGGGCCTCCGACCTGTCGGTGCCGGGATACAGGGTCGCGCGGCTGATACGCCCGCAGGTCGCCGAACGCCTGCTTGCCCTCGGCCCGGTCCCCGACAGCGCGCTCTTCTTCCCCGAAGAGGGCGTCGCCGACCCCGCCGTGCTGGCCCGTGCGCTGATCGGGGCCCTGGGGTGCCAGGGTGATCCGGGCCAGGGTGCAGGCGCTGATCATCCGGCAGGGCAGGGTCAGCGGCATTGTCACCGATCTCGGACCGATGCCGCCCGACAGGGTGTTCCTCGACACCGGGACCGGAACGCCCGATCTGGTGCGGCCCCTCGGTCAAAGTCTGCCGATGCTCATACCCCCCGGCCTTGTCATCGCGACGAACCCGCAGCCGCGGATCTGCCGCGTGGTGCTGACGACGCCCGAACAGGAGCTTCGCCAGGACGCCGAGGGCCGGCTGCATGCACCTGTCCACTTCGGGCACCCGTCCGACCATGACGAGGCGCCGGGGGCAATCCCCGTGGTGGTCAACGCGACGCTTGCGCGACTCGGGACGCTGTTTCCCGGCTGCGCCATCCACTTCACGCGGCAGGCCATGGTGCTGCGCTCCGTGCCCGAGGAGCCCTCAAATCTTTCCGAAAAGATTTGCAGGGATTTTCGAGAATCCTTGCCGCCCGGTTCAGACCTTCAGCACCGAACGACCGGCGTATTCCGCCGTCTCGCCCAGCATCTCCTCGATGCGGATCAACTGGTTGTACTTCGCCAGCCGGTCGGAACGGCTCAGCGAGCCGGTCTTGATCTGCCCGCAGTTCGTGGCCACCGCGAGGTCGGCAATCGTCGAATCCTCGGTTTCGCCCGACCGGTGGCTCATCACGTTGGTGTACCGCGCGCGATGCGCCATCTCGACGGCCTGCAACGTCTCGGTCAGCGTGCCGATCTGGTTGACCTTGACCAGCATCGAGTTCGCAACCCCGTCTGCGATCCCGCGCGCCAGACGCGTGGGGTTGGTCACGAACAGATCGTCGCCCACCAGTTGCAGCTTGTGGCCGAGCTTTTCGGTCAAGAGCTTCCAGCCGTCCCAGTCGTCCTCGGCGCAGCCGTCCTCGATCGAGATGATCGGATAATCCGCCGCCAGCTTCGCCAGCCAGTCCACATTCTCTTCCGGGCTCAAGGACAGGCCCTCACCCTTCATCTCGTACTTGCCGCCCCTGAAATACTCCGTCGAGGCGCAGTCGAGCGCGAGGTAGATGTCCTCACCCGGCTTGTAACCTGCCTTCTCGATCGATTTCAGAATGAAATCAAGCGCATCACGGGCAGAGTTCAGATTCGGCGCGAAGCCGCCCTCGTCGCCGACATTGGTGTTGTGGCCGGCCGCGGACAGTTCCTTCTTCAGCGTGTGGAACACTTCCGAGCCCATCCGCACCGCCTCGCGGATATCCTGGGCGCCGACCGGCATGATCATGAATTCCTGGATGTCGATCGGGTTGTCGGCATGTTCGCCGCCATTGATGATGTTCATCATCGGCACCGGCAGCACGCGCGCCGAAGTGCCGCCGACATAACGGTAAAGCGGCTGGGCGGTGAACTCCGCCGCGGCCTTGGCCACCGCGAGGCTGACGCCCAGGATGGCGTTCGCGCCGAGGCGCGACTTGTTCGGCGTGCCGTCCATCTCGATCATGGTGCGGTCGATGCCGACCTGTTCGGTCGCGTCGAAGCCGACGATCTCTTCCGCGATCTCGCCGTTCACCGCAGCGACCGCCTCCAGGACACCCTTGCCCTTGTAGCGCGCCTTGTCGCCGTCGCGCCGCTCGTTCGCCTCATGCGCGCCGGTCGAGGCCCCCGAGGGCACCGCGGCCCGGCCCATCGAGCCGTCCTCCAGCGTGACATCCACCTCGACCGTGGGATTGCCCCGACTGTCCAGGATTTCGCGGGCGTGAATGTCGATGATCGTGCTCATGGGTGGTTTCCTCAAGGCCGCAGGGGTGCTCTCCCGGCCCGTTTACCCCGGCTTGCGGGTCGAGGGAAGCACGTTTCGGTCGCCTTCCCCAAACCAGGGCAGCATGTCCCCCGCACCGGACCGTCGCTGCGGAAAATGACGGGTTTGGGCCCGATGCCCGCACCGGTTCGCATCCCCGTGGCCGATACCGGACCAGCTTCTGTCAGCGGGAGGGCCGATATCGCAGTTCTTTTTCCAAAATTATCACAATGACTTGTTGATTGATCCTGACACCTGAAATGAACTTCAGATTACCCATCCGCATCCGGTCTCTACGCCAGCATGACGGGCGGGCCCGTCCGTGCCGGCGGATGCCGTGCCAGGCTTGCGGCGCCGCGCCGGTCTAGCGGTAAAGCCGCGGCGCCCCGACCCGGTCGTGGATCGCATTGACCTGGTCGGGCGACAGGTCCAGTTCCCCGGCCAGCTTGTGCAGGTAATCCGCCTCGGCGCGTTGGTCGAGGTTGATCGCCATCAGCGACACCAGATAGACCTGCGGCTCCAGCCCCGCAGGGACCGAGCGGGCAAGGCCCTTCACGTCGACCGGTCTTTGCAGTTCGGCCTGCACCGCCTGCACCTCGCGCTGGGTGGCATCGCCCATCGCCTGCATCAGGCGGGCCTTCTCGTTCGCGTCCAGTTCGCCGTCGCATTTCACCGCCTGGATCACCGCCCGCAGCATCAGCGCCGCCGACAGTTCCTCCTCCCGCTTCGGCTCGGGCAGCGCGACCGGACCGCCCGGTCGACTGCCGCCCAGAACCTGATCAAGGAGGTCACCCACCCCGCCCGGTGCGGCGCCCCGCCCCGAGGCCGTCTGCGTCGGCGCGGACGTCCCGCCGCCGGCAAGCTGACCCAGCAGATCCTCCAGCCCGCCCTTTGGCGCGGTTGCCCGGGGGGTGGTCCGCTTTTGCCCCGACATCTGGGTCAAGAGGTCGCCAAGGCCGCCGCCATCGCCGCCCGTCGGGCGGCCGGTCGTGCCTTTCGTCGAGGTGCTGCTGCCCAGTACATCCTGCAAGAGGTCCTCAAGCCCACCCGCCTTGCCGGTGGATTTCGGGTCGTACGGCGTGCCGCGCCCCGCAGTCCGGTCCGAAGCGGTATCCGCGCTGGCCGTTCCCCCTTGGGTGAGACTGGTCACCCCCTTCACGATGGCTACGCCGATCGCGACCTTCAGCAGTGTCTTGCCCAGGCTCATCCGTCACCTCTCACTCACTATGCTTAGCCCGGACATGGTTGCTTGCCCTGAG
Source organism: Tabrizicola sp. (assembly GCA_046294075.1). Lineage (GTDB taxonomy): Bacteria > Pseudomonadota > Alphaproteobacteria > Rhodobacterales > Rhodobacteraceae > Tabrizicola. Next base: position 129,910 of record JBKBJC010000003.1, on the reverse strand, counting down.
CCATCGGTCAATGCAAAAGGGTCCGCCGCCCAGGGGGAAACATGCGCAAGGATCGACTCGACGGCTTCGGCATTTCGATGCTTCTCGGCGTCCAGGGCGTGCTGGCCGTCAATCAGGTGCTCATCAAGGTGGTCAACGCCGGTTTGCAGCCGGTGTTCTTCGCCGGTCTGCGTTCACTTCTGGCCATCGGCTTCGTCTGGGCCTGGCTCGTGTGGCGTGGCCGCCCGCCGCGCCTGCGCCGCGCCTCGCTGGGGGCGGGCCTCCTGATCGGGGCGCTCTTCGCTGCCGAGTTCCTGTTCCTGTTTCTCGCCCTCGACCTGACTTCGGTCGGGCGCTCGGCACTCATCATGTATTCGATGCCGGTGTGGTATGCGCTCCTGGCCCATTTCGGGCTGAACGAGCGGATCACCAAGACGAAGGCCGCCGGCCTCGCTCTGGCCTTCGCGGGCTGCGCCTCGGCGATCCTGTCGCGCCCCGACACCGGCGAGGCGAGCCTTGCGGGCGACCTCTGCGCGCTGGGGGCCGCCTGGGGCTGGGCGCTGACCGCCTTCATCGCGCGCCGCCCGGTGATGCGTGCCGAGGGGCCCGAGATGCAGCTCTTCTGGATGGTCCTCGTCTCGGCCCCGATCCTGTTGCTGGCCGCGCTCCTCTTCGGCCCGCTGATCCGCGACCTGCAACCCGTCCATGTCCTGGGTCTCCTGTTCCAGTCCTCCGTCGTGGTGGCGGGGGGCTTCATCGCCTGGCTCTGGCTTCTTTCGGTCTATCCTGGCGCGACGGTGGCCTCCTTCTCGTTCCTCACGCCAGTTCTTGCCGTGGGGCTTGGCGCGCTCGTCTTCGGGGAAACTGTCACGGGATCGATTCTCGTTGCGGTCATCATGGTCGCGGTGGGAATCGTTCTAATCAACCGGGCGTCGCGTCAGCCGGCATGACCGGGGTCGGACAGGAATCGGCCCGGCGCGGTGGACCTGTCAGCGGCAGATTCTGAGGTCCTGCCGACAAGCTGGCCGGTTCACTTGAAAATCCGGCGCTGTTCACAAACTGCGCGAAGAATGTCCCCAGAACTGTCCACAGGGGGTGGCGCCAGACCGGCTCACCAGTGCTGACGCGCGCGTGATGTGGCCGAAAGAACGTCAAGCCGAAAATCTGCTCTGGCGCGAAATTTTTGCGTTGATCGGGGCGGAGGATTACGACACTTTGACAAAGCGGCAGGGGACACCACAAAATCTAGTGCCGCGACGGACAGGCAAGAAGATCCACATCAAAGGGCATCCCAATCGGATGCGTCCGTCCCTTCGGCGTCATGGAAGGGATGGCTGGGCTGTTGCCGTGCTGTTGCGACCGGATCGGCGCTCCCCCCCGATATTGCAGTATTCATCGGCCATATTGGCCGCAAGAACGGGAGATCAGGGGCATGAAGATCGAGCGGCAGTTCACCAGCGAAGCCACGGGCGCCTATGGGGCCATAGCCTTCACCACCACCGTTTCCGAAATCCGCAACCCGGACGGCAAGGTCGTTTTCCGCAACGACGCCGTGGAAGTGCCGGAGGGTTGGAGCCAGGTCGCGTCCGACGTGCTCGCCCAGAAGTATTTCCGCAAGGCGGGGGTTCCGGCGGTTCTGAAGAAGGTCCGCGAAAAGGGCGTGCCCGAATTCCTGTGGCGCTCGGTCGCCGATGAGGAGGCGTTGGCGAAACTGCCGGAAGATCGGCGCATTGTCGGTGAAACTTCGGCCAAACAGGTGTTCGACCGTCTGGCCGGCGCCTGGGCCTACTGGGGCTGGAAGGGCGGCTACTTCACCACCGAGGCCGACGCTCGCGCCTATTACGACGAGATGCGCTTCATGCTCGCGCGCCAGATGGCCGCGCCGAACTCGCCCCAGTGGTTCAACACCGGCCTGCACTGGGCTTACGGCATCGACGGCCCGTCGCAGGGTCACTTCTACGTCGACCACAAGACGGGTGTCCTGACCAGATCCTCCAGTGCCTACGAACACCCGCAACCCCACGCCTGCTTCATCCAGTCGGTCAAGGACGATCTGGTGGGCGACGGCGGCATCATGGACCTCTGGGTGCGTGAGGCCCGGCTCTTCAAATACGGTTCGGGCACCGGCACCAACTTCTCCTCGCTGCGGGGCGAAGGCGAGAAACTCTCGGGCGGCGGCAAGTCCTCGGGCCTGATGGGCTTTCTCAAGATCGGCGACCGTGCGGCCGGGGCGATCAAGTCCGGCGGCACCACCCGCCGCGCCGCCAAGATGGTGATCTGCGACATGGATCACCCCGATATCGAGGACTTCATCAACTGGAAGGTCATCGAGGAGCAGAAGGTCGCCTCGCTCGTCGCCGGTTCCAAGATGCACGAGGCCCGCCTCAACGACATCTTCGCCGCGATCCGCCAGTGGGACGGCGCGGAGGCCGACGCCACCGATCCGGCCAGGAACCCGGCGCTGAAAGCCGCGATCAAGGCCGCCAAGAAGGCGATGATCCCCGACACCTACACCAACCGCGTGCTGCAATACGCGCGGCAGGGCTTCACCTCGATCGAATTCCCGACCTACGACACCGACTGGGATTCCGAGGCCTACATCTCGGTCTCCGGCCAGAACTCCAACAACTCGGTGCGCGTTACCGATGCCTTCCTGCGCGCGGTCAGGAACGACGAACCCTGGGAGCTGATCCGCCGCACCGACGGCAAGGTCGCCAAGACCGTCTCGGCGCGCGAGCTCTGGGACCAGATCGGCCACGCCGCCTGGGCCTGTGCCGACCCCGGCATCCAGTTCCACGACACCGTCAACTCCTGGCACACCTGCCCCGAGGACGGGCCGATCCGCGGCTCGAACCCCTGCTCGGAGTACATGTTCCTCGACGACACCGCCTGCAACCTGGCGTCGATGAACCTGCTGACCTTCTACAAGGGCGGGCGCTTCGACGCCGAGGCCTACGTCCATGCCACCCGGCTCTGGACCGTTACCCTGGAAATCTCGGTGATGATGGCGCAGTTCCCCTCGAGGGAAATCGCCCAGCTCTCCTACGACTTCCGCACGCTCGGCCTCGGCTACGCCAATATCGGCGGGCTCCTGATGAACATGGGGCTCGGCTACGACAGCGACGAAGGTCGCGCGCTTTGCGGTGCGCTCACCGCGATCATGACTGGCGTGGCCTACGCCACCTCGGCCGAGATGGCCAGCGAACTCGGCCCCTTCTCCGGCTATGCCCGCAACCGCGAGCACATGCTCCGCGTCATCCGCAACCACCGCGCGGCGGCGCATGCCACCGGCCAGTATGAAGGGCTGAACGTCCCGGCCGTCGCGCTCGACCACGCGAACTGCCCCGACCAGAGCCTTGTCGCGCTTGCGAAATCCGCCTGGGACGAGGCGCTGCGCCTGGGCGAAGCCCACGGCTACCGCAACGCCCAGACCACCGTGATCGCCCCCACCGGCACCATCGGCCTCGTGATGGACTGCGACACGACGGGGATCGAGCCGGACTTCGCCCTCGTCAAGTTCAAGAAACTGGCCGGCGGCGGCTATTTCAAGATCATCAACCAGTCGGTCCCGGCCGCCCTCGAAACCCTCGGCTACTCCACCGCTCAGGCCGCCGAGATCGTCGCCCATGCCGTCGGCCACGGTTCTCTTGGCCAGGCGCCGGCGATCAACCATACCGCGCTGATCGGCCATGGTTTCGGCCCGCGCGAGATCGAGAAGATCGAGGCCGCGCTGCCGTCGGCCTTTGACATCCGCTTCGTGTTCAACCAGTGGACCCTGGGCGAGGACTTCTGCAAGGGCACCCTCGGCATCCCGGCCGAAAAGCTGGCAGATCCGACCTTCGATCTCCTGCGTCACCTCGGCTTCACCAGGGCGCAGATCGAGGCCGCCAACGACCATGTCTGCGGCACCATGACCCTCGAAGGCGCGCCGCACCTGAAGCCCGAACACCTTAAGGTCTTCGACTGCGCCAACCCCTGCGGCAAGACCGGCAAGCGGTTCCTCTCGGTGGAAAGCCACATCACCATGATGGCAGCCGCCCAGTCCTTCATCTCGGGCGCCATCTCCAAGACGATCAACATGCCGAACTCGGCCACGATCGCCGAGGTGCTGGCGGCCTACGAACTCAGCCACTCCCTCGGCATCAAGGCCAACGCGCTATACCGCGACGGCTCCAAACTCTCGCAACCCCTCGCCGCCGCGCTCATCGAGGATGACGACGAGGCTGAAGAGGCGCTCGCCAACGGCTCGCTCATGGAAAAGGCCCAGGTCGTCGCCGAGAAGATCGTCGAGAAGGTCATCGTCAAGGAAATCGTCCGCAGCCACCGCGAGAAACTGCCGGAACGCCGCAAGGGCTATACCCAGAAGGCCATCGTCGGCGGCCACAAGGTCTATCTGCGCACCGGCGAATATGCCGACGGCTCCCTGGGCGAAATCTTCATCGACATGCACAAGGAAGGCGCGGGCTTCCGGGCGATGATGAACAACTTCGCCATCGCGGTCTCGGTCGGCCTGCAATACGGCGTGCCGCTGGAGGAATTCGTCGAGGCCTTCACCTTCACCCGGTTCGAGCCCGCCGGCATGGTCCAGGGCAACGACAGCGTGAAGAACGCGACTTCGATCCTCGACTACATCTTCCGCGAGCTGGCGATCTCCTACCTCGACCGCACCGACCTTGCCCATGTCGCCCCGAAAGGTGCCTCGTTCGACGACCTCGGCCGGGGCGACGAGGAAGGCCGTCGCAACATCGCCGAGCCCTCGGATGTCGCCGCCTCCAAGTCGCTCGAGGTCCTGAAGCAGGTCGCCTCGACCGGCTACATGCGCAAACGCCTGCCGCAGGAATTCACCGTGCTGCAAGGCGGACAGGGGCTCACCGCCTTCGGCGGCGGCCTTGCCACCGGCACCGACATGGCAGCACCGATGACGGCCGTCCTGTCGGAAACCCGGGTCTCGGGCTTCTCCGAGACGACCAGCAGCTTCGCCCTCGGCACCGCAGACGCCCGGACCAAGGCCAAGCTGCAAGGCTACACCGGGGACTCGTGCGGCGAGTGTGGCAACTACACGCTGGTCAGGAACGGCACCTGCCTGAAGTGCAACTCCTGCGGGGCGACGACCGGGTGCAGCTGATCGCCTGCTGACCCTCTGATCGAACGCGAACGGCGGGCCAATGCGCCCGCCGTCTACACTTATGATGGTGCGCTACGGCTCACTGATCTGGCTCGGGTGAACATCGAAATCCTGCGCCAGCCCGATCATCGTCCTCTCGCCCTTGATCGCTGCTACAGTCACCCTCGCCTTGAATGCCGGGCTGCGGTTGCGGCGCGGTCGCCCGGCCATGGTCTTCTCTTCGCTTGCAGCATCATGCCGCCATTGCTCGGAAAATCCACCTATCCCGGCTGTTTGGATTTCCGCAGCCACCTCTCTTTCCCTCCCCAAATATCCCACGGGGGTCCGGGGGTGTGAAACCCCCGGTCCGCCGCCGGCCACCCCACACCACGCCAGAACCCAAAGCGCCTCCCTCCCCCCTTTGTGGGGGAGGGAGGGGGTGGGGGGCCTTCAGGTCAAAGGTTTACACCACCCTAACAGAAAATCCCAACCAATTGGAATCAAACGGCTATCCCGTTCTGTCCACCGTGGACACATCCGATGGTTTGACCCGCAAGCCCCCACCCGCTACCATTCCATCATGAAGCAAGACCCCACTCAGGCCCTCCGCGAGACCGGAGTCCGCGTGACCCGCCAGCGGGAGACGCTCCTCAAGGTCCTGACCGAGGCCGACGACCACCCCGATGCGGCCGAGCTGCACCGCCGGGCCCGGACCCTGGACGACAGCCTGTCGCTGGCCACCGTCTACCGCACCCTCTCGGTCCTGGAACGGGAAGGGGTGGTCCTGCGGCTTGCCCTCGAAAACGGCGGGGCGCGGTATGAGGTGGCGGACACCCCCCACCACGACCACATCGTCGACCTCGACTCCGGCACGATCATCGAGTTCCAGTCCGAGAAGATCGAACAGCTGCAACGCGAGATCGCCGCCGAGCTTGGCTACGAGATTGTCCATCACCGGATGGAACTCTACTGCCGGAAGAAGCCCTAGACGGTCCGAACCAGCCGCAGCGCATCATAGATCGCCGCGTGGGTATTCCGCGCTTCGACCGCGTCCCCGATCCGGAACAGCTGGAACCCCTCGACCGCAGGTTGCGCCCGGCCGTCGATCAGCGCGGCATGGTCCACCGCGCCCCTGTTCCCCGACTGCGGCTTCAGCGCGAAGTAGAGGTCGGCCAGGGGCAGCGTGCCCGCGTTCACCACCACCTGATCGTAGACCGCGGTCTTCTTCAGCTTCATGTAGTCCGACCCGATCACCGCCTCCAGCCGGTTCCCGGCGCGCCGCACGGCATCCAGCCTGTAGGTCACGGTGAAGGTCACGTCCTTGTCCTGGAGGGCGCGCATGTAGGGCACCAGGTTCATGCCCATCACCTCGGGCGCGAAGCTGCGGTCGCGGGTCATCACCTCGACCCGCCCGCCCGTCTCGGCGATCACCTGCGCTGCCTGCAGCGCCGCATGATCCCCGGCATCGTCATAGATCAGCACCTGCGCCCCCGGCTTCACGTCGCCCGACAGGATGTCCCAGCTGGAGACCACCAGATCATTGCCCTCTGACAACACGGCCGTCTGCGGCAGGCCGCCGGTGGCGATCACCACCACGTCCGGCGCCTCGTCCAGCACATCCTGCGCCTCGGCCCAGGTGTTGAAGCGAAACTCCACTCCCTTGGCGCGGCACTGGGCCAGGCGCCAGTCGATGATCCCGATCATCTCCGCCCGCCGCCGGGACCGCGCGGTCAATCGGACCTGGCCACCCGGCTGGCCCGCGGCCTCGAACAGCACGACCGCATGTCCGCGTTCGGCCGCGACCCGCGCGGCTTCCAGCCCGGCCGGTCCGGCACCGACGATCACGACCTTCTTCCTGACCGAGGCCTTCGCGATTTCGTGCGGCTGCGTCTCCTCGCGCCCTGTCGAGGGGTTGTGGATGCACAGCGCCATGCCCCCCTGATAGATCCGGTCCAGGCAATAGGTCGCGCCGACACAGGGCCGGATGTCGGCCTCGCGGCCCTCGACGATCTTGCGCACGATATGCGGGTCGGCGATATGGGCGCGGGTCATTCCGACCATGTCCACCTGGCCCGTCGCCACCGCATGCCGTGCCGTCGCCACATCGGGGATGCGCGCGGCGTGGATCACCGGCATTCCGACCTCGGCCCGGATCCGGCCGGCGAAGTCCAGATGCGGGGCCGAGCGCATGCCCTGCACCGGGATCAGGTCGGTCATCGCCGGATCGGTGTGAATCCGGCTGCGATTGATGTTCAGGTAGTCCACCAGCCCGCTGTCGCGGAACAGCTGGCCCAGCGCCACACCTTCCTCGATATCGATCCCGCCCGGCTCCATCTCGTCCACGCCATAGCGCAGGCCGAGGATGATGTGATCGCCAACCCGTTTTCGCACCGCTGTCAGCATCTCCAGCGTCAGGCGGGCCCGGTTTTCCAGACTGCCGCCATAGGGCGCGGGCAGCCGGTTGGTCAGCGGCGACATGAACTGGTCCAGGAGATGCCCATGGCAGAGGAATTCGATCCCGTCCACACCCGCCGCCTTCATCCGCTCTGCGGCATCCGCGTAGTCGCGGAGGATGCGGTCGATGTCCCAGTCCTCGGCCAGTTTCGGAAAAGCCCGATGCGCCGGTTCGCGTTCGTGGGTCGAGGATACCACGGGCAACCAGTCGCCCTTGTCCCAGCGCGTCCGGCGGCCGAGATGCGACAGCTGGATCATCACCGCCGCTCCGGCCGCGTGACAGTCGTCCACCAGCCGCTTCATCCACGGCACCACCTCGTCCTTCCAGACCAGGAGGTTCGAGAACACCGGCGGGCTATCGCGGCTGACCGAGGCCGAGCCCGCCGTCATCACCATCGCAACCCCCGCCCTGGCACGTTCCAGGTGATACAGCCGGTAGCGGTCCTTCGGCAGCCCGTCGTCGCCATAGGCCGGCTCGTGGCTGGTGGTCATGATCCTGTTGCGCAGGGTCAGGTGCTTCAGCTGGAAAGGCTGGAGAAGGGGGTCGTTCGACATCGGTGCGCTCCCCAGTTGGCGGACGCGGGTGCAAGGTTCACCGATGCTAGATCGGCCCCGATGTCCGCGCAAGATGAAACTCGACACATATGTCGAGTCCTGCAGGTCTTGTATTTGAAACCGACCCGGGCCTAGGGTGGCGCATGACGATGGAACGACCGGAACGCGGCTGGCGGGGCACGCCCGACCTCTGGCTGGAGGCGGCCTATGACCTGTTGGTCGAGGGCGGGGTGGATGCGGTGAAGGTGATGCCGCTGGCCGAACGGCTGGGGCTGTCGCGCACCAGTTTCTACTGGCATTTCCCGGACCGCGAGGCGCTGCTGGCCGGGTTGGTGGACCGCTGGCGGATGCAGAACACCGCCAATCTGGTCGCGCGCTGCGAGGCGCCGGCGGCGACGATTGCCGAGGCGATGCTGAACCTCTGCGACTGCTGGCTGGACGCAGACCTGTTCGACAGCCGGCTGGAATTCGCCATGCGCACCTGGTCGCTGACCGATCCAGAGGTGGCCCGCGCGATGGCCGAGGCCGATGCGGCGCGCATCGAGGCGATCACCGCGCTCTTCCGCCGCTTTGCCTATGACGAGACCGAGGCCGACACCCGCGCCCGCGCCCTGTACCTGACCCAGGTCGGCTATATCGCGCTGCGCTCCGAGGAAAGCCTCGAGGTCCGGCTGCACCGCATCCCGGCCTATGCGCTGACCTTCTGCGGCCAGGCCCCGACCCCCCAGGAGGTCGCGGCCTTCCGCGCCCGGCACCTGGCCGCGGTCTGACGCTATTCCGCCGCGTGCGGCCTGGCCGCGCTGCGGGCCAGGGCGGATTCCAGCAGGGCCACCCGGTTCTGCAGCACCGCCACATCGACCTTGGACCGCGCCATGCCATCGGCCAGAACCAGCAGGTCCGGCTTGACCGGCTCGACTTCCTTCTTGCCGACGAAGCGCCCGAGGATCCACGAGAAGAACCGCGACAGGTCGTCCATCGCCAGATACATCGAGGGCACGACGACCAGGCTCAGCACCGTAGAGACGATGATCCCGCCTATCACCGCGATCGCCATGGGCGACCGGAACGCCCCGCCTTCGCCGACGCCAAGCGCCGAGGGCAGCATCCCTGCCGACATTGCGATCGATGTCATCACGATGGGCTGGGCGCGCTTGTGCCCGGCCTCGATCACGGCTTCGATCCGCTTCATGCCGCGGGTCCGCATCTCGATGGCGAAGTCGATCAGCAGGATCGCGTTCTTCGCCACGATCCCCATCAGCATCAGGATGCCGATCAGCACCGGCATGGACAGCGGGTTCTGCGTCAGGATCAGCGCGGCCGCCACCCCGCCGACCGACAGGAGCAGCGAGAAGATGATTGTCAGCGGCTGCAGGACCGAATGGAACAGCAGGATCAGCACGAACATCATCAGGAGAACGCCCAGCACCATCGCGTTGACGAAGCTGCCCACCAGTTCCGCCTGGATCTCGGCATCGCCCGAGGGCGTGACGCGCACGGTCTCGGGAAGGTTCAGCGTGGGCAGGATCTCGTTGAAGCGGTCGGTTGCCTGGTCCAGCACGAAGCCCGGCGCGATGTCGGCGCCGAGCGTGGCGACCCGCTGGCGGTTCAGCCGCTTGACGACCGAGGGGCCTTCGGCGACCTCGACGGTGGCTACGGCCGACAGGGGCACGGGGCCGGCCGAGGTCATCACCTTCAGCGCCGAGATGCGTGTGAGGTTGTCGCGCGCGGCCTCGTCCAGCCGCACCCGGATCGGCACCAGCCGGTTGTCGATGGACAGCTTGCCGAGCGCGGCCGAGACATCGCCGATGGTGGCCACACGCACGACGCTGGCGATCTGCTGCACGGTGACCCCCAGCCGGGCGGCCTCGTCGGCCTTGGGCGTGATCTGGATTTCCGGCCGGGGCAGGGCGGCCTCGGTCGAGGGGCTGAGGAACATCGGTTCGTCGCGCAGCGCCTCCTCGATCTTCTGCACGGCCTGGTTCAGGTCGTCCTCGTCGGTGGACAGGATGTCGAAGGCGAAGGGCCGCGATCCGCCGCCAGGGCCGCCGATCTTGAAGGCGCGCACGTCCGGGACGGCTTTCAGCGCCTCGAAGACCTCGGCCTCGATCTCGACCTGCGGTCGCAGGCGGCCGGTGGACGGGATTTCGGGGATCAGGTCGCCGACCACCGGCAGGGCGCGGCCAAGGTCGATCAGCTTGCGTTCCAGCCCGTTGTCCAGCCGGTCGAGGATGATGGTGAAGGTCGCGCGGCGGATGTCGCGGTCGCCCAGCGGGGTCGAGCCGCCGATGACGAGGACCGATTTGACGCCGTCGATGTCCTTGACCGCGTCACGCATCGCATCGGTCGTGGCGGCCGTGTCGTCCAGCGTCGATCCGGGCGGAAGTTCGACCGAGGCGACGATCCGGCTTTCGTCTTCCGGCGGAAACAGGCTGCCGGGCACCTGCAGCATGGCGAAGACCGAGAAGATCACCACGATCACGGCGGCGACGAGGGTGATGTAGTAGGTCGGCAGCGCGAGCCAGGGCCAGCGCTTCGACCGCCGCACCCGGGTGGTGCCACGGACCAGCCAGAGATAGCCGCGCATGAAGAACCCGTCGCGGTGGCCCTCGTCATGCCCGACCGCCGCATCCTTCGACCGCATGAGGTAGGCGGCCATCATCGGGGTGATAAGCCGCGCAACCATCAGCGAGAACAGCACTGCGATGGCCACGGTCAGGCCGAACTGGCGGAAATACTGGCCCGGAATGCCGGGCATGAAGCTGACCGGCACGAAGACCGCGACGATGGTGGCAGAGGTAGCGATGACTGCGAGCCCGATCTCGTCCGCCGCATCGATCGCGGCGCGGAACGGGGTCTTGCCCATGCGCATGTGACGGGCGATGTTCTCGATCTCGACGATGGCATCATCGACCAGGATCCCGGTGGCCAGCGTGAGGGCGAGGAAGCTGACCAGGTTCAGCGAGAAGCCCAGGAGGTCCATCAGCCAGAAGGTCGGCACCGCCGACAAGGGCAGCGCCACGGCGGCAATCAGGGTCGCGCGCCAGTTGCGCAGGAAGGCCAGCACCACCAGAACCGCCAGCAGGGCGCCTTCCAGAAGCGTGTGGATGGCGGATTCGTAGTTGCCATAGGTGTAGAAGACCGAGTCGTCGATCATGGTGATCGTGACGTTCGGGTGGTCCCGGCGCAGCTGTTCGACCACCTGGTTGGTCAGTTCCGCCACGCTGACCTCTGACGCGCCCTTGGCGCGGAACACAAGGAAACTGACGCCCGGCTCGCCGTCGATGCGGGAGAAGCTCTTCAGTTCCTCGTAGCTGTCGATCACCTGGCCGAGGTCGGTCAGCTTGACGAAGCGACCCGACGGCAGGGCGATGGTGGTGGCGGCCAGGGTCTCGACCGTTCCGCTGTCGCCCAGCGTGCGGATCACCTGCTCGCCGTCGCCCAGCCGCAGACGGCCTGCGCCGAGGTTGACGTTGGTTGCTGCGATCTGTGCGCTGATCGCCTGGGCGGTGACACCGTAGCTGTCCAGCCTCACCGGGTCGAGCTCGACCCGGATCTCGCGGTCGGCCCCGCCGATGCGGGTGACGCGGCCGATGCCGGGACGGCCCTGCAACGCGCGCGTCACCGTATCGTCCACGAACCAGCTGATCTCTTCCATCGTCAGGTCCGGGGCCGTGACCGAGAAGGTCATGATCGCCTGGCCCTCGACATCGATGCGGCTGACGATGGGGGCCTCGATCCCGCCCGGCAGGTCGCCGCGGATCTGGTCGACCGCATCCTTCACGTCCTGCACCGCCTTGTCGGTCGGCACTTCCATGCGGAATTCGACGACGGTGGTGGACAGACCGTCGGTCACGGTCGAGGTCACGCGCTTGGCCCCGGTCAGGCCCGCGACGGCATCCTCGATCTCTTTCGTCACCTGGCTTTCCATCTCGGCCGGGGCGGCGCCGGATTGGGCGACCGACACCGCGACCAGCGGCACGTCGATGTTGGGAAACCGGGTGATCGGCAGGGCGTTGAAGCTTTGCCAGCCCAACACCATGAACAGGAAGAAGGCCAGGAGCGGCGCGACGGGATTACGGATCGACCAGGCAGAAAAGTTCATCGCCTTGCTCCTCAGTTGCCGGGGGCGGGGGTCGGAACCGGGTTGATCCGGTCGCCCGCACGAACGAAAGCGCCGGCCTTCAGCACCACCTGGTCGCCAGCAGCCAGACCCGAGACGATCTCCACCATCCCGCCGTCGCGGATGCCGGTGGTGACGACAACCCGCTCGACCACCCCGTCCCGCACCCGCATCACGGTCGCGCCGTCCGGCGACGAGCCTATGGCCGTGACCGGCACGGCCAGCGCCTCGCGCTCGGCGGTCAGGATTTCGGCCTCGACGAACATGCCGGTGCGCAGGTCGCTGTCCTGGTCGATCTCGATCCGCGCCCGGCCAAGCCGGGTCACGGGGTCGATGCTGGGTTCCACCAGCCGGACGGTGCCGGTCAGCGTGTGCGACATGCCGACGGCGCGCAATCGTGCCTTCTGACCCGGAGCGAGGCGCAGGAGATCGGTCTCTGCGACATCGGCGCGCAGCTCCAGCGCCGCATCGCGCACGATCACGAACATCGGTTGCCCGGCTGCGGTGGCAATCGCACCGATCCTGGCGTTGCGGGCGACGATCTTGCCCGCGACCGGCGCCTTGACCTCGGTCCTGGACAGCATGAGGTCAACGTTTTCCAGCCGCGCCTCGGCCAGCGCCAGCTGGGCGCGCGTCGCCTCCAGCCCTTGCCGCGCCACCGTCACACGCGCATTCGCCGCCGTGGCATTGGCCTGCACCGTATCCCAGGTCGCCTGCGGGACGGTGCCGCTTTGCCGCAACTTCGCCGTCCGTTCCACGACCCGGGTCGCCTCGGCGGCGGCCGCCTCGGCCTCGACCAGCTGCGCCTCTGCCTGGGCGATCGCCGAGCGCGCCGCGGCCAGCGAGGCGGCGGCCTCGGTCCGTTGCAAGTCCAGTGTGGTCCGGGACAGGAGGGCCAGCACCTGACCTGCCGCCACCATGTCGCCCACATCTGCCAGAAGTCTGTCCAGCGGTTGACCCTCGACGAAGGGTGCGACCTGCACCTCCTCGACTGCGGCGATCATACCGGATGCGATGACCCGGTCGGACAGGAGACGCGGCGCCACCTCGGCCACGGTGATGGCCGGCGCAGCCGGAACTGCCGCCGGCAGGGCCTCGGCTGCGGCGGCACCTTCTGCAAGGGCGGGCAGCGCAGGGCTGGCAAGTGTCAGGGCGGCGGCAAGGATCAGGGTGGGGCGCATTGGCTCAGCCTTCTGCTTTGTCGTTGGATATTTCGGCAAGGATGCGGTCGATGACGGCGACGACCTGGCCGGCAAGGGCCGGGCTGGCCGGTCCGCATTGCGCGGTGCGCGTCGCCATGGCCTTCACCAGCATGACCAGCATCTGGCATTGCCCTTCGTAGCGCTGCCGCGCTTCGTCGATCGTGCGGTTGGTGACGCTGGCGAAGATCGCCGCCAGCAGCATGGTGATCGTGTCTTCCATCTGCCGCGCGGCGGCGCCGATTTCCGGCTTGCGGATCGCGGCCGCCGTGATCTCGGCCCACAACTGGCCGTCCTTCATCGACTCTTCCGAGAAGTGATTCAGGATGCGGTCGCGCAGGCAGGCCATCGGCCTGTCAGAGGTCTGGATCTCGGCGAACTCGCCCTCGATCTCGGACAGGTCGTAGCCGCACATCGCCTCGACGATGGCCGCCTTCGACGGGAAGTAGCGGTAGAAGTTGCCCACGCTCATCCCGGCGGCGCGGGCCAGGTCCTGCATCGAGGCGCCGTCGAAGCCCTTTTCGGCAAAGGCCTGGCGAATCGAGCCGAGGATTTCCAGGCTGCGATCTTCGGGGGCGTGGGCGGCTTGGGGCAGGGGGGGCATGGTCAGGCAGCCTGGGAATGAACGTTCATTCACGCAGATAGTGAGATTGTCACCCACGTCAAGCGGAAATACGGCGACGGTGGCAGAACGGATCGCTCCGGCTTCACTTTTCCCCGGATTTGGCCCAAGGAAGCGGCAACGAAGGGGGCGGTCGGCATGGCCACGGGCATCAGTTTCAGCGTGACGGCGACGGACGGCGCGGCGCGGACCGGGGTAATCTCGACCCCGAGAGGAGAGATTCGCACCCCCGCCTTCATGCCGGTGGGCACCGCCGGGACGGTCAAGGCGATGCTGCCCGAAAGCGTGGCGGCGACCGGGGCCGACATCCTTCTGGGCAACACCTATCACCTGATGCTGCGCCCCACGGCGGAACGGGTGGCGGCCCTGGGCGGGTTGCACCGATTCATGAACTGGCCAAGGCCGATCCTGACCGATTCCGGCGGCTTTCAGGTCATGTCCCTGGGACCCCTGCGCAAGCTGAGCGAGGAAGGGGTGCGGTTCTCCTCGCATCTCGACGGCTCGAAACACATGCTGACACCGGAACGCAGCATGGAGATCCAGCGGCTGCTGGGTTCGGACATCGTGATGTGTTTCGACGAATGTCCCGCGCTGCCCGCGACCGAGGCCGAGGTGGCAAAGTCGATGCGCCTGTCGATGCGATGGGCGCAGCGGTCGCGCGATGCGTTCGGCGACCGGCCGGGCCATGCGCTGTTCGGCATCATGCAGGGCGGCGTCACCCGGGAATTGCGCGAGGAATCGGCCGAGGCGCTGAAACGGATCGGCTTCGACGGCTATGCGGTTGGCGGGCTTGCGGTGGGCGAGGGGCAAGAGGCGATGTTCGGCGTCCTCGACTATGCGCCGGGATTCCTTCCGCAAGACAAGCCTCGGTATCTGATGGGCGTGGGCAAGCCCGACGACATCGTCGGGGCCGTGGAGCGTGGCATCGACATGATGGACTGCGTGCTGCCCTCGCGATCCGGCCGGACAGGGCAGGCCTGGACGGCACGCGGGCAGGTGAACCTGCGCAACGCCCGCCACAAGGACGACCCCCGCCCGCTGGAGGATGGCTGCCAATGCCCCGCCTGCCGCGGCTATTCCCGCGCCTATCTCCACCATGTCGTGAAGTCGGACGAGATCATCGGCTCGATGCTGCTGACCTGGCACAACCTGCATTACTATCAGGTGCTGATGCAGGGGCTGAGGGATGCCATCGCGACGGGCGGACTGGCGACATTCGTGGCCGCGTTCCACGCGGGGCGGGCCGAAGGCGATATCGAGCCGATCTGACCCTCAGGGCCGGGCGGGACCCAGAAACGGCATGTCCTGTGACAGCGCGGCAGTCAGAAGCACATGAAAGCCCCGGTTGCGCAACAAGTCGGGAGACAGCACCTCGGGCGGCGTCTGCATGGCATAGATCGCAAGGTACGGCCCGTTCCCCGCCACCCGCGCCGTGCCGGGCGCCGCGGCCTCGGCCAGCGTCTTGCCCCTGAAGCCTTGCAGGACCGATGCGCCAAGCCCCGCCTCCATCGCTTGCGCGGCCGCCTCGGCCTCTGCCTGCGTGGCAAAGCTCAGCACCAAGAGGGTCAGATCTCCGGTTCCGTCGCCCAGATCGGCCAGCAGCATAGCGTTCCACCAGGGCATCGCACCCGGAGGCGCCGGGGCAGGGGTCAGGCCGTCCCCGATCACAAAGCCCGGGGCAAACAGCGTCGGGTCGGTGAACAGCACCGCCTGCACCAGCTGACGCGCGCCCCAGTCCGGCAGATCTAGCGCCGGGGCAAGGGCTGCCATCGCCGCACTGTCCGCCCCGCGCCCCACCATCGACTCCAGCCCCGGCCAGCTTGCCGCCTGCAACAGAACCTCGCCCGCCAGCGCAATGCGCGAGGACCTGGGCAGCGGCACGGCAAAGGGATCGTCCGGGTTGCGGGCGCCAAGGTCGATCGCCAGGTCCTGCCGGCCGCGCCAGAAAGCGGCAAAGCCCCGGTCCGCGCTTGTCGCATAGCCATTTGCCAGCAGCGCCGGGGCCACGCGCCCTATCGCGGCAGGAGAAAGCAGCAGCGCCATCCTGTCGTCCGGTGCCTGCCGCAGCACGGCAGCAGCCCGCAGGTCCCCCGGCCCGAACCCCACCGTCCCTGTCCAGTTGGCGCCGGCCGGCGCCTGGGCGAAGGGTCCGCCCAGAATGCGCGCGGCATCAGCCTCGATCCCGGCCGTTCCGGCCGTCGCCAGAGCCACCCGGGCTGCCGCCTCGAAGTCATAGAACTCGGGCATCATCGCCGAGGGGCCGGCCAGCGCCGCCTCGGGCAGATGCGACATCATCGCGACCAGACGCGCGCTGCGGTTCTCTGCCAGAGCCTGCGTCGCCAATAGCAGGGATAGGGCAGGGGCAAGGATGGGTCTCATCGAAATCTCCGGTCTGAGCCTGCGTCCTGACCATTCAACCGGATCCTGCCGCGCTTGTGCAGTAAGCCAAGCCCGACCCGCCGACCCGACATGTGCACAGATTTTACCGCCTTGCAGCCGCCCGCGCGCCGGTTCATTCTGCCGAACCAACCGGGAACTTGAATCCCCCGCCCGGGGACCACAAGTTATCCAATCTGAAGACGGAGCGGGCAGGGTTGCCGATGGTCGGGGCCCCGTGTCGCTGCCGCGAATGAAGGTAGTCATATGAGCATCCAGAGCTATCCGGTCCTGCCATTGCGCGACATCGTGGTCTTTCCCCACATGATCGTGCCGCTCTTCGTCGGTCGCGAAAAGTCGGTCCGCGCGCTGGAAGAGGTGATGCAGGACGACAAGCAGATCCTTCTGTCCTCGCAGAAGGACCCGACCGCGGATGACCCGCAGGCGGACGGGATCTTCCGCGTGGGCGTCCTGGCCAATGTCCTGCAGCTTCTGAAGCTGCCCGACGGCACGGTGAAAGTGCTGGTCGAGGGCAAGTCGCGCGTCAGGATCACCGGCTTCGTCGACAATCCCGCCTTCTTCGAGGCCACTGCCGAGACGCTGGCCGAAACCGAGGGCGACCCGACCGCCGTCGCGGCGCTGGTGCGCGCCGTGGGCGAAGAATTCGAACGCTATTCGAAGGTCAAGAAGAACATCCCCGAGGAAGCCCTGGCGGCCGTGTCGGACACGCGCGAACCGGCGCGGCTGGCGGACCTGGTGGCCGGTCATCTGGGCGTGGATGTGGGCCAGAAACAGGCGATCCTGGAAACGCTCGACATCGCCGAGCGGCTGGAAAAGGTCTACGGCCACATGCAGGGCGAACTGTCGGTCCTGCAGGTCGAGAAGAAGATCAAGTCCCGCGTCAAGACGCAGATGGAGAAGACCCAGCGCGAGTACTATCTGAACGAGCAGATGAAGGCCATTCAGAGAGAACTCGGCGACGGCGAGGACGGCCAGAACGAGGTTGCCGAGCTGGAAGAGCGCATCCGCAAGACCCAGCTGTCCAAGGAAGCGCGCGAGAAGGCCGAGGCCGAGCTGAAGAAGCTGAAGTCGATGTCGCCGATGTCGGCCGAGGCGACGGTGGTGCGCAACTACCTCGACTGGCTTCTGGGCGTGCCTTGGGGCGTGAAATCCCGCGTCAAGAAGGATCTGCCGGCCGCACAGAAGGTGCTGGACGCCGATCATTACGGGCTTGAGAAGGTCAAGGAGCGGATCGTCGAATATCTGGCGGTTCAGGCGCGCTCGACCAAGCTGAAGGGGCCGATCCTTTGCCTTGTCGGCCCTCCCGGTGTCGGCAAGACCTCGCTGGGGCGCAGCGTGGCCAAGGCCACGGGGCGCGAGTTCATCCGCATCAGCCTCGGCGGGGTTCGGGATGAATCCGAGATTCGCGGCCACCGGCGGACCTATATCGGCTCGATGCCGGGCAAGATCATCCAGTCCCTGAAAAAGGCCAAGACCACCAACCCGCTGATTCTCCTCGACGAGATCGACAAGATGGGCCAGGACTTCCGGGGCGACCCGGCCTCGGCGCTTCTGGAGGTGCTGGATCCCGAACAGAACAACACCTTCGTCGATCACTACCTCGAGGTGGAATACGACCTGTCGAACGTGATGTTCATCACCACGGCCAATTCCTACAACATGCCGGGGCCGCTGATGGACCGGATGGAGATCATCCCGCTGGCGGGCTACACCGAGGACGAAAAGCGCGAGATCGCCAAGGGTCATCTGCTGCCAAAGCAGGTCAAGGCAAACGGGCTGAAGAAGGGCGAATTCAGCGTCAGCGACGAGGCGCTGAACCATGTCATCCGCTACTACACCCGCGAGGCGGGCGTGCGGAACCTGGAACGCGAGATCGCCAAGCTGGCCCGCAAGGCCGTGACCGACATCCTGAAGGGCAAGGCCAGGAAGGTCGAGGTCGATCCGGCCAAGGTCGAGGAGTATCTGGGCGTCCAGAAGCACCGCTACGGGCTGGCCGAGAAGGAGGATCAGGTCGGCGTGGTGACGGGCCTCGCCTGGACATCGGTCGGCGGCGACCTCCTTCACATCGAGGCGCTGAAGCTGCCCGGCAAGGGCCGGATGAAGACCACGGGAAAACTGGGCGACGTGATGAAGGAATCGATCGACGCGGCGGCAAGCTATGTCCGCTCGATCAGCCCGCAGATCGGGGTCAAGCCGCCGAAGTTCGATACGATCGACATCCACGTCCACGTCCCCGACGGCGCCACCCCAAAGGACGGGCCCTCGGCGGGTCTGGCGATGGTGACCTCCATCGTCTCGGTCCTGACCGGCATCCCGGTCCGCAAGGACATCGCCATGACCGGCGAGGTGTCCTTGCGCGGCAACGCGATGCCGATCGGCGGGCTGAAGGAGAAGCTGCTCGCCGCGCTGCGCGGGGGGATCAAGACCGTATTCATCCCCGAGGAGAACGCCAAGGACCTGGCCGAGATCCCGGACAACGTGAAGCAAGGCTTGCAGATCATCCCCGTGACCCATGTCCGCGAGGTTCTGGCCCAAGCGCTGGTGCGCCAGCCCGATCCGGTGGAATGGGACGAGGCGGCCGAAGAGGCGGCAGCGGCGGCCCGGGCGGCGCAGAACCAGCCGCCCAGCCAGACAGCCCACTGAAACGAAAAAGGCGCGCCCGACCGGCGCGCCTCTCCTTTTCCAAGGAAGATCGTCAGGCGACGCGCTTCAGCTCCAGCCCGAGCTTTGCGTAGTTCACCGCCTTGTAGCCCATCGGCAGAGCCTTGATCGCGCCGGGATGCATCACCTCGACCTCTTGCGCCATCACGCCCTCATAGACGCCGTCCATGCCCTTGTAGCGATACTGATAGACGCCCAGCCCCAGATGGTTGGTGCCCACGCGCCGAATGTCCTCTTTCAGGCGGATGTCGCTGGTCGAGGCACCTCCGCCACTTTCGGCGCCGTCGCCATTGCTGGAAGCGATCGCCACGATCGCTGCAATCAGCAACAGCGGAATGATGATCCCACCGGACGAAGCGGGTTTCTGGACAACGACCTCGGTTTCATCCTTGATGATCACGGGTCCACCGGCGTAAGCCGGGTTCAATGCGCCCAAGGTCAGGGCCGTCGACAAGAGCAGTGACTTTTTCATGTTCATCCTCACTGGCCACGCCACAATCGGCGGCAAAAAAGATGTAACCAAGGGTTGACATAGAGGCAAGAGTTTCGTGCGGTCACCAGATTAGGGTAGTTTCGGTTCTGGGCAGAGTCTATCGTCCCGCCCAACACAAATTGACACGGAAATCCCATGGCACCGCGCACGCCCAAGAGACCCGACGAAAAACCCGCCAAAGCTGCGAAGCCGGCGAAACCCGCCGCCAAGCCGACGGTCGCGCCTGATGCTGCCAAGCCTGATCTGAAAGTGGTCGCCTCTGCGGCCACGCCCGATCCGATGGGCGGCGCGATCAAGCTGAAGGACCTGATCGACAGCGTGGTCACGGCCACGGGCGTCAAGAAGCCCGAAGCGAAGAAGACTGTCGAAGCGACGCTTGCCGCCATGGGCGAGGCCCTGGCCAAGGGCAAGGCCCTGACGGTGCCACCTCTGGGCAAGCTGCGCGTCGTCAAGACCAACGGTCCGGCCCTGACGCTGAAACTCCGTCGTGCCGATGGGCCGAAAGCTGCCGGATTGGCCCTTGCAGATGACGGGGAGGATGGCTAAAAGCCCCCGCATCGGGCGATTAGCTCAGCGGTAGAGCGCTTCGTTCACATCGAAGATGTCAGCGGTTCAAATCCGTTATCGCCCACCATCATACGGCAAGGCGCGCCCCACCGGGCGCGCCTTCTGCTTTCCGACAGGGATTGTCACGGAGAACCGGTCGCGGTAGGCAGCAGAAGGCAGGGGCGGTTAGCTCAGCTGGTAGAGCGTCTCGCTTACACCGAGAATGTCGGGGGTTCGAATCCCTCACCGCCCACCATCCCCTTCCCGCCGGCAGGGCTGTGACTGGAAATTATGTCACAGTGCCGCGGATACCTGCTGACACGGCACTATGTCATGCTAGCTTCCGGCCTGATCCGATTTCCCTTGCGGAGAGACAGAATTGAACGATGGCGGCGCTGATCCGACAGAGGGCCAGAAAGCCCGCGCAAGGACCGACCCCGCCGGGGAAATGTCGCGGATCCTGGCGCGTCGGAAGCCGAAACGCCGCTGGCTTTGGGTTCTTCTGGTCCTGGCCCTGCTTGCCGGCCTGGGTGCCTGGGCCTGGATGACGTATGCCCAGCCGGCCCGCACCGTGCGCTATGTGACGGATGCGGTGACACGGGGCGATGTGGTCGTCACCGTGGCGGTGACGGGCTCGATCCAGCCCACGACGCAGGTTGACCTGTCGTCGGAATTGTCCGGGACGATCTCGGAAGTCCTGGTCGATTTCAACGATCGCGTCGAGGTCGGCCAGGTGCTGGCGCGGCTCGACGACAGCAACCTCATCCAGGCGGTGGAAACGGCGCGGGCGCAGCTTCAGGCCTCGGAGGCGAACCTGCAACAGGCCGAGGCGACGGCGCGCGAGGCCTTGGCGAACTACGAATCCCAGACCGAACTGGATCGACGGGGACAAAGCACCCGGCTGAAGATGCTCGCCTCGGAAGTCGCGCGCGACCGGGCCCGGGCCGCGGTGGACGGGGCCAACGCCGATGTGGCTTTGGCCAAGGCACGGCTTTCCGAGGCCGAGACCGAACTGAGCAAGGCGGTGATCCGGTCGCCGATCTCTGGCGTCGTGCTGAACCGGGCGGCCGAACCCGGGCAGGTCGTCGCGGCCTCGCTGAACGCACCGGTGCTGTTCACCCTTGCCGAGGATCTGGCCCGCATGGAACTGCGCGTCGATGTGGATGAGGCCGACATCGGTCGCGTCGCGGTGGGCAACAGGGCACAGTTCACCGTCGATGCCTTCCCGGACCGCAGTTTCCCGGCCACCATAACCACGATCCGCTATGCCCCGGAGACAACGGACGGGGTCGTCACCTACAAGGCGATCCTGTCGGTCGACAATACCGACGGTCTGCTGCGACCGGGGATGACGGCGACGGCCACCATCTCTGTGACCGAGCAGAAGGACACCCTGCGGGTGCCCAATGCCGCCCTGCGCTATGAGCCGCCGCGGCTGCCGGAGGCGGACAGCGGGCCGGGCGGTTCGGGGCTTCTCGGCATGCTGATGCCGCGCGGCTCCTCTGCTCCGCCGCTTACGCGGGGGGGCGCGCGCGGCAGGTCGGTCTGGGTGCTGCGCAATGGTGTGCCAGTCGAAGTGGCGGTCGAGCCCGGAGATTCCGATGGGCGCGTGACGGCCGTCGTCGCGGAAGGTCTTGCCGAGGGGGACCCGGTGATCATCGACCAGACGACGGGGCGCTGAGATGGCGGCAAGCGACCCTCGCGCCGCGCCGCCCCTGATCGAACTGGCCGATGTCAGCCGCATCTACGGTCAGGGAGAGACCGAGGTCCGCGCTCTCGACCATGCCAGCCTGGTGATCCGGCAGGGCGAGTTCGTGGCGATCATGGGACCTTCGGGGTCGGGCAAGTCCACCGCCATGAACACGATCGGCCTGCTCGACCGGCCAAGCTCGGGCCGGTATCTGTTCAACGGGGTCGAGGTGCAGGGGCTGGACCGGGACCGGCGTGCGCTCTTGCGGCGGCACTTCCTGGGTTTCGTGTTTCAGGGTTTCAATCTCTTGCCGCGCACCTCGGCGCTGGAGAATGTCGAACTGCCGCTGATATACAAGGGTGTGCCCCGGGCCGAGCGCATCGAACGTGCCCGCGCTGCGCTGGCCAAGGTCGGGCTCGAGGGGCGCGAGGACCATGACCCCTCGCAATTGTCCGGTGGCCAGCAGCAGCGCGTGGCCATCGCCCGCGCTCTGGTGGGCGAGCCGATGGTCATCCTGGCCGACGAACCGACCGGCAACCTCGACAGCCACCGCAGCCACGAGGTCATGAAGCTGATGCAGCAGTTGAATGACGAGGACGGCATCACCATCGTCATGGTCACGCACGAGGACGACATCGCGGCCTATGCCAGCCGTCTGATCCTTTTCACCGATGGCCGCATCCACAGCGACGGTCCCGTTCCGCAGCGGAGGCAGGCATGATCTGGGAAACCGTGCGGCTGGCCTTGCTGGCGCTGCGCCGCAACAAGCTGCGCTCGGCCCTGACCATGCTGGGCATCGTGATCGGCGTAGGGGCAGTGATCGCCATGGTGACGGTGGGGCAGGGCTCGTCACGCTCGGTCGCGGCCAGTGTGGAAAGCCTAGGCAGCAACGTGCTGTCGGTGCGCGTGGGGGCGCGCAGCTTCGGGCCGGGAACCGGCGGCGGGCAGGCCGTTCGGCCCTTCACCCTGCGCGACGCCGATGCACTGGCCAGCCTGCCGGCTCTGGCTGCGGTCTCGCCCACGGTGTCCACCACGCAGACGGCCGTGGTCGGTTCGGCGAACGCGGTGACCAGCATCACCGGGGGCACCACAGCCTATCTGGAGGTCGGCGGTTGGGTCATCGCCAGTGGGCGCGGCTTTGACAGTTCCGAGGACCGATCGGGGGCGGCGGTCTGCATCCTGGGCGAGACGGTCCGGCGCACCCTGTTCGGGGCCGGCGAGGCGGTCGGCCAGAAGGTCCGGCTTGGCAAGGTGACCTGCGAGGTGATCGGCGTCCTGCAGGCAAAAGGGGCGGGCACGTTCGGCCAGGACCAGGACGATCTGGTGCTGATGCCGGTCCGGACGGTTCAGCGGCGGTTCCTCGGCAGCGATGCGCTGTCGTCGATCTCGGTCTCCCTGGCAGAGGGGATTTCTTCACAGCGCGGCGCGCGCGAGATCGAGGCGCTGTTGCGCGACCGCCGCCGCATTGCCGATGGGGCGCCCAACGACTTCAACATCAGCGACCGCGCGCAGATCACCGAGATGCTGACAGGCATAAACTCGATCCTGACCGGGATGCTGTCCTCGGTCGCAGCGGTCAGCCTGCTGGTAGGGGGGATCGGCATCATGAACATCATGCTGGTGTCCGTCACCGAGCGCACGCGCGAGATCGGCATCCGGCTGGCCATCGGGGCCGAGGGGGGGCAGGTCCTGACCCAGTTCCTGGTCGAGGCCGTGGTCCTGTCGCTGGTCGGCGGAATCATTGGCGTTCTGGTCGGTCTGGGACTGGCTTTCGGTGCCTCGCTCTACATGGCGATCCCCTTCGCGCCACAGCTGTATGTGGTGGTCCTCGCCTTCGCCTTCTCGGCGCTGATCGGGGTGATGTTCGGCTTCTTTCCCGCCCGCAAGGCCGCAAGACTGGATCCGATCGACGCGCTGCGGCACGAGTAGGACATCACCGCTGCGCCAGGGGATCGTGACCTAGGTCCAGAGCCACCAGAGCGCGGCCAGTCCGGCCGGCACCAGCAGCGCGCCGGCTGCGATGGCGCCGACGCGGTTGCCATGCCCGGCGCCCGCATGGCCGGGGCCCGCAGGTGCCGGTGCCGTCACCTGTCGCGCGGAGCCGGTCAATCGGTCCGGCAGTGTTCCGCCCTCTTCGCCGATCCGGATCCAGTCCAGCCAGTCGGCGGCGGACTGGATGCGGTCGCGCGGCATGACGCGGGCGGCCTTGTCGATCGCATCGAGGAACCCCTGAGGATAACCTTCGAACCGGCCGGCCAGCGGCTCGTAGGGATCGGGTTCGCCCTCCGCCACGCGGGCCAGCCGGCGCTGGCTTTCGGGCGGCGCCTTGCCCGAGATCAGGTGATGGAAGGTGGCGGCAAGCGAATAAAGGTCGCTGGCCGGGCTCTGCTCGGCGCCGGTCAGGTAGAATTCCTGCGGCGAGTAGCCTTCCTTGATGACCCGCCGACCGGTCAGCACCCGGGTTGCCCGCACCACCTGTTCGCTGGCCGCGCCGAAGTCGATCAGGATCGGGTTGCCGGTCTTGTCCACCAGGATGTTGTCGGGCGAGATGTCGCGGTGCAGGATTCCGGCTTGATGAATGAAATCTACCGCGCTGAGCATCTTCTTCAGCAGGAGCACGATCTGATCGGGCGTGAAGGCCTGGTCGGTGGAATTCATGATGTCGTGCAGATCCTGGCCGTCGATGTAGTCGATCGCCATGTAGGCGGTGTCGTTGTCCTCGAACACCTGGTGCACGCCCACGATGTTCGGATGCACCAGCCGGGCCAGGCTCTTCGCCTCGGCGATGAAGCTTTCGACGAAGCCGCGGAAATCGTTCTGGTGCTTGCGCGACCGGGCGCGGACCAGGCTGGTCGAGCGGCGGCAAAGCGCGTTCGGGAAACACTCCTTGATCACCACGGTCCGGTTCAGGCTGTCCTTCGCCAGATAGGTGATCCCGAAGCCGCCGCTGTTGAGGAAACCCTCGATCGTGTAGTGCCCGCCCAGAAGCTTGGTTCCCGGCTTCAGATCGTCGGCAAAGGCATCCGGGTCCGTGCGGCCCAGCTCGGTCTCCAGCTGATTGCTGATCTGCGTTGGGCCTTGCGTCACGTCACACCTGCCAGTCAGGTCACTCACCAATTCACACAACATGCGCACGGGCGCTTGGCGCCACTGTCGCCAGACTTGCTTTCCTGCGGATTAATGCGCGCAGGCAACAGGTCCACGCATCGCAACATCCGTTAATCATTGTAACGCCTGATAAACGGGAGACGCAAATGCCCAAAAAATCTGGAAAAAAGCGGCGCATTGATCGCGCGGGACTGCAACCCCCTGACAGCTTTCGACCGCTGCGCGCCTCATGGCGCAAGGCTTTGATTGCAAGGCGATTTTCTGGCGGGGTCAACAGCTTCCGGCGAGATTCGCATTCTGCAAAGTGTGACAATTTCCTTTGCAATCCCATAGGGATGCGCCTTGGTCTTGCCTTAATCTTAACATGCTTGCCCGTCTTGCGGGACTCCGGCTGTCAGTGCGCAATCAGTGATTGCGCCTGTGGGCCCGATCTGCCCTCCGCAAATGATTCGCGCTTAGATCAGCCGGGAACCCAGATTTCCGGCGGCCTGCCGGGACGCAGGATCTGGAAACTGCCTGCCGGCAAGGTCAGCCAGGGGTCCTCGGAGCCATCCGGCCAGATGACCCGCATCTGGGCGCTTGCCGCCTCTCCCAGCCCGAAATGCAGCCAGCCGACCGAGCCCGAAGCATGGCCGCCACCAGTTGCAATCTCGCGGCGCTCGACAACCTCGCCGCGCCGGATCTCGACCAGTGCGCCGATGGCGTCGCGGTTGGGAGCGTCCTGCATCAGCCGAACCTGCACCCAGTTGCCAGTGCCTTCGCCACCCTGCCGCCAGACTTCTGCCGGGGCCCAGCGGTTCACCACCAGGATGTCCAGCTTGCCATCGAGGTTCAGGTCCACCACCTGCGCGCCGCGACCGATGCCCGTGCTGGCAACGCCCGCGCGGTCCCCGGCCTCGACGAAGGGGCCGTCGGCGGTGCCCAGCAGCAGGTTGTTCGGATCTCGCTCGGCGAAATCCGGCATCTTCGCGACGTTGCCCTTGGCGACGAAGATGTCCAGCCGCCCGTCGTTGTTCACGTCGGCGAATTGCGGGTGCCAGGCGGTCGAGGGTCGCAGGTCGTCGCCCGTGTAGGGCCGGTGCGCCGTCACCCCGGACGTGAAGGCCAGATCGGCGTAATCGGGTTTGCCTGACGCCGGATCCTTGAGGAATTGCAGCTTGTTGTCGGCCATCGAGGTCAGGAAGTAATCCTGATAGCCGTCCAGGTTCACATCCGCCGCGGCGATCCCCATGCCCCAGATGCGCAGACGCTTCCAGCCCTCGGCCTCGGAATAGAGCCGCGGCGGCTGGCCGGGGTCGATATGCCACAGCTGTTCCTGCCCGCCCTTGTAGTATTCGCGGTCGTTCGACACCCGCAGCGCCCATTGGCCCGACCGGTTCCAGTCGGTGAAGATCATCGACAGCGCGCAGAACGACGGCGTCAGCGGGATCGGCGGGGCAAAGCGGCGGCCATCCGACGCGGCGTCCGGCCGATGCAGCCAGTTGTCGGTGCAGGAGCCCCAGGGGAAATCCTCGGACGCGCGGTCGATGTAGTTGCCGATGGCGAGGGTGGGCCAGTCCTGCCCCTTCTCCCAGATCGCGGCGAAGGCGGTGGACCAGGCCTCGCCCGCGTCGAAGCCCCAGGCATCGGTCGCATCCTCGAACCGGCAGTCGCCCAGCCCCCGCATCAGCCGGTTCGGCCCCTGGCGCAAAACCACAAGGTCCATCGCCCCGTCGCTGTCGATGTCCAGCGGGTAGGCGCCCAACACGGCGTCCATGGTCAGGGCATCGGTTCTGACGAAGGCCAGCGGCCCGCCTTGCGCGCTGCGGTTCAGATAGAGCGCCGAAGGGCCGGCACCGCCCGACAGGAAGACCTCGGGGAAGCCGTCGCCGGAACAGTCGAAGGTGGCGACCCCGCCGCCGACCATGTACTCCCAGTCGCCGTCATAGACGGTGGCCAGCCCCGCCGTGGCGGTTTCGTCGGTGAAGACCGGAACCGCCGGATCGGCAAGGGCGGGCTGGGCTACAAGGAACAGGACTGCGACCGTGCCTCTCACGCAAACGTCCTCAGACGTGCGGCATGGGCGCCGATGCAGCGGCCTTGAACCAGACCCTCTTCGCAGGCGAAGCGGTAGTGGATGCCGCCATAAAGGCGCGAGATCGCTGCCTCCTCCGCCGCCTCGCGGAAGCTGGCAAAGCGGCGCACCGGCAGGCCGTCCTCCTCGTGCGTGGCATCCTCGAAGGCGAAGTTCTCGCCGAAGAGGGCAGTCAGCGCTGCCTCGGCTGCGCCGGACTGCACCGAATGGCCCGAGGGATATTCCGGGAAGGGTGGCGTAATCAGCAGCGTCTCCCAGTTCGGGTCGATGTAGCGCTTGATGTAGGTGACCGGCCGGATGAGGTTCCAGATGTATTTCTCGCGCCAGCAGCCGATGAAGGCATCGGCCACCGCGATCCCGTTCACCGCCAGCGCCGCCGCCGTGCGTTCGGCCGAAAGCCCGTCGCGCTCGGCGATCTGCAGGATGATCGAGACCCAGTGGCCCGGCGGGGTCGGCGACAGCATCGGGTCGTCCGACCAGAACCGGGCGATGATCTTGTGCTCTTCTGTCAGGACCTTCGAGACCTCGTAGACCTCGCGCGCGGCCTCGAAGAAGGCGCTGCCGGGTTCTGTCGAGAATTCGGGGTGCGCCTTGACCGTGCAGTCGGCGGCTGCGGGCAGGGCGAAGGTGCGGTTCTGGCCCCAGTTCGGCAGCAAGGGCGCCTGCTGGATGCGGATGTCGCTGGTCGGCACCCAGTCCGAGGGATCCTCTCCGAAGGTGTAGTCGTAGGGGAAGCCCAGGTTTTCCACCACCGCGCCGCCGTCGGACTGCGACCAGTCCCAGACGTGGGCAGCAATCGCCAGACCGTGCGCGCGGCTGGCGGCAGCGGTCTCGGGGGCGAGGCCCGCATCGATCCGTTCTGCCAGCTTGCGCGCCATCGCCTGCATCGCACCCTGGCCGCTGGGGCCGGTGTTGCCGAAATAGTCGTTCATCGCCTTGCCGAGCGCGGCATCAAGAACCGCTGCGGGGTCAAGACCAGAGGTGGGGACCGGCAAGGGGGTCAGCCCGTGCAACTGACCCGCCAGCGTGACCGGCCCCGGTACCAGACCGACGTGGGCTTCATGCGCGATGATCCCGACATAGGCGAAGGCGCGGCTGGCCACGGGGGGCGAATAGGTCGCGGTGTGGCGCACCAGTTCCAGCACCAGACGATGCCAGTCGATCAGTGCGGTCCGGCACAATTCGGCCCGGTCTGCGGCAAGCGCCGGTGTCGCAATCAGCGCGGCCGCTCCGGCAAGGAATTGACGGCGATCGATGGACATTGCGGACTCCTCCCTGCAATCGCGGTGCACGGTATGCGAGGCAGCACCCTCCCGACAAGTGCCTTGACGGGCTACCCGCGCCCGGTCAGCCAGTTGCCAAGCGCGGCGAGCTTCGATGGCCCCGCGCCCGGCCGGTCCTCGCGCCGGTCGGCGGCATTGAGCAGCGCATACATCCCGTGGACGCCCAGCCAGCGGATCGGCTCGGGTTCCCAGTTGCGCACCCGGCGGTTCACCCAGGGCAGATGCGCGAGGTCCGTATCCCGCCCCAGCGCCAGATCGGCCAGCGTCCGTCCCGCCAGGTTCGAGGTCGAGACGCCCACCCCCACATAGCCCCCTGCCCAGCCAAGGCCGGTTTCCGGGTCCAGCCCCACCGTCGCGCACCAGTCGCGCGGCACGCCGAGGACGCCGCACCAGGCATGGTCGATCCTTGCCGCCCTCGCGGCGGGGAAGTGCCGGTGCAGGATCGCGGTCAGCCGCCGGATCGTCTCGGGGTCGGGCGCGCCGTTGGTGTCGAGGTTCGAGCCGAACCGATAGGGCACCCCGCGTGCGCCAACCGTGATCCGGCCTTCGCGGGTGCGTTGGCAATAGCAATATGCGTTGGCGAAATCACCGACGATCTCATGGCCTTGCCAGCCGATCTTCTCCCACACCTCGGGCGGCAGGGGCTCGGTCGCGATCTGGGCAGAGTTCATCGGCAGCCATTCCCGCCTGTGGCCCGGCAGGCCCGCGGTGAAGCCTTCGGTGCAGCGCAGGATCACCGGGGCCTCGACCCGCCCGTGGTCGGTAGTCACCATCCCCGGAACATAGCCCGTGACCGTTGTCCCCTCGACGATCCGCACGCCCGCACGCTCTACGGCCGTGGCCAGCCCCCGCACCAGCTTTGCCGGCTGCACGCGCGCGACATTCGTCACCACCATCGCCCCGACTGCGCCAGGGATGCGGATCCGCGCCTCCAGATCGGTCGCCGACAATTCGAAGACGCGCTCCTCCTCGCCCCACTGGCGGCGGTGTTCGATCTCGGCACGCATCCGGCCAAGCTGGGCCGGTCTGGTCGCCACCATCAGCTCATCGGTGCGGTGGATGTCTGCCTCGATGCCTTCCGCCTCGGCCACGCGGATCACCTCGTCCACCGTGCCGTTCATCGCCTCGACCATGGCGCGGACTGCGTGTTCGGACGAAGTTTCCAGATAGCGCGCATGGTTCCAGGCGAAGCCGCCGGTCAGCCAGCCGCCGTTTCGGCCCGAGGCGCCGAAGCCCGCGAACTCCTTCTCGATCACCAGCACGTCCAGCGCCGGATGCGCCTGTTTCAGATACCACGCGGTCCACAGGCCCGTGTAGCCCGCCCCGATGATCGCCACATCCGCCGTGGTATCCCCGCCAAGCGGCGCCCGACGATAGGGCAGGCCGATGTCGGCATACCAGAACGAGACGTCTCCGATCCGCATGAAGCCCCCTGTTTTCGGGCAAGGGGCCACAGGACAGGGCGCAATTCAAGGCCGAATGGCCGTTGCCTTCGTCGCGCGTCCTGCCGATGCTGCCCGAAAACCACGGGGGAAGGGATGCTGGGCTTCTTCGTTGCCGGGCCACACGACGACGGCGATCCGGTCACCGGGCATTACTACGAGATCGCATCGTCCGACCCCGCGCGGCCGCAGGTCTGGGGCTATACCGCCGCGCTGAGCCATCGCCCGGGCGAGACCCTGCGCCTGCACGCCATCTGCTCGGAACCCGCGGCGCGGCTGACGCTGGCGCGCGACGGGCACACGCCGCTGACCGTCCTCGACAGCACCATCTCCACCCGCTTTGCGCCCACACCGCCCGACTGCTCGATCCGGGGCTGCGGCTGGCCGCTCGCCTTCGAGATGCAGATCCCCGAGGACTGGCCGAGCGGCGTCTATACCGTGACGCTCGAGATCGAGGGCCACCGCTCGCAGGGCATGTTCGTCCTGAAACCGGCCCGGCCCACCGCGAAGCTGGCCCTGATCCTCGCCACCGGCACCTGGTGCGCCTACAACGACTGGGGCGGGTCGAACCATTACCAGGGACTGACCGGCCCCTCGGGCGGCGACTTCGCGCCCGAGGTAAGCCTCCTGCGCCCCTGGGCCACGGGCTTCGTCCGCTGGCCCGAGGACGCGCCGCGCATCCCGCATGCCTCGCCGCTTCTTTCCCGCCCGCGCTATCCGCACATGGAATACGCCCGCGCGAGGGGCATTTCCAAGAAATATGCCTCGTCCGGCTGGGCGGCCTTCGAGCGGCCCTTCGCGCTCTGGGCGGAAGGGCAGGGGATCGCGCTGGACTACCTCACCCAGCACGACCTGCACGCCGATCCCGACCTGCTGACGGGCTATCCCCGCGCGGTGATCGTCGGGCATGACGAATACTGGACCCGGGAAATGCGCGACCACCTCGACGCCTGGATCGACCGGGGCGGACGGCTCGCGCGCTTCGCCGGCAACTTCTTCTGGCAGACGCGGCTCTCGGACGACCTGACGGTGCAGACCTGCTACAAGTCCCGCGCCGAGGCCGAGGATCCGCAGGCCGCGACCGACCGCATCACCAGCTACTGGGATCACCCCCGCACCCGGCGCCCGGCGGTGGCGACCATGGGCCTGACCGGATCGATGGGCGTCTATGCCGGCTGGAGCCGCTGCGCCGCTCATGGCGCGGGCGGCTTCACCGTCTATCGTCCAGACCACTGGTCGTTGGCCGGCACGGGGCTGGGCTATGGCGACGTTCTGGGGGTAGCCGCGAAGGTCTTCGGCTACGAGGTGGACGGGATCGACTACGAGATCCGCAAGGGCCTGCCTTACCCCGCCCCCGATACCGGGCTGGAAGGGGACCTGACCATCGTCGCCCTCTCGCCCGCCACGACGCTTGCACATCACACCGGGCCGCATGACATGGATCCTTTCATCGGCACGCTGGACGCCGAGGAGGTCGCGCAGACCGTCTATGGCGCGGTCACGCCGGAAACCCTCGGGCTCGCCAGCCGGGGCAACGGCTGCATGGCCGATTACCGGCGGGGCCGTGGGGCGGTGTTCAATGCCGCTTCCTGCGAATGGGTGGCAGGCCTCATCGCGCGGGACCGGCCGGTGGAGGTGGTGACGCGCAACATCCTTCTGGGGGATTGGGGGAACAGTTGACCATGCCCCTTTCCGATCCGCCCGCCATCGGCTAGGGCTTCGGCCATGCTGAGCCTTGACAACCTTGCGGTGGCCCGGGGCGGCGTCACGGTCCTGCGCGGCCTGACGCTGGGCCTTGCGCCCGGCCGGGCACTGATCCTGCGCGGGCCGAACGGGTCGGGCAAGACCACCCTTCTTCGCACGCTGGCCGGTCTGCAACCGCCTGCCGAGGGGACTTTCGACCTGCCCCCGGATACGGTCGCCTATGCCGCCCATGCCGACGGGCTGAAATCGACCCTGACCGTGGCCGAGAACCTGGAGTTCTGGTCGCGCATCTACGGCGGGACGGGGACCCGTGCGGCGCTTGCGGCGCTGGACCTCACCGCGCTGACCCGCCGCCGTGCGGGAGAGCTTTCCGCCGGCCAGAAGCGCCGCCTCGGCCTCGCGCGGCTTCTGGTGACGGGGCGGCCGGTCTGGCTGCTCGATGAGCCGACGGTCAGCCTCGACGTGGCCTCGGTCGGGCTGTTCGCAACGGCGGTCCGTGCGCATCTGGCGCAGGGGGGGCTTGCGGTCATCGCCACCCATGTCGATCTGGGCCTGCCCGAGGCACAGGTGCTCGACCTCGAGCCCCACCGTGCGCGGGTGATCCAGAGCACCGGTTTCGACGAGGCCTTCGCATGACGGGCCCCGGCACCTGGACGCGCCGTCGGAGCCTCCGGCGGGAGTATTTGGGAAAAGAGCAAATGCAGGGGGCGGAATGAAGGCCCTGCTTCTCCGCGACCTGCGGCTGGCCTTCCGCTCGGGCGGGGGCTTCGGGCTGGGCCTGGCCTTCTTCTTCCTTCTCTCGGTGCTTGTGCCCCTCGGGGTGGGGCCCGAGGGCGGCACGCTGGGCCGGATCGCGCCGGGGATTCTCTGGGTCGGCGCGCTTCTGGCCTGCCTTCTGTCACTGGACCGCATCTTCGCGCTGGATCACGAGGACGGCTCGCTGGACCTTCTGGCCACCGCGCCGATGCCCCTGGAGGCGGCGGTCGCGGTCAAGGCGCTGGCGCACTGGCTGGTCACCGGCCTGCCGCTGACCCTGATCGCGCCGGGGCTGGCGGTGTTCCTGAACCTGCCCGCGGGCGGTTATCCCTGGCTGATCCTCAGCCTTCTCCTCGGCACGCCGGCCCTGTCGATGATCGGCGCGTTCGGGGCGGCGATCACCGTGGGTCTGCGTCGGGGTGGCCTTCTTCTGTCGCTGCTGGTCCTGCCGCTTTATGTGCCCACGCTGATCTTCGGCGGAGAGGTGGTGCGGCGCGGGGCAGACGGGATGGGGCTGGGGACGCCCCTGGCGCTGCTGGCGGCGATCAGCCTGGGGGCTGCGGCGCTGTTGCCGTTTGCGGCTGCAAGCGCGATCCGCGTCAATTTGCGCTGAGCTCTCGCGCGATGGTGTGTTGAGCGGAAAACCGGAACAGGATAGGCAACGGGCCATGTCGATCTGGGAATATGCGAACCCGAAGAAGTTCATGCAGACCTCGGCCTGGGCCTTGCCCTGGGCGGTGGGGCTGACCGTGATCCTGCTGGGGGCTGGCCTGGTCTGGGGCTTCTTCTTCACGCCGGACGATTACAAGCAGGGCTCGACGGTCAAGATCATCTACCTGCATGTCCCCTCGGCGATGATGGCGATCAATGCCTGGATCATGATGCTTGTCACCTCGCTGATCTGGATCGTCCGCCGTCACCATGTCAGCGCGCTGGCCGCCAAGGCCGCCGCCCCCGTGGGCCTCACCTTCACGGTGATCGCACTGGTGACGGGCGCTCTCTGGGGTCAGCCGATGTGGGGAACCTGGTGGGCCTGGGACCCGCGGCTGACCTCGTTCCTGATCCTGACCCTGTTCTATTTCGGTTACATGGCGCTTTGGGCCGCCGTCGAGGACCCGGACACGGCGGCCGACCTGACTTCGATCCTGTGCCTGGTCGGCTCGGTCTTTGCCCTTCTGTCGCGCTATGCGGTGAATTTCTGGAACCAGGGGCTGCACCAGGGGGCCTCGCTGTCGATGGACAAGCAGGAGAACGTGTCGGACGTGTTCTGGCTGCCGCTTGTGATCTGCATCGTCGGGTTCATCCTTCTGTTCGTGACCATGGTCCTGGTGCGAACCCGGACGGAGATCCGCGCGCGGCGGCTGAAGGCGCTCTTGGCGCGGGAGCGGGTCGCATGATGCCGGACTTGGGGAAATACGCCGTCGCGGTGCTGGGGTCGTATCTGGCCACGGCGGTGCTGATCGCGGCGCTTGTCGTCCTGTCGCTCTGGCAGTCGGCCCGGATGAAGCGCGCGCTGGCCGATGTCGAGGCACGGCAGGAGAGGTCGGATGTCTAGGTGGCTGATGATCCTGCCCCCGGTCCTGTTCGCGGGACTGGCGGGGCTGTTCTACGCAGGGATGCAGCGGTCGAACCCGGGCGAGTTGCAGTCGGTCTTTGTCGGCCGCCCGGCGCCGGCGCTGCCTGCGACGACGCTGCCGGGCATCCCGGGGCTGACCGGGCAGGACCTGCGCTCGGGGCAGGTGACGGTGGTCAACTTCTGGGCCACCTGGTGCCCGCCCTGTCGGGCCGAGCATCCGGTGCTGAAGGAGATGGCCGCACAGGGCATCCGGGTCGCCGGGGTCAACATCCGCGACGACGATGCGAAGGCGGTCGCCTATCTGGCGGAAGAGGGCAATCCCTTCATCGGTGTCGCCACCGACCCGGCGATGCGCGGGGCGATCGACTGGGGGGTCACCGCCCCGCCCGAGACCTTCATCATCGGCGGGGATGGAACCGTCCTGTTCCGCTTTGTCGGGCCGCTTGTCGGCACCGACTACGAGACCCGATTCAAGCCGGAACTGGAGAAGGCGCTGGCGGGCGGGGTCTGAGTGTCCACGGTGGACATTTCCTGATAGCGTAGCGATTCCAATCGGTTGCTCACGGACGTTCAGGATTTCTTAACCTCTGCCACGGACGCGCCGGCCGCCCCGTTCGGGAGCGCCGAAGCCAGTTGACCAAGGGCCCGGTCAGAGCAGCGCCACGGCCAGGACAAAGACAAAGGCGGCAATCACACCGAGATCGACGGGCGCCGGCGCCGGCAGGGTGCGGTCACGCGATGGCGCACCGGTCAGGGACGCCTGCGGTCGAAGGGGTGGGAAACGGTCGGACATGGGGCAAGCCTTCTGGCGGGGATGTGCTGCCAGACTGCACGACAAGATCGGAACAAAAGGTGAAGGCCCGGGGGTTGCCCGGGCCCAATCAGGAAACAGTGCGTTTCCGATATCAGGACGCCGCGAGGTTCCGCAGCACATAGTGCAGGACGCCGCCGTTCTCGACATATTCGATCTCGATGGCGGTATCGATCCGGCATTTCAGCTGGATCGTCTTTTCGGTGCCGTCCGCATAACGGATGGTGCAGGGAACCAGCGACAGGGGCTTCAGGTCACCCTCCAGCCCGCCGATCGAGACCACCTCGTTGCCCTTCAACCCCAGGGACTTGCGGGTGTCGCCGCCGGTGAACTCGAACGGGATCACCCCCATGCCGACGAGGTTCGAGCGGTGGATGCGCTCGAAGCTTTCGGCGATCACCGCCTTGACGCCGAGGAGCGCGGTGCCCTTCGCCGCCCAGTCGCGCGACGACCCCGCGCCGTATTCGATGCCGCCGAAGATCACCAGCGGCGTGCCCTGCGCCTGGTAGGCCATCGAGGCGTCGTAGATCGAGGTCTGCTGCCCGTCAGGCCCGAGGGTATAGCCGCCCTCGACGCCATCCAGCATCTCGTTCCTGATGCGGATGTTGGCGAAGGTGCCGCGCATCATCACCTCGTGGTTGCCGCGCCGGGCGCCATAGCTGTTGAACTCCGACACCGGAACCTGCCGGTCCATCAGATACTTGCCGGCCGGAGTTGAAGCCTTGAACGACCCGGCGGGCGAGATGTGGTCGGTGGTGATCATGTCGCCCAGAAGTGCCAGCACCCGCGCGCCGGCGATGTTGCGGATCGCGCCCTTGCCCGGCGCCATGCCACGGAAATACGGCGGGTTCTGGATGTAGGTCGAGGTCGGCGGCCAGTCGTAGGTCTCGGAATCCGTGACCTGCACGCCTTGCCACTTGGCGTCGCCCTTGAAGACATCGGCGTATTTGGACTGGAACGCCTCGCGCGTGACGACCGCGTGGACAATGTCGGCGATTTCCTTGTTGGTCGGCCAGATGTCTTTCAGATAGACCGGCTTGCCGTCCCTGGACGTGCCCAGCGGTTCCGTCGTCAGGTCGATGTTCATGTCGCCGGCCAGCGCATAGGCCACGACCAGAGGCGGCGAGGCCAGGTAGTTCGCCCGCACGTCCGGGCTGATGCGCCCCTCGAAGTTACGGTTGCCCGACAGGACGGCGGCAGCCACCAGGTCGCCCTCGGCGATCGCCTTGGAGATTTCGGGCTGCAAGGGGCCCGAGTTGCCGATGCAGGTGGTGCAGCCGTAGCCCACGAGGTTGAAGCCGACAGCATCCAGATCCTCCTGCAAGCCGGCAGCGTTCAGGTATTCGGAAACGACCTGCGACCCGGGGGCGAGCGAGGTTTTCACCCAGGGCTTGCGGGTAAGACCCAGCGCGCGGGCCTTGCGCGCCACCAGCCCCGCGCCGACCAGCACATAAGGGTTCGAGGTGTTGGTGCAGGAGGTGATCGAGGCGATCACCACCTTGCCGGAGGAGAGCTTGTAGTCCTGGCCCTCGACGGCCACTTCCACCCCCATCGGGCGCTTGAAGCTGGTCTCCATCTCGCGAGCAAAGCTGGCCTTGGCATCGGTCAGCGGCAGATAATCCTGCGGCCGTTTCGGACCCGAGATCGCCGGGACGATTTCGCCCATGTCGAGGTGCAGGGTCGAGGTGTAGATCGGGTCGTAATCCGGGCCGCGCCACATGCCGTTGGCCTTGGCATAGGCCTCGACCAGCGCGATGCGGCCTTCGTCCCGGCCGGTCTGGCGCAGGTAGCGCAGGGTTTCGTCGTCCACCGGGAAGAAGCCGCAGGTGGCGCCGTATTCCGGCGCCATGTTGGCGATGGTGGCACGGTCGGCGAGCGGCAGGTGGTCCAGCCCCTCGCCGTAGAATTCGACGAACTTGTTCACCACGCCGTGCTTGCGCAGCATCTGCACGACCTTCAGCACAAGGTCGGTGGCCGTGGTGCCTTCGCGCATCTGGCCGGTCAGCCTGAAGCCCACGACCTCGGGGATCAGCATCGAGACGGGCTGGCCCAGCATCGCCGCCTCGGCCTCGATCCCACCGACGCCCCAGCCGAGGACGGCAAGGCCGTTGACCATGGTGGTATGCGAGTCGGTGCCGACCAGCGTGTCGGGGTAGGCCACCATCTCGCCGTTCTGGTCCTTGTCCGTCCAGACGGTCTGCGCGAGGTATTCCAGGTTCACCTGGTGGCAGATGCCGGTGCCGGGCGGCACGACGCGGAAGTTGTTGAAGGCGTTCTGCCCCCATTTCAGGAAGACGTACCGCTCCATGTTCCGCTCGTATTCGCGGTCCACGTTCATCTGGAAGGCGCGGGGGTGGCCGAATTCGTCGATCATCACCGAGTGGTCGATGACCAGATCCACCGGCACCAGCGGGTTGATCCTCGCGGCCGAGCCCTTGAGCCCCTTGATCCCGTCGCGCATCGCGGCAAGGTCCACCACGGCCGGAACGCCGGTGAAGTCCTGCATGAGGACGCGGGCCGGGCGGTAGGCGATCTCGATCGGGTTCTGGCCGCCGTTCCTGCCCCAGGTGGAGAAGGCCTTGATGTCATCGACGCTGACGGTCTTTCCGTCCTCGAAGCGAAGCATGTTCTCCAGCACGACCTTCAGACTGGCCGGCAGGCGCGAGAATTCGCCCAGTCCCGCGGCCTCGGCGGCGGGGATCGAGTAGTAGTGGACCGTCTGGCCGCCGGCGGTCAGGGTCTTGCGGGTCTTGGAAAGGTCATGTCCAACGGTGACGGTCATCTCTGGCTCCCTTGAAGGTCGGCTGTTGCGAGTTTGTATACCATTGTATGCCGAATATCCAGCCCCGCTTTGCGGCTTTCCTACAGCATGTGACAGGTCTCTCGCAAAACCTTGATTGGCTCGCGCTGTCGGGCATCCCTATAACGCAGTGGGGACAAGGATCAGGATACGCGACATGCGACATTTCGTCAGCGCCGCCTGCGGGATCTGGCTCGCGGCTGCGGTGCCCATGCAGGCCGAGCCGGTGGTGGTGGTCGAGCTTTACACCTCGCAGGGCTGTTCCTCCTGCCCGCCGGCGGACGAGTTCGTGGCGATGCTGGCGTCGGATCCGCAGATCCTGCCGCTCGCGCTGCATGTCGATTACTGGGACTACATCGGCTGGGTGGACCATTTCGCCAAGGCGCAGTTCACCGACCGCCAGCGCGCTTATGCCAAGGCGGTGGGGTCGCGGACGATCTACACGCCGCAGCTGATCATCGGCGGGCAGGACCGGATCGAGGGGTTTGCGCCGGAACAGACCGCCAAGCGGCTGCGGGCGCATCTCGAAGCCGGCACGCCGGTGCGGCTGACGGTGGAGCGCGAGGGCGACAGGCTGGTGATCCGCGCCGAGGCCGATCCGCCGCTGGACGAACCCGTCCGGGTGCAGCTGGTGCGCTATACCCCGGAACAGACAGTGCGGATCGAGCGGGGCGAGAACGCCGGCAGGACCATCACCTACACCAATATCGTCACCTCGTGGGAGCGGCTGGGCGACTGGTCCGGTCGCGAACCGCTGGAAGTGACGGCACCCTTCCCGGGCGACGAGCCGGGGGCGGTGATCGTGCAGCAGGACGGGCCAGCCGCGATCCTCGCCGCGGCGCGGGTGGACTGAGCCGTTAGCCCTGGCCGCCGCCCTTCCAGCGGCGGTGGATCCAGAACCACTGGCCGGGATGGGCGCGGACGCGGGTCTCCAGCGCCCGGGTCACCGCCTGCATCATCGCGTCGGGCGCCGCGTGCAGGATCGGCGCGTCGAGTTCCACCCGGAAGCCCAGCCCGTCCGGCTGGCGGGTGGCGAAGAAGGGGATCAGGTCGGCCTTCAGCCGCAACGCCAGTTCCGCCGCCGACAGCGCCGTGCGCGCGGGTTGGCCGAGAAAGGGCAGGACCGGAGCCCCACCCACGTCCTGGTCGAAAAGGAGGACCAACTGTCCCCCGGCCTTCAGATGCCGCACGAAGCCCGCTGTCCCCGCCCGGCCCTGCGGAAAGACCGGGCCGCCGAAGGCCTGCATCGTGCGGACGTAATGCGCGTTGAAATAGCGGTTCGACAGGTTGCGGTAGAGCCCCCCGATCTGGAACCCCCGCGCCACAAGCGCGGCGCGCGCGGCCTCGTAATTGCCGAAATGGCCCGAGACCAGGATCACAGGCCGCCCGGCATTGCGCGCCTCGATCAGCGCGGCATAGCCAGGCCCCTCGGGCTCGATGGTCGCGGCACGAGCCAGGAAATCGCGCGTCGAATAGTTCTCGATCAGGGTGCGGCCGGCATTGTCCAGTGCGGCGGCCGCGATGGCCTCGCGTTCGGCCAGGGGCAGGTCGGGCCAGACCAGCGTGAGGTTCTCGCGCGCCCGCCGGGTGTAGCCCGCCACCGGACCGACCACCCGCCGCATCAGCCAGCCCACCAGCGGCACCCGCCAGCGATAGGGCAGGGCCAGCGCCACCCCGATCAGCCCGCGCGCCGCGAGGTTGATCGCGTAGTGGTCGGGGCGGAAGGGCTTTGCGTTTCCGGCAGAGGGCATCGGGGCTTTCACGGCTGAGGCGCCTGCTGCGCCCGGTTTTCGCGGTGCCAGACATAAAGTCCCGCGCCCACGATCACAAGCGCACCGAAAACCGTCCAGCGGTCGGGCCACTGGTCATAGAGCACCGCGCCCCAGACGGCGGCGAAGACGATCCCCAGATAGGCGAAGGGCGCGACGATCCCTGCCTCGGTGATGGAAAAGCTGCGGATGATGCAAAGCTGCGCCCCGGTGCCGAGGCAGGCGATCAGGCCGAACCGCCAGAGATCCCCGGCCGCCACCGGCTGCCAGAGGAAGGGCAGGGCGGCCCCCGCGGCGATGGTCCCGAACAGCGCGGCATAGACCATCGAGGCCCAGACGCTTTCCTGCGCCCCGATCCGCCGCGTCAGAAGTGCCGATGTCGCGTAGGAAAGCGCGCAGAGCAGAGGCAGGATCGCGGCCCAGGAAAAGACGCCCGCGCCGGGGCGGATCACGATCAGCGCGCCGATCAGTGCCACGACCACCCCCGCGATGCGCCGTGGCCCCAGCCTTTCGCCCAGGAACAGCGCCGCGCCGAGCGTGATGAGCACGGGGTTGGTATCGGCGATGGCCGTGGCCTCGGCCAGCCCGATATGGGCCAGCGACAGGAAGAAGAAGGTCGTCGCCCCGAACTGCGAGGCCGAGCGCCAGAAGTGCAGCACCGGAAAGCGCGTGCGCAGGACCGGGCCGAGGTGGTGGCGCAGGATCAGAAGCACCAGCACCAGCTGCCCGGCAAAGCGGACCCAGATCACCTGCGCGGCCGGATAGCGGTCGATCAGCCCCTTGGCGGTGGCATCCATCGCGGTGAAAAGGAAGATCGCCAGGATCATCAACGCCACGCCGCGCGTGACCTGGGACAGGTGGATGGCCGACATCCGGCGCTTCTAGAGGCTTGCGCCCGCGCCGGCAAGGGGCGCAGCCAGCGCGACGATCACCCCGGATTGTTCGTGAATTGGCTACAGGACGCCGGATTCCCTGACTTTCCCCAGCGTCAACATGCTGTATAAGGAATGTATTCATGACGTTGATTGGAGGATGTATCATGAGACTTGTTCTGGCGGCAGTGCTGGGGTTTGCGGCAGGGGCGGTGCAGGCGGGCGGTCCCGTCGTGGTCGCCGCAGAGCCCGAAGTTGCTGCACCCGCGGCAGCCCCGGCGGGCTGGGACTGGACCGGGTTCTATGCCGGGGTCAGCGCGGTCAGCGGAAACTTCAGCGACAGCTTTGCCGACTATGACACCTCGGGCTTCGGGATCCAGGCCGGCTATCTGCGCGATTTCGGCAGGGTGGTGATCGGTGGCGAGTTGTCCTATTCGAAGGGCGACTACGGCAGCCTCGTCCCCGCCGCCGACTGGGATGCGACGCGGCTGAAGCTGATCGGCGGCTATGACGCGGGACGGTTCCTGCCCTATGCCTTCGTCGGCATGACCAGGTATGACGTGAACCAGGCCACCCCGTTTTCCGACACGATGGCGAACTACGGCATCGGCGCCCGTCTGGCCCTTGGTCAGGGCGGCAAGTTCGTCGCTGGACTCGAGTACCTGATCGAGAAGAAGGACAACTTTGACAACAACTTCAACCTCGACAACAAGGAACTGGCACTGAGGCTGGACTACAGGTTCTAACCGGCGGTTGATCCCGGTGGGGGCGCCCAGAAGGGCGCCCTTGCGCAATCCCTGACCCTTAGGCGTCTTCCGGCTGAATCAGCGTGATCTCGCCCGAGGCTTCCAGCGTTCGGATCGCGGTGACGATGGCGGTCATCGCCTCTTCGGCCTCCTTCTCCTTGACCTTGCCGCGGGCGGCCATTTCCTCGCGCAGGCCCTGGGCCAGGCGCTGCGAGATGTTGGCAAGGATGAATTCGGCCGCCTCCTCCAGCCCCGGCTTGCCGGTGGCCGAGGCCAGCGCGGCCACCAGTTGCGGCTGTTCGACAAGGCGGGTGATCTTGGGTGTGTCGCGCGGGTTCAGCCGGGCGGGGATATGGGCAAAGGTGAAGATCGCCTTCCGGACCTCGGCGGCAAAGGCGGCATCCTCGGCTTCCAGACCCTCCAGCACCTCGTCGCGGGTCAGCGAAGGCGAGACGTTCAGGATCGCACCCACCCGTTCCACCGGCCCCTGCTCGAAGGCCTTCGGCGGCTGGTTGTCCAGCTCCGCCAGAAGCGCCGCGCCGATCCTGCGCACCGTTTCGGGGTCCACGTTCCCGGTCATCGACACCGCATAGGCCACCCGGCGTGCCCGTTCACCCGGCAGTTTGCCCAGAAGCTCTGCCGACTTGGCCACCGGCAGCTTCGACAGCATGACGGCGCCGACCTCGACCGCCTCGTTCAGGAGGATCGGCAGCAGCCGGTCCGAAGGCAGCGCGGTGATACGCTCCCACGGGTCGATCTTGGATGAGGCCGAGGACATCCGCCGCAGCCGCTGTGCCGCCGATTGCGAGATGTGACCGTCCATCATGGATAGCGCCCCCTCGATGCCGCCGGGGAAGGCGAGGCCGACCGATTCCAGTTCGGCGAGGAACTCGGCCACCACCTCATCGAGCGTGGCGCGGTCAACCAGCCGCATCTGGCCCATCTGCTCGGCCAGGGCGGCCTGCATGTGTTCGGGCAAGGCCGACAACGGCAGCGAGGTTTCTTCCGTCAGCAGATAACGCACGATCACCGCCGCCTTCTGCCGCGGCGTCAGAACCCGGCGGGGCAGCGGGTTGACGGCCACGACCCGGCGTTCCGGGGTGATCCGGGCAAGGGGCACCATATCCTGCGGCATCGCATCCTCATCGATTCCCGATGGGGCAAGCCTCGCAGCCGCAGGTTAATGCAAGCTTGAGGCTTGGCGTCAGCTGGTCGGCTTTTCGACGCAGGTGCCTTTGGCGCTGTCCCAGACCATCCCGGGCATGCAACTGGCGGCGCTCTGGTCGCTGTGCTCGCCCCGGCAGCCGGCTGCTGCCGACAGGCTGGGGACAAGCGTGAAGGCGAGAACGGCGAGAAGGCTGGCTGGTTTCATCGGGTCCTCCGTCTGTTGGTGGCGTCTGTCAGGGTCGGCAGGTGCAGGTCGTTCCGGTCTTTGTGGCGGCCGCAGCCGCAAGCCACGGCGCGAGGGCAAGGGCTGCGGCAATGATCATGCGCATCGGCCTGTCTTTCCGTAACAAATGGAAAGGTAGCACGATTGTGTCCCCGGCAAGACCGGAAAAAACGCGACCTGCCCGGCGGGGCCGATCACGGTTCCGTCATTCGCCGAAAACGCGGGCGAAGATCGTGTCGACGTGTTTGGTATGATAGCCGAGGTCGAACTTCTCCTCGATCTCGGCGGGGGAAAGGGCGGCGGTGACCTCGGGGTCGGCCAGCAGCTCGGTCTTGAAGTCCGCGCCCTTCTCCCAGACCTTCATCGCGTTCCGTTGCACCAGGCGATAGCTGTCCTCGCGCGAGACGCCGGCCTGGGTCAGGGCCAGAAGGACGCGCTGGCTCATCACGAGACCCTTGAACTTGTTGAGGTTCTTCAACATGTTCTCGGGGTAGACCACCAGCTTTTCCACCACGCCCGCCAGCCGGTGCAGCGCGAAATCCAGCGTGATCGTCGCGTCGGGGCCGATCATCCGTTCCACGCTGGAATGCGAGATGTCGCGTTCGTGCCAGAGTGCCACGTTCTCCAGTGCCGGGACCACGGCCATACGCACCAGGCGCGCAAGGCCCGTGAGGTTCTCGGTCAGGACCGGGTTGCGCTTGTGTGGCATGGCCGATGAGCCCTTCTGACCGGGCGAGAAGAATTCCTCGGCCTCCAGCACCTCGGTCCGCTGCATGTGGCGGATCTCGATGGCGACGTTCTCGATCGACGAGGCGATGACGCCAAGGGTTGCGAAGAACATCGCGTGCCGGTCGCGGGGAATGACCTGGGTCGAGATCGGCTCGGGCGTCAGGCCCAGCATCTTGCAGACGTGTTCCTCCACGCGCGGGTCGATGTTGGCGAAGGTGCCGACGGCGCCGGAAATCGCGCCCGTTGCCACTTCGGCGCGCGCGGCCAGCAGCCGGTCGCGGTTGCGCTTCATCTCGGCGTAGAAGCGGGCGAAGGTCAGGCCCATCGTGGTCGGCTCGGCATGGATGCCGTGGCTGCGGCCGATGCGGATGGTGTTCTTGTGCTCGAACGCGCGGGTCTTCAGCGCGGCCAGAACCCGGTCGAGGCCTTTAAGCAGAAGGTCGGCGGCGCGCACCAGCTGGATGTTCAGCGTGGTGTCCAGCACGTCCGACGAGGTCATGCCCTGGTGCACGAAGCGCGCTTCTTCGTTGCCGATGATTTCGGCCAGATTGGTGAGGAAGGCGATCACGTCATGCTTGGTCACCGCCTCGATCTCGTCGATCCGGGCCACGTCGAAGGGCACGTCCTTGGCGCGCCAGACGGCTTCGGCGTTCTCCTTCGGGATCACCCCCAAAGCGGCCTGGGCGTCGCAGGCATGGGCCTCGATCTCGAACCAGATGCGGAAGCGGGTTTCCGGGGACCAGATCGCCACCATCTCGGGGCGGGAATAGCGCGGGATCATCGGGCACCTCCGGGCAGCGGCTGACCGCGCCCCCTTACGCCGGGGAGGCTCAGCGCGCAAGGCGTCAGGGGAAGGCCGCGACGAGGGCGGGCGGGATCCTCAGCGGCGTGACGAGGCCTGCCAGAAGCGCGACCAGAACCACAGCGGCCCCCGCGCCGGTCGCCAGTGTGGCGCGGCCGGCGAGGGGGCG
Source organism: Tabrizicola sp. (assembly GCA_046294075.1). Lineage (GTDB taxonomy): Bacteria > Pseudomonadota > Alphaproteobacteria > Rhodobacterales > Rhodobacteraceae > Tabrizicola. The sequence goes on along the minus strand of JBKBJC010000003.1, from coordinate 86,059 downwards.
ACGCCGCGACAGGGGCACCGACAGGTGGGCGAAGAGCGCCAGCACCGCCAGCCCGTAATAGGTTGCGAAGAGGGCCGGCCAGGGTGCAGGGGCGTGCAGCCCGGCGGCGGCGAAGGCAAGGTCGGTCTCGGTGCCCTGGCTTCGGGCCGCCAGCACCGCGCCAAGATGGATGGCAAGGAACAGCGCGAGATAGCCGCCCGACAGGGTTTGCAGCGTCGCCCGGCGCCGCTGCAAGAGCAGCGCGCCCCCGATTCCTGCCTGGGCCGCGAGGGCCATGAACAGGAGCGGCTCCACCACGGGATGCCGATAGCCCTGGCGCAGACCATTCTGCACCGCGCGGTGAACGTCCTGCCCGGCCAGTCCGGCGAGGTGATTCCCGAGGTGCAGCGAGAGGAACAGCGCCAGCAGCAGCGCCAGCGCCCGGTGCGCCCGCCTCATGCCAGACCGACCAGCGCCAGCGCCGAGATCGCGAGGAAGGCGGCCCACTGCGGCAACACCCTGACCGAACCCAGCCGCCTCCAGCCGTAGAACAGGAACAGTGCGGCCCCGGAAAGGAACAGCGCAACCGGCAGCGCGGCCAGTTCCAGCGCCCGGTCGGGCATCAGACCTGCCGCGACCAGCGTCAGCCCTCCAAGCGCCATCATCGCTGTTGCCGCGTGCCAGACGACGGACCAGACCGCCTTGGCGGGCTCGGGCCAGTGCGAGGCGATCATCGGCCGGTGGATCTCGCGGCCCCCGGCGAAGACATGGACGAGATCAAGGACAAGTGCCGCAATTCCGGCGGTCAGCAGCCAAGGGTTCATAGCGTCCTCCATACGGTCGCGTATGGGATAGCCGAAGGGCTGGACCGTGTCCATACGGCTGCGTATGTTTGCCGCATGGGCAAGGCCGTTCCGAAGTCCAGGCTGGGCCGCACCGATTGGGTGCTGGCGGGGTTCCGGGCGCTGGTGCGCGGCGGGATCGCGGCGGTGCGCGTCGAGGCGCTGGCGCGCGACCTCAAGGCAACGAAAGGCTCTTTCTATTGGCATTTCAAGGATCTGTCTGAACTTCATCAGACGATGCTTGAACTCTGGGAAGGTCTGGCCACAACGGCGATCACCGCGCATGTCCGGCAATCGGGGCGCGACCCGATGGGCCAGCTGATGCTTCTGGTGGACATGGTCTCGATCCGGCCGGGCGAGGCCTTCGGTGGAATCGAGATCGAGCCGGCCCTGCGCGACTGGGGCCGCGGCGATCCCCGCGCGCGGGCAGTGGTCGAGCGGGTGGACCGCCAGCGCCTGGCCGACCTCGCCGGATTTCTGCGCGCGGTCGGTCTGGAAGAATCCGAACTGTTGCCAACGGCGCAACTCATTTATGCCGCAGTGATCGGTCTAGAAAGCCTCAGGCTGACCACCGGCGAAGACATGGCCGCGCCGCTTCGATCCCTGGTGGCACGGCTTTTGGGACATGATGGGGCGTCGGGCCCGAAGGGTGCGACGAGGTACGAATGAATGACGAAAGCAGGATCTGGCCAAGGCTGATCGGGCTGGCCCTCGGGCTGGCGATCCTCGCCCTGGCCGGGGGCTACTTGGGTTGGCTGCATCCCCTCGGCGATTCGCTGGCGGTCGGTCGGGGTATCGCGGCGGCCGCGATCATGGTCCTGGCGGTGTTCGCCAGCTTCGCGGGCCTGCGGATGGCGGCCTTCGTGGCGATGCTGCTGGCGCTTCTGACCGGGGCGCAGGTGCTGCTGGCCTATAGCTGGCCCGGTCTGGCCGGGCGCTATTCCGTCTACCAGAAGAACCTGCTTTACCGGAATGCCGAGCTTTCCGCGCTGGAGGCCGACATCCGAGCCGCCAATGCGCAGATCGTGACACTTCAGGAAGTGTCCGAGCCGAATCTCGCGCTGCTGGCCGCGCTGCGGGACGCCTATCCGCATCAGCAGGTCTGCCCTGGGCGCGCAGTCGGTGGCCCGGCGATCCTGACGCGGCTGACCCCGGTCCCGGGCACGGCCTTCTGCGGCCCGGGGCTGGCCGCGATGCAGGTGGTCGCCGGTGTCGAGGGGCAGGACCGCTTCTGGCTGGTCTCGCTGCATCTGAGTTGGCCCTGGCCCCATGGCCAGGCCGATCATGTGGAGCTTCTGCTGCCGATCCTCGACCGGTTGCGGGGACCGGCGATCCTCGCGGGCGATTTCAACATGGTGCGCTGGGCGAACTCGGTCATCCGTCTGGCCGATATCCTGGAACTCCGGCCGGCCGGACCGACGTTCGGCACCTATATCGGCTGGGGCGACGTCCTGCGGCTGCCGATCGACCATGTCTTCGCGCCAAGGGGCGGTCGGGTCAGCCAGCGCGATGCGTTCGGTTCGGATCATCTCGGGTTGCTGGCCCAGGTCGAGCTCTGAGCCGCACAGCCGGCGTGGCAGATCCCGGTTCACCGGTCCGTGAGTGGTCTTGCGTGGCCGCCATGGTCCGGGATCCCGACACGACTGCAAGGGAGCCTGCCGATGCGGAGCCTGTTTCTGACGCTTGTCCTCGCCATGCCGGCAACCGCCGAGGACTGGCGGCCGCTGGATGCCGCCGGGATTTCTGCGGCACTTTCGGCGCGGGTGCTTCGCTTTGACGACGGCAGCTTTCAGAACTTCTTTCAGGACGGCCGCAGCCTGCGCGCGGCAGAGGACGGCACACGCTGGGGCAAGTGGTGGGTGGAGCAGGGCCAGGTCTGCCTGCTCTGGCCGCCTGCCACCATGCCCGACTGCCAGACAGTCGAGGCGCGGCGGATCGACCTGCGCTTCATCGGGCCGGACGGGCAGGTGCGAACCGCGCGTTACGTCGATCTGTAGGCGAACACCTTGGCCTGGCCGCTTGCTCAGCCCATCAGCCGCGCATCGAAAGGATAGGTGGTGAGCGTCTCGCAGCCGGTTTCCGTGATCAGCACCTGATCCTCCAGCTTGATCGAGAAGTCGCCCCCTTGCGGGCTGACCAGCGCCTCCACACACAGCACCATGCCGGGTTCAAGCGCCGCATCGAAGGCGCCGGGGATACAGCCGTCGGGGTAGTGGACGTAGGGCCATTCGTCACAGAGGCCCACACCGTGCATCTTGCAGGAATATTTCTGCGCCCGGTATTCCGGGGCCAGCTGATGTCCGCCCATCACCAGCTCCTCGATCGTGACGCCGGGCCTCAGCCGTGCCTTGTGGTTGGCAATGTGGTCGAGCGCATGGTGGAAGGCCGAGATCATCGCGTTCGAAGGTCGGGCCTCGCCGACCCACCAGGTCCGGCTGATGTCGATGCAGAAACCGTAACAGCCGATCAGGTCGGTATCGAAGGCGAGGATTTCATCGGGTTGCACGATCCGGGGCCCGCATTCCTGGAACCACGGGTTCGTCCGGGGACCGCTGGCCAGAAGCCGCGTCTCGATCCACTCGCCGCCGCGCCGGATGTTGCCGGCGTGCAGTTCGGCCCAGATCGCATCCTCGCTGACCCGGCCTTTCGGCACGTTTTCGCGCGTGAAGGCCTCCATGTCGGACACGGCGGCCTCGCAGGCATGATGCGCGCAGCGCATGGCCAGGATCTCGTCCGGCGTCTTGACCGCACGGACCCGCTCGGTCACCTCCTCGCCATCCTCGACGGTGAAGCCCGCCGCCTCCAGCGCCCGCAACCCGTGGACCATGATCTTGTCCACCGCCAGCCGCCGGTTCGTGCCCGCATGCGCCCGCATCACCTCATCGACCTGCGCGGCGAACCCCCTCGCCGCCTCCACCCCCCGGTCGCCGGTCGAGTTGTAGAAGAAGGTCGCGCCCGAGCGCAGTTCCTTCACCAGCGGGTTGAAGGTGACAAGGAAGGGGGCGTTCTTGTATTCCCACATCACCATGTGACCATCGGCACAGATCAGGCAGGCGCGGAACGGGTTGTGGGTGTTCCACAGCTGCATGTTCGTCGTGTCGGTCGCGTAGCGGATGTTCAGGGGGTCGAACATCAGAAGGCCCCCGTAATCCCGCACCACGATCCCCGAGACCAGCTTGCGCCAGCGGTCTTGCCGCATCCGACCGAGATCGGGCAGGCGCAGCCCCGCGGCCTCCCATTCCCGGAAGGCCAGCTGTGTCGGCCCTATTTCCACCCGGTCGTTGTCGTTCGGGCTGCCATCGCCCAGCCGCGCCCCGCGCGAGGGGTCGATCTTCCGGCGGTCGCGGTGATGGTCCATGGCGCCTCCCGTTTCCGCCAGCTTGCCCCGCCGGCAAGGCCCCGCCTAGGCCACAGGCGACAAACCATGTCGCAAAGCCGTTGGTTGCAGCCGCCCCGCGCCCGTGGTCAATAGCGGGCCATGGCCGACCCGATGCAAGACCAGCCCATCCTCCAGGACCGCCTGCCGCACCTGCCCTGGATCGACCCGCGCACCCGCCGCCTGCCCGGCATCCTGCCGGTCGAGGGCCGCGACTGGCTGCGCCTGGACGAGGCCTACGGCACCCAGATGGCGCTCCGCGACCGGCTGATCGCGGCGCAACCCGGGGTGGTCCACGCCCTCCTGCCTTCGGCGCGCCCGGCTGCCGACGAACTTTACGCCGAAGCGCTGGAATGGCTGCGCGCGGCCCCCGGCTTCACCCTGACCGACGACAGCGCAATCCGGCCAGACGGCGTGACCGTGCCGCTCGATCCCGACCAACCGCTCCTGACCCTCGGCCGCCTGGTGCAGGAGGACCTCTGCCTGATGGAGGCGCGCGGTCAGGAATACGCGCTGACCGGGGCGATCCTCTGCTTCCCGGCCTCGTGGACCCTGGAACAGAAGATCGGCCGCCCGCTGACGGGCATCCATGATCCGGTCCCGGTCTATGACGCCGACGTTGCCCGCCGCGTCGCGCGGCTGTTCGACGCGATCCGGCCCGAACAGCCGCTCTGGCGGATGAACTACCTGACCTACGACGATTTCGTCCTGCACCAGCCCCGGCGCGAAGGCGAGAAACGCCCCCAGCCCACCGACCACGTCTACATCCGCTGCGAACGCCAGTGCCTGATGCGCCTTCCGGTGACGCGGGCGGTGGTCTTCAGCATCCACACCTATGTGGTGGACGCCTCTACCGTCACGCCCGAGGCACTGGCCCAGCTGCGCGAGGCCGTGCGTTGACCCGCGCGCTTCTCGTCACCGCGCACCCCCTTGCGCGAAGCCTGACGGCGCGCCTTGCGGCCATGGTCGAGGCCGAGGCGCGCGCTGCCGGCTGGCAGCTTTCCCGCCGCGACCTCTACGACGGGTTCGACCCGGTCCTGACCCCGGCCGAGCGTGCCGCCTATTACGCCAAGCCTGCCGCCACGCTCCGGGATGACAAGCGCGCGCTTGCCGAGGCCGAGGTGCTGATCCTGGTCTTTCCGACCTGGTGGTTCGGCTTTCCGGCGATCCTGAAGGGCTGGTTCGACCGGGTCTGGGCGCCCGGCACGGCCTACGACCATTCCCCCGGCTTCGGCCCGATGCTGCCGCGTCTGCACGGCCTTCGCGAGGTGCTGGTCGTGACCACCCTGGGCGCGCCGGCCTGGATCGACTGGCTGGTGCTGCGCCGCCCGCTGCGCCGCATTCTCCGCTGGGCGGTCCTTAAGCCCTGCGCGCCGAGGGCCCGGCTGACCTGGCGCGCGCTCTACCGCGCCGAGGCCGTGGCCGATACCCGCCTGTCACGGTTCGAGACCTGCCTCGCCGCCGACCTGACCCGCATCGCACGGAGGCTGACATGCCCGGACTGATCCGCAGAACCCTTCTGATCGGCGGCGCGGCCGCGGCGGCGGGGGGGCTCGCGCTCTGGCGCTGGGGCGGCAGCCGGGCGACCGAGATCGCCTATGGCAACGATTCCCGCCAGACCTTCGACCTGACCCTGCCGGCCGGATCGGCCCCGGCCCCGGTTCTGGTGATGTATCACGGCGGCGCCTTCAAGGTGGGCGACAAGACCGATCTTGCGATCTGGCCCGAACTGCTCGAGTCCGGGATCGCCGTGGTGCGGGTCAACTACCGGCTCTCCGGCACGGCGCAATGGCCGGCCCCAGGCGATGACTGCCTCGCCGCCATCGTGCATCTGCAACGCCAGGGCGCGGCGTTGGGGCTCGACCCTGCCCGGATCGTGCTGATCGGCCAGTCGGCCGGGGCCTTCCTTGCGGTTTCCACCGCGATCAGCCTTGTCGAGGTGGGGCTCAGTCCGCGCGGGGTGGTAAGCCTTTACGGCCCGATGGATTTCTCGACCATGGACCAGGACATGCAGACCCTGGGCCGCACGCCGCAGATGGGGCCGACCGATGCGCCCGACAGCGCGGAAAGCCGGCTTCTGGGCTTTGCCGTGGGCGAGAACCGCGCCGCGGCCCGGGCCATGGGCCCGGTCGGGCGGCTGGCGCAGCTGAACGAGCCTCTGCCGCCGATCCTGATCCGGCACGGCGATGCCGATCCCCTGATCGCCGATCTGCAGGCCAAGCGCCTGCGCGAGGCCTGGGTCGCCGCCGACCCCTGGGCGCGGATCGACTACAAGTTGGTCCCCGGCGCGGGTCATGGCGGCGCGGCCTTCGAGACCGACCCGGTCCGCGCCGAGATCCTCGCCTTCATCCGGCAGGCGCTGGCCTGATCCGGTAACGCGCAACCCGCCCGAGAGCCTTGCCCTTTTGCAAATACTCTCGGGGGCTGGGGGTTAATCGCCCCCGACGGTCAAGCCGGTTGGCCGCAGGCCAGAGGCGAGAAACGACATTGCGCCGCAGGCGCTCCGCCTTGCACCTGCGCGTCCGCTGTCCCTCCGATCAATCCTCGCGCCCGATCGCCTTCAGATCGTGCCCCCCGGCCCAGAGCCAGAGCGCCCGACCCAGGCCATAGGGCAGGGCGAGCCCTGTCGCCGCCCAGCCGGCAAGCCAGCCGATGACCTGCACCGCCCCCTCGGCCAGCGGACCGCGCGGTGCAGGCGGCACTGCGGGAGCCGTCCCCTCCGGGCGCCGAACCGGGCCGGCTGCGATCTCGTCCCGGATCGCGGCCAGCGGGTCGCCGTCCTCCGGCGCGGCGCTGGGCTCGGCCAGCACCACGGGCAGGGCCTCCCCAGGCTCGGTTGCGGACGCTGGGGCGGGCTCGGCCACGGTCACCGGTTCCCCCACCCAAAGATGCGGCGCGATCTCGGCGACCAGCGCGTTGCCGCGTGCGATGTCGCGGTCAGCCGTGGCGCTGGCATGGGCGAAGGTGGCGCCAAGGTTGGCGATCCAGGCCGCGACGCGCAGATGCGAGGGCACGCAGCGTTCCGCCCGGCCCAGCTTGCCGGCCGGGATGCGCCCGCGACCGCCCTTCACGCTCAGCGCCGCGCGCCGCGTCCCACGGGCCGCGAGGGCCAGCAGGCGCGCCACGGCCTCGCGCGAAAGATGCAGGCTCCCCCGACCCAGAGCGCGCAGGTCGAAGGGCGGCCGCTGCCCGCCGGATGCCCAGATCGCGGGTCGTCCCTTGTCCGGTCGCCTGCCCAGGGGGCCCTGTGCCATCGCTCAACTGCCACGTTTCCCGGCGCAGGGTAGCCGCAGCGCCCCTGCTTTCCAAGAGCACTGTGCGCAGGCATCGCAATCAGAATTTTCAAGGTCCTGGCCGACCCGTCCCGCAGTGTCAGCCATGAAAAAGGGCGCCAGCGGGGCGCCCTTTTCCGATCTTTGTCCCGAAGGCTCAGCAGGAATAGTAGAGCTGATACTCGACCGGGTGGGGAGTATGTTCGTAGGCGTAGACCTCTTCCCACTTCAGCCCCATGTAGGCCTCGAGTTGGTCGCGGTCGAACACGTCGCCGGCGAGGAGGAAGTCCATGTCCTTTTCAAGCTCTTCCAGAGCCTCGCGGAGCGAGCCGCAGACGGTCGGGATCTGCGCCAGTTCTTCCGGCGGCAGGTCGTAGAGGTCCTTGTCCGAGGCCGGGCCCGGGTCGATCTTGTTCTTGATGCCGTCGAGGCCGGCCATCAGAAGCGCCGCGAAGGCCAGATAGGGGTTCGCCGACGGATCGGGGAAGCGGGCCTCGACACGCTTGGCCTTCGGGCTTTCGGTCCACGGGATCCGGACGCAACCTGAGCGGTTGCGGGCGGAATAGGCGCGCAGAACGGGGGCCTCGAAGCCCGGGATCAGGCGCTTGTAGCTGTTGGTGCCGGGGTTGGTCAGCGCGTTCAGGGCCTTGGCGTGCTTCAGGATGCCGCCGATGAACCACAGGGCCTCCTGGCTCAGGTCGGCATACTTGTCGCCCGCAAACAGCGGTTTGCCGTTCTTCCAGATCGACATGTTGACGTGCATGCCGCTGCCGTTGTCGCCCTTCATCGGCTTCGGCATGAAGGTCACCGTCTTGCCGTAGGCATGGGCGACGTTGTGGATGACGTATTTGTATTTCTGGATGTTGTCGGCCTGTTCGACCAGCCCGCCGAAGATCATCCCCAGCTCGTGCTGGCAGGTCGCGACCTCGTGGTGGTGCTTGTCGACCTTGATGCCCATGCGCTTCATCGTGGACAGCATCTCGCCCCGGATATCCTGGGCCTCGTCCACAGGGTTCACTGGGAAATAGCCGCCCTTGTGGCCGGCGCGGTGGCCGTAATTGCCGCCCTCTGTCACGGTGTCGGTGTTCCAGGCCGCAGCCTCCGCGTCGATCTCGTAAGCCACCTTGCGGGGGGTCACCGAATAGCGGACGTCGTCGAAGATGAAGAATTCGGCCTCGGGGCCGAAGTAGGCCGCGTCACCGATGCCGGAGGACTTGAGGTAAGCCTCGGCCTTCAGCGCGATCTGGCGCGGGCAGCGGGCGTAGGCCTCGCCGGTGTCGGGCTCGACCACGTTGCAGTGCACGCAAAGGGTCTTTTCGGCGTAGAACGGGTCGATATAGACCGAGGACGCATCAGGGATCAGCTTCATGTCGGACTGGTCGATCGACTTCCAGCCCGCGATCGACGAGCCGTCGAACATGAAGCCTTCCTCGAAGAAGTCCTCGTCCACCAGGTCGGCGACCAGCGTGACGTGCTGGAGCTTGCCCTTCGGGTCGGTGAAGCGCATGTCGACGTATTCGACTTCTTCGTCCTTCATCAGTTTCAGAGCCTTGGCAACGGCGCTCATCTGACTGCCTTTCCGTTTGGGGTTGATGATTTTGGCGGTTTTGGCGCCGGTTCAGACAGCATCGTCGCCGGTTTCGCCGGTGCGGATGCGGATGGCTTGTTCCACCGGAGTGACGAAGATCTTGCCGTCGCCGATCTTGTCGGTGCGGGCAGCCGTGATGATCGCCTGCACGGCGGTGTCGACCATGTCGTCGGTCAGCACGACCTCGATCTTCACCTTGGGCAGGAAGTCCACGACATATTCGGCGCCGCGATACAGTTCCGTATGGCCCTTCTGCCGGCCGAAGCCCTTGACCTCGGTCACAGAAAGACCCTGGATCCCGGCTTCCTGAAGCGCCTCTTTGACCTCATCCAGCTTGAACGGCTTGATGATCGCTTCGACTTTCTTCATTGGGCCGACTCCCCCCGGTTCCGTCTTTGCCCGTCTGACCACTTCCCCGCGGGGGGAACAATGTGACAGGGTTTTGTTCCGCGTTTCGTCGGGGGGATTCCTTGGGTTGTGCCCGAAATTTGTGCAATACGCCTGCTCAATGGGCAGTTTGAAAACTTGGGTGCCGGAAGAATGACCGAACTCCTGACCGCCGCGCAGATGCGGGCCATCGAACAGGTGGCGATAGCCAGCGGAGAGGTCACGGGCCTGGAGCTGATGGAGCGCGCCGGGCGGGGTGTGGTCGAGGCGATCTTCGAGGAATGGCCGGAGCTGCGTGCGACCTCACACCGGGCGGTGGTCCTGTGCGGCCCCGGCAACAACGGTGGCGACGGGTTCGTGGTGGCGCGGCTGTTGAGGGAATGGGGCTGGGAGGTGGAAGTATTCCTCTACGGCGACCCGGAACGGATGCCGCCGGACGCGCGGGTGAATCACGATCGGTGGCTGGGGATGGGGGAGGTCGTCCGACTGAAGGATTGTCCGAGGGAATACTACCGAGGCTGCGCGGTCGTCGTGGACAGTATCTTCGGTATTGGCCTGTCGCGCGCGGTTGACGAGGCAGTCTTGCAACCCTTGCGGGACGCCTGGCTCAACGAGGATGAACCCGAGGGTCCGCGCCTCGTCGCGGTTGATCTTCCCTCTGGCCTGTCGAGCGAGACGGGCGTCTTGCACGCCGACCTGTTCCCGATGGATATGACCGTCACGTTCCAGTCGCCGAAGCCGGGCCATTTCCTGAACCGTGGGCCGGAGGTCTGCGGGCGATTGCGCGTGGTCGATCTGCGGATTGGCGGCGCCCATCAGCATCGCGACGTCCGGGAAACCGGCTTCCTGCAACGTCTTACTCTGGCAAGACCTGGCGGGGCACTGCGGAAGCGTCTCGATGCCCACAAATACTCCCACGGCCACGCCCTCATCCTCTCCGGCCCCTCCGGTCGTGGCGGGGCGGCGCGGTTGGCGGCGCGGGGGGCTTTGCGGATTGGGGCGGGGGTGGTGACGGTGGGGTGTCCATTGGACGCGATCCCCGAGAACGCCGCGCGGCTGGATGCGGTGATGCTGCGGGGGGTGGCGGATGGGCTGGCGCTGGAGGAGGCGCTGGAGGATGGGCGGATCAATGCGCTTTGCCTTGGGCCGGGGATGGGTGTTGGCGACCGGGAGGCGAGGTTGGTGGCGGTTGCTTTGGGAATACCCGTCCCGGGCTTGACCGAGCCTGCCCCGGGCATGACCCGGGGGGACCTCTCGTCGCGCGGCGGCGAGGGTGTAAGCGGAGGCCCCGGATCAAGTCCGGGGCGGGGTAAACCCGCGCGCTCAATTGTCCTCGACGCTGACGCCCTGACGATCCTCTCCCAACACCCCGACCTCTTCGCCGCCCTGCACGGGGCTTGCGTCCTCACCCCCCATGCCGGAGAGTTCGCCCGCCTCTTCCCCGACATCGCCGAGAAGCTCGCGGCCCCCGCCACCAAGGGCCCCGCCTATTCCAAGGTCGACGCCACCCGCGAGGCCGCCAAACGCGCAGGCTGTGTGGTTGTCTACAAAGGCCCCGACACCGTGATCGCCGACCCCCAGGGGCGCTGCGCCATCAACTCCGCCCATTACGACCGGGCTGCGCCCTGGCTGGCCACCGCAGGGTCGGGCGACGTGCTGGCGGGCTTCATCACCGGGCTTCTGGCGCGGGGGTTCTCGCCCCTCGATGCCGCCTGCACCGGGGCCTGGCTGCATGTCGAATGTGCGCTGTCCTTCGGGCCGGGGCTGATTGCCGAGGACCTGCCGGAAGAGCTGCCGAAGGTGTTCCGGGCGTTGGGGGTGTGACGGTGCGCTGTAGCGCACCATACGCCTAGACCGCCCGATCGATCTTGGTGGAAAGGTGGATCAGGCTCTCCGACGCCCTGACGCCGGTCATGGCCCCAATCTGGTCCAGCACCGAATCAAGCACCTGCGTGTTGGGGCAGGCGACCTGCACCAGAAAGTCGAAGCGGCCGGAGGTGGTGAACACGCGTTCGATCTCGGCAATCGACTTCAGCCGGGCCAGGACGGCCGCCTGCGATCGGGGTTCGATGGTCAGAAGGACCGAGGCCCGCAGCCGGCCCTCACGCGCCGCCTCCCCGAGTTTCAGCGTATAGCCGGCGATGACTCCGCTGGTCTCAAGCCGCTCCAGCCGGGCCTGGATCGTGGACCGGGCGACCTTCAGCCGGCGGGAGAGAGTGGCCACCGAAACCCGTGCGTCGGCCGAGAGCAGCCCGATGATGTTGCGATCCAGTTCGTCCATTCAATTTGCCACCCTTTTCGTCATTATAACGACGAAACCGCGCATTTATATAGTTTTGTTCGGTGAAGTTGTAACCCATATGCGGCATCCTCGATTGCAGGATAAGGGCGGCTCATACGCACCTGGCCTGGTTTACTTGAAACCACGCTGGTGCCCGGTCCCAAAGCTGCACGGGGAAGGGCTAAGCGTCTTGTTGGCAAAGGGAAATACGCCGATGGGACTCTCCAAGACAATCTGGACCAACCCGACTGATCTTCTGAAGAAGCAGGCGCCGGAAAACCCCGTTCTGTTCTTCGCGCCCTCGGCCGCACAGGCGGCGGCGCGCCGGTTCATCGACGGCTTCCCGGGTCTGGTGACCTATGCCGTCAAGTCGAATCCCGGCGAGGAAATGATCGAGAATCTGGCGGCGGCGGGCATCCGCGGCTTCGACTGCGCCTCGCCCTTCGAGATCGACCTGATCCGTCGTCTCGCCCCCGATGCGGCGATCCACTACAACAACCCGGTCCGCGCGCGGCACGAGATCGCCCACGCCGTCACGCGGGGCGTGAAATCCTACAGCGTCGATTCGCAGTCCGAACTGGCAAAGCTGGTCGAGATGGTTCCGGTCGAAGGCACCGAGATCAGCGTGCGCTTCAAGCTTCCGGTGGCGGGCGCTGCCTACAACTTCGGCGCAAAGTTCGGCGCGACGGTGGAGCTGGCAACCGAATTGCTGAAAACCGTGGCCGAGGCCGGCTATATCCCCTCGATCACCTTCCATCCGGGCACCCAGTGCACCGACCCCCACGCCTGGGAGGCCTATATCCGCGAGGCGGCGAACATCGCCAAGGGCGCGGGCGTGCAGATCGCCCGGCTGAACGTGGGCGGGGGCTTCCCCTCGCACCGCCTGGCCGCCGTGGAGCCGCAGCTGGAAGAGACCTTCCAACTGATCGACCGGGTTACGACCGAGGCCTTCGGCACCGACCGCCCCGCGCTCGTCTGCGAGCCTGGCCGCGCGCTGTGCGGTGACGCCTTCGCGCTGGCCGCCCGCGTCAAGGCGCTGCGCGACGGGACCCATGTCTTTCTGAACGACGGGGTCTATGGCTCTTTGACCGAACTGCCGATGATCGGCGTGATCGACCGGATCGAGGTGCTGTCGCCCACAGGCGAAAAGCGCACCGGCGAGGCGATCCCCCGCATCGTGTTCGGGCCGACGTGCGACTCGGTCGACCGGCTTCCGGGGGACATCCCGCTGCCTGCCGACCTTCAGGAAGGCGATTTCGTCGTCTGGCAGGGGATGGGATCCTATTCGACGGTCACCAACACCCGCTTCAACGGCTTTGGCGAGTTGCAGATGGCAACGGTGCTTAGCCTGAAGCTCTGACTGTCTGAAATTCCTGTGAAATCCTGACGCCCGGCTGGACCATGGTCCGCCGGGCGTCTAGCCTTGTGGCAAGGGAATCTTAACCGCTTGCCGCGCCATGATGTTCCGGCGCCAGACAGAAGGAGACCCGCCACGCGCCTTTTCGACCGCCTCCGCAGCTTTTTCCGCCGCACGGTCGAGCCCGAGGTGGAACCGGCCCCCGCGCCCGCGCCGGGGAGGCATCGGGGTGTGGTCGATCATGTGGTCATCCTCGATGGCACCCTGTCCAGCCTTGAGCCTGGGCGCGAGGCCAACCCTGGCATACTGTTCCGGCTCTTGCAGGAGATGGGGACCCATGCCAACCGGCGGCTCTATTACGAGCCGGGGATGCAATGGGAAGGCTGGCTGCGCGGCGTGGCGATACTCGAAGGACGCGGGATCGCCCCGCAGATCCGCCGCGCCTATGGCTGGCTGGCCTCCGGCTATCGCCCCGGCGACCGGATCTTCCTGTTCGGATACTCGCGCGGGGCCTTCGCGGTGCGCTCGCTTGCGGGAGTGATCGATCGGGTGGGGCTCTTGCGCCGCGAGCATGCCACAGAGCGCGCGGTGCGTCTGGCCTGGAGGCATTACGAACGCGGGGCGGACAGCGAGGCCGCGCGGGCTTTCGCGCGGCGCTTCTGCCATGCCGAGGCACCGATCCAGATGGTCGGCGTCTGGGATACCGTGAAGGCACTGGGATTGCGGCTGCCGTTCTTCTGGATGTTCGCGGTGGACCGCCATGCCTTCCACACCCATCAGCTCGGCCCCTCGATCCGTCACGGCTATCACGCCCTGGCCCTGCACGAGACACGCGTGGCCTTCGCGCCCGTGCTCTGGGACTGCCCCCCCGAGTGGGAGGGCAACGTGGAGCAGGTCTGGTTCCGCGGCGCGCATGGCGACATCGGCGGTCAGATCGGCGATTTCCTGGCCGCGCGGCCGCTGGCGAACATCCCGCTGGTCTGGATGCTGGACCGGGCCGAGGCCCTGGGGCTGGCGCTGCCCGAGGGCTGGCGCGAGCGGTTCCCCTGCGATCCCGAGGCGCCGATGGTCGGCACCCTGCGGAGTTGGGGCAAGGCGTTCCTGTTGCGCCACAGGCGCCGGGTCGGCCGCGACCGGTCGGAACGCCTGCATCCCACGGCAGTGGCGGCGGCAGGCAAGCGTTGGCCCGTCCGGGGCGGAATCGGGCTTCAAGCCGCCCCGCCGGAGACCTAGGGTAAGGCAGATCTGCCCGGAGGACCGCCCATGCGCCACCTTACCCTCGCCGCCACCCAGTTCGCCTGCGGCTGGGATCTGCCCCTGAACCTCGAATCTGCCGAACGCGCGATCCGCGCTGCCGCCGCGCAGGGGGCACAGGTCATCCTTGTGCAAGAGCTGTTCGAGGCGCCGTATTTCTGCATCGAGGAGCGGCCCGAATACTTTCGCCTGGCCCGCCCGGCCGACGGACATCCGCTGATCGCGCGGTTCAGCGCCCTGGCGCGCGAGCTTGGCGTGGTGCTGCCGTGTTCGTTCTTCGAAAAGGCGGGGCAGGCACATTTCAATTCCTGCGCGATGATCGACGCGGACGGGCGCGTGCTGGGGGTCTACCGGAAAAGCCACATCCCGCAGGGGCCGGGGTATGAGGAGAAGTTCTACTTCTCGCCCGGGGATACCGGCTTCCGGGTCTGGGATACCGCCTTTGCGCGCATCGGTCTTGGCATCTGCTGGGACCAGTGGTTCCCGGAAGCCGCCCGCGCCATGGCGCTGATGGGGGCCGAGGTGCTGCTCTATCCCACCGCCATCGGGTCAGAGCCACCCGCTCCCGATCACGACAGCCAGCCGCATTGGGAAGCGGTGATGCGCGGCCATGCCGGGGCGAACATCATGCCGGTCGTGGCGTCGAACCGCATCGGCTGCGAGGTTGCACCCGGAGGAAGGGAAGTGACCTTCTACGGCTCAAGCTTCATTGCCGGGCACATGGGGCAACTGCTGGCCAAGGCTTCGCGCGACCGGGAGGAGGTGCTGACCGCCACCGTGGACCTGGAGGCGATCGCCGAGCTTCGCGCCGGCTGGGGCCTGTTCCGCGACCGGCGGCCCGAGCTTTACCGGGCCGTCGGCACGCTGGACGGGCAGGTTTAGGCCGCCTTCAACTGATCCGCCATCTCGTGGTTGCGGTCGCGGTGCCCGGCCTCGTCGGCGCGGACGGCGATGACCACGTCGCGCAGCCGCGCGCCCTGGCCGAGGTTCCAGTAGTCGATGGCGATCTGCGGGGCAGGGACGTTCTTCACCTGGCCTGCGTCGATCTGCGCGAGATACTGGGTGTAGCTGATGACCGCCTCTTCCTCCAGGTATCCCACGATCCGGTGCGCGACGCGGGGGGCGAAGAGGTAAAGCCAGAAATAGGCGTTATAGAAGATCGCCTGGCCCAGCATGATGACCCCGCGTTCCAGTCGCGAAGGCTGGGCGACGTGAATGAAGGTCATCAGGTGCATGCGTTCGTTTTCGGCTTCATCCAGCAGTTCGCGGATCCAGCCCTGGTCGTCGCGGATGTGGCGCAGCGCCTTCAGGTGCTGGAGGAGACCGCCGACCATCCCGGGGACGGCGGCGACGGTTTCCAGCACGACCGCGCGGTGGCCGTAGCGTTTCGAGAAGAAGGCATCGGCGAACAGGCGCATGAACTTGACGGTCCGCAAAGCGACCCGGTCGCCAAGGGTGACGGGCGCGTGGTGCGCGGTCAGGTCCGGGTAGGTGTCTTTCATGGTAAAACTCCGCAGGGAAAGAACCCCCCAGATGTGGGGCGTTCCTGACGGAAATCATCGGTCATTCCCTGCGACCTGTCGGCGCACGAAAAGGCCGCCCGAAGGCGGCCTTTCCGTCCGTCGCTTTCGGACGCCTCAGCGGTGGCGCAAGTCGACGTAGTCGCGCTTTGCCGGGCCGATGTAGAGCTGCCGCGGACGACCGATCTTCTGGTTCTTGTCTGCGATCATCTCTTTCCACTGGCTGATCCAGCCCACCGTGCGGCTGATGGCGAAGATCGGGGTGAACATCGACGTGGGGAAGCCCATCGCCTCGAGGATGATGCCCGAATAGAAATCGACGTTCGGGTAGAGCTTCTTGGAAACGAAGTATTCGTCCTCCAGCGCGATACGCTCCAGCTCCTTGGCGACCTGGAGAAGCGGGTTGTTCTCGACGCCGAGAAGACCCAGCACCTCGTCGGCGCTTTCCTTCATCACTTTCGCACGCGGATCGAAGTTCTTGTAGACCCGGTGGCCGAAGCCCATCAGGCGGAAGCCCGAATTCTTGTCCTTGGCCTTGGCGATGTATTCCGGGATGCGGTCTACAGTGCCGATTTCCTTCAGCATCTCGAGGCAGGCCTGGTTCGCCCCGCCATGGGCCGGCCCCCAGAGGCAGGCGATCCCGGCCGCGATGCACGCAAACGGGTTGGCCCCCGACGAGCCCGCCAGACGCACGGTGGAGGTCGAGGCGTTCTGTTCGTGGTCGGCGTGCAGCATCATGATGCGGTCCATCGCCTTTTCCAGGACAGGCGAGACCACATAGTCCTCTGCCGGGACGGCGAAGCACATGTTGAGGAAGTTGCCGGCGTAGCTGAGCGCGTTCTTCGGATAGACGAACGGCTGGCCGACCGAATACTTGTAGGCCATCGCGGCGATGGTCGGCAGCTTGGCGATCATGCGGATCGCGGCAACCTCGCGCTGCCAGGGATCGGTGATGTCGGTCGAATCGTGATAGAAGGCCGCCATCGCACCCACCACGCCCACCATGGTGGCCATCGGATGCGCGTCTCGGCGGAAGCCTCGGAAGAAATAGTGCATCTGTTCGTGCACCATCGTGTGCCGGGTGATCCGGGCGCTGAAGTCGGCAAGTTGCGACGCCGTCGGAAGCTCACCATACAGGAGCAGGTAGCAGACTTCGAGATGCGTCGATTTCTCGGCCAGCTGCTCGATCGGGTAGCCGCGATACAAAAGCTCGCCCACGTCGCCGTCGATATAGGTGATCGCGCTCTCGCAGGCGGCGGTCGAGGTGAAGCCGGGGTCGAAGGTGAAGACATCCGCCTCGGCATAGAGCTTGCGGATGTCCAGCACATCCGGGCCGAGAGTGGGTTTGTGGATCGGAAGGTCGTAGGTCTTTCCGTCCAGTTCAAGCTTTGCGACTTTGTCCGACATGGTTCTCCCCGGTCCTGGCAACCGCACCCGGGCAGGGGCGCGGCGATTGGCTATCCTGCACCCCGGTCGGGGCGCCTTCAAGGCAGAGGCCGCAGGTCAGAGGCTTGCGTCCGAAAGCCTTGCGACGGTTTCTTCCCGACCGATGGTGAGCATCATGTCGTAAACCGATGGTGTAACAGTCCGACCCGCCAGCGCGGCCCGCAGCGGTGCTGCAAGCTTGCCGAACCCGATACCGGCCTGGCTTGCGGCCTCGGTCAGGATCGGCTCCAGCGCGTCCTTTGTCCAGCTAGCATTTTGCAGTCGCGGCGTCAACGATTTCAGTATACCACGGGATACCGTATCAAGCGCCTCAGCCGCCTTGGGCTCTGGCAGAATGGGACGTTCGACCAGAAGAAATGCGGCTTTTTCCATGAGTTCCGGGAAAGTCTTCGCAGACTTCTTGAGGAAGGGCAGGGCGGCCAGCATCCGGCTTTCCTGCACCCCGGACAGCGGTTCACGCCCTGCCGCCGCCAGAAAGGCCTTCAGTTCATGCAGCAGTGCGGCATCGTCGGCCATCGCCATGTGATGCCCGCAGGTGTTCTCCAGTTTCTTGAAATCCAGCCGGGCCGGTGCGCGGCCGATGCCCTTCAGGTCGAACATCTTCATCGCCTCTTCCGAGGTGAAGATCTCAGCATCGCCATGTGCCCAGCCGAGCCTGGTGAGGTAATTTCGCATCCCAGCGGCCGGGTAGCCCATGGCTTGATATTCCTCGACCCCGGTTGCGCCGTGCCGCTTGGACAGCTTCTTGCCGTCCGGCCCGTGGATCAACGGGATATGGGCCCAGACCGGCACCTGCCAGCCCATCGCGTCATAGACCATCTGCTGGCGCGCGGCGTTGTTCAGGTGGTCGTCGCCGCGGATCACATGGGTCACGCCCATGTCGTGATCGTCCACCACCACCGCCAGCATGTAGACGGGCGTCCCGTCGCTGCGCAGGACGATCATGTCGTCCAGCGTCTCGTTCCGGATCACCACGCGGCCCTGGACCTGGTCGTCGATCACTGTCTCGCCGGTGCGGGGGGCCTTCATGCGGATGACGTAAGGCGCGTCGGGATGGGTCGCAGGGTCTGCGTCGCGCCAGGGCGACAGGAACACCGGATAGCGCCCGGCGGCCTCTTCCGCCGCCCGGAAGGCCGCGATTTCCTCTTGCGTGGAAAAGCACTTGTAGGCCGTTCCTCGCGCAAGCATCTCGTGGGCGACCTCGGCATGGCGGTCCCGGCGGGCGAACTGGCTGACGACCTCGCCATCCCAGTCGAGCCCCAGCCAGGTGAGGCCCCGCAGGATCGCCGCCGTCGCCTCGGGGGTGGACCGTTCGCGGTCGGTATCCTCGATCCGCAAGAGGAACTTGCCTCCCCGCCCGCGCGCGTAAAGCCAGTTGAACAGCGCCGTCCTGCCGCCGCCAATGTGCAGATATCCGGTCGGAGAGGGCGCGAATCGGGTGACGACTTGCTCGGTCATGACGGCATTAACCTTTCGGAAACCATGGCGGGCCCAGGATCTCCGCGGGTTTAGGCAATCGCGGGGTGGGAAACAAGGTGGCCCCCGTTCAAACGGTCGTTCGGGTCCTGCTGGCGCCCCTTGAGGCGCTCCAGACGGCGCGGGGGATGCTGTTCCCCTGGATTGCCGTGCTGATCGGCTGCGGCATCGGCGCCTGGTTTTCGGTCGAGACCGAGCCGGGCGTCGCAACCTATTTGCTTGCGGCGCTGATGCTTTTCGGCGGCGTGGTCGCCGCCATCCGGTCCGAACTCGCGCGACCTCTCGGCCTAGCGGTTGCGGCGCTGGCGGCTGGCTGGCTCGCCGCCGGAGTGCGCGCGCACCTGCTGGACGCCCCGATGCTTGACTTTCGCTATTACGGCCCGGTCGAGGGGCGGATCGTCGGGATCGACCGCTCGCAATCGGATGCCCTGCGGCTGACCCTGGACCGGGTCGTGCTGGGGGAGGTCGCGCCCGAAAGAACGCCGTTGCGGGTGCGGGTCTCGCTGCAGAAGGACGCGGGCTGGCTGGTGCCGACGCCGGGGCAGGTGGTGATCCTGACCGCGAACCTGGCCGCCCCCGAGGGGCCGGTGGAGCCCGGCGCCTTCGACTTCCGCCGCATGGCCTTCTTCGACCAGCTCGGCGCAGTGGGATATACCCGCACGCCGGTCCTGCTGCTGGAGGAACCCGCGGGGGGCGCCTTGCCCATCGACCGGCTGCGGAGCTGGCTGACGCAGGGCATGCTGGCGCGGATGGAGGGGCAGGCGGGGGCTTTCGCGGCCGGCGCGATGACGGGGGACCGATCCGCCATCACCGAAGAGACGGTGCAGGCGCTGCGGGATTCCTCGCTGGCGCATCTGCTGGCGATTTCCGGGATGAACATGGCTTTCCTGACCGGCTTCGTCTTTGCGCTGTTCCGATATGGTCTGGCGCTGGTCCCCTATGTCGCGCTGCGGGTGAACACCAAGAAGGTGGCGGCCTGGGTCAGCCTGGGGGTGGCGCTGTTCTACCTGCTCCTGTCCGGCGCGAACGTGGCCACCGAACGGGCCTTCATCATGATCTCGGTCATGCTTGGCGCGATCCTCCTGGACCGCCGCGCCCTGACGCTGCGGTCGGTGGCGGTGGCGGCGATGATCCTTCTGCTGGTCAAGCCCGAAAGCCTGCTGGAGCCCGGCTTTCAGATGTCCTTCGCGGCAACCATCGCGCTGATCGTGGGCTTTTCCGCGCTGGACGGCAGCATCTACCGCCAGAAGCTGCCACGCTGGCTGATGCCGGTGTTCACGCTGGTCTTGTCCTCGCTGATCGGGGGGCTTTCGACCGCGCCCTATGCGGCGGCGCACTTCAACCGTTTCACCGACTACGGCCTCTTGGCCAACCTGCTGACCGTGCCGGTGATGGGCGCGGTGGTGATGCCCGCCGGGGCGCTGGCGGCGCTGTTGGCGCCCATCGGCCTGGCCTGGCTGCCCCTGTGGGTGATGGAACAGGGCGCGCGCTGGATCCTTTTCATCGCGCACTGGGTCGCGGGGCTGGACGGTGCGGTCACCGCCATTCCGTCACCGGGCCCCTGGGTTCTGCCGCTGCTGACACTGGGGGCGATCTGGCTGATCCTCTGGCGGGGCAGGGTGCAGGCGGCGGGACTGGTCCCGGTCCTGGCGGCCCTTGCCCTCTGGATGACGGCCGAGCGGCCGGTTCTGCTCATTTCGGGCGATGGGCGGCTGGTCGGGCTTGCGGGGCCGGAGGGGCGCGCCCTTTCGGCGGCCAAGGGTGGCGGCTTCGCCGCCGAGAACTGGTTGCAGAACGACGGCGACCTGGCGGAGCAGGCGGTGGCGGCCGAGCGTCCGGGGTTCACCGGGACCAAGGGCGCGCGCTGGTTCGATCTGGCGGGCGTCAGGGCCGTGGTGCTGTCCGGGAAGGACGCGGAGGCCCGCCTCGCAGAGGTCTGCGCCATGGCCGGTCTGGTGATCCTTGCGGGAAGGGCCGGCGCCCCTCCCGACGGCTGTCCGCTGGTGGACCAGGCCGTGCTGGCCGAGACCGGGCCGCTGGCTGTCTGGCAGGATGGGGAAGCGCTGCGCTTCGAGCAGACGAAAGGGGCGCTGCGGCTATGGTCGCCGCGATCGCGCGCTGTCACCTTGCCGGATCTTGGCCCATGGACCCTGGCGCAGGCTGCTCAGTAGCTGCGGATTAGCCCTACCAGCCGGCCCTGCACCTTGACCAGGTGATCGGGAAAGACCCGCGTCTCGTAGGCCGGGTTGGCGGCTTCCAGCGCGATCATGTTGCCGCGACGGCGATAGCGTTTCAGCGTGGCCTCGTGATCTTCCACGAGTGCGACGACGATGTCGCCGTTCTCGGCCGTCGACTGTTCGCGGATCACCACGATATCGCCATCGTTGATCCCGGCCTCGATCATGGAATCGCCCTTGACCTCCAGCGCGTAGTGCTGGCCCTTGCCCGACAGCATCGACCCCGGCACCGCGACGTGATGCGAGACTTCCGAGATCGCCTCGATCGGGACACCGGCAGCGATGCGGCCCATGACCGGCAGTTCCAGCTCATGCACGCCGGACACCTCCATCGCGCCGCGCGGCGGGTCGGTGCGGTCGCCCTTGATGACCTTGGGGCTGAACCCCGGCTTTTCCATCGCCTCGGGCAGCTTGACGATCTCTAGCGCCCGGGCGCGGTGGGCGAGCCGGCGGATGAACCCGCGCTCCTCCAGCGCGGTGATCAACCGGTGGATCCCCGACTTGGAGCGGAGGTCCAGCGCATCCTTCATCTCGTCGAAGGAAGGCGGCACGCCGTCGCGATCCATCCTTGTCTTGATGAAGTCAAGAAGTTCCAACTGCTTGCGTGTCAGCACGGCCGCATCCTCCACATCGTGAGTTAACACAATGTTCTGCCCGTGTTCCCGGTTTGTGTCAAGAGATATCCACAGGCGGGTCAGAGTGCCAGGTAGGGCACCGTGTCTCCGGCGCGACAGGCGGGGGCGTCGATGGGGCGGATCAGCAGCGCATCGGCCTGACCAAGGATCGACAGGAGTGCCGAGTCCTGACGGTCGAAGGGGGTGATTTCGGGCAGGCCGTCGGTCGCGGTCAGCCGGGCCCGCATGTAATGCGCACGGGTGCCGTTCGGCGGCAGGTCCACCATCAGCCGGGCCTTGCGGGGCACGGGGGCGGGCGAGGGGTCGCCGAGCATCGCCCGGACCATCGGCAGCAGGAAGAGATGTCCGCAGACGATTGCACTGACCGGGTTGCCCGGCAGCCCCAGCATCGGGACGCCGTTTAACCGGCCCGCCATCAGCGGCTTGCCGGGGCGAAGGGCAAGTTTCCAGAACGCATGTTCCAGCCCCGCCACCTTGCCCACAAGGTCATGATCGCCGACCGAGGCTCCGCCGATGGTGACGACAAGATCCGCGCCCTCGGTCAGCCCGAGGACGGTCAGCAGCTCCGCCTCGTTGTCCCGTGCGATCGGCAGAAGACGTGCCTCGCCGCCCGCGGCCTCGACCATCGCCTTCAGGGCAAAGCCGTTCGAGGCAACGATCTGGTCCGGACGCGGGTTTTCGCCGGGCATCACCAGCTCGTCCCCGGTGGCGACCAGTGCAACGACCGGCTTGCGCGTGGCCTGCACGGCGGGGATGTTCATCGCCGCGAGCAGCGCCAGATCATTGGGTCGCAGGCAGCGGGGAGAAAGACTGTCCCCGGCGCGGAAATCCTGGCCCTGCGGGCGGATATGAGCGCCCGCATCAAGGCCCTCCTTCAGCTGGATGCGGTTGTCGATCCGGACCACGTCCTCCTGAATGATGACCCGCGTCGCCCCGTCAGGCACCGGGGCGCCGGTGAAGATGCGCACGGCCTGACCGGGGCCGACCCGGCCGTCAAAGGCGTGGCCCGCGCCTGCCTCGCCGATCACCAGGAAAGTGTCGTCCGGCGCCGGATTGCCCTGCACCGCATAGCCGTCCATCGCCGAGGCGGGAAAGGGGGGCTGGTCGCGCCGGGCCACGGCCGGGGTGGCCATCCAGCGGCCGGCGGCCTGGGCCAGCGGCACGGTTTCCAGGGAAAGTGGCTGGCACATCGCCAGGCAGCGCGTCAGAGCCTCTTCTACCGTTATCATCACCTTGCCTCGTAACGGCCTGACTTTCCGCCGTCTTTCAGGATCAGTCTGATCCCGTCGATCACCATCGACTTCTCGACCGCCTTGACCATGTCATAGACCGTCAAGGCCGCGACCGAGACCGCGGTCAGCGCCTCCATCTCGACGCCGGTCTGGCCGCCGGTCTTCACCGTGGCCTCGATCCGGACGCCGGGAAGGGACGGATCGGCGGTCAGTTCCAGCGCGACCTTGGTGATCGGCAGCGGATGACACAGCGGGATCAGGTCCGAAGTCCTCTTTGCGGCCATGATCCCGGCCAGCCGCGCGACCGAAAGGACATCGCCCTTCTTCGCCCGGCCCTCGGTAATCAGCGTCAGGGTCTCGAGGCTCATCCGCACCGCGCCCTCGGCCACCGCAACGCGGTCGGTCACCGGCTTGTCCGAGACATCGACCATGTGGGCCTGGCCCCGGTCGTCGAAATGGCTCAGTCCGCTCATAGTCCACCCTCCGCAGTCAGGGGTTTCGCCAGGATCGCCCGGGTCGCGGCGGTCACGTCCGCCTGTCGCATCAGGCTTTCTCCGATCAGGAAGCAACGCGCACCGTATTGGGCAAGGTCGGCGAGGTCATCGGCGGTGTGAAGCCCGCTTTCGGCGACGATCATCCGGTCCTCGGGCACCCGGCGGGCCAGCGTGCGGGTGGTGTCCAGCGTCACCTCGAAGGTGTGGAGGTTGCGGTTGTTGATCCCGATCAGTGGCGACTTGAGCAGCGACGCCCGGTCCAGTTCGGCCTGATCGTGGACCTCGATCAGCACGTCCATGCCCCAATCCATCGCGGCGGCTTCCAGTTCGGCCGCCTGGCTGTCCTCAAGCGAGGCCATGATCAGCAGGATGCAGTCCGCATTCAACGCGCGCGACTGCGTGACCTGCCAGGGGTCGTAGAGAAAATCCTTGCGCAGGCAGGGCAGCGTGACGGCGTCGTGGGCGGCCACCAGATAGCCGTCGGCGCCCTGAAAGCTCGGGGCGTCGGTCAGGACGGACAGGCAGGTCGCGCCCCCGGCCTCATAGGCCCTTGCCAATGCCGGCGGGTCGAAATCCGCGCGGATCAACCCCTTGGAAGGGCTGGCCTTCTTGATCTCGGCGATAAGGCCGTAGCCGGTCAGGCTGGCCTCGCGCAGGGCACGGGCAAAGCCGCGGGGCGGGGCTGCGGCGCGGGCGGCGGTCTCCAGCTCGGTCAGCGGGACGGCGACCTTGGCCCTGGCCACTTCCTCCAGCTTGTAGGCCTTGATGCGATCGAGGATGGTGGACATTCGGCGGCCTCTCAGGCGTTCGTCAGGCGGCGGAGCGCGTCGACCTTGGCCTTTGCCGCGCCCGAATCGATGGAGTCCCTTGCCAACGCAACGCCCTCGGTCAGGGTTCCCGCGCGATCGGCCACCACAAGGGCGGCGGCGGCGTTGAGGAGGACGGCGTCCCGGTAGGCCCCGGCCGCGCCGTCCAGAAGGGCCCGGAAGGCAGCCGCGTTCTCGCTCGGGGTTCCGCCCAGGATTGCCTCGAACGGATGCGGCGCCAGGCCCGCATCCTCTGGATGCACGGTGAAGTCGCGCACCGAGCCGTTCTCGACCGCCGAGACCGAAGTGGGTCCGCAGATCGTGATCTCGTCGGTGCCGTCCGACCCGTGGACGAGCCAGGCCTTCTCGGTCCCGAGGGCGAGGAGCGTTTCTGCCATCGGGCGGATCAGGGCATCGGAGAAGGCACCGGTCAGCTGGCGCTTGACCCCGGCGGGGTTGGTCAGGGGGCCAAGGATGTTGAAGATGGTGCGGGTCCCGAGCTCGGCCCGGACCGGCATGACATGGCGGATCGCGGGGTGGTGCATGGGAGCCATCATGAAGCCGATCCCGGCTTCGGAGAGGCACTTCTCGACAATCTCGGGGCCGACCATGACGTTGAGGCCAAGTTCGGTCAGCGCATCCGCGGCGCCGGATTTCGATGACAGGTTCCGGTTGCCGTGTTTGGCGACCGGGACGCCCGCGCCGGCGACGACGAAGGCGGTGGCGGTCGAGATGTTCAGCGTCCCCTTGCCGTCGCCCCCGGTGCCGACGATGTCCATCGCGCCCGGGGGCGCCTTCACGGGGTTGCACTTGGACCGCATCACGCTGGCGGCGGCGGCGTATTCGTCAACGGTTTCGCCGCGCGTCCGCAGCGCCATGAGAAAGCCGCCCATCTGGGCCGGTGTGCCCTGGCCCTCGAACAGGGCGTCAAAGGCGGCTTCCGCCTCGGCGCGGGTCAGCGGGCGATTGGCTGCGATGCCGATCAGGGGCTTGAGGACATCGCTCATGCCGGGACCCCGACACGACCCGTGGCCCTTGCTTCGTCGAGAAAGTTGCGCAGAAGCTGGTGGCCATGTTCCGAGGCGATCGACTCGGGGTGGAACTGGACGCCTTCGATCAGGTGGTGGCGGTGGCGCAGGCCCATGATCGTTCCGTCCTCCAGCCAGGCGGTGACTTCCAGCTCGGCGGGAAGGGTGGCGCGATCGACCACGAGGGAGTGGTAGCGCGTCGCCTGAAAGGGCGAGGGGAGGCCGCGGAACATCCCCTTGCCGGAGTGGTGCATGGTGCCCATCTTGCCGTGGACGATCTCGTGGCAGCGCACGACCTTGCCGCCGAACGCCTCGCCGATGGTCTGGTGGCCGAGGCAGACGCCGAGAAGCGGGATCCCGACGGTTGCTGCGGCCTTGGTCAGCGGCAGGCAGATCCCGGCGGCGGCTGGGTCGCAGGGGCCGGGGGAAAGGACGATCATCTCGGGTCGCATGGCAATCAAGTCCTGGACGTCCAGCGCGTCGTTTCGCTTCACGACCACCTCGGCGCCAAGCTCACCCAGGTAGTGGACGAGGTTGTAAGTAAAGCTGTCGTAGTTGTCGATCAGGAGGAGCATCGGTCGGACCCAGGCGGCTACCGGCTGGTTATCGCCGATGCAGGGGGCGGTGTAAACCGGGGTCTCGGGGCCAGCATCCGCGCAGGCCAGATTCGCGCGCCCATGGAAATCAAGGGTTTGGGTCGTGGCGTTCCGGCGGCCTCGACCTCTGGATCTGCCCGGGACGCGGTCAGTCGTGGACCACCAGGTCGTCCTCGCCGAGGTAGCAGCCGGTTTCGACTGCGATCAGCGTCGCGGGCAGTCTGCCGGGGTTCTCCAGGCGGTGCGGCCGGCCGAGCGGCACATGGACGGCTTCGCCTTCCCGGACGAGGCGCGTCAGCACGCCCAGAGTGATCTCGGCCGTGCCTTCGACCACCACCCAATGCTCTGACCGGTGGAGGTGGGATTGCAGCGAGGTCGCCTCTCCCGGAGCGAGGCGGAGCGTGCGGACCCGAAAGCGGTGCCCCCTGGCCAGGATCGGGCCAGGCACGGGGGGCGTTGCCGGTTCGGCGGCGGCTGCGAATGTGCTTGATGATCCGGCAAAGCCTGCGTGGTGTGATCCGTCCATGATCCGCGTCCCCTGTGCCACGCCCGCAAGCGTCGCTGCCAAATGGTTAGCGAAGGATTAATGTCATCGGGCCATTTCGGGGCATTTCCGCGGCGGTGACGTCGGGACGATCCAGCGGGCCAGTCCGGTATCGACTCGAGCGCCATTACAGGCGGTGCCTTCTGTCTCGCCTCTATGCGCCGACGGCGCAGAACCGGCTCGGACGATGCGTCCGGCGGGGATATCACGGGGATATCAGGTGACAGGCGACCGGGTTTGCGAGCGCTGAGGCGGGTCAGGTCCAGTCCAGCACGACCTTGCCCGAAAGGCCGGAGCGCATCGCAGCAAAGCCCTGCTGGAAGTCGGCGACCTTGAAGCGGTGGGTGATGACCCGGCGGATGTCGAGGCCGTTTTCCAGCATGGCGATCATCTTGTACCAGGTCTCGAAGATCTCGCGCCCGTAGACGCCCTTGATGGTGATGGCCTTGAAGACGATGCGCGACCAGTCCACTGGGGATCTTCCCGGCGGGATGCCCAGCATCGCGATGCGCCCGCCCATGACCATGTGCTCGACCATCTGGTCCAGCGCCTGCTGGCTGCCGGACATCTCCATCCCCACGTCGAAGCCCTGCGACATGTGCAGGCCTGCATAGACCGATTTCAGGTCGGTTGTGGCGACGTTGACCGGGACCACGTCGGCCACCTGTCCGGCAAGGTCGAGGCGCGCCTGGTTGATGTCGGTGATCACCACATGGCGCGCGCCCACATGCCGGGCGACGGCGGCGGCCATGATGCCGATGGGCCCGGCGCCGGTGATCAGGACATCCTCGCCGATCAGGTCGAACGAAAGCGCGGTGTGGACGGCATTGCCGAGGGGATCGAGGATCGCGCCGATCTCGTCTTCGATGGCGTCGGGCAGGGGGACGACGTTGAAGGCGGGCAGGCGCAGGTATTGCGCGAAGGCGCCGGGTTCGTTGACGCCGATGCCCCGGGTTTCGGGGTCAAGGTGGAAGCGGCCCGAGCGGCTTTGGCGGCTGGTCTTGCCGATCAGGTGGCCTTCGCCGGAACAACGTTGCCCGATCTCCAGCCCTTCGACGTTGCGGCCCTTGTCGACGATGATGCCCGCAAATTCATGGCCGGTGACAAGCGGAACGGGGACGGTCTTTTGCGCCCAGTCGTCCCAGTTCCAGATATGGATGTCGGTGCCGCAGATGCCGGTCTTGTGGATCTTGATGAGCACATCGTCGGGGCCGATCTCGGGGACGGGTCGGGTCTCCATCCAGAGGCCTGGCTCGGGCCTGGCCTTCACCAGGGCTTTCATTTCGTTGGTCATGCAAGGACTCCGGTGGCTTTGCCGGCTGCGGTAAAGGCGTCCAGCGCGAAATCGAGGTCGGCGCGGGTGAGGGCGGCGTTCATCTGGGTGCGGATGCGGGCGGCACCTTTCGGGACGACGGGGAAGAAGAATGGTGCGACATGGACCCCGCGGGTGTTGAGCTCGGCGGCCATGGCCTGCGCGAGTCTGGCGTCGCCCAGCATGACCGGAATGATCGGGTGGTCGCCGGGGAGGAGGGAGAAGCCGGCGGCGGTCAGGCCGGCGCGCCAGTAGCGGGCGTTGTCGGCAAGCCGGGCGCGAAGGTCGTCGGCCTGTTCCACGATGTCGAGCGCCGCCAGTGCCGCACCGACCACGGCCGGCGGCAGGGCATTGGAGAACAGGTAGGGGCGGGCGCGCTGTCTGAGCAGGTCGATGACGGGCCGCGCGCCGGCGATGTAGCCGCCAAGGGCGCCGCCAAGCGCCTTTCCAAGCGTGCCGGTCAGGATGTCGACCTTCACTCCGGCGCGGGCCGGGGTGCCTGCGCCCTTCGGGCCGGTGAAGCCGGTGGCGTGGCAGTCGTCGACCATGACCAGGGCGCCGTAAGCATCCGAGAGAGCGCGGATTTCCGGCAGTTTGGCGTAGTAGCCGTCCATCGAGAACACGCCGTCGGTTGCGATCAGGATGAAGCGGGCGCCGTCGGCTTTCGCGGCCTTCAGTTGCGCCTCGAGGTCGGCCATGTCGCTGTTGCCGTAGCGGTAGCGTTTCGCCTTGCAGAGCCGGATCCCGTCGATGATCGAGGCGTGGTTGAGCGCGTCGGAAATGACGGCGTCCTCGGGGCCCAGCAGGGGTTCGAAGAGCCCGCCGTTCGCATCGAAACAGGCGGCAAAGAGGATCGAGTCCTCCTGTCCGAGGTAGCTGGCAAGCCGGGCCTCCAGCCGCCGGTGCAGGTCCTGCGTGCCGCAGATGAAGCGAACGCTCGCCATGCCGAAGCCGTGGTCGTCCATCGCGGCCTTGGCGGCGGCGATCAGGCGGGGGTCGTCGGCAAGGCCGAGATAGTTGTTTGCACAGAGGTTCAGCATCTCGCGCCCCGCCATCTGCACATGCGCGCCCTGGGCGCCGGTGATGAGCCGTTCGCGTTTCATCAGGCCGTCGGCCTCGATCCGGGCGAGGGTTTCGGTGATGTGGTCGAGGAAGGCGGCGGAATCCGTCATTGCAGAACCCTTTCCGGTTGGGCGGAAAATGGCAGATCGAGCAGCACTTGTCAACTTGGCGGATATTGTTCCGCCATAACGGAAATCAGCTGTCCTGGACGATGAGTATGGCGCGGGCGGGGCCTTCTGCGGCAATTTCGTGCGGGCGGTCGGCGGGGTAGCGGGCGACATCGCCGGGGTCCAGCTGGTCGGTCGCCTCGCCCGAGGTGACGGTTAGGCGGCCCTCCAGCACGGTCAGGTGCTCGCGGCAGCCGGGGGAATGGGGCTCGGAGGTCAGGCGGGCGCCCTCGGCGAAGGCAAGCTCGTAGACCTCGTGGTGGCCGACGGATTCGGGGGCGGACAGGATGCGGATGGTAACGCCGCCGCGCCGGATCACCGGGGCCAGGGCCGCCCGGGTGACGTCGATGCCGGGGGCGGGTCGGCCTTCGAGGAGGCCCGCGAAATCCAGTTGCAGCGCCCGGGTCAAGGCCCAGAGCGTGGCAACCGTGGGCGAGGATTCGCCACGTTCGATCTGGCTGACCATGGACCGCGACACGCCGGAGAGTTTCGCGGTGGCGTCGAGCGAGAGGCCACGCGCCTTGCGGGCGGCACGAAGCGAGGCGGCGAGGCGGTGATGGATGTCGGTACGATCAGCCATGGCGTCATGGTGGCCGGGAAGGGCGGGGGCGTCAATCTTCGGGACCGGCTGTCAGGTGCCGCAGAAGGTGACGTAGGGGCCAAAGCCGGTGGGCGCGGGCAGGCTGTAGGGTTCGGCCTCGACGAAGGGCTGCCGGATCGCGGCAAGGAGGGCCTGGAAGGGGGCCAGGTCGCCCGCGGTTGCGGCGGCAAGGGCTTCTTCGACCTTGTGGTTCCTGGGGATCACGGCGGGGTTTGCCCCGGCAACCCGGCCTTCCACCCCGTCCCCGGCCCGGGCGCGCCAGCGGGGAAGCCAGACTTCCATCCGCGAGAAGTCCCGGAAAAGGGGACGGAGCGCAGCCTCGTCAGCCAGGCGGCGGAATGTCAGGGTCCAGTCGGTGCCCTCCATCGCGGCCATCAGGTGCTCGGCCAGCACCGCATCCCCCGCGTCCTCGCCGGGCAGACCCAGCTTGCGGCGCATCACCCCCAGCCATTCGGCCCGGTAGCGGTCGGCGATCCCCATCAGGCGGTCGTTTGCGATCTCCACCGCCCTGTCCGGCACGGGATCGAAGAGCGGCAGGAGCGTCTCGGCCAGCCGCGCAAGGTTCCAGCCCAGGATCAGCGGCTGGTTGGCATAGGCATAGCGCCCCTGATGGTCGATCGACGAGAACACCGTGCCCGGCGCGTAGGCTTCCATGAAGGCGCAGGGGCCGTAGTCGATGGTCTCGCCCGAGATCGCCATGTTGTCGGTGTTCATCACCCCATGGATGAAGCCGATGCCCATCCATTCGGCGATCAGCCGGGCCTGGCGGGCGGCAACGGCGTCGAAGAAGGCGAGGTAGGGGGTCGCGGCCCTTGCAAGCTCGGGGTAATGCCGGGCGATGGCGTGGTCGGCAAGCGCGCGCACCTTGGCCGTCTCCCCGCGCGCGGCGAAGAACTGGAAGGTGCCGACGCGCAGGTGGCTGGCCGCGACCCGCGCCAGCACCGCGCCGGGCAGTTTCGTCTCGCGCCAGATCTCCTCGCCGGTTGCCACAACGGCCAGCGACCGGGTGGTGGGCACGCCCGCGGCGGCCATGAATTCCGAGATGAGGTATTCCCGCAGCATCGGCCCGACCGCCGCCTTGCCGTCACCGCCACGCGAGAAGGGCGTGCGGCCCGACCCCTTGAGCTGGATGTCGAAACGGCGGCCATCGGGGGCAATCACTTCGCCCAGCAGATGCGCGCGACCATCGCCGAGCTGGGGCGAGAAACCGCCGAACTGGTGGCCGGCATAGGCCTGGGCGATGGGGTCGGCCCCGGGCGGCAGCACCGCGCCCGAGAACCAGGCTGCTGCCTCGGCTTCCGTGATGTCGAGGCCAAGGCCGGCGGCGAGCGGAGTGTTCAGGGCAAGCAGGCGGGGGGCCGGTGCCGGATCGGGCGTCACGCGCAGGTAGGTGCCGGGCAGATCGCGGGCATAGGAATTGTCGAAGGCGATGGACATCGGCGGCCCCTTTCCCGAGGGATATGCGCCCGAGGCCCGTGAGGTGCAAGGCGGATAAGGGGCGGGTCAATATCCTTCGACGGATATTCGCAAGACTTTTCGAAAAGTCTTGCATTTGCCTTCCGGGCTCGTGGTCGGGGCGGCGGGATTCGAACTCGCGACCTACGGTACCCAAAACCGTCGCGCTACCAGACTGCGCTACGCCCCGACAGCGCCACCCATAGCGGCATCGGCCGGGAAAGGGAAGGCTTAGCCGTCGCAGGGCCAGACAGCCTGATCGGCCGGAATCGAGGGGTGGCGCAGGACCGCGCCCGGAGAGATGCCGAGCGTTGCGGAGAGGCCCGCGTTGATCTCAAGCACGAACATCACGCCCGGGCCGCCGTCGATCGGGGTGAGATCGCCGGGAACGGCGTTGTCGTGGACCCGGGTCACCGTTCCGGTCGCGTCGGCGAAGATCATGTCCAGCGGAATCAGCGTGTTCTTCATCCAGAAGGATGGCCGTCCGGGGGTGGCGTAGACGAAGAGCATGCCCTGGGACGGCGGCAGGCTCTCGCGGAACATCAGGCCCTGGGCGCGTTCTGCCGGATCGTCGGCCAGCTCGACGGCAAAGCTTTCGCGGCCGTCCTGCCAGCGGATGTCCAGCCGGTCGGGCGCACAGGCCGCCTCTGCCCGGACAGTGCCGGGCAGGGCGGCAAGGACCAGCGACAGGACCAGCCGCCCGGACATCACGTCTTGTTGCGGGCTGCGGCTTCCCAGGACACGACCTGGACCGCCATCCGGCCACGGCGTCCTTCGATCACCCGCAGGGCGACCGCTTCGCCGGCGCCGAGGTCGGCGAAGCCCGACACGCGCAGCACCTCGGCATGAACGAAGACATCCTCCGGGCGACCGAAGACATTGGCAAAGCCGAAGCCCTTGCCCTTGTCGAACCATTTCACCCGAGCCGGTTCCAGCGGCAAGGCCAGGATGTCGGCGCTGACGAGTTGCGCTGCATCCTCGCCGAACGGCAGGGAAACGCCCTCGGGCGGGTCGATCCGGGTGACTTCGATCGCCTGCACGCCCCGTTGCGTGCGCTGGATGCGCACTTCGATTCCGGCGCCATCCGCGACAGAACCCTGGCCATAGTTCCTGAGCACGTTTGCGTGCAGCAGGATGTCCGCATCTGTCTGGTCCGACACGATGAACCCGAAACCCTTGGATGGATCGAACCACTTTACGCGACCATGCACCGTCTGCACGGTCTCATCTTCTTCCGTCATCGACAGAGCCTTCTCCCCAGAATTAGCCCTAGACCGCACTGATGGCGGAAATGCCGGGCCGGGATCAAGGGCAATTCAACAGATGGGCAACTATTTTTCCGCTACGATCAACAGGTCTAGGGGTTGAGACGGGTGATGTCCCAGGCTGACCCCGGGTCAATCCTGCGCCAGCGGAAGCGGTCGTGCAACCGGAATGCGCCGTCGGCCCAGAACTCGATCTCGACCGGTGTGATCCGGAAGCCGCCCCAGAAGGGCGGGCGCGGGGGATTGGGGCCCTTGGCGACGGCGACGCGCGCCGCCTCTGCCATGAGCGCCTCGCGCGAGCGGAGGGGTTCGGATTGCCGGCTGGCCCAGGCGCCGAGGCGGGACTTCAGGCTGCGGCTGGCGAAATAGGCATCGGCCTGGGGGCCGTCCTCGCGGGTGACGGTGCCGCGGACGCGGATCTGGCGACGCAGCGATTTCCAGTGCAGCACGAAGGCCGCCTTGCCCGAGGCCGCGATCTCCTGCCCCTTGGCCGAGCCGTAGTTGGTATAGAAGACGAAGGCATTTGCCTCGATTTCCTTCAGCAGAACCATGCGGACGTTCGGCAGGCCCTGCGGATCGACCGTGGCCAGCGCGATGGCGTTGGGATCGTTCGGCTCCTGCGCCTCGGCCTCGGTCAGCCAGGCGCGTGCGATGGCAAAGGGATCGTCCCCCGCGAAGATGCCGGACCGGTCCATGGAAGCTCCTTTCCCTGGCGTGCGGACCTGCCTTGAAGGACGGACCCGCTTCGCCTACACGTCAATGTCACCGAAAAGTGGGCGAGGGGCCGGGAATGTCAACGGGACTGATGCAGGGCAAGCGCGGGCTCATCATGGGTCTGGCCAATGACAAGTCGATTGCCTGGGGCATCGCGCAGGCCGTGGCGGCGCAGGGGGCGACGCTGGCCTTCTCCTACCAGGGCGAGGCGCTGAAGAAGCGGGTGGAACCCCTGGCCGAGACGCTGGGCCGACCGCTCCTGTTCGAATGTGACGTGGCCAGCGACGACAGCATCGATGCGCTGTTTGCGGCCCTGAAGGCAGAATGGGGGCAACTGGATTTCCTTGTCCATGCCATCGGCTTTGCCGACAAGAACGAACTCCGGGGCCGCTATGTCGACACGTCCCGCGCGGGCTTCGCGCTGGCGATGGACATTTCGGTCTACAGCTTCACCGCCGTCTGCCAGCGCGCCGCCGGGATGATGGGGCCGGGCGGGAGCCTTCTGACCCTGACCTATTACGGTGCGGAAAAGGTCATGCCGCACTACAACGTGATGGGCGTGGCCAAGGCCGGGCTTGAGGCATCGGTCAAGTATCTGGCCGAGGATCTGGGAAAGGACGGCATCCGGGTGAACGCGATCAGTGCCGGGCCGATCAAGACGTTGGCGGCCTCGGGCATCGGTGACTTCCGCTACATCATGAAGTGGAACGAGCTGAATTCACCCCTGCGGCGCAACGTGACGCAGGAAGAGGTCGGCAAGGCGGCGCTCTACCTCCTGTCGGACCTCGGGTCGGGCACCACGGGCGAGAACCTGCATGTCGATGCGGGCTATCATGTCGTGGGCATGAAGGCGATCGAGGCGCCGGACATAGATCTTCTGCAAGGCCGCAAGGAAGGCGGGCAATGACGCCTGCCGCGCGGCCTTCCGCCACGGTCACCCATCGTCCCGTCCGGCGGGGTATCACGAGTGCCGACAACTGAAGGAGGAACCCATGTCCGCCGATCGCCTGCCGCATGAAAAGGGATTTCACGTCAGCTGGGACCAGATCCACCGAGACGCGCGCGCGCTGGCCTGGCGGCTGGACGGCAAGGGTCCGGGCGAAGGCGGGACCTGGAAGGCGGTGGTGGGCATCACCCGCGGCGGTCTGGTGCCCGCGATGATCGTCAGTCGCGAGCTGGACATCCGGGTGGTCGATGCGATTTCCGTCAAGTCCTACCATTCGGGCGGGGGAAAGCAGGATCAGCGGCGCGAGGCGCAGGTCATCAAGGCGCCGAACCCGGAGGTGATGGGGACGGATGGCGCCGGAGTGCTGATCGTCGATGACCTGGTGGATTCGGGCAAGACGCTGGAACTGATCCGCCGGCTCTACCCCAAGGCGCATTTCGCCTGCGTCTATGCCAAGCCCGAGGGCGAGAAACAGGCCGACACCTACATCACCAGCGTGAGCCAGGACACCTGGATCTTCTTCCCCTGGGACATGGCGTTGCAATATGTCCAGCCGATGCGCGGTTCGGACTGAAGGCTCCGCGTCGCATTGCATGCGCTCGTCGCCGGGCGCCCGACGACGAGCAGCGCCGCGCACGAGGAGGTCGCCCGTGATCCATCCCCTGAACCCTGCCTTCGCCGCGACCGAACCGCCCCCGGTAATGGAGGCCCGGCGCTGGATCGAAGGCGTCAGCTTTCCCGCCGACCGCCCGCTGATCAACGTCAGTCAGGCCGCTCCGGTGGACAGCCCCCCGCTCGCCCTGCGCCAGGCGCTGGCCGAGGCCGCGCTCAACGATCCGCAGGCACATCTCTACGGGCCGGTCCTCGGCCTGCCGGAGTTGCGCGACGAAATCGCCAGGCAGTGGTCCGAGGCCTATGGCGGAGCGGTCTCGCCCGCCCAGGTCGCCATCACCCAGGGCTGCAACCAGGCCTTCTGCACGGTCCTTGCCACGCTGGCCGGGCCGGGGGACGAGGTGATCCTGCCGACGCCGTGGTATTTCAACCACAAGATGTGGCTCGACATGGCCGCGGTGCGGACCGTGCCCCTGGACACCGGGCCGACGCTGATCCCCTCGGCCGAGGCGGCCGCGCGGCTGGTCAATGACCGGACGCGGGCGATCGTGCTGGTCAGTCCGAACAACCCCGGCGGGGTGGAATACCCGGCCGCGACGCTTGCCGCCTTCCGCGACCTCTGCCGGGCAAGGGGCCTTGCGCTGATCGTGGACGAGACCTACCGCGACTTCGACAGCCGGACGGGCGCGCCGCACGATCTGTTCGCCGATCCCGACTGGTCCGACACGCTGATCCAGCTTTACAGTTTCTCCAAGGCCTACCGGCTGACCGGGCACCGGGTCGGCGCGATCGTCGCCAGCGCCGCGCGGCTGGCCGAGGCCGAGAAGTTCCTCGACACCGTGGCCATCTGCCCCAGCCAGCTGGGCCAGATCGGCGCGCTCTGGGGGATGCGGAACCTGGCGCAATGGGTGGCGGGCGAACGCGACGAGATCCTGGCCCGTCGCGCCGCGATGGTCGCGGGCTTTGACACGCTGCCCGACTGGAAGCTCCTCGGCTGCGGTGCCTATTTCGCCTATGTCGAGCATCCCTTCGACCTCGCTTCGGACGCGCTCTGCAAGCGGCTGGTGACGGAGGCCTCGCTGTTGATGCTGCCGGGGACGATGTTCCAGCCCGAAGGGGCCGAGGCAGGCCGGCGCCAGATCCGCATCGCCTTCGCCAACGTCGACGCCGCAGGCATCGGGGAGGTGGTCCGGCGGCTGGCGGCCTTCCGGCCCTGACGGGCCCGTGACCGGGCGCGCGCCCGGGCGATCTTGACCTTGCCCCCCGGGGGGCTTCCAACTATTCACCTCGCACGAAGCAGACGAAGGCGGACCCATGGCCAGGACCCAGACCGAAGAAGGCAAGCGCCCGCGCGGCAAGGCGCAGGAAGTTGCAGTCTGGATCCTGATGGGGATGCTGATCCTCGGCCTCGGCGGCTTTGGCGTCACCAGCTTTTCCGGCGGCGTGACCAAGGTCGGCAGCGTCGGCCGGATCGACATCACCACCGACGACTACGCCCGCGCGTTGCAGACCCAGGTCAACGCCTTCTCGCAGCAGATAGGTCAGCGGATCTCGGTGCAGGAGGCGCTGGCCTTCGGCATCGACAAGCAGGTGGTCCAGGGCCTGATCGCTCGGGCCGCTCTGGACAACGAGGCCGAACGGGTCGGCCTGTCGGTCGGCGACGAAGTGGTGGCCTCGGAACTGATGCGGATGGATGCGTTCAAGGGTGCTACCGGCGGTTTCGACCGCGAGGCCTACCGCTTTACCCTGAACCGCGAGAACCTGACCGAGGCCCAGTTCGAGGCCAATCTGCGCCGCGATGTCTCGCGCAGCCTGTTGCAGGGGGCGGTGGGCGGCGGCTTCGTCGCGCCGAAGACACTGACAGATACCCTTTATTCCTGGGCCGGGGAACGGCGCGGCTTTTCCATGCTGCGGCTTGCCGAGGCGGACCTGCCCGCCCCCCTGGCCGAGCCGACCGAGGCCGAGTTGAAGGCGCATTACGAGGCGCATCTCGACCGGTTCACCAAGGCGGAGGCCAAGCGCATCACCTATGCCGCGCTCTTGCCCGAGGCCATCGCCAAGGATCAGCCGGTCGATGAAGAGATGCTGAAGAAGCTTTACCAGGACCGGATCGACGAATTCGTGATCCCCGAGCGGCGCATCGTCGAGCGGCTGGTCTATCCCGACCAGGCCGCAGCCGAGGCGGCCAAGGCGAAGCTGGACGCGGGGACGTCTTTCGAGGCGCTGGTGGCCGAACGCGGCCTGACGCTCGCTGCGGTGGACATGGGCGATGTCGAAGAGGACGAGCTGAACGGCGCCGGGCCAGCGGTCTTTGCTGCCGCCGAGGGCGAGGTGGTCGGGCCGCTCGACTCGAACCTTGGGCCGGCGCTGTTCCGGGTCGTCACCGTGCTCGAGGCGCAGGAAACCAGCTTCGAAGGTGCGCGCGAGACGCTGGCGGCCGAGTTCCAGACCGACGCCGCCCGCCGGCTGATCGCGGATCGCGTGGAAGAGATCGACGACCTTCTGGCCGGAGGCGCGACGCTGGAGGACCTGGCGAAGGAAGCCGGGCTTGCGCTGGCGACGCTCGACTATGTGCCGGGTCAGCCGGGCGATGCGGCGATCGAGGGCTACCCGGCCTTCCGGCAGGCGGCCGAGGCGGTGAAGGCGGACGACTTCCCCGAGGCCATCGTGCTGGACGATGGCGGCCTCGTCGCCCTGCGTCTGGACGAGATCGTCCCGGCCGCACCGATCCCGCTGACGGAAGCGACCGAACAGGTGGCCGAGGACTGGCGCAAGGACGCGCTTGCCGCCGCCCTGTCCGCGCGGGCAACCGAGATCAAGGCGGCGCTGGAAGGCGGCGCGTCCATCGGCAGCTTCGGCATCGTGGACGTCACGCCCGAGATCGACCGCAACGGCTTTCTGGCAGATGCACCCGACAGCCTTCTGGGCGACGTCTTCGGAATGTCCGAGGGCGACGTGAAGGTGATCGAGGCCCCGGGCTTTGTCGCCGTGGTCCGGCTTGACCGCATCCTGCCCGCCGCGACCGAGGGCGAGGAGGCCGAGGCGATGCAGGCCTCGCTTGCCGCACAGGCGCAGCGGGCCATCGCCAGTGATGCCTTTGCCGCCTTCACCAACGCCTTGACCGCCGAGGCCGGTATCACGCTGGACCAGGCCGCGATGAACGCCGTGCATGTGAGCCTGCCCTGATGCAGTTGTCCCCCGGTTTTGCCGAGTTCGAAGCCGGCTGGAGCGCCGGCAGGAACCAGATCGTCTGGGCGCGGCTGGCGGCCGATCTCGATACGCCGGTCAGCCTGATGTTGAAGCTGGGAGATGCCCGCGCCGACACCTTCATGCTGGAATCCGTCACCGGCGGCGAGGTGCGCGGGCGTTACTCCATCGTCGGCATGAAGCCGGATCTTGTCTGGCGTTGCCGCGGCACGCAGGCGCAGGTCAACCGCGAGGCGCGCTTCGACCGCCAGGCCTTCACCGACCTGCCGGGCCACCCGTTGCAGACCCTGCGCGACCTCCTGGCCGAATGCCGGATCGACATGCCCGAGGGCCTGCCCGCAGTGTCGGCCGGGCTGTTCGGCTATCTCGGCTACGACATGATCCGGCTGGTCGAACATCTGCCGGACGTGAACCCCGACCCCCTCGGCCTGCCGGATGCCGAACTGATCCGCCCCTCGGTCGTGGCGGTGCTCGATGGGGTCAAGGGTGAGGTGACGGTGGTCGCCCCGGCCTGGGTTGCCTCTGGCCTCTCGGCGCGGGCGGCCTATGCCCAGGCGGCGGAACGGGTGATGGATGCGCTGCGCGACCTTGACCGGGCGCCCTCGGCCGCACGCGACCTGGGCGACAGCGCGCCGGTGGGCCCGGCGGTGTCGAACTTCACGCACGAGGACTACAAGGCCGCGGTCGAGAAGGCGAAGGAATACATCCGCGCCGGCGACATCTTCCAGGTCGTGCCCTCGCAACGCTGGTCGCAGCGCTTCACCCTGCCGCCCTTCGCGCTCTACCGCTCGCTCAGGCGGACCAACCCGTCGCCCTTCATGTTCTTCTTCAACTTCGGCGGCTTCCAGGTGATCGGCGCCTCGCCCGAGATCCTGGTGCGCCTGCGCGATGGCGAGGTGACGGTGCGCCCCATCGCGGGCACGCGCAAGCGGGGGGCGACCCCGGAAGAGGACAAGGCGCTGGAAGCCGACCTGCTGGCCGATCCCAAGGAACGCGCCGAGCACCTGATGCTCCTCGACCTCGGCCGCAACGATGTGGGCCGGGTGGCGAAGGTGGGCACGGTGCGGCCGACCGAGACCTTCGTGATCGAACGCTACAGCCACGTCATGCACATCGTTTCGAACGTGGTGGGTGAGATCGCGGCGGGCGAGGACGCGCTCTCCGCACTTCTGGCCGGCCTTCCGGCAGGCACCGTCTCTGGCGCGCCCAAGGTCCGGGCGATGGAGATCATCGACGAGCTGGAACCCGAAAAACGCGGCATCTACGGCGGCGGGGTCGGCTATTTCGCCGCCAATGGCGAGATGGATTTCTGCATCGCGCTGCGCACGGCAGTGGTCAAGGACGAGACGCTCTATATCCAGGCCGGCGGCGGCGTGGTCTTCGACAGCGACCCCGAGGCCGAGTATCAGGAAACGGTCAACAAATCCAACGCTCTGCGCCGTGCTGCCGAGGATGCTGGCCGCTTTGCAGGCCGAGGGAACGGCTAGGGCCGCCGCCTCGTCCGACTGCGTCTCCCGTCGGGGCGGCGCGGAATCACGCAGTCATCGACGCGCCGCGGCGGGTGCGTGGTCAGTCCACCTTCAGCACCGCCGTCACCGGCGCCAGCGCGACCGTCGCGGCCTTGCCCTCGACCGTCCATTCCAGGAGAGCCGCCGCCAGGTCGCGCGAGGCGGTGCCCACCACGGTCACGCGGCCATCCTGGCCAGCCTTGAACACCGCCCGGTCCATCAGCCGGCGCAGGGCGGTGCGGTCGCCCCCGGCGGTGTCGAGATCGCGGAACACGACCGAGGCCTCGACATCCTCGCGCCGCGCCAGCTGGTCGGCGGCGTTCAGTCCGACGTCGCGGGTCAGGAGGCCCCGCCCGCCCGCCTTGAGGATCGGCACTACGGCGCCCGCCAGTCCCCGGTTGCTCTGGAAGGTCGGTTCGGCCAGGTCCATCACCGCAACGGCTTCGGGCAGGCCCTGTTCCATGCTCTGGAAGGCCACCTCGACATCCGACGCCTGCGCGCCTTTGGCGATGCCGGTGATCAGCATCACCACCTCGCGACCGGCGGCCCGATAGATGGCCGCGCGCTCTGGCGTCGCGGGGTCAAGCGGGTCCAGCGCAAAGCTGACCGGGAAGGGCAGGGCGGCGAGGCCCGCACGGTCAAGATCGGCAGCGCCGTCGTCGACCAGAACGATGGCCAGTGGTGGCTTGGCATCGGGATTTTCGAAGGTGGCGGCAAAGCGGGCGATCGGACGCGGGTCCTCGGGCACGGCCGCCAGGGCTGCGGCCGGATCGGTCGCAGGTTCGCTGGCCGGGTCGGGCGTGGCCTCCGCCGTACCGCGACCGATGATCATGCCTTCACCCCGACGAACCAGCCGTGGGGCGGGCTGGAAGGTCGAGCCATTGCCCTTGCCATCCGCGGCATCCGGCGCTTCAGGTGTGCCGGGCATCGTATCGGGCTGGACGCCCGGCCGTTCGGGCGCCGGGATGTCGGCCCGGGTCTCGGGCAGGGCATCCTGTGCTGGCGCGTTGCCTGTCCCGGTCTCTGGCCTATCCGTCTCCGGGGCCGCTTCGTCGGGCGCCTCGGGT
Source organism: Tabrizicola sp. (assembly GCA_046294075.1). Classification (GTDB taxonomy): domain Bacteria; phylum Pseudomonadota; class Alphaproteobacteria; order Rhodobacterales; family Rhodobacteraceae; genus Tabrizicola. Next base: position 45,793 of record JBKBJC010000003.1, on the reverse strand, counting down.
GGCAGGGCGGGCTCCGGCGACGGCTCGGACGCGCTTTCGTCCACCGGGGCCGCCTGCGGCTCGGCCGGCTCACCTGCGGCCGGTGCCGGTTCCGGGGAGGCGTCGGCCGGCGCCTCGGGTTCCGGCTGGACATCGGCCGATGGCGCCGGGGCAGGGTCCGTCACGCTTGCGGCCTCGGGGGGCCTGGCTTCTGCGACGGAGCCATCCGCCGGTGCGGTCTCCGCCCGCGGGGCTGAACCGGGTTCGGCGGCCTCTGTTCCGGCATCGGCCAGAAGTGTTGCTTCGGCCTCGGCAGCGGCCGGCGGTGCGGGAGGAGCGACATCGGGTGTAGCCGCGGCATCCGCCAGCGTCTCGGCGGGGCGGTCCGGGGAGGCCGCGGTTTGCGGTGCCGAGATCTCGGTCGCGGCGGGAACGGCGGGCTCGGCAACACCCGTTAAATTGGCATCGGGGGCCTCGGGCCCAGTTGGCCCGGTAGCGGCCAAAGCGAGGTCCGGCGCCGGCGGGGCGGGCAAGGTCTCGTTGGCGGCTTCGGCCGTGTTGCCGGTAGCAACCGCCCCGGAGCCGGTGCCGCCCGGCGTGGCCGTCTCGGGCGCGGGCACGGGTTCCGGTGGGACGGTTTCGGCCGTGTCAGGGCCGGACGGCGCGCCGGCATCTGCGGTGGCGGGCTCGGCGGTGAGGATCGGCGTATCGGTCGCGGCAGACGGGGTGGTCAGGCGGTGCAGAGGGGCGACGACCGATCCGACCACCAGGCCACCGGCGACCAGAAGGCCGCCGGACATCATGCCGAGAAGGAATTTGCCGAACACCTGTGCCTCCTGCTTGCGCGTCGCGCGGATCCCGAGAGGCTTGCCTTGCTGGGCTTTCATCCCCGGCCGCCGCCATTTGTCCCAGCGTCACTCCCAAGTCGCCACTCAGTATAGCGTGCGGCTGCGCGGGGTTCACCTCTTTTTGTGCCAGCGTCAACATCTTGCGCGGAACTTGCCCCAGAACCGGGTGCAAGGGAGGATCACGCTGGCAGGAAATGGAGGCGGGTACCGGAATCGAACCGGTCTTCACGGATTTGCAATCCGCCAACAACCTAATGAAATCAACCACCTAAGCTGAAAACTGCTGCGGAACGTAAGTGGTCCGAACCGCGAAACGTGAAAACCACGCTGCCCGACATCAATGGGCACGCGCTCCAGACAAGGCCGCCTGAAGCTCCCCCTCAGAACTGCTCGCGGCGCCGACGCTGCAGCCGCCGCCGTGCCGCGCATGGACCACTGCCTTTCGTAGGCAGTACTGCATGCGCGCCACGGCCCGCCATCATCACCGCCGCCCACGGCTCGCTCCCCTCGCGCGGTGTCTCGCCGATCCATCCGGGGATGCCATTCTCGGTGAACAGGACGTGCAGGATCATGTCAGTAATCGGTTTCGATGTAGAGGCTCATGACGGCAAAGCCGATGACAGAGCTGGTGCCGCCGACGCTGATGTAGCCGTAGGGGGCCAGCAGCTGTGTCAGGGCCGGGATGTCGGTCGTGACCGTGCCGGTCGCCACCGCGCCGGAAGCGAGATCCGTCACTTCATAGCTCAGCGACTGCGTGGTGCCGGGCGGCGCGAACAGCGCAACTTCATAGACCGACGTCAGATCGACGGTCGGTCGCGGGAAGCTTGCGCCAAGGTCGATCTTCGTCGCCGCGCCGGTGCCGTCGTTGTGGATGAACTGGATGTTCGCGTCGCCGGAATCCCAGCCCATGCCGCACAGGTTGGTCAGGGTCGAGGGATCGACATCCGTCGGCGCAGCGACGGATCCCCGCATCCCGACGAAGGCCCGCGTGGTCCGGGTTGCAACGCCGGTTGCCGGACCCCAACGCCACACGAGGAGGAACCCGCCCAGATCGGCCGACGGCCCGCCCAGCGTCCATTGCAGGTAATTGCAGCGCAGGCCTGCCGTCGCAGTCGTGGATGCCGTGGTCACGCGCCACGACCTGCGGCGCGAGTAGGTATACAGGTTCGTGGTCGCGACGTTCTCGCCTGTCGCCGTCCCGCCTGCGGTCAGCGCGAGGCCCCATGACGTATCGGCGCCGCCGTTGCCGGTGGCCAGCCACATGCCGACCTTGTTGCGCGCCAGCAAGGGTTGCAGCGCGCTTTCCAGGCCGCTCGGCCCCATGAAGGCCGGCATGGCGCGCCCGGCGACCTTGCTGCCAAACAGCTTCACCCCGTCCGCAGCCGGTGCGGCAGGGGTGGCAATGGTCGGCAGGCGCAGTTGGCCGTCCTCGACCTCCACATCGGCCGCGCCGCCGAAGCTGCCGCTGTCGTTGAACTGGATTTCCCCGGACGCACCGCCGGGCGACCCGCCACCGCCGCCCGCCGGCGCCGCCCAGGTCCCGTCCGCGCGCAGGAAGTTGGTGGTGCCACCGCCGGAGGCGGGCGCCAGCCCCTTTGCCCCGCTGGTGAACACATCCAGCAGCGCCGTCGCCTGCGTGCCGGTCAGGTCCTCCGGGTCGCCGGTGCCTGCGCTGGCCCGCCCCTTGATCGTGGCCGTTGCCACGCTGGCCAGCTTGGCATTGGTCACGGCACCGGCGGCAATGGTGGTCGCGCCGTCGCCCAGGCTTGTCACGTCGCCGGTGTGGTTGGGGTGGCTGTAGGCGTTTGCGCCCGCCGCGATCCCGTCCAGCTTGGTCTTGTCGGCGGCAGACATGAACCCGGCGACCGAAGGCGTTGCTGCGGCGTGCAGCGCGCCGCCCGCGCGGCTGCCGTGGGACGTGTCGTCGAACCGGGCCGCCGGCAGCGTGCCCGCCGTCAGGTCGGCAGCAGAGCCGCTGGTGGCGACCGCTGCAAGCCCGGTGATCGTCGTGGCGGGCTGCGTGCCGGTATGCGTCGCCCGGTCGCGCAGGGCGGCGTCGGATGCGTTCGCGGTCGCCCCGTCCGCGACGTTCAGGATCGCCCGCGCCTGCGTCGGGGTCAGCACCTCTGGCGCCCCGGTGCCGGCACTGTCGCGGCCGAGGAAGCTGTCGGTCGTGATGTCGGCCAGCTTGCCCAGCGTCACGGCACCCGCGTCGATGGTCCAGACCGTGCCGGACCCCGAGACGGTGATGTCGCCCTTGTCGCCGTCGCTGATCCCGCCGCCGCCCGCCGGCGCCGCCCAGGTCCCGTCCGCGCGCAGGAAGTTGGTGGTGCCACCGCCGGAGGCGGGCGCCAGCCCCTTTGCCCCGCTGGTGAACGTGTCCAGCAGCGCCGTCGCCTGCGCTGCGGTCAGGTCCTCCGGGTCGCCGGTGCCTGCGCTGGCCCGCCCCTTGATCGTTGCCGTCGCCATGTCCGCCAGCTTGGCATTGGTCACGGCACCGGCGGCAATCGTGGTCGCGCCGTCGCCAAGGCTTGTCACGTCGCCGGTGTGGTCCGGGTGGCTGTAGGCGTTCGCGCCCGCCGCGATCCCGTCCAGCTTGGTCTTGTCGGCGGCAGACATGAACCCGGCGACCGAAGGCGTCGCTGCGGCGTGCAGCGCGCCGCCCGCGCGGCTGCCGTGGGACGTGTCGTCGAACCGGGCCGCCGGCAGGCTGCCAGCGGTCAGGTCGCCCGCCGATCCGCTGGTGGCCACCGCCGCAAGCCCGGTGATCGTCGTGGCGGGCTGCGTGCCGGTGTGCGTCGCCCGGTCGCGAAGGGCGGCGTCGGATGCGTTCGCGGTCGCCCCGTCCGCCACGTTCAGGATGCTTCGCGCTTGGGCCGGGGTCAGATCCTCGGGCGCTCCGGTGCCTGCGCTGGTGCGCCCCTTGATGGTGCCGGCCGCCATGTCCGCCAGCTTGGCATTGGTCACGGCACCGGCGGCAATCGTGGTCGCGCCGTCGCCCAGGCTTGTCACATCGCCGGTGTGGTCCGGGTGGCTGTAAGTGTTCGCGCCCGCCGCGATCCCGTCCAGCTTGGTCTTGTCGGCGGCAGACATGAACCCGTCAACAAGGGACGTCGCCACCGAGTGCCCGTGAACAACTGCCGCCTTCCCATCCAGCGCCGCCTGCAGCCCGCTCACGTCTGGAATGCCGATGGGTCCTCCGCCGCTGCCAAGACCAGCAATCGCACTGGCATGCAGACGCTCGTCTCCGCTAAGCCCGCTCAGCAGATCCCGCACAACGCCGCCACTCAATCCGGGCGCCACCGGCCCCGTCACCTCCAGAACGGATTCCAGACTGGCCGTTGGAGCGTTCGGCACCGTCGCCGCCGTCGCCCGGATACGCCGGCCGCCGGGCAGCGCTGCCACCACAAAGTAGCGCCCTGCCACCAGATCCACCGACAGGTTGCCCACCGAGTCCGTGGTCACCGTGACCCGCTCCGGCGCCACCCCACCTCCCGACACCGGCGCCACAACCTCGGGTGCGCGGATCCACGTCACCGGCACCCCGACGACAGGCGACCCGTCCGGGCCGACCAGTTGCCCGGAAACCACGCAAGTCGAAGCCATGGCTATCTCCTCAATCCGTCGCGCCGATGGTCAGATAATGGATGGCAAGTCGCACCGCTCCGCCGGTGAACGCACCTCCGTTCGCGGTGAGCCGCACCGGCGTATCTGCGTAGAACGCCTGCGGCCCGATCACGCCGCGGTTGCTGCTGCCGGCAGCAACGCCCAGCGAGCCGCCAAACTTTGCAGGTTCACCTGCGATCCCGCAATCGTATGAGCTCGCCCCGGTGATGGCAGTCACCGTTCGCGTCGAGACGCCCAGCACGATTGCCCGATCAGGGATGACGACCGTGCTGTCCACGAAAGCTCCGGTCAGCCCGGCCAGCAGCTCCTCCTCAACCGCGACACCCGTCGTCCCGCCGTTGCTGCTGCGTGCGATCTCCACGGACGCGCCCCGCACGATGGTGCCCAAAGCGTCCGTCACGACCTCCCAGGCACTGCCGGTCCACACGAGGAACAGACGCTCGGACGCAACCCAGACCAGCCACCCGACGCGCGGCACCAACCGGATCCACGCACCGTCAACCCAGAATGCGATGTTCAGGTCCCACCCGGCCCAGAGGCCCGTCGCGCCGGAGGCCACAAGGTGCCGGTCTCCGTCAACGGGGCTCGCGGGTGGGGTCGTGAGGGTCCGGTCGAGGACCGAAAGATGCACCAAGCCATCCAGCAGCCGCAGCGCCTCGTTGTGGGTGACATGCTTCTGCGCCTGCGCCGCCAGAAGGTAGGGCAGACCCAGATGGGTCGTGGTGTCAGGCATGGTAACTCCCGTCAGAACTGCAGGGTCGCGGTCGTGGGCGTGCCTCGGCCGAGTCGGTTAGAAAGCTGATAGATGCGGATCTGCAGCGTCTGGCCTGGACCGAGCGGCGCGCTCCAGTCTGCGGTCTGCTGTGCGGCGGTGTAGAGCACGGACGTCGTGCTGCTGCTCAGGGTGCGCTTGATTGCAGCGCCGTCAAGGATCTGAATTTCGTAGGCTTCCACGTCCTCCGCCAGCGGCACTTCGATCTGCTCCCAGGAATCGGCCACCAGCGCGCGGGAGCGCCGGGTCCAGCGGATCGTCAGATCGCCCGGGCTGCGTGCCGTGCGCCAAGGCTGCTCGACATGGACCGGGGCGAAGGGGACAAGACCGCGGCCGGTCGGCGTGAAGCCCAAAGCGGCATAGCTATCGTCGGTGACAGCGCGCGCGGCCGGACCGATCCGCCAGTTCCACGGCAGGCCCACATCCGTCTCGCCAACCGGAATGACGCCCAGCGCCGCGTCCAGCACCACGACCCTCGCACCTGCAGCTGCCGGATTGCCGATGGCATGTTCCGTCCCGCGTTGGCCCCGCAGGAGGCGCGTAAGCCGGTATCGGCCAGGGGCGATCAGTTCTGCCGTGCCGGCCTGGACAATCTCCCACCAGTCTCCGTTCTGTACGGCCAACGTGTTTGCGCCGCCCAGAAGCGCCACATCCGTCACAGACTCCAGCGTTCCTCCAAGCAGGTCCACGATCAGTGCGTTTCCTAGATCAAAGCGCGACACTGGACCGGCGTACAGATCGACTGCCAGCGTCCCCATGCGCGCCCGCCTGCCTACCGTCGTCAGCAGCTCGAACCCGTCCTGCGTCGGACTCCGAAACACCGCCACGCTCCCGGGCCACGGGCTGGCGTAGGCAGCCACAAGGGGCTGATGCGGCGGCTGCTCCTCTGCAATCTGCGGCAGATCCAGTAGCGCCACCACAGGCTCGTCGAACACTACCGGCCCTCGCAGGTTGGCTGCCCGTGGCTCGCCAGGCGGCAGATCATAGGCGGTACGATCCTGACGGACGGCCTCGATCCCGCGTGTTTCGGCATCGGCGACCGAGACGAGGCGGAATTCCACCTCGCGGCCGTCATGCGCCAGCCGGATCACGTCGGCTGCATCGAGGGCAAGGCGCGAGGGGGGCAGGCGGAACGTGGCGCTTTTCCCGGCCGATCCAGGCTTCCATCAGTGCGCGGCGGCAGCGGCGTTCGGCCTCCTCTGGCGGGATCGCCATCGGGAAGCTCTCCGAAGCGATGCGCGTCGTGTCGACGGTGATGCGGCGGGCTTCGACGAGGGCCGCGTCGTAATCCTCATCCGCCCGCGCGACCTGCCACTTCAAGGCCTGGGGCAGTTCGGTCTCCTGGCCCCGGGTCAGCTCGAAGGCCTCGCCGTCGCGGCTGGCGACCAGCTCATCCACCGTGAGGGTCAGGCTGGCAGCCCGCCCACGCATGACGAAACGGATTATGCCCTCCGTCTCGATGGCATCGAAGCCGAACTGCCGCGCCAAGGTGGCAATCGAGGCGCGAGGGCTTTCCAGCGCCCCGATCACATAGCCCTCCACCGCGCCCCAAAGGCCGGAAACGTCGATCAGGTTCTGGGACAGCCCGGCGCGCAGGCAGAGGTGGCGCACGAGAGCAGCCAGCGACACCGCACCGAGCCGTCCGGTCAACCAATGGCCGCGCCGCCAGTTCCCGCCGTCGCTCCAGACTCCTGTCTGCTCCGGAAAGAACGGATAGGGCCGCGCGTCCCAGGTCCACGCAGCGCATTCCGGCACATGCACCATCCGGCCACCGTAGACGGTTGACATCGGATTATTCGCGGCCTGCCCCCACCAGAGGAAGGTGGCCTCAAGATAGGCGCGCTGGATCGCGTCGTCGCGCCAGCCCCGCGAGAAATACGGAGTGCGGCTCTCCGACGACTTCGGATCGAAGAAGATGTTCGGCTGGTTCGTGCCGCGGTCGATGGCCGGGCACCCCAGCTCCGTGAACCAGATCGGTTTCGACTCCGGCACCCATGCCGTTGGCGTAACGCTCTCTACGCCGCCCGGCCGGTTGAAATGCGCATTCGACCACCAGGAACGCAGATCCTTGTATCGGAACACCCACGGCTTGCCCGCGGCCCCGTCCGTGATCGGCGTCCGCTGCTGCGTCGCCCGATCCCACTCGTCCAGGTAGAACCAGTCAAAGCCCTCGCCGCCCGCAATGTTGCTCTGCAGGTACGCTCGGTCGTGGATAGCAGGCCACCCTGCCAGCGCGTCCGTATGCTCGAACCCGTCGCGCCAGTCCGACAGCGGCATGTAATTGTCGATGCCGATGAAATCGATGTTCGCATCCGACCAGAGCGGGTCGAGGTGGAAGAACACGTCTCCACTGCCGTCCGCAGGGTGGTGGCCGAAGTATTCCGACCAGTCGGCGGCATAGCCGACCTTGGTGCCCGCCCCGAGGACCGCCTTCACATCCGCCGCCAGCGCCTTGAAGGCGGTGACGGCCGGATAGGTGCTGCCGCTGGAGCGGATGGTGGTCACCCCGCGCATCTCACTGCCGATCAGGAAGGCGTCGACCCCGCCAGCGACCGCGCAGAGATGGGCGTAGTGCAGAATGAACCTCCGATAGCCCCATTCGCCGGCAGGCCCCGTCCAACTGACGTTTTCTCCTGACACTACGAACTGCGCCGGCATCGCCGCGCCGAAGAAACTCGCGACCTGCGCTGCCGCCGATGCTGTCTGGTCCACCGTGCCTGCAAAGCCCGCCGCCGGAGAGCAGGTGATCCTGCCGCGCCACGGATAGACCGGTTGACCTGCCTCCTCGGCAAAGTCGGAATATGGGTTCCACCGCTCGTTGCCGGGAATGATGTCCATCAGCAGAAAGGGATAGAAGGTCACCCGCAGGCCCCGGCGCTTCAGCTCCCTGATCGCCTGCACAACAGCGAAATCCGCTGGCGTGCCGCCGAACACAGGTCGACCGGCACCATCCGTGCTGACCAGATAAGCCCCAGCGCGTGCAACACCGTTCACAGACCAGCTTTTCGGCCGAGTCGTCTTGCTCGCCACCTCGATCCCCGGACGGATCTTGCAGTGCCCGGCGCGGAGGTCGTCTCCGAACCACGCCACCACCAGGCTGACGCTTTCCACGGCCGAAGCCATGGCCTGCAGCCGATCCAGCGCCAGGACAATATCCGCAACGTCTGGCGAGGCATTCAGGTTCTCTGCTGTCCCGCTGCCGACTCCGCCCTTCATTACGGGCTCCGTCGCGTAGACGAACTCACCAGCACCTGGCAGGAGCGTCACAGCCCTGACCAGCCCTTCGGCCGTGTCCGCATCAGCCAGCGGACGAAAAACCTCGAACGTCAGCTGCGGCAGCCGGTTGCCGTAGGCCGCAAGCGGAAGTTCTTCGAAGACCACGTAGGCCGTGCCACGATAGGCGGGCGTGTTGGCAGCCCCCATCTTCGCGGCAATGAACGGATCCGCGCCCTGCGACTCGTTCCCCGGATACCAGCGCCAGGTGATGCCGGTCATGTCCATCGGCTTGCCGTCGGCCCAGATGCGCCCGATGCCGGTGATCGGCCCTTCACAAAGCGCCACGGCGAAGCTGGCGTAGTAGAGGTACTCCGTGGTCTCGACTTTCGGCCCGCGTCCCTTGCCGCCGCCCTGCCTGGTTGTCCGGACCTCCTCACGGAAATCCGTGGACCAGATGATGTTGCCGCCGATCCGCATTCGCCCGTAAAGCCGCGGCAGCGTGACGCCCTCGGTCGAACCGGTCACCCGGAGGCTGTCCAGCCGCTGCCCCTCGATCCGCTGCGCAGGCGCCAGCGACGCAACGATCCAGTTGTCCACGACCGTCCCGACCGCTGAGCCGATCATTCCGCCAATGGCAGCACCAGACAGACCCAGAATCGTGCCTCCGAAGGCTCCCCCGATTGCTGTGCCGACGGCACCCAGGACAAGACTGGCCATGCGAAGCTCTCAGTTGGCAGGAAACAGGAAGGCGAACGCGATACGGCGTCGCCAGGCCGACGTTAGGGACTCCTCAACCACTCCAAGACGGTCATATGAATGAATGAACAGCCCCGCCTCCGTCACTATACCGACGTGCTTCGCTGTGGCCCGCGGCACCATGCGGAACAGGACCAGCGCACCGGGTCCGACATCTGCTGGAGCGATCTCGTGCATCATCGCCCGTGCCCCGTCTGCCAGCACCTCCCGCGCTCCGCACTCGCCCCAGTCGCGGCTGTACGCAGGGATCGGGAACGGCTCCGGCCCGACCACCTCGCGCCAGACGCCGCGCGCAAGGCCGAGGCAGTCGCAGCCGACCCCGCGCAAACTGGCCTGGTCGTGATAGGGCGTGCCGAGCCAGGACCGCGCAGCGGCGATGACGCGTGTGGGATCGGCCGTGCGGCCAAGCGCGCTCACAGCACCGCCCCCTCGTGGCCGCCGTCCTTTGTGGCGTAGCGGAGCACAGCGTCCTGACCCGGTATGTGCGGGAAGCCCCTGAAGTTCGCGACATTGGAAAACTTCGTCCCGCAGGTGGCGATCCGCTTGTCGCAGCCTGCGCGGATGATGAACTCATCAGCAGACTCCACTGGCCGCACGGGCACCTCCAGGAGTGTCACCACCACGCCTTCCGGCCCGGTCTCATGCGACAGCACTTCAACTCGCCTTCCTGCGTTCGCACCGTTCGTCCATTCAAGCTGCCCCAGGCTGAACCAACCGGACGGAAATGCGTCCAGCCCGTAGGCACTGAATGCGCGGTCCCGATCCATGCTGATGACTGTTCCCACCCCGCGATAAGCAGGGTTTCCAAGATCCACGCCGCAACGCGTGTCGCCGAGCGCCGCATCGCATCCCGCTTGGAACGTCCTGCCGACCGTCTGATTCAGGACGTGCGCCAGTGACCGCACCTCCGCAACAAACGCAACCCGCCCGCGCCGGATCTGGCCGATAGCGCCCCGCCGCATCAGCACGCGTTGCGACGTGTCGGCCCAGTTCACCCGCCAGACCTCGACTTCGGCGTTGTCCCAGCGGCCGTCCAGGATGTCGGTCTCGGTGATCCGGTCCGAACTCAGCACGCCCTCGGCGTCCTGCGCATCGACGGACAGGTCGGAGCCTGAACGCACCTCGGACGCCGTGAGCCCGCTCTCCGGCTCGAAGTCGGTCCCGTCGAAACTGAGCGTCCGGTCATGATCGGTGAAGCCGAAGGTGACGCCATCGGTGCGGGCGATCCGCCAGCACCAGGCGAGCGTCGTCGTGCCCTCGTCGAGATGCGCCTGAAGCGCTGGCGAAAGGGCTTTCATCGGCAGGTTCCCGTCATGCGGTCGTCGAGATCAGCAATCCAGTGGGCCCAGACCGCTGGCACGGCCGCCACCAACGCCGCAGCCGGTCGCGCCAGACGCGCCTCGGCATAGGAAGCGCAGCCAGCGTCACCAGCGCCCATCGTTGCGGCGCAGCCGGTCAGCAAATTCGCCAGCGCCGCGACCATCGCGAACCGCATCCCGCCCGCGCTCGACCCGCCTGTTCCTGTTTTCCATGGCATCGCGTTCCGCCTCCCGTTTGCCCCTGCGTTCCCCTTCCGCGCGCCCCCATACCCGTCCGAGGACGACACCTCCGACCGCGCCGACAGCCGCCACCAGCCAGATCAGCAGATCAGCCATCGCCCCGCTCCCCCTGTGCGGCGGCGGCGCAGAGGGCGGCGACCAGAACGCCGATCGCTCCACCCACGACCATGCCTGCGAGGAACTCAATCATCGCCGCGGAACCCGCGTTCAAGGCGGTCGCGCAGCCCGATCAGGCCGAGACCAAGCGCGATCAGCGCAGCCGGAGAGGAATCGCCGGAGCCTGCCAGCACAGCAACAACGCGGGCCAGATCAGTGAGCGGGCCAGTGACGGGCATCACGAGGGAAGCGGCGCCGGTGGCGAAGGCGAGCATCCCCGCCCACCAGGTGAGCGAGGTCGGACGGATGTAGCGCATGGGATCAGACCCTCCGGATCAAGCTAGTGAGAAAGCCAACCAGCCGGGTGAGCCAGCCGGTAGTTGCATCGCGCGCCGACTGATGGACAGACGGCTGCGGCGCCAGCGCCGGGCGCAGAAGCGCCAGCGCCTCGGCCTCAGTCAGCCGGCGAACGGGGCGCGAGAAGTCGACGCGACCCGTGCGGTCCACTGCCCAGACCGGGATCGTTCCGCCGGGATAGCGGCCATGGCGGAAAAGGTCGCGCTCGGCCTCGCGGCGCGGGATGATCGCGGTCGGCCGCCGCCAGTTCAGAAACGCGTCGGCGGCTGCAACGCGATTCCCGGCGTTGAGCGCCTTCGTCAGCGTGGCCTTGGCGATGGCGCCGGTGTTGTAGTGGAACGAGACCAACGCATCGAACTCGTGGGCCGCGAGCGGCACCTTTATCGCGCGTCGCACCTCCCCCTCGTAGGCGGCAAGGTCGGCGCGGAACAGCCGGAACGCCTCGCGGATCCCCGCATCGAGAACGTCGGGCATGCCGCGGGGCATCCGCGCCGGATCGGGCGAACCCGCGGCGGCCGTGTGGCCGATGCCGAACGTCCAGATACTCTTCACGTCGAGATAGGGTCCGGGCACGATACCCTCGTGCCGGACGAGGGCCAGCAGGCCCCGGTCGCTCATGTGCATGGCCTTACCTGAGAAGCGAGAGAACAAGGATCAGAACAGCTACCGCCAACCCGATCCCCATCCGGTGGCGAAAGGTCTGGCGCGGGTCCGTTGCGTCGAGTCGGACCGAACGCACAAGCCGGTACAGGTCATTCATCGACCTCGCCCCCCTTGGCTCCCCGCAGCCGGGCAAGAACGAGTTCAATGAAGGCCGGCCCGAATACACCGACCAGATAGGCTGCGGATCCCGCCGCGCCGCCTGCCGGAATCGCCTCAGGCGGGAGTGCCAGCCATCGCTTCACCAACGCCATCGAGAGGCTGCCCATTCCGGCAGCGATCAGCCCGCCAAGCAGGATGTGGCGCAGCGCGTCGCGCAGCCGCATCCGGGTCGTCAGGGCATTGGTCGCACCGCCCAGCGCACCCCAGGCGGCAAGGATCACCGCCGTCGAGGCCGCAAGCTCCCGCAGCACCGCCGCCAGAAACCCGGTCCCGTCGTTCATGTGCGGATCTCCAGCAGAGGGATCGAAGTGATCGACCCGAGTCGTTCGAGGTCGAGCGTGACGTCAAGGACGTCGCTGTCGAACCGGACGGGCACGTCGAATTCGAAGCCTGCGGTGACAGCAACGCCAGCGGCCGGAGCTGTGGAGAAGGTGACGACGCCAGTGGCGGTGTCGACAGACCAGCCGGAGGCCTGCGGTGTACCGTTCAGCGCGATGGTCACGGTGCCCGCGACGGGCTTGTTGATGGTTCGAGTCCATGACTGCGCGCCGGAAGTGTAGCGCTTGGTGAGCTGGAACTGGGTCGTGCTGCCGTTGCCGGTGCCGATAGACTGATCGCTCGAGCCCGGCGTCTGCGATGGCAGGCAGGATTTGAAGCCAGCCCAGTCCTTGAAGCGAAAACCATGCAGGCGGCCGTTTCTCGCCTCGAAGAACGCAACAACCGTCGCCAGATCATCGCCACGGCGGATGCCATATGCGACGTCGTAGCGCCGACGCGAACTCGCCCAGCTGGCGTTGCGCTCCTCAACGCCCGAGGCGAGCTCTACAATCTGCGTGCGCCGCTCGGGTCCGCCCCGCGCGCCGCGGCTGATGTTGTCGGGAAAGCGGACCTCGTGAAACGCCATCACATTCCTCTCCGACCGAGGGCCACGGCGCGCGCGATGTCCGCCGCCACCTGCGTCCGCGACTGCCGAAAACTGTCGGCATCACGCGCCATGATCGTGACGTTCACAGGCGCAGATCCGCTCCGCCCGTAGCTCGCTGCCTCACGGCGCGACAGCACCCGTTCGCCACGCTGCAGGATCGAGGGCACCTCGTCGGGCCGCAATCCCGCCCATCCGCCGGAATGCATGCGCTGCGCACCAGCGAAAGCCAGAGCCGGGACCATCCGGCCCGCCCCCGCACTGCCCACGATGCCGCCGGCGTGGAACACGTTCGCGAACAGCCCGCCGCCGAGGTTGCCCAGTACCCCGCCCAGCATGCTGGCCAGAGGCCCCAGGATGAAGCGCCTGGCCGCCAGCTTCGCCAGATCCGCAATCAGCGACGTGACCAGCTCCCGGAAGTTCAGTTTCCCCGTCCTCACAAAATCCGCCACCGCTTCCTCAGCCCGGCCGAACGCTGACACAAGCGCCTGCCCGATGTCCTTGCCGATGTTCTGCGCTCGGGCAGCATAGTCCGCCAGGGCGTCCTGAGCCGCCTGCCAGCCCGTGACCGCCTCCTCCGCACCTTCCTTCGCCTCGCGCCCGGCGCCCTTGGCAGCCTTTCCGGCGCCTTTCGCTGCTTCTGCCGTCCGCTTGAGCGCATTCTCGACCGCCTGTGCCTGAACGGCGTCGAAGAACTCACCCAAGGGATTCTGGCCCCACATCTCCCTCGCGCTGCTGCCCATTGCACCCCATGCGGCGTCACCGGCCGTCACTGCCGCCTCGCCGCGCGCCCGCAACCCAAGATCCGGTGCCCGCACGTAAGTCCGCCCCAGAGCCGCCTCGAAGGCCGCGGCCGCCGCTTCGCCAGCCGCAGCAGCGCTTCCGGCAAACGGATTGTCGATGCGCCCGAGCTCGACCGGCGTCAGCGTGCCGATCCTTACCCCGCCTTCGCCCGTGGCCCATTCAGGCAGCAAGGCAAGCGCCGCGTTCAGCGTCTCGATGAAGCTGTTGATGCGGTTCACAACCGCGTTCAACATGGCCTCGACGCCACCGATCAGACCGTTCGCCGCCTGGTAGGCGAAGTCCGCGATGGCCGCAGGCAGCTTGCCCCAGATCGCCTTGATCGCCTCGTAGGCACCGGTGAAAACCGCAATCGCGCGATCACCGAAGGCCACCACCGCGCCGACCGCATCCTCCACGAAGATCAGAAGCCGTCCGTAGACAGATTGCCAGCCGCCATCCCAGGCCACCCTGATCCCCTCGAGCGCAATCCGGAATGCATTGATCAGCGTGTTGCCGACCGCTATCGCGCCGCTGCTGATCGCCTGCCACGCCGCCGAGAACCACGGCGCGATGGCTGCCACCGCCGGCTGAATGAACTCCCACACCCCGCTGCTGACCACCTGCCAGACGGCCATTGCAGTGTCGCCGAATGTGACAGCAACACCGGTCGCGGCCTCGATCTCCGAACGCATCCCGCCCACAGCCAGTGCAGCAGCCCCGACCACAGCCGCGAGCGGCCCAAGCCGGGTCACCAGACCACCGACCATGCTGCCCAGATCCCGCAGCGCCCCCCGGACGCCGCCGTTCTCGCCACCGTAGATCTGCGCGATCTGGCTGCCCTGCTGGATGATGACCATGAGCGGGTTCTGCCCGGACGCCAGCGAGACAAAGACGTCGTTCAGCTGAAACGCCAGCATGCAGGCACGGAACGCCGCCTGCGCCGACGTCCGATCCACCAGCGCCAGCCCCCTCGAGGTGTTCTCCGCCGCCTGCGGAATCCGGCCCAGCGCCGCCGCGCCGGTCTGCCCGATCTCGATCAGCTCGGCCTTGACCTGAGACCCGCCCACCGCCACCAGACGGACGGACACCCTCCGCTCAGTCACTCCGCTCCACCCTCGCGTTCACCGCCGTCACCGCCTCTGCCTCGATCAGTGGCAGCCATTCCGCCGCCGCTGCCGCGGGCACCCCGAGCGCCGCCGCAAGCGCCAGCGCCGCTCCCAGATCCCAACCCACCACGCCACCCATGGACGTCCGCCACTGTCCCCCGAGCCGCTGCGCCAGATCCCAGACCAGCCAGCCCTCGACTGTCTCGGGTGCATTCAGACGGGCCGGGCAGTCTCCGCATTCGCTGCTGCAGGATCCGCAGTAGTCGCCGCCCCCGCTCCAGTGCCAGCGGGCGAGGGCGCGCAGCCGTTTCCCTCCTGCGCCACCAGCAGCCCCTTTGCCACATAACCCAGCTGGAAGCCCTCGAAGACCGGCCAGAGGTCGAGCAGCGCGTCCACCGCCTCCGGACTGACGGGCAGGGGATTGCCGTCCGCGTCGCCGACGCCATCCCAGTCGAGAATCGCCGCGCGCGCCACCGCCTTAGCCAGCACAAGCGCCTGCACCTCCGGCGCCGCGTCTGCCGCAAGCGCCTGCACCGTCGCGTCCGCCCGAGCAGCCGCCATCAACCCCGTTGTAAGAGGTTGCAGCTTCAGCCTGACACCGGCCGGCAGATCCAGCCAGAAGGGAGCCGATTTCAGATCAAGACGGATCATGCGTAGCTCGCAACGTCATTGACCAGGGTCGCAGTGCACAGCCGGCTGCCCAGCCCGCCCTGCGCCCCCTGGAAATCGAATGTCACCTGAACACCCTGCGGTCCCTCAAGTGGCACCCGCGGCCGCGAGAGATGCACCGCATGCGCCGTAAAGGTCAGGCTGTCACTCCCGGAGACCCAGGCAGCCTCCAGTTCGCACGGCGCACCGCTGATCGCCTGGTCGATAAGCGCCGTCGACGCCAGCCGCATGGTGATACGACCCGTCAGCGTTGCCTGCGCCGGATCCGCGCCGTCGATCATGCCGTCGCCGCGGATCACCTCGATGCGGTCCAGGTTGTTCGCATAGGTGAACTCGGCCGAGATCACCGAGCCAAGAGGAAGCCCGTCCCGCTCTAGGCTCCCCTGGAAGTGAGAGAACCGCGCAAGCGGGATATCCGTCAGCGCCCCCGCCGCGCTCCCCACCTGCACCGTCTCACCTTGCGCCACCACGCTCACCGTCGCAGTCAGCAGCCCGCTGCGCTGCATCGTCCAGTTGACCTTGTCCACCACGCAGCCGCGATACATCGCAAAGCGCGGCACCTGCGGCATCTGCACCTCGATGGCCATGGACGGCAGCGACCACAATCCGGACTGAAACACATGCGTGTATGGCCCGGCCCCGGTGGTCGTCGGCACACCGAACGCCCCCTTGAGCCAGTGCCCGAAGGCCCGCGCATCCATGGGCACGACCACGTCGCCGTCCGCCGTCACCGCGTCCAGCACAGGTGCCAGAGGATCCCGCCCGTAACCCAGCAGCTCCGACGCCAGCAGCTCCTGCTGTGCGCCGAGGCTGGCCGACGCCAGCGGCATCCGCAAATAGCCGGACGCTGGCGGCGTCCCGTAGACCGTCTCGAACGCCAGCGCGAGTGCCGCCCGCGCCCCGGGTTGCCGTGCCATTCCTCAGTCCCCCTATCCCAGACTATCCGCCGCCGCGTAGGCCAGCAGGATCCGCACCTCGAGCCCGCGCAACCCGTCGCCGCCGTCCACGGCCAGATCCACCGACCGCGACGCCACAGGCTCGCACCAGTCCACCAGCCCGCCCAGCGACCGGTCAGCCGCCAGCGCCGCCGCCACGGACTGCCGCAGGACATCGAGCGCCTCGAGCCGCGCCGCCTCCGGCCCGCCCTCCACGACCAGATCCAGCTCCGCCTCGTGCTCGAAGTACCACACCGGCGGCGAGAACAGCCGCTCAGCCTCGCCGGGCTCCCCGTCCCGAAGGATCGCTGCCCCGGTCGCCGGAATGCGCACCGGCAGCGTTCCGTTGCGCTGGAAAACCGCACCCGGCGGCAGCGCCGCCGCGATCCGGGACGCCAGCGCCGCAAGAACCGTCTCCGCCGTCGTCACGACGCGCGCTCCAGTTGCTCTAGACCTCGCAGGATCGCGCCGATGACACTCACCGGCTCATCCACCTCAGCACCGCCACACAAGACGGGCGTGGACCCCGCAAGCCTGCACAGATCGGCCACAGACACCCCGCGCTGCAGCGCAGCGGAGATCACGCCACATGCATCGTCTGCCAGACACTGCAGATCCGCGCCCGCCCGCCAGCCGCGTGCCGTAACGTCGATCACGGCTCCCGTCCCGGGCCGGAATTCTGCCGTCACCGCGATCTCCTGCCCGCGCCAGATCACCGTGCAGGTTTCGCTCGGCCTGCGCTCCGGCGTGACGCACCCACCGGCCGCCTGCGCCAGCGCCGCGACCCGCATCAGCGCCGCCCGCAGAGCCGACCCACGTTCCGCGCTCCAGCCGTCCGTGCGATTGTCCTGCGCAATGGCCTCCAGCGCCACGTTCGCAATGGCAACCAGACGTTCCCTCACCGATCCCTCCAGTTCGCAGCTATCAGCGCCGGCAGCCGCTCGCCAGCCGCCCGCGCCAGACGCTCCACGTCCAGCCGCTTCGCCAGTTTGACCTGCGGCAGCAGAACGAAGACAGGCACCGTCGCAGCGCCTCGCCCCGTCTTCGACCGCGACCGCACCGCGCGCCCGGCCGCACTCACACGTCCCTCCGCAACCAGCAGCGACGGCCGTCCGCGCCGGTACACAAAGCGCAGCCTCAGGCCGGTGCGCCGCTCGAAAGCCAGCGGCGTCATGCGCGCATTTCCCGGCAGGCTGCCGGCAGCAGGTAAGGGAATCGCAAGCCAGAAGCCGTTTCCGCTGCGGATCAGCGCGCCGCGGTCGTGGGCGTCCACGATGTCCGGTGCCTTTGTCCAGACCAGAGACGCCGCTCCCAGCGACGGCCGCCCCGGATAGAGGCGCTCGCGGATCGTGTTCGCCAGCCGCTGTCCGAGCCCGGCAGACACGATCTGCGCCCGCCAGCCCGCCTTCAGCGCATCCCCGGTCGCGCCGATGGCCGCGGTGACCCCGCGCCGCCCGGCCTGGAGCGCCTCCGCCGTCACCGCCTCGACCGGCGGATCGATGCTGACCTCGATCCTCACAGCACCCGCACCGCTGCCGACCACGCCAGATGCCGCGGATCCCGCACTGGATCTCCGGCAACCTCCAGCAGCTCTGCACCGACCTCGAACGTGTCGCCGACAGCCAGATCAGGGACGTTCGCCAGCGGCACCAGCACCTCGTCCGTGCCGCTGACGAACCGTCCCTCGCCAAATGCCGTGGTTGCGTCCGGCCGCCTCCGGACCAGCCTCACCGCGACGCCAGGCCCGCTGCCGCCCTGCCGCCAGACCGCGTCCACTCCTAGATGGCGATCCGCGCAGACCGCCCGCACCGCCAGCTCGAACGCATTCATCAGACCGCCGCGCCGTTCAGGCGCACACGTCCGCCGGTCTCACCGGCGCCGCCGCCCACCGCCGCCACCGCAGCACCGATCAGCGTGTTGCCCGTGGCCGTGGTGGTGCAGCGCGCGTTCGCCGCATCCCAGTAGACCCGCACCCCGACCGTCCAGGCCTGGCTGGGAGCCTTGGGCAGATCGAACACCCCGGTGAGGACGATGACTCCCTTCTGCCCGTTCGCAATCGGCCCCTCGGCCACCCCGAATAGATTCCCGACGAGCACACCCGCGCCCGAAGCGATGTCTGCCCCGGCCGTGATCTCCAGCCGTTCGCCGGCTGCCACGAAGTTCCGCATTTTCCTATCTCCTTGAATCCAGAACAGATGACCCGGCCGGCCGCCGCTGCCGGCCGGGTCGAGGCGCTGCCGCCCGGGAGGATCTGCGGCGCGCTGACGTCAGGCCGGTCAGACGCCGGCGTTCCGGTAGAGCCCGCGCCAGTCGATGGCCTTGGCCGCGAAGTCGTGCCGGGCCTTGATCTCGATGCCGTCCACCTCGAAGCCCTGCCGGACCTCGGTATAGACCCCCTGCTGCCCGTCCAGATAGGCGTACTCGACGGTGTCGATCCGCACAGGATCCGCCGCGATGAACCAGGGGTCCGCGCCGCTGGCCGGAATGAGCCGTGCCTCCTCGACCACCTCCAGACGGTTTGCAAACGCGTTCACTCCGGCCACAGCGTCCGGCGTCGTGGCGGCGACATTCTTGCGCGCCTCCACCGAGCGCGCGCCAGGCGGCACGATGATGAAGCGCGGCATGACCCCGATCAGCCGACCCTCGAGGCCGCGCTGCGCACCGAACAGACGGTAGGCCTCCGAGAGGCTGGTCTCGTTGATCGCACCCGCCGTGCCGAGGTTGCCGTGCGAGGCATGGAACAGCGCCTGACCGTCCGCCATGGCCGGGTTGCCGGTCAGAATCGAATACACGATGTCCGATTCCAGATCGGCCGCCGCCGCCCCGTAGGCCGCGGGCACACGCGTGAAGGCATCAAGGTCGTCGTTCACCAGCACCTGCCGCGTGATGCCGACGATGCGCCCGTAGGTGAGCAGGCCGTAGACCTCGCGGCCCTCGCCGATGGTGCCGTAGGTGAACTCACCCGACTCCGGGACGGCCAACAGGCTGGGCGCACCGGCCAGCTGCGTGACCGACACCGGCTTGAAATCCGCGATGGTCCGCTGCCGCGCCCAGACCGTGAAGGTCCGCGGCGTGGTCTCGTAGGCCCGCCGCAGGGTCTTGTTCGCCACGTTCGCCAGAATGTAGGGGAAATCCCCGGTCGAATGCAGCCCAGACCGCCCAAGCAGCGCCTCGGTGGCCACCTCGATCCGCGACAGGCCGGCCGTCGACCGTCCGTCCCGGCCCAGCGCGTGCCGTGCCAGCTCGATCAGCGACAGGCCGCGGAACTCCCGCGCGCCCACCGGAAGCTCGAACTCCGCCGGGCTGTAGCGATGCAGCAGCGCTGCCGAAACCGCGTCACGATATGCGGTATCCGGCAGGCCGCGCACCTGCGCCGGCACCGGCTCCACCGTCCGAGCGCCGTGATTGTCGCGCTCCGCCAGCCGATCCAGAACCGCCGCCCGGGCCTGATCGAGGCTCACGCCCCGTGCGACCAGATCGGCCGCGAACTCCTGCCCGAGATCGTGCACGCCGCACAGCCGCATGATCTCCGCCGCCGCGCGGCGGACCTCTCCGACCTCATCCGCGCCGCCTCCGACGCCCTCCTGAACATGCGCGCGACCGCGCTCGTCCACCGCGGGCCGAACGCCCGCATCGTTCCGTTGCTCCGGCATTCCGCCCTCCTGCTCCACCGCCGCCACCGCGGCTTCTCCGTTCCGAACCGTGATCCGACACCGGTTCACCACTTCCTCTGCGCTTTCCGCCCGGATCCGCGCCCCGGCATCCGCCGGAATCGCCACCGCCGAGATCTCGAGCGGTTCCCAGTCGACTGCCCGCCAGAGGTCCAGCCCTCCTTCGCGCCGCTCGACCTCGTAGCGATGGACCCGGTAGCCGACCGAGATCGCCACGTGCCGTTCGAGCACCCGACGCACCGCGGCCTGAGCGTCCTCCGCCCCGGTCAGCCGCACGCGCGCCACACCGCTGCCGTCCTCCAGGCGCACCGAGCCCGGAACCACCGAACCCAGCACCGCCTCAAGCCCACCGCCCTGATGCGAGTCGAGAAACGGCGCTCCGCCGTTCAGCCGCCCGAGCCGCACCGATCCAGGCTCGACCACCAGCTCCTCGTCGTACTCCTCCGGACCCTCCCAGGCCCAGCGCACCCGCCTGACCGTGGCACCGGTGGTCCACACCACCTCGACGATCTGTTCTCCGTTCTCCGACGTGCCATCCGCCACGCGCAACTCCGCCGCCCGCTCCAGAAGCGGCAGCATCACATCGTTCCTCATTTCCATTTCCTCAATCGGAGGCCGTGCCGGCCTCGGGCTGCACAAGACCAGCCTTCGTCACCCGCCGCGGATCGCTGTCGAACACCAGACCCGCCGCATCCAGTTCGCTGGCCTGCGCCTGCCACTCGCGCAGAACCTCCACCGGATCGTAGCCGCGACGCGCGATCTGCTGCGCCAGCGTCGAGAACCCGGCCCGCACCTCCATGATGTCGGCCGTGACGTCCTGCAGCGGGTTGACGCTCTCGAACCGGGGCGGCCCCCATTCCGCCGGGATGTCCGGATCCGGCACCAGCCCGGCCGTCCACGCCGCCTCCATGACCCAGCGCCAGACAGGCTGGCAGAACTGAGGGATCACCGTGTGCCACTGCACCGCCTCGACCATGCGCCGGAACTCGTTGAGCCCCATCCGCCCGGACGAGAAGTTCACCTGGCTGAGGTCGCCGGTGAGCAGCTCGTAAGGCACCCGGAACCCGGCCGCGATGATGTGCTGCTGAACCCGGTTCCACTCGTAGATCCCCGAGGTGGACCCGGGCGAGTTGAACTTTACGTCCTTGCCGTGCCGCACATAGGCGATCAGCCCGGGCTCGAACTGCTCGACCCGCTTTCCGTCCGAATCCAGAACCACCGGCGCGATGGACGACTGCTCCTCGTCCGCCCCGAAGACGAACCCGACAACCGAGGCCTCGATCTTCTTCCGCTTCAGCTCCGCGACCTGCCAGTCGCCCAGATCCCGCAGCGCGCGGATCGCCGGAACGCCCCACGGCACGCCGCGATTCTGCACACGCTGCCGCTCGAACAGATGCGCGATCTGTGCCGCCTCCACCCGCTGACTGTCGCGCAGACCGCCTCGAAGGCCAGCCAAGTCGCCGGGATGCTCCGGATGGATCCAGTACGCCCGCCGGCGCCCGGCACCGTCGTACTCGATGCCCTGAACGATCCTCGACCCGTCGCCCCGCACCTCCGTCCGCGCCCCGTCCAGGTGATCCGCCTCCAGCAGCTGGATCTGCACCGGCACCGGCAGCCTGTCCGACGCGCGGCGGCGCAGGCGACGGGCCAGCACCTCGCCGCCTTCGATCATCTCCCGCACCGCCAGAGCCGTCAGGCCGTGGAAGTCCGTGTGCCCATCCGCATCGGCTCTCTCCGCCCAGCGCTTCCAGGCCTCGTCCGCCGCCCGGTTCACGGCTCCATCCGGGCCCGCTGCCCGCGGTCGGATCCCGGTGCCGACGATGTTAGAGACCAGCACCTGCACCGCCTTCGCCGCCAGCGGATCGTTGCGCACCAGATCGCGCATCCGGTCGCGCAACGCCGCGCCAGCGACGGCAACCTCGGCGTCCGCACTCGTGCCACCCGCGATCCAGCCGTCCGTGCCGCGCCCGCGGCTGGCCGCATCGTAGGCCCGCAAGGCAGGCACGGCCGCACCGCGCTCCGCCCGCCGCCGCGACAGCAGCCAGCCGAGGATCCCACCGCGCCGCGCCATCTCAGCTCCTGCGGAACGCCGCCACGCCTGCCACCGGTCGGGGCGACAAGGCGGCCGCCAGACGCCCCTCCACGAATGCCAGCCTCGCCCGCAGATCCTCGAAGCTGCCGTAGCGAACCTCGTGCTCGCCGGTCCGCACGACCAGCGTGCCCGAGGCCAGCGCGCGCCGCAGCGCCGCCGCCTCGTCCTCGGTGAAATCGCTCATGCCTGCCCCGAAAACGACAGGAGGCGCGCCGGTCCTCCCGAGCGCGCCTCTCCGATCATGCCGCCATGGCTACCACATTTTGCGCGAATGCGCAACAGCCACTCAGAATGTCAAATCCAACGGCCGCGCCGCGGCCCCAGCCAATCCTGTCGCCGCTTCTGACCTGACTCCACCGGACCGGGCGCCACGTCAGCAGGCAGCACACGACCCTGCTCCGCCATCGCGGCCCGTGGAGCCTCGAACGCGAGCTCCCGCTGCTCCCAGCGCGGCTCGTCCCAGCGGTCCAGGCCCATGAGCCACGCCGCCGCCCGCGCATAAACCCGGCAGTCCAGCGCCTCGTTACGATCCCGCAGCTGCTGCCATTCCGTCCTCATGTAGCCGGCCCGGGTCCGAACCGTCACAAGCTGCTCGGCCGTCAGCTGCCGAACCCACTCCGAGGTGATACCCCTCGCGATGTGGATGAACCCTGAAGGCCAGGCGCTGCCCGCCTCCAGATCCTCGTCCGTGGGCTGGGCGAGGCGCAGAAACCGGTAGGTCTCCGACTTGAAGAACCCGACCTTCACCGACCAGAGCTGAACGCCTCTACGAACTTTCCGGCCGCGCTCCGTGACCTCCACCCAGCTGGGGCCATCGACCGGGCTTGTGACGACACCGTCGCGCATCCCCTTGATCGCCATCACCCGGTCCCGCGACTGCGCCCGCACCCATGAATAGACCGCGTCCGTGGTGGCGCCGTCCCCGGAGTCGATGGCCAGCCGCGAGATGGGCAGCTCGCTGCCCGAAGGATGCCGCCACGTGCGCAACAGCAGCTCCGACAGCGCCTGCCGCACTGGCTCCGTCCCGATCTCACCCTCGATGACAATGTGGTCGATCAGCCAGGACCGCAGGCCGCGCCCCCAGCCCCAGACATCGATCTCGACCCGGTCCCGCTGCACGTCCGCCCCGGCCGTCAGCACCAGAACGCCCTCGGCCACCTCGCCCAGACGATGCGGCCCGCGCCGCTCGTAGAGCCTCTCCCAGTCCGGAGCCTCCCCGCGCTCCGCCCAGGTCTCGCCCAACACCGTGTTCTTGACCGTCTTGAGCGCCGCGTCGTTTCCCTGAGCCGCTTCCCAGAGGCGCGCAATCTCCGTCCAGCTCTGCCAGCCGAGCGGCGAATAGAGCGCCGAGATGTGAAACCCGGCAATGCCGGCCGCCGATGCGGCAGCGATCTGCTCCGCCGGCGCCGTCGCCATCCAGCAAGCGCCATTCGCCGGATCCATGAATGCCGTCTTGTGCCGTTCCTCGAACGGCTCCTCGCAGGCCTCGCAGTGATAGCGCGCCCGCTCCGGCAGACCCTTCGGCCAGCGCAGCCGCTCGAACTTCAGCCATTGCAGCGAGCCGCAGACAGGGCAGGGCACATGATAGCGCCGCTGATCGCTCCGCAAAAACTCCCGCTCGATCCTGCTGATTCCGCGGATCGTGGGCGTCGACACCAGAAACAGCTTCGACCGCCGGCCAAAACTGACCGTCCGCGCCTCCGCAAGCGCCACGGGATCCCCCTCTCCATCCACGTCTCCGGGATAGGCGTCCACCTCGTCCAGAAACACCCAGCGCGCCGGCATCGAGCGCAGACCGACCGCCGAATTGGCCCCGGTCAGGACGAACTGACCTCCGGGAAACCGCTTCGCCAGCACCGTGTTTCCGGAATCCCGCGCCCGCGCCGGCGCCACAAGCGCGCGCAGAACAGGGCTTTCTTCGATCAGCGGATCGATCCGCTGCTGGCTCAACCGCTTTGCCAGGTCCGTTGTCGGCTGCACCGCCAGAAACGGCCCCGGCGCCCGGTGGATGACATAACCGACCCAGTTGTTCCCGGCCTCAGTCGCACCGACCTGCGCCGCCTTCATGAACACGATCCGCTGCAGCGGCGACGAAGGAGACAGCGCATCCATGATCTCGCGCAGATAGGGCGTCCGCGCCGTGCGATACGGCCCTGCCTCCGACGATCCCCGCGAGGACAGAAAGCGATGCCTGTCAGCCCATTCCGAAACCGTCTGCCGGGGATCGGGTGCAAGACCTGCCAGCCAGGCTGCCCGGATCTCGCGCGCCCCCTGAAACTCCGCGACGCTCATCGCAACCAGCCTCCGTTCAAAGCCCGCAAAGCACCGATGACGGCTCCGCAGCCTTCCTCATCGGTCCGCTGCTGAACACTCCGCTTCTGCTCGAGCCGACGCGACGCATCGACCTTGAGCCGAGCCAACCACAGCACCAGCTCAGCGCGGCAGCGCACCTCACGTTCCTCCGGACAGATCAACCTTGATCTCCGCCATCTCGCTAAGATGCTCCCGCAGGTAGCGGTCGAGCACCTGCTCCACCGAGTGAGGATCCACGCCAAGCTCCGCCGCAATGTTCGCCGCCACCCGGGCCGGCCACCCGATCCACGCATCCCGCTCCCGCCGCGCCAGGTCGAATACCTTCGACTGCGCAGCAGCCCGATCCACAAGCCGCCCTTCCAGCACGCCGAGCCGGACCTTCTGCAGCCGAGCCTTCAAGACCTCATTGGCAAACCGCGCCCGCATGAAGGACACCTCGCCGGCAGGTGCCGCAGGGTCCGGATCCTCGCCGGCCTCGTCGAGCGTCTCCCGCACCGCCGCCAGCGCCGCCTGCGGCACCGCCTTCGTGCCGCGCGGCGGTGCGCCGCTCGCAGCCTGCGCTCGCGCCATCACCGCCGCCGTTCCGCGGGCATGCTCTCCGCGCTGCAGCGCCGGGTCCGTCCGCTCGTCCCACTGCCGATCCGCCCGCTCGGGATCGATGGTCCCGTCTGGCTCCAACGAAATCCGCCCCGTGCTGATGGCCTTGCGGACAGCCGACTCCGCCACCCCGCGCAGTCTCGCATACTCGCGACGCGACACGCCCACGCGTCAGTCCCCGATCAGCAAATGCAGATCCGCCGCAGACATCGTCACATCTCCCCTGCGCACCCGGCGCTGTCGCGGATCCGGCTGCAGCGGCACAGTCTCGCCGGTCCCATCCGCCGTCTTGCCATCAGCCGGCAGGGCCCGGTAGCGGTCGTAGATGGCAGCGAAGATGCGCCTGTTGTCGTGGCTCCGACCGGATTCCTCCCAGAGCCCGTCGAACCAGAGCGTGTAGAACACCGCCACTTCGTCGTCGACGTCGATGTCAAACTGCTCGGTCCGCAGGTTCTTGTTCAGATTCATCGAGGACCGGAACACCGCCCGCCGGCCCGGACCGCCGTCGACGATGATGACCTTCGCATGCACCGACAAACAGCGGAACGCCTCCGGTCCCAGCAACTCGATCAGCGGGCCAGCGAACTGCGGCGATTTCTCAAATGTGCCGCGGTCCAGCAGGAACCGCACGTCCGTGATCCGGCCGTCCACCCGGATGGCGCGGGTCCGTTCGACATCGTAGATGCCAGTGGTCCAGGTCGAGACGCGAACCGAAGCGGGCCCGAGCTCGCACACCATTTGCTCCAGCGCGTCGATGGCCGAAAACTGTCCCGCCGTGACGCCCGTCATCCGCATGCCAGGCAGCAGCGGCCCGATGGTCTCGGCAGCCGTCTCCACCCGCGTGCAGACCCGCTGCACCGTCCTCCCGAGATAGCGCAGGGCCCGCGGGCGCTCCCGGGAAACCTTCCGCTTCATGCGGCGCGCCTCCGACCTGCTGCAATTTCTGCAAATGTCCGCCCGTCGCCATCGAGGACCGCGCGCTGGCCCGTGAAGGTCTGCCAGCGCTCGACGATGACATCCGCATAGCGCGGCTCGAGCTCTGTCAGCCGGGCCGACCGACCGGACCGGTGGCAGGCGATCAACGTCGAGCCCGACCCGCCGAACGGGTCCAGCACAACATCGCCGCGGCGGGTGCTGTTCTCAAGCATCTCGAGGATGAGCCCCACAGGCTTCATGGTGGGATGCTCGGCATTGCGGGCGGGCTTCTCTGCCCGGATCACGCTGCCATCGTGCGCCTCGACCGTCAGCTCGCGGCCCGAGATCACCAGCACCTGGCCACCCACATCGACCTGCACCGTGCCGTCCGGCATGACGCGCACCGGGGCGCCGGTCTGGTGGAACACCGTGGTCCTGGTCCGTGCGCCAAACCAGCGATGCGCGGCACCGGGTTTCCAGCCGTAGAGGATGGGCTCATGCCGCCACTGGTAGTCCGACCTCCCCAGGACAAGCGACGGCTTCACCCAGACAAGGCAACCCGACAGCTTGAACCCGGCATCCCGGAAGGCGCGGCGGAACGCAAGGCCTTCGGTGTCGGCATGAGCGACGTAGACCGCAGCCCCGGGCGCCAGCACCTGCGCAGCAGCCGAAAAAGCCGAGACAAGGAACCGCGCGAAGTCCGTGGCCGACATGTCGTCGTTGGCGATCTTTCCCGCCTTGCCCTCATAGGCAACGTTGTAAGGCGGATCGGTCCACATGGCGTCGCAGAACCGACCGTCCGTCAGCCGCTGCAGATCCGCGCCGCGCGTGGCGTCCCCGCACAGCACCCGGTGCTCCCCGAGGATCCACAGATCGCCGCTGCGCGTGACCGGCTCTGGCGGCGGTTCCGGAACGAAATCCTCATCGCTCAGCGCAACCGCCTCCGCCTCGTCAGCCTCCACGTCGCCCAGCAGCTCCGCGAGCTCCGTCTCCGAAAATCCAACCACGTCCAGGTCAAAGCCGTCGTCGCGCAGCTCCCCGAGGATCGAGCGCAGCAGCTCCTCGTCCCAGGCCGCGTTCTCGGCGATCCGGTTGTCCGCCACCACAAGCGCCCGGCGCTCAGCGTCCGACAGATGGCCCAGAACGATGACCGGCACCTGCGGCAGGCCGAGGCGCTGGGCAGCAAGAAGGCGACCGTGGCCCGCGATCAGCACGCCGTCCGCGCCGACGAGAATGGGATTCACGAATCCGAACTTCGTGATCGAAGCGGCGATCTGCGCGATCTGCCAATCCGGATGCACGCGCGGATTACGAACGAAGGGCACAAGAGCGCCGGTATCGCGATACTCGACCTGCAGCGCCCCGCTCTTCATCGTTTCCAACCTCCACGTCTCCTCAGTTCCGAACATCGCGTTCCCATGCGCACCTGCGCACCCCGAATGCGCACCCGAAGCCGCGCACCCCGATTTTTCCCCTGTCACTAAAGAACTTATGCGCTCCCGCCCCCCGCATAAGCCTTGCCGCCGGGAAGGACCCGCGCCACCGGGGGCAGGGCAGGGCGGCGGAAGGCCGCCGGCCGATCACGATTGCAACCTTCACGCCTGTGCTCCCTCCCACGCCGCCAGCATGTCGCCGACCGCCCGGTCGCGGGCGTGCCGCAGCCTGTCCCGCGACAACCCGGTCTCTGCCTGCACCCGCCGCGGCGCGACGCCGCAGGCCAGCGCATAGACCGCACCCCGCAGGCGCCGCCAGTCCCCGAGATCCCGAAGCGCATGCCGATGCCAGAGCTCGAGCACCTCGTCCCGCACCGCCACATCGAACGTAGACGGCGGCACCGCAGCCTCGCGCTCCGCCTCCACCAGACCGTCCGTCTCGCCGCGCAGCGCAGCCGTGACCCTCTGCCACCACGTGATCTCGTCCGGCGCCAGCCAGGCACCGGGGGACGCCGTCGGATAGCCTGACCTTGGCGGTGCCCTGTCTGCAGTGGCCGACACCCTGACCGCGTGGCACAGCAGCCCCCAGATCACCGCGCCGTTGTCCAGCGTGGCATTGCCGTGGGCGTGGCGCTCCGCCAGACCCTCCTGCACCGCCCAGCGCCAGATCCTCTCGCGCCGCGCCCGCGCCGCCAGTCGCCCGTGCATCGTCATTTCCGGCCTCCTCCAACCCGCGCACGCAACAGCATCCCGGCGGCTGCAGCCGCCTCGAGCGCCTCATCCACCGAGCGCACCAGCGCCCAATGATGGCCCTCCGCCAGCACACGATCCCGGAACGCCTCCTGCGCCGGCGACAGACGTCCCCGCGCACCCTTGACCTCCAGAAACAGAACCCGCCGCTGCGCCAGCACCACCAGATCGCACCATCCGCGGCAGAGGCCCATGCCGGACCGGATGCCCTGCACCCGTCGAGCCGCCACGCCGCCGGCCCGGTGCTCGTTCGGCGAATGATGGATGATCGCTCCGGGCAGAGCCACGCGCAACGCAGCCACCACCGCCCGCTGGACATCCGCCTCCGGCGCCGCCCGCCCGGTCATGCCGCGATACCCCGCGCCTGCAGCTGCTCCGCGGTCACCAGCCCGCGCGCCATCATCTCCCAGGCGGCGCCGGGCGTGACCGCGCTGGGCGGAACATAGCGGCCCTCCGCGATGGCCCTGCCCAGCAGATCGACCGCATCGCGGACGCCGTCCGGAAGCGGCTGCCCACGCCGTGCCGCCGGCGCCGCCGCTGCGCCGGTGATGCGCTGCGCGGCCCGCACCATGGCCGCGTCCAGCGCCTTGGGCCCATTCGGCGGTTCCGGCACGTCGCGACCGAACGTGCGGGCCGTCGCGACGATTGCGTCGTCGTCGAGGCCCAACTTGCGCCACGCATCGATCCGCCGTCCGAAATCCGCCTCGATGCGCCACCAGCGCGTCTCCGCAAGCCCGGGCTCGCCCAGCGCCTCGCAGATCCGGGCGACCAGGGCCGCCCAAGATGCAGACTCACGTTGCGCTGTTGACGAACATGACGCGGCGCGGTCCGCCGGCGGAGCACCTCCGTTCGCCATCGAACCCGCAGCCCCATCCACGCCTCGCGTGCCGTCCGTCCCGATGCCCGCCGGTCCTGCCATGTCTTCTTCGCAGCCTGCGCCGGCCGGTCCTGGCGCGACGGTGGCGCCGTCGCCGGCTGGACCGGCATCGCACGCGCGCGCGTACGCGCGCTCTTCGTCGTTACTGGTTCCCTTACTGGTTATACGTGTCTCACAGCTGTGAGACACGGCTTCCGCCGGAAATGAGACACGGCTCGTCTCATCTCCGTGTCTCAAATCAGGACACGGGTCGGACGTCTGTTCGCTGTTCGTTTCGTTGCCGCATGCATCATCGACACATGGCTCCGACAGCGCGCGCCCTTCAGCAGCCCTCGCAAAATCCAGCTCGAAGGCCAGCACGTAGCGCGTCGTCTTCTGCCGCTTGGTGACCGGGTCTATGCGCGGTTCCCGCCGGATGAGCCCGCGCCTTTCGAGTTCGTCCAGGTGGCGGTTGAGCGTCCCACGCGCCATCTCGCAGTCCGCCGCCAGCTGCGCCTGGCTCGGAAAGCAGCCGAAGTCCGGGTTGTGCCGGTCGGCCAGATACCACAGGACAAGCTTCGTCGCCGGCTGCAGCCCGCGCTGCTGGATCGCCCAGTTGGTCGCGTGGTGGCTCACGTCCAGTCCTCCGGGCGTTCCAGACGCCGACGGCACGGCGGAAGCCAGACCAGCCGCGTCGATCCCGTCGCGCACAGATCCCAGACCAGCCAGCAGTAGGCGGTCGCCGTGGTCGCCTGCGGGTGCAGCCGGCCGCGCACCATGGGCACACGCTCCGCAAACTGCAGAACCGCCGTCGGCGGATGCTGCGAAAACAGCCGTCGGTGCCGCCCGACGCCCTCGAGAAACTGCGTCCGCACCAGCATGGCCACACCGTCCTCGGACGTGCTCAGCGCATGGTCGATGAACCGCTCCGCGAGGCGGAAGGGTGGGTTGGTGATCGTCCAGTCCACGAAGGGCCAGAAGGGCTCGTCGAGGTAATCCGCCACCGTGTCCAGGTTCCCGGTGCCGTAATCCACGATGTCAATCTGACAAACATCCCCGAACACCTCGCCCAGCGCGCGCGCCATGTGTCCACGACCCGCCGCAGGCTCGCGGCAGCAGAGGCCGGCAGGCTCGATACCGTTCCCGACCAGCCACTCCGTCAGCGCCCGCACCGCCCATGGCGGCGTGGGAAAGTCGTCCAGCGAAGACGAGGGCTCGCGGCGCCGGGACATGACAGCGGGGCCGCCACGCGGTCGCGGGGGAGCGGACAGAAAACTGCCAGATACCCGAGGGATCATTCCGCCGGCCCCCTATCGCTACCCGGAAAAAAGTGGTCCGGCCGCAGGTCGATCCCGAGTTCCTTCGCGCGGGCAAGGAGCAGCCGCTGGCACTTCGCAGGGATGAGGCCCCCGGTTCCGCCCCGGTCGACAGGATAGGTCCAACGCCGCACCCTCGTCGGGTGCCGGCCGGTGATAGACGCGACGGACGAGAATCCGCCGCAGAGATCGATGATCGTGCGAGCTGGCTCCATGGCCAAAGGAATTGCGAAAAGAGCAACTAAATTCAAGCCAAAAGTTGCGAACATCGCGAGTGCAAGATAATGCGCTTTCCGCAACACTGAGCCCATGGAAGACGTGAACGCAGAGTGGATCAAGGCGCGCCTGACCGGCCGGCGTGGAGAGCAGGCCGAACTTGCCGATTTCGTCGGCATCACGCCGGACAAGCTGACCAAGATCCTCGCCGGCGCGCGCCGCGTGCAGGCCAGCGAGGTGCCGCGAGTCGTCGCCTTCTTCCAGCGTCGGCCGGCAATCGAAAAGGAGGATGGCGATCCTGCTCCGACGCTCGTGCCGGTCTACAATGTAGAGGCCAGCGCCGGGCCGGGCAGGATCGTGGATCTCGAGGAACACATCGCCAACCTGGCCTTCTCGCCGCGCTACCTGGCGGAAATGACGGCCGCCCGCGGGCGCGATCTGGCGGCGATCCGGGTCCGGGGCGACAGCATGGAGCCGACCCTGCTGGACGATGACATCGTGCTGATCGACCGCACGAAGACCAGCCTCGACTACGATGGCTTGTTCGTGCTGCGCTTCGGCGAGGCGCTGCACTGCAAGCGGGTCGGGCGGGGCAGATCCCGCGCAACGGTGCAGGTCATCAGCGACAACCGCATCTACCCGCCGGTCGAAATGGACCGCTCCGAAATCGAGGTGGTCGGCAAGGTACTCTGGTACGGGAGGAAAGTGTGAACAGCGAAGCTCAGCCAGAATGGCCCCAGAGGATTGATGTCGCGCCCTCCTATCTTTATCTCGACACGGAGAACCCGCGGCACAAGCCAGTTCAGAGCGAACGCGAGGCGATCGAACGCCTGTGCGAGACCGAAGACATCTACGAGCTTGCTGTGGATATCGCCGAACATGGAATCAATCCCCTTGAGCTCATTGCGGTTGTTCCCGCTGCCGAAGGCGCCGACGCAGCCAGGGGGCCTTACGGCGTAGCCGAGGGGAACAGGCGGCTCTGCGCACTGAAGCTGCTTGCGGATCCCGATGCCGCGCCGGCGGCACTGGTCGAGAAATTCCGCGGGCTTGCCGCAAGACGTCCGGTTCACACGATCCCTGCCCAGCTTTTCCCGGACCGCGATGCCGCAAGGACATGGCTCGAGCGGCTGCACAGTGGATCGTTCGGAGGACGCGGCAGACTCCAATGGAGCGCCGAACAGAAGACACGCTTCCTCGGCGGCGGGCGGCATGCGCGGGCTCAGGCACTGCTCGACATCGCGGAACGGGAGGGCCTGATCACAGCGGCTCAGCGCGAGGGCAAGCTGAGCATCGTCGACCGATGGATTTCCAACCCGGTATTCAGGGAAGCCCTCGGGATCGATTTTCCCAAGGGTGACAGCGGGATACTGTTCGCGCGCCCGCCTGCCGACCGAAAGCTCCTGCTTGCAGTGTTCATGGACCTCGTAAAGAAGGGGGACGGGGACGGAGGAATATCGACCCGCGCCAAGGCCGAAGACATGAGGCGCAAGGCGCGCGAGATCAGCGAGACGATCCGGACCGAAGTCGCCGCAGGAAGAATGCTGGGCACAACTGTCGAGCCGGAACCGTGGACGGCGGACACGACGACAGCAGGCGCGGCGGCCAGGGGCGGGTCGCCACCGAAGAAGCCCCAGCACCGGTGCCTACCCCACAGCGCAAGGATCGAAAAGGCACTCGAGGAATACGGCAACCAGAAACTTCGCGCCCTTTACTTCGAGCTGACCAAGGTCCCGCTGGACCACGTGCAGCTGCTCACCGTCGGGCTCTGGACCTTCTACGAAGTCCTGACCGCCAACATGGGCCGGAAGGAAGGGAATTCCTTCGACAATTACATGAACTCCGCCAAGGTAGAGTCCATGGGTTTCTCGGGGCGTGAGCAGAAGAAATCGCTGCCGCGGGCGTTCAAGAGCATTTCCGAAGCAGGCAATCTCACCAAGCACGACTCCCGCGCGTCACAGCTGAACCGGGAGCAACTCTACAATGACGTCCAGACCCTTGAGCATGTCACCGAAGCGATGATCCGGAGCCTGCTGCCCGGGGCGGGAGGCGCGCCATGAAGGCTATGGCCGTGGCGCTCCCGCTCCGATACAACATGGCGGCAGGCAGATGCCGGATGGATCGACGATGGCATTCACAGACTCCCCGCTGAGGTATCCGGGAGGCAAGGCAAGCCTTCACCCGCTCATGCGCGACGTGATCGCGCACAACAGCCTGCGATACTGCAGGTATGCCGAGCCGTTCGCGGGGGGGGCCGGGCTGGCGCTCAGGCTTCTTTTCGACGGCGTGGTATCCCGCATCCACCTCAACGACCTCGATCCGGCCATCTGGTCGTTCTGGCACTGCGTGCTCGAGCGCACCGAGGAACTCGCCGACATGATCGAACAAGTGCCGGTCACGATATCCGAGTGGCGGCGCCAGCGTGAGATCGTCATGGAGGGATCCACAGCGGACCCGCTTGATCTTGGATTTGCGGCCTTTTTCCTCAACAGAACGAACCGATCCGGCATCATCAAAAGCGGTGGGGTCATCGGCGGGCTCGACCAGACAGGCAACTACCTGATCGATTGCCGTTTCAACCGCTCCGACCTTGCGGGACGCGTCCGAAGGATTGGCCGCTACCGCGACCGCATAGACCTGACCCGTCTTGATGCCGCTGAATTCCTCGACGCCTTCGAGCGGGATGTTTCCGGGCCGGTCTTCCTCTGCATCGACCCACCATATTTCGCCAAGGGTTCAAGCCTCTACAGCAACTTCTACCGCCCGGACGATCATGCCGTGCTGGCCCGGAGGGTGCAGGAACTGCGCCAGCCCTGGCTGCTGACATACGATGACGCGCCGCGCATTCTCGATCTCTACGGCGACCGGCGGCGCTACCGATTTAGCATCAACTATTCCGCGCAGAACAAGCGCCAAGGAACCGAGCTGATGATCGTCTCGGACGATCTCGAACTGCCGCGATCTGTCGAGGCGCGCCTCTCGGCAGCCTGACCAGGTCTTGTCAGCCTCGCGCAGGCCGCGGCGGGCTCACGCGGGGGCGGTGCCGCGGGCCTGGACCAGCCCGGCGCGGACCGCCTGAGAATAGCAGCACCGTCCGGTCGCCCCGGATGCGATTCCGGGGCATTCGTCGCAACCCGGCTTGCGACAGCAAGAGTTTTCCTTGACTGATAATTGCGGTTTTCGCAATTTATGGCAAGGAGGCCTTGCCATGACCACCACCATCCGCAGCACCCAGATCGAGAGCGCCGTGCGCGCGACCCTGCGCGGCGGCGCCCGGCAGGTCCGCGTCGTCGTCGATTACCGCAACGGCCGCGTCGAGATCGAGGCCACGGCCGAGGCCGAACCGCCGGCGCCCCGGACATTCGACACCATCGATTTCAGGGCCGGGCGGTGAAGCGCGCTGACCTGCCATACCTCCGGCGCAAGCGCGCGAAGGGCCGCGATTACTGGTACTTCCAGCGCGGGCGCGACCGCATCCCGCTGCCCCCGCCGGACGCGCCGGACTTCCTCGAACGCTACATGGCCGCAAGGCGGGGCGTGTCGCCCCTGCCGGAGCCGGCCGGGCGCACTTTCCGCCGCCTGATCCGCGCCTATCGCGAGTCCGCGCGCTGGGCGCGCCTCGCCCCGCGCACGAGGGCCGACTACTCAAAGATCCTCGATTGGGCCGAGTCCACCTTCGGCGACATGGAACCCTCCCGGATGGAGCGCCGCCACGTGATCCGCGCCCGGGACGAGAACCGCGACCGCCTGCGCTTCGCAAACTACATCGTTCAGGTGCTGAGCGTCCTCTTCGAGCAGGCCATCGACATGGGCTGGCTCACGCACAACCCCGCCAAAGGGATCGGCCTCCTGCGCCGAGAAGGCGACGGGCCGCACCGTCCGTGGCCGGCCGATCTTCTCGAGGCCTACACCGCGGCGGCCGTGCCGGGCAGCACGGCGCGCACGGTGATGGAGCTCTGCATCGGCACCGGGCAGCGAATCGGCGACGTGCTCGCCATGCGCTGGGACCACCTCCGCAGCGGAGGAATCGAGGTGCGGCAGTCGAAGACGCGCGCGCACCTGTGGATCCCGTTCACGCCTCGACTGTCCGCCTACCTCGGCACGCTGCCGCGGGCGGGCCTGACCATCGTCACCGGCCGCGACGGCCGCCCGCTGGCCTATCACGCTGCAGCCGCCGAGATCATGCGCGTCCGGAAGGCCGTCAAGGCCGAGGCCTACACGATCCACGGCTGGCGCTACACAGCCGCCGCGGAGCTGGCCGCCGCCGGATGCAGCGACGATGAGATTCAGGCCATCACCGGCCACAAGGCGCGGGCCATGGTCGTCAAGTACGCAGGCCCGGCCCGCCAGCAGCGCCACGCCCTCAGCGCCCAGCGCCGGCGTCAATCAACCCAGAACGGAGATGCATCATGACACGAACATTTGCGCGCGGCTTCCGTCCGCTCCTTCCCGACGACAGCACCGACTGGAGCCGATACTGCCTCCAGATCACAACGATGTCCCGGACCGACGCCTCCGAGTACAGCGTCCGCACCATCGAGTTTCCCGACAAACCTGCCGCTCTCGCCCATGCCCGCACTACCGGCGCCATCTTCCATACCTGATACAGGACACCACACATGATCAGACCGCTCCACCGTTGGACCTCGCTCGACATAGCCGCATGGTTCCGCGGTGCACCCCGCACGGGACCGCTGCCGGAACCCGGCCATCACGCCCGCCCGCTCGTCAACGAAGGACATGCCATGCCAGCGCTCAGCACCGAGGCACCTGACTGGGCCGACACGGCCCCGCGCAACCACCGCCGCGATGCCGCGCTGCGGCTGCCGCACACGGTACCGGGCCTGTGCGGCCTGACGGCCAATCAGCGCCGCATCCTGCGGCTGCTGGCCGATCTGGACGCGCGCTGCCTCCCGGGCGGCACCCGGCTCCACCTCTGCACCAACCGCCGCCGCCTGCGCGCCAGCGCCGAGGCGATGCAGGAGCTCTGGCAGCTGGGCCTCGTCAACGGCGCCGGCAGCCGCGACGCATGGGGCACCGGAAACACCCCCGCCAGCTCGTGGTGGTGGCTGTCCAGCGCCGGGCTGCAGCTGTTCGCAGACACGTCACAGGGGGCAGCATGATGTCCGGCATCCTGAACGAAGCGATCCGCGCGCCGCTGCATGTCTCGACGGTGCCCATCGGGTTCCACATCGAGACGGGTTTCCGCCTGCCGGACGGGGACCCGCTGGATTTCTACCTTGTCCGAGCGGACGAAGGGCTATACCGGTTCGAAGATGACGGCACGACCATACCGAACGCCGTCGCCCGAGGCTTCGACCTGAAGTCAGCGGCCCGAGACGGCATGCTTCGCCACATGCTGGCGCAGAAGGGGTCCCACTACGACACCGACCTTGTCGTGCGGACCGACCCGGTGCCCGAGCGCGATCTCGGCGCCGCAGGGCTGCGGTTCATCAGCGCGCTGATCCGGACCCGCAACCTGTTCGTCCTGAATCGCGAGAACGTGGCCGCATCATTCGCCGATGACGTGATGCGCGCCATCGAAGCCTCGCTCCCCAAAGCCTTCGTGGCCGAAGCCGCCCCGGCGAACGAGCCGGGAACCCCGGATGCTTCATGGTGTCGCCTCTTGACGCAGAGAAACGATCAACGGCGCTGCCGGGGAGACCTCGAGACCGATTCCTTTTCTTAAGCTACGCCTCAGCGGGATGAGCCTGTTCCCCAGCCGTACAGCAGGTCTGCTACTCATGATTGCGGTTATTGGAAACAATCAACTGGAGATATATTTTCAGTTTCCTGATTGCATCATCGGAGTCGTTGCATTGTGTCGGAAATTGGTCGTGATTGCGCTCTTTTTGGCATTTCTGATTTCTGTTCGAGGGTTAGCATCGGGAGTGGAGAGAGCAAGTTGATAAGTTTATTGGGCGTCATCTGCCGGGATGAATTAGTCAGCCTCAAAGCTTAAATTTGGATTAAATCGCGCTCTCTTTAAATAATCCCGATTCAGGCTGGCGGAGGGCTCTCGAAGGCCACGGCTCATTTACGGACTGCGAACGCTCGGACAGGCGTTCGCCCCGCTGGGCCCGGCGAGGACCCGTCGCGCCGCGTGTGCACGCAAAGCACAATGAGATCAGGCGAACAGGAAGTCGTCGATCAGAACCGCCGGGTCGAAAACTCCACGGATGTCCAGAGCGCCTGCCGTCCCGAGATCAATGATGAGACCCGTTCCGGTTACCCTCGAGGTGCTCAGCAGGTCCGCGACATCAGGCACCGCGCCGTTCCACAGCTGCGACGATAGCAAAATCCGGTCGACCCCGTTCTCGAAGTCATGCACGATGTCCCTTCCGCCGCTGAAGACAAAGGTATCGGCACCTGTACCCCCGAACAGCCAGTCGTCGCCTGCTCCGCCGTCCAGCCAGTCGTCACCGGACCGCCCCGACAAGGTGTCGTTACCAGCGCCGCCACGGATCCGGTTGTTGGAGGCGTCGCCGGAAAGGTTGTCCGCGAAACCCGATCCGATCAGCGCTTCGATGCCAATGTAGATGTCGCCGCGGGCATCACCCCGGTTCGTGATTGGCCTTGCAAGATCCACGACAACCCCTGCCGTGGCATCCGCGTAGCTGGCCGTGTCCATTCCCCCTCCGCCCACAAGCAGATCAGCGCCTGGACCCCCTGACAGAGTGTCGTCTCCATCGCCACCGTACAGGCTGTCGTTCCCGACCCCGCCGGAAAGCCAGTCGTTACCCTCGCGTCCATCAATCAGGTCATTCCCTGCCAACCCGCTGACGATGTCGCCCGTGGCACTTCCCCAGAAACGGTCACCAGCAGAACCAAGTTCGAATGCCTCAATGTCGACGAACCTGTCACCGGCAGCATCTCCCGTGTTTTTGGCGTCGTTCAGCAGATCTATTGATACCGCTGTCCTCGCTGACCGGTAGCTGGCCACATCGTAGCCATCTCCCCCGTCGAGCAGGTCGCGTCCCGATCCGCCATCCAGGAGGTCATTTCCTGAACCTCCATATAGCTGGTCATCGCGCAGCCCGCCGTAGAGAAAATCGGCCCCGTCGTCTCCACGAAGCGTGTCGCCACCGTTGTCACCGACGAGGGTGTCGTTACCTCCCGCGCCACTGATCGAGTCAGCGAACACGCTTCCGACCAGCCTGTCCGCGAGACCGTATCCTTCTATTTTCGCGCCTACCCCGTCAGACACCGCTACCATCATGATCGTCTCGTGCGGGCTGAAATTCAGCGCAACCCTGTTCAGGCCACGCCCGACGTTGATCGTGGAGACTCTGACCTCGGGATCGCCTGTGGCCGACTCTGAAACCTCGTAGATGGTCAGATGGTGAACCTTTGCGG
This sequence comes from Tabrizicola sp., assembly GCA_046294075.1. Lineage (GTDB taxonomy): Bacteria > Pseudomonadota > Alphaproteobacteria > Rhodobacterales > Rhodobacteraceae > Tabrizicola. The sequence continues at coordinate 7,834 of JBKBJC010000003.1, read as the reverse complement.
CTGCCCCTGTGAAGCTGGTCACGTCCGACCTCGAGGCGTCGGATCGGTTGGTAAGGAAGTAGACCTTCCGTTCCGCAGATCCGAACGCGCTCGCATCAAGCCCCGCAATGAAGTCCGGTGCGTTTATGATCTTCAGACCGCGAAGATTGTCAGACATCAAGTCGAAAGCCAGACCGGCGAATGTAAGGCCATTATAGGTCTCGTTTCCAATTCCGGTATTGTCGATCAGCTTCGTCTTGTTGTTCTGCTGGACGGCCCAGACATTGGCGTGATCGACGCCAGCCCTGACCATTTCCTCGAACAATTTCACCATGCTGTCAAACTGCTTGATCCCGAGCTCTGTGAGGTTGCGGCTCGATACGTTCCATTCGGTGACATACCGGTCCACCTCCTTGAAACCGCCCATGGATCTGGCGACAGCATTCCAGATTTCAAAGGGTTTGTAGGCCCAGCCCGAGATACTCTGATCCGTTCCGTGAAGATATCGGTGGGTCAGAACACCATCCACCGCTGCCCGAGCATAGGGATCAGTGAATTGCTTCAGGATAAGCTCAGTCGCGGAAATGGTCGGTCCATCGTAATCTTCAGCAATCAGCTTTCCGGATGTCGAGTACCATTCCGCCGCGCCTCCAGGGCCTACCTGGACCACGATGTCCGGGTCCATCTTCGCGCAACGGCCGTCGACCAGCTTCAGACTGTCGATCTCCTCCTGCACGATCCTCGCCATGTAGTTTGCGACCCGTCCGTACTCGACCGGCGACATTCTGAAACCGAAAACACTGCTGTTATCTGCCCACCATTCGTTCCCGATTTCGAATGCTGCAATCGAACTGCCTTTGCTTGCTGCCTCCGCGATGGAATACCGGATGAAGGACCGCAGATCTCCTTCCAGGGAGGCGTTGATCGTCCTGAAACCTCCGGAATCCGGCTCGGTCGACAGGAAGCGGTATGTCGGCAGTACCACCGTGACAGATGCTCCGAGTGAAGCAGCATACTCCACCGCAGTGGAAAATCCTACGGTTGGCTCCTTCTGAATTCCAATGCCTAGAAAATTCTGCTGAGTGGAGTTCGGATTGGCGAGATCAAAATTGACCTCGGTCATCGTTCCGCCGGGATAGCGGATTGTCGGCAGGTTCACCTCACGCGCAAAGGCATCATAGGTGTTCGATATCGAGCCGGCCGTTTGACCACCGTCGCGATTGAACAGAAAGTTTGCACCGAAGAGATTGTGCGAGATGGCATCACTTCCGTAGGTGAATGCCGATCCCAAGCCAGGGAGCGCGATAGTTGCCATCTTCCCGTCCACACCTAAATAAATTCGGTTGAGTGAGGATAGGGGCATGCATCCCTGTCGCGCCGTGGCGGGGCCGTGGCATTATTCGGACAAGGATACAGGGCTTTAGTAAAGTTTGTCCTGAATGCGGGCGTAATGTGCTCTGGCTCGAGCGGCCTGATACCTCCCGACTGACTCTCAACGACTCATCTCAATCCGCTCCTGCTGGTCGAATCCGACAGAAGCAGTCCGGCCGTTGGTTTCAGGGTGCCGCCCGTGATCATTACTCCGACTGCCTTGCCAGGGGACTTTACACTGGCATTGTCCGGGGGTTGTGTTGCGCTCGTAGGCCTTTGCTTCAGGTCACGTTACACTTTTGCGACCAGCGAGAGCTCGGCATGACCGATAGACTCACACCCGAGGCGCGCAGCGCCAACATGGCGCGCATCCGCGGCAAGGACACGGGCCCTGAGATCGCCGTCCGAAAGGCGCTGCATGCGGCAGGATTCCGGTTCCGCCTGCACCGTCGCGACCTGCCGGGGACGCCGGACATCGTCCTGCCCGGGCTCCGCACGGTCGTCTTCGTCCACGGATGCTACTGGCACCGGCACGAGGGGTGCAGGAACGCAACCCTGCCCGGAACTCGTACGGACTTCTGGCAAGCGAAGTTCGCGGCGACCATCGAGCGGGACGCGCGGTTCACGGCTGCCCTCGAGGTTCTCGGCTGGAAAATTGTCGTGATCTGGGAGTGCGAGACCCAGCGGGCCGACCGGCTGGCGGAGGTCATCCGCGAGCGTCTGCCCGTGCCTGCCGCTCCGCGACGACCCCGAGGAAGTCCCGGAAATTCATCAGCCATGCCGCCTGCGGAGGGGTGAAGGTCCGGTGCAGCGCGGCAGGCACCACCAGCTGCAGGCCGTTGCGCGCCATCTCGTCGGTCTGCGCGACCGAAATCCCGGGCTCGAGGGTAAGCAGGTGCTTGCGGTCGATCCGCGCCGCCTCGGCCAGCACCTGACGCCAGCGGTCCTTCAGGGTTGATTTCACCCCGAGCATCGACAGCAGCAGGGCGTCGAAGGCCGGGTCGTGATAGGCCGCCCCCGACGGAAACAGAAAGTCCGGGCGGCTGTTACCCTCGGTCCGTGCGCCGCGCTCGTGGCGAATACCGCACGCGGTCAGGACTGCCTCGACGTGGTTCTCGAGCGACAGACCCATGCGGGATTTGCGCCTGTTCTGCACCGACAGCGAGAATGCGAGGAAGCCGTCCACATCCGCATCGCCGTCGGCCGCAAATCCTGCCCGAAGCCGCTCGGCCACCACCAGCCGCTCCAGCCGTCGGAACAGCGCCTCCTCGAACTCGATCCAGGCCATCAGCGCGCCATCGGCATCCTCGCGAGGGTCGGGCGCGCCTGCGTGCCGCCGGGCCGCGGCCGAAAGCTCGCGCGAGGGCGGGAAGCTGAGGCCCCAATCGGCCACGATGCGATCCAGCCGGTCAGCCTCCGGCTCGGCCGGTTCGATGCCCAGCTCCTCGAGGACGTAGTTTGCAATGAAGTCTAGCCCGCGGTCGTTGCGCCCCTCGTAGTCGGCAAAGCGAAACCCGCCGCCCAGTTCGCCGTCGAGGCCGAAAAGCCAGGCGATCTGGTTCTCGAGGGTCGAACCCTCGGGGGCGACGATGAAAAGCAGCTCCCCGTCCGGGCGCAGGCCGATCACCAGAAGATCGCCCTCCGCAGCCAGTTCCATGACGGCGTTCGCCTTGAAGTAGAGCCTCCACTCGGCCGAACGGTGCGGCTGGTTGCGGCGGGAGTCGTACCAGGAGACCGGCGCGGTGTCCGTGATCCCCTCGTTCTCGCCGCCCAGCCAGATGAAGCGGGCAGGGCGATTGCGGAACTCCTCAGACCCGAGGACAGCCCGCAGGGCTTCCACCCCGTTGAATTCGTGCTGGTTCGAACGGCAAGTGTCAGCCTCGACGGCGGCAAGCCGCTTCGCCGCAACCCGAACGAAATGGTCGGAGAGGGACCCGTAACGCACGCGGTCACTCCGCGGCGACGGTGTCAAGAACCTGACCGATGGAGACAGCCCGCAGGATGACGGGCCGAAGATGGCGCGCCACGGACGTCACAACCGGCACCACGACCGAGTTGCCGAACTGGCGGTAGGCCTGTGTGTCCGATACCGGTATCACGAAGTCCGAGCCGCCCGGCCGGTCGAAGCCCATGAGCCGCGCGCACTCCCGCGGCGTCAGGCGCCGGGGGTTCCGGCCCGGACCCTGATCGACAAGGATCTCGGAACCGTCCTTGTGGTACCTCGCCGAAAGGGTGCGGGCGACTCCGTTCGGTCCCGTCAGCCCGAAGCCGAAGCCGTTTCCCCTGGCGCGGTGCTTCTCGGCGTAGGCCTGAAGATAGCCCCAGAGATGGTCCGACAGGGTGTAGCGGGGCTGCACACGACCCCGCTCGTCGAGAAACTGAGGATCCGTCTCCGACCCGTCCTCGCGATGCAGGATGGTGCCGAAGCGCGGGCCTTCCCCGGCCGGCGGCAGCTGCATCGTCTTCAATTCGATGTCGAGGCCCAGATCGCCGCGCACGGCCGCGATGAAGATCCGCTCGCGGTGCTGCGGAACGAAGCAGCGCGCGTCGATGACGCGGTGATCCATCCTGTAGCCGAGCTCCTCCGTCAGCACCGAGCGGATGACCCGGAAGGTGTTCCCCCGGTCGTGCGACAGCAGGTTCCGCACGTTCTCGAGCAGGACGACCTTCGGCCGCTTCGCCTCGATGATCCGTGCAACGTCGAAGAACAGAGTCCCCTGTGCTTCACAGGCGAAGCCGTGCGCCCGGCCCAGTGCGTTCTTCTTCGACACCCCGGCGATGGAGAAGGGCTGGCAGGGGAAGCCTGCGAGGAGCACGTCGTGATCCGGGATGGAGGCCGGATCGACCTTGGTGATGTCGCCCTCGAACCGGTGCTCGGCCCCGTCGCGGAAGTTGGCGCGGTAGGTCCGTTCGGCGAAGCGGTCCCACTCCGAGGTGAAGACGCAGCGCCCGCCGATGGCGTCGAAACCGCGTCTCAGGCCGCCGATTCCCGCGAACAGGTCGATGAAGCGGAAATCGCCCAAGGGCAGGCGCGGCTCGCCCAGCCTGCGCAGCCGCACCAGCGCTTCAGCGTCGGCCGCAACCTCGCCATGTTCCCAGCGGTAGACGGTGCTTTTCGATGTCCCGAGAAGCGCCGCCGCATCGTTCAACGACAGAGCCGCGGCACGGCGAAGCTCGGAAAATTCGGTCATGGCGGCTGTCCCCTGGGACTGTTTTTCCCACACTCGCACACGAACAATGCCGGAACAAGCGTTGAATGCCCATTAAAGGGGGATTTGAACGATGGGTTGAACGGCCCTTGCGCCCGCACGCAGGTTCGCAGCCGGAGACGTGACGAACGTTCGGAGCACATAACGGGAAAGGGGAAAACCGATGGGAAAACCGTTCCGCGACAGGCGGTCCTGTTTTCGGCTAACCGTTTGAAAAGTAATGGAGGCGGGTACCGGAATCGAACCGGTCTTCACGGATTTGCAATCCGCTGCGTAACCTCTCCGCCAACCCGCCGCGAAGGTGGGCTCGGGATAGCGGAAGCCGGCGGCGGCTGCAAGGGCAATGGCAAAGGGGCAATGGCAAGAGGACGTGCCCGCGTGGCTTGACTTGTTCGAGGGGGGCGGGGATTGTCCGCCGCAAGATGGAAGGGAAAGCTCAGGTGCAGAAGGTCCTTATCACCGGGACGGCCGGCTTCATCGGCTTTCACCTCGCCCGACAGCTGCTGGCTGCGGGGCACCGGGTGCATGGCTACGACGGCATGACCCCGTATTATGATGTTATGCTGAAGCGGCAACGCCATGCGATTCTGGGCGGGATGCCCGGGTTTTCCGCGACCGAGGCGATGCTGGAGGACATGGCGACGCTGGAGCGCGTGGCACGGGATTTTGCGCCCGATACCATCATCCATCTCGCCGCCCAGGCCGGGGTCCGCTACAGCCTGACGCACCCCCGCTCCTACATCGAGACGAATTTCACCGGCAGTTTCAACGTGCTGGAGGTCGCGCGGCAACTGGGCGTGCGGCACCTGATGATCGCTTCCACTTCCTCGGTCTATGGCGCGAACCCCGAGATGCCCTTCCGCGAGACCGACTGCACCGACCATCCGCTGACCGTCTATGCCGCCACCAAGAAGGCGGTCGAAGCGCTGTCGCATTCCTATGCCCATCTCTGGGGCCTGCCGGTCACGCTTTTCCGGTTCTTCACCGTCTATGGCGCCTGGGGCCGTCCGGACCTTGCCTATTTCAAGTTCACCGAAGCAATCCTCCAGGGCCGCCCGATCGAGGTCTACAACCGCGGCGAACTCTGGCGCGACTTCACAGCGGTCGAGGATCTCGTCGAGGGCGTCTCCCGCCTCTTGCCGCTGGTCCCGCCCGCGCCATCCGGGCGCGGCGTGCAGGTCGAGGGCGACAGCCTCAGCCCGGTCGCTCCCTGGCGGATCGTCAACATCGGTAACTCCGACAAGGTCCACCTGATGGACTTCATCCGCACCCTCGAGCAGCTCCTCGGCCGCAAGGCGATCTGCGACCTCAAGCCGATGCAGCCCGGAGACGTTCCGGCCACCTGGGCGGATTGCTCGCTTCTGCATCGCCTCACCGGCTTCCGGCCGGGAACCGACCTTGCCACGGGTCTCGGGCGCTTTGTCGACTGGTATCGCGACCACTACCGGGTGTAGGCTCTGGCTCTATCGGCGGCGGCACTCTGGTCCTAACGGCAGCCGGGGATATGCAGGATCATGCCGCGCGAAAAGGAACCGAAAGGACGGGCCATGGAAGATTATGCGGGACTGAACGACATCGGCGCCGTGGTCGAGGCCGACCGCGCCCATGTCTGGCACCATCTGTCGCAGCACAAGCAGTATGAAACCATTGATCCCCGCGTCATCGTCGAAGGCAAGGGGATGCGGGTCTGGGATGCGAAGGGCAAGGAACACATCGACGCGGTGTCCGGCGGCGTCTGGACCGTCAACGTGGGCTACGGCCGCGAAAGGATTGCCAATGCCGTCCGCGACCAGCTCCTGAAGCTGAACTATTTCGCGGGTTCCGCCGGCTCGGTCCCGGGCGCCCTGTTCTCGAAGGCGCTGATCGAGAAGATGCCGGGCATGAGCCGCGTATACTACAACAACTCCGGCTCCGAAGCGAACGAGAAGGTCTACAAGATGGTGCGCCAGATCGCGCATCGTCACCACGGCGGCCGGAAGTGGAAGATCCTCTACCGTGACCGCGACTACCACGGCACGACCATCGCGGCGCTTGCCACCTCGGGCCAGGACCAGCGCGCGATGCAGTACGGGCCGTTCCCGGACGGCTTCGTCCGCGTGCCGCATTGCCTGGAATACCGCAAGCAGTGGGACGTGGAAAACTACGGCGAACGCGCCGCTGACGCGATCGAGGAAGTGATCCTGCGCGAAGGTCCCGACACCGTGGGCTGCCTGATCCTGGAGCCGGTGACGGCGGGCGGCGGCGTCATCGTTCCGCCGCAGGGCTACTGGGAGCGGGTTCAGGAAATCTGCAAGAAATACAACATCCTGCTGGCGATTGACGAGGTCGTCTGCGGGGTGGGGCGCACCGGCACCTGGTTCGGCTACCAGCACTACGGCATCAAGCCGGACTTCGTGACCATGGCCAAGGGCGTGGCCTCGGGCTATGCCGCGATCTCCTGCACCGTGACGACAGAGGCCGTCTTCGAGATGTTCAAGGACGACGCCTCGGACCCGCTCAGCTACTTCCGCGACATCTCCACCTTCGGCGGCTGCACCTCCGGCCCGGCGGCGGCGCTGGAGAACATGAAGATCATCGAGGAAGAGGGGCTGTTGCAGAACACGCTCCACATGGGCGACTACTGCCTGTCGAGCCTCAGGGCGCTGATGGACAAGCACAGGATCATCGGCGACGTGCGCGGCAAGGGCCTGTTCCTCGGCGCCGAGCTGGTGGCGGACCGTTCCACCAAGGAACCCGCGCCCGAGAAGATGGTCCAGGCCGTCGTCGCCGACTGCATGGCGCAGGGGGTCATCATCGGGGCGACGAACCGGTCGCTTCCGGGGCTGAACAACACGCTCTGCCTCAGCCCCGCGCTGATCGCGACGAAGGACGACATCGACGAGATCACCACGGCGATCGATGGCGCTCTGACGCGGGTGTTCGGGTAAGGGCTGAGGCCCTTTGCCGGTTGAGGGGGTGTCCCGAGAGGGGCACGGCGTTGTTGCGTAATACACGCCTGATGCATGGCTGTCCCTTTCCCCTTCAGCCTCAGGCCACGGGAACGATGTCGGCCGTTCCGAGGGCCGGGAAGCGGTTCATGAGGGCGACGCGGATCTGGATTTCGGCGGTTTGGCTGTCGGGGTGTCTTGCCGCGATGCGTTCTCCGAAGGCTTTCAAGCAGCGCATCTTTGCTTCGATCCGGCTGCGGGCGTGGTATCCGGTCCAGCGCTTCCAGAATGCCCGGCCGTAGTGCCGGGTGGCGCGCAGTGTTTGGTTACGGGCGATTGCGGCCGGGC
>JBKBJC010000037.1:0-26843 GCA_046294075.1 Tabrizicola sp. | reverse complement strand
CAGCCACTGGCTGATCGACTGCCGCATGTCCGCCTCGTCATCGACGATCGCCACCTTCATTGCGCGGGCCATTGGGACCTCTTCATTCTGCTGCTTCCTGTCTGTTGCCGAGGATCGGCAATTGCATCTCGAACACCGCGCCGCCCCCTTCGCCGTTGCGTGCCGTCAGACGACCGCCCAGATCGGTGACGATGCCGCTGGAGATCGCAAGGCCGAGGCCCACGCCCTCGCCCGGCTTCTTCGTTGTGTAGAACGGCTCGAACAGGTTCTCGAGATCGCTGATCCCGTGCCCGTTGTCGCGCACCGTCAGCGTCGCGGTTTCGCCCGCCGACAGCAGGATCTCGATATGCGGATCGCTGATGTCCTTGGTGGCGTCCAGCGCGTTGCGCAGGAGGTTGATGATGACCTGCTCCAGCCGCAGCCGGTCGGCCATCACCATCACCGGCTGGCGCGGCAGGCCACGGCTGATCTTGACGACGCGGGCCTTGAGCTGCGGTTCCATCATCGCCAGCGCCGAAGAGACGCAGGCGCGAAGATCAACCTCTTCAAAGGCTTCTCCGCCCTTCCTCGCGTAGGACTTCAACTGCCGCGTGATCGCACCCATGCGCTCGATCAGGTCATCGACACGCTGGAAGCTGGACAGCGCCTCTTCCACCCGCTTGCGCTGCAACAACAGCCGGGCCCCGGCCAGGTAGGTTTTCATCGCCGCCAGCGGCTGGTTCAGCTCGTGGCTGACGGCGGCCGACATTTCGCCCAGCGCCGCCAGTTTCGAGGACTGCGCCAGCGTCAGCTCGGCGACCTCCAGATCCTTCTTCACCTTCTCGCGTTCCGCGATGGCCCGTTGCAGCCGCGCGTTCAGAAGCCGCAGTTCCGCCGATTCCCGCTGATAGGACAGCGTCCGCGACCAGGCCCGGCGCGAGAGCAGATAGAAGGTGAAGGCCATCAGGATCGCAAATCCCATGATCTCCAGCGCGAGAATCCCGTTCACCTGCTCGCGTACCGACCCGTAGGCGGTGAAGGTGGCGATCTTCCAGCCGCGGAACGGCACCCGCGCCTCGGTCCGCATCACCGCCTCGCCCCGGACATAGGCGTCGGGTGGCTCCTGCGCCCATTCAGCCGTCGCGCGCAACGCGCGGGCGATGGCCGAGGGCGGGTCGCGCAACGCCAGCGCCTCGGCCTTTGGCAGCCCGCGCCAGCGCGGCTCGGTCGAAAGCATCACGACGCCCTCGCTGTCGGTCACCATGATCGCGTCCTGAAGGCCGGCCCAGGCACGTTCGTATTTCATCAGATCGACCGAGACGATCATGACCCCCAGCAGGCGCGAATCGGAGGTGATCGCCCGCGAATACAGGAAGTCGAAGCCGCCTGCGTCGCGCTTGACCGCGGTGAAGATCGTATCCTTGTTGCGCTGCGCGGTCACGAAATAGGCCGCGTTGCGATGGTTCGTGCCCAGGACGTTCCGGTTCGTCGCACCGACGACCCGGCCCGAGGCATCGACCAGCCGGATCGACGCCACGCCCAGTTCCGCCTGCAGCGCGATCAGCTTGGCCGAGGTGCCAGAGAAATTGCCCGCCTTCAGCGCCGAAATCAGGTCGGGGTCGTTCGACAAGAGAAGCGGCACAACCGAGGTCCGCTGCAGTTCCGCCATCAGGTTCCCGGTGTATAGCGCCAGCCGCACCTCGGCCCGGCTCCGGGTGTCGGCGGTATAGCGGTCGGTCAACAGCCGGTTCGACACCAGCACCACGACGACCGCCAGCATGACCAGGAAGGCCACGGCCAGCTTTGCGCGCCACGGCAGGCCCGGCGCGCTGGGGGCAATCGTGCTGGTATCGGTTGCGGTCATTGGGACAGAGTAGGCCCCGCCCGGAGTGGTCTCAAGCCGAAGGGCCTCAGGCCAGCGCCATCCCGCGCATCAGCGAGGCGAACAGCCCCTTGCCGTCTGCGCTGCCCAGCGCGGCCTCGGTCGCGCGTTCGGGATGCGGCATCATTCCCAGCACACGGCGATTCTGCGACAGGACACCCGCGATGTCGGCCATGGAGCCGTTGGGATTGTCGGCATAGGTAAAGGCGATGCGGTCCTCGCCCTTCAGCCGCGCCAGCCCCTCGGCGTCGATGGTGTAGTTGCCATCGTGATGGGCGACGGGGATACGGATCTCCTGCCCCTTCGTGTAGGCACTGGTGAAGTCGGACTGCACGGTCTCCACCCGCAGCGTCACCGTCCGGCACACGAATTTCAGCGTGGCGTTGCGCATCAGGACGCCGGGCAGAAGGCCCATTTCGGTGATGACCTGGAACCCGTTGCAGATCCCCAGCACATAGCCGCCGCGTTCGGCATGCGCCCGGATCGCGCCGCCGATCGGCGACTGCGCCGCGATCGCACCGCAGCGCAGGTAGTCGCCAAAGCTGAAGCCCCCCGGCACGCCCACCACATCGACGCCCGCCGGCAAAGCGTTGTCCTTGTGCCAGACCCGCGCCACCTCGAACCCAGCGCCCTCGAAGGCCACGGCCAGATCGCGGTCGCAGTTCGACCCGGGGAAGGTGACGACAGCGGCTTTCATCGGGGCGACTCCCTGTTCGGTCTGGCCGCCTGATAGCGCAGGACACAGCAAAGGGCCAGAGCTTGCGCCCCGCGCCGCAGGCTCTAGGCTGGGGACATGCTGGATGCCGCCCCCCTCTCTGCCCTGCGCGCGATCTTCGGCGACCGGGTCGCGGTTGCCGAGGCTGCCCTCGCCGACCACGCGCAAAGCGAAAGCCTCGTCTCCGCCGGCCGACCTGATGCCGTGGTCTTTCCCCGCACGACCGAAGAGGTCACGGCACTCGCCCGCTGGGCCACGGCGCATCGCGTGCCGCTGATCGGCTGGGGCGCGGGCACCTCGCTGGAAGGGCACGCGCTGGCCGTCGCGGGCGGGGTGGTGGTGGACTTCCGCGAGATGGCCGCCGTGGTCGAGATCCGCGCCGAGGATCGGCTGGTCCGCGTCCAGCCCGGCCTCACGCGTGAGGTGCTGAACCGCGAGTTGCGCACCACGGGCCTCATGTTCCCGGTCGATCCCGGTGCCAATGCCTCGCTGGGCGGCATGGCCGCGACCCGCGCCTCGGGGACGACCGCGGTGCGCTATGGCACGATGCGCGACAATGTGCGGGGGCTTCAGGTAGTGCTGGCCGACGGGCGGGTGATCCGCACCGGCACGGCGGCCCCGAAATCCGCCGCCGGTTACGACCTGACCGCGCTTTTCGTCGGCTCCGAAGGCACGCTGGGCCTCATCACCGAGCTGACCCTGCGGCTCCACGGCCAGCCCGAGGCGGTGATGACCGCCGTCGCCGCCTTCCCCTCGGTCGCGGCAGCGGTGGATTGCGTCATGGCCACGATGCAGATGGGCCTCGCCCCCGCGCGGATCGAGTTTCTCGACAGCGAAACCGTCGCCGCCTGCAACGCCTATTCTGCGCTCTCCCTGCCCCCTGCCCCGCAGCTGCTGGTGGAGTTTCACGGCCACCCGCAGGGCCTGGCCGAGGACGTGAGCCGCTTCCGCGACCTGGCCGCCGATTTCGGCGCGGCGGGCCTCGACTGGGCCGAGCGGGCCGAGGACCGCAGCCGCCTCTGGGCCGCGCGGCACGCGGCCTACCGGGCGATCCTCGCCGCGCGGCCGGGGGCGCGGGCGGTGGTCACCGATCTCTGCGTGCCGATCTCGCGCCTGGCCGAGGCGGTCGAGGAAACCCGCGCGGACATCGCCGCCTCGGGCATCCCGGGGCCGATCCTCGGCCATGTCGGCGACGGCAATTTCCACGCGATCCTGATGGTCGATCCGGGGTCCGAGGCCGAGATCGCCACCGCAAAGGCCCTTGCGCACCGCATGGCCGACCGGGCGCTGCGGCTGGGTGGCACGATCACCGGGGAACACGGGGTGGGCTTCGGCAAGCGGCCCCTGATGGCGGCCGAACATGGGGAAGGCTGGGCGATCATGGGCGATGTGAAACGCGCCCTCGATCCCCTGGGGCTGATGAACCCCGGCAAGCTGGTGCCGGGGTAAGGCTCAGTAATAGGGATGCGGCTGGCGGAACAGGCCCCGGTCGATCTCGCGCTCGCGGCGCTCCAGGTCGATCCGCGACACGGCGCCTTGCAGATAGGCCAGTTCGCGCGCCGTCAGCGCGCCGGGGGCCTGGGCGGGAAACAGGGATTTCAACAGGTTGAACATGGTGCTGTCCTTTCTTCTTGACCCGAAGATAGGGCGCCGCACCGCAGCATTCCAGCGATGGTCAGGCAGTTCCGCCATGCACCTGGCGCATGGCTTTCACAAAACTGCCGTATCTCCCGGCAGACTGCCTATCCGGCCAGCAAGGCCCGCGCCGCCGCCCGCGCGGCCTCGGTCACGGTGTCGCCGGCCAGCATCCGGGCGATCTCCTCGACTCGATCCGCCTCGCCGAGGCCCGTGACGGTGGACAGGGTCTCATTCCCCGCCACCCGCTTTTCCACCCGCCAGTGCCGGGCGCCGAAAGCCGCTACCTGCGGGCTGTGCGTCACCACCAGCACCTGCGCACCGGCCGCAAGCGCCCGCAGCCGCCGGCCCACCGCATCGGCCGTCGCCCCGCCGACGCCGCGGTCGATCTCGTCGAAGATCAGCGTGACGCCCGTGCTGTCGCCGGTCAGGCAGACCTTCAGCGCCAGGAGAAAGCGGCTCAGCTCCCCGCCCGAAGCGATCCGATTGAGCGGCCCCGCCGGCGCGCCGGGGTTGGTGGCCACGGTGAAGGTAACGGCATCCAGGCCGTCCGGCCCCGGTTCTCCGGCGGTGATCTCGGTAACGAAAACCGCACGTTCCATCTTCAGCGGGGCAAGTTCGGCCGCCATAGCCGCATCCAGCCGCACCGCCGCCGCCCGCCGCTCTGCCGTCACCCGCGCCGCTTCGGCGGCATAGGCGGCCTCGGCCTCGGCCACCGCCGCGGCCAGCCGCGCCAGGCCCGCCGCCCCGCCGTCGATCGCCGCCAGCCGCGCCCGCAGGTCTTCGGCAAAGCCACCCAGATCATCCGGCAGCACCCCGTGCTTGCGCGCCAGCGCCCGGATCGCGAACAGCCGTTCCTCGACCCGCTCCAGCTCTCCTGGATCAAAATCCAGCGCCTCCAGCGCGCGCTCCACTCCGGACTGCGCCTCGCCCAGTTCGATCAGCGCCCGGTTCAGCGCCTCCAGCGGCGCCTCGAGCCGCCCCTCGGCCTTGTCCGCCGCCCCGTCCAGCCAGCGCAGCGCGTCGCGCATCCGGCCCTCGGCGCCCTCGTCCGACAGCGCCGCCAGCGCGCGGGCGACATCCTCGCGGATCCGCGCAGCCCCCTGCATCAGCCGACGGCGGGCATCCAGCGCGGCGTCCTCGCCCGGTTCGGGGTGCAGCTTGTCAAGCTCTGCCACCGCGTGACGCAGGAACTCCTCCTCCGCCGCCGCGCGGGCCAGCGCGCCCTCGGCCTCGGCCAGGGCCGCCCGCGCCGCGCGCTGCGCCGCCCAGGCCGCGCGCAGCGGCGCAAGGTCAAGGCCCGCATAGGCGTCCAAGAGCGCCCGGTGCCCGCGCGGGTTCAGAAGCCCCCGGTCGTCGTGCTGGCCGTGAAGTTCGACCAGCGTATCCGACAGATCGCGCAGCACCTCGCCCGAGACCCGGCGGTCGTTGACCCAGGCCGTCTTGCGCCCGTCGGCGCTGTTGACCCGGCGCAGGATCAGCTCGTCCTCCGCCTCGATTCCGGCTTCTTCCAGCACCGCCCGCGCAGGATGGGCGCGGGGCAGATCGAAAGCCGCCGTCACCTCGCCCTGCGCGGCACCTTGGCGGACCAGTTCCGCCCGGCCGCGCCAGCCCAGCACGAAGCCAAGCGCATCGAGCAGGATCGACTTGCCCGCCCCGGTCTCTCCGGTCAGCACGTTCAGCCCCGGGCCGAGATCGAGGCTCAGCCGGTCGATGATCAGCACATCGCGGATCTCAAGCGCGCGGAGCATGGCCGCCCTCGTAGGGTGCGCTACAGCGCACCATGGCTAGAGCCACTCGCCCCGCACCATCTGGCGGTAGATCGTGCGCAGCCAGCCTTCGCCCTTGGCTTCCGGGGACAGCCCCTTGCCCTTCAGCAGGCGGTAGCTGTCCTCGTAGAACGGCGAGGACTGGTAGTTGTGCCCCAGGATCGCCGCCGCCGTCTGCGCCTCGTCGGTCAGGCCCAGCGCCAGATAGGACTCGACCAGCCGGTGCAGTGCCTCGGCCGTGTGGCTGGTGGTCTGGAAGTCGGCAACCACGGTGCGGAAGCGGTTGATCGCCGCGGCATAGTGCCGGCGCTTCAGGTAATAGCGCCCGACCTCCATCTCCTTCGCGGCCAGCTGGTCGAAGGCAAGCTCGAACTTCAGCATGGCCGAACGGGCATATTCGCTGTCGGGATAGGTCTCGATCACGTCGCGCATGCCCTTCAGCGCCTGGAAGGTCACGCCCTGGTCGCGGCCCACGTCGTCGATCTGGTCGTAGTAGGACAGCGCCATGAGGTAGAGCGCGTAGGGCGCATCCTCGTCACCCGGGTAGAAATCCAGGAACCGCTGCGCGGCATCGCGGGCCTCGGGGTATTGCTTGGCCTTGTGATGGGTGAAGGCCTGCATGATCAGCGCGCGCTTGGCGTATTCGGTATAGGGATACAGCCGCTCGACTTCCTGGAAGTAGATGAGCGAATCCTTGGGCCGCTTGCCGGTCGCAAGTTCCAGCTCGCCCTTCTTGTAGATCTCTTCCGCGGTGTAGCTTTCGAGCGGGCGTTCGTTGCTGCCGCCGCCGGCACAGCCGCTCAGCAGGGCAACCAGAAGCGCCGCCTTGAGGAACCCCGCGCCGAGCCTTCTGCCTGACATTCTTCGCCTATCCAACCTCAGCCCGGGCAGTTTGCCCTGTTCTTGGCTCGTGTGTTCGGCTCGTCCTAGCACAGAAAAATCCGGCGCGCAAAACGCCTTTGTCGTCTGGACGAAGGTTCAGTTGACGGCGTTGCGCGCGGGCAAATCGGCCGGAAGCACGCCCACGCCCGGCAGTTTGCCCAGCGTGCCGGGCCCGCAATCGACGATCTCGTAGGCAAGGGGATTCGCAAAAAGCGTCCGCAACAGGCGGTTGGTCAGGGCATGGCCAGCCCGCTCGCCGACATAGCGCCCCAGGATCGGCCCTCCGGCAAGCGACAGGTCACCGACCGCATCAAGCATCTTGTGGCGTACCGGCTCGTCCGCGTGACGCAAGCCGCCCGGAGACAGCACCCGGTCGCCCGAGAACACGACGGCATTCTCCAGCGTGCCGCCCAGCGCCAGGCCACGGGCCCGCATCGCGTCAACGTCAGACTGGCGGCAGAAGGTGCGGCTGTCGGACAGTTCGCGCACGAAGGCGCCGTTGGCCATGTTCAGCCGACGCTCCTGCACCCCGATCGCCCGGTCCTCGAAGTCGATGCGGAAGTCGATCTCCAGCATCTCTGCCGGTTCCAGCCGCGCCACGGCCTCGCCCTCGCGCACCTCGACCGGGGCAAGGATCCGCACAGCGCGGACCGGCAGGTCCTGTTCGTCCAGTCCGGCGGCCATGAAGCCCGCAATGAACGGCGCGGCCGAGCCGTCAAGGATCGGCACTTCCGGCGCGTCGATCTCGATCAGCGCATTGCTGATCGCCAGCCCCGCCAGCGCCGCCATCAGGTGTTCGATGGTCGAGACCGAAACGCCGTCGGCGTTCTCTATCACCGTGCACAGCCGCGAGGGCGTGACGGCGTCCCACCGCGCCGGGACCATCGCGTCACGGTCGGCGGGCACATCGGTGCGGCGAAACCAGATCCCGTGATCCGCCGGGGCAGGATGCACCACCATGCGCACCGGTGCACCGCAATGCAGACCAAGGCCGGCAAAGGCCGCAGGGTGTTTCAGGGTATACTGCACGTCTCGCTTGACCTCGATTGCGGCGGTTGGCTCGCCCGCCTGCGCTTGGACGTTAGCTATTCGGTAAGGTCTGCGATCTCAACTCACTCTTTGTGACGGTATGTGTCAGATGTGAAATGCTCGGCAACTCCTTGCCGAAAAAGAGAAAAGGCCCGGTTTCCCGGGCCAGTCTCCACAGGATCGCCGCGTTCTTCTCAGTTGGCCTGGCGGCGCAGGAAGGCGGGAATCTCGATCCGGTCCTGATCCGACCCCATGTCGTGATCGTCATCGTAGGAAGTCACAGGCGGCTGGGGGCGGCCCGCCGGCGAGGCGGCGCTGCCGGCCTCGAGGTGGCCCGCCATCCGGTTGATCAGCGACCCGATGCCAAAGCGCGGCTTCGCTGCTGCAGCGGCGGCAGGTGCGGCGGCTGCGGGCGCGGCCGCGACCGGGGTCGGACGGCCCGGACGGCCCGCCGCGCTGCCGGGACGGTTGACCGCAGCCTGCAACCGGGCGAGAGCTTCGGGCGAGGGCTGCCCTGCCACCCGCGGACGCGGCGCGACAAAGGCACCCGGATCGGCTTCGATCGCGGCCGGGGTGGAGCGCACCAGCGTCGGCTGCGCCGGGGCCTGCGGACGGTAGGCCGGCGGCGGCAGGTCGTCCTCGACCGCCATCTCATCGGCCTCCATGTCGGCCCTCGATGCAGCCGCATCGAAGGCGGCATCCGCCACCGAGGCGATATCGTCCTCGAACACGTTGCGGTCTTCCATTGCCGGCGCAGCGACTGGAGCCTGGACCGGGGCTGCCGCACGCGGCGCCTCCGGCTCGGGGGCGGGGGCCAGCGTCAGGGGCCGCTCCATCGAACGGCGCGCAACAGGGGTTTCGGCCTTGTTCGCGGCCGAGGCGTCGATTCCCGTCGCCACCACCGAGACACGGATCCGGCCCTCCATCGCGGTATCCAGGGTGGAGCCGACGATGATGTTGGCCTCCGGGTCCACCTTCTCGCGGATGATGTTGGCGGCCTCGTCCAGCTCGAACAGGGTCAGGTCATGCCCGCCGGTGATGTTGATCAGCACGCCCTTGGCGCCGTTCAGGCTGATCTCGTCGAGAAGCGGGTTGGCGATCGCCTTTTCCGCCGCCTGCACCGCGCGATCCTCGCCAGTGGCCTCGCCGGTGCCCATCATCGCCTTGCCCATCTCGTCCATCACCGCACGCACGTCGGCGAAGTCGAGGTTGATGAGACCCGGCCGCACCATCAGGTCGGTCACGCCC
Organism: Tabrizicola sp.; assembly: GCA_046294075.1. Taxonomy (GTDB): domain Bacteria; phylum Pseudomonadota; class Alphaproteobacteria; order Rhodobacterales; family Rhodobacteraceae; genus Tabrizicola. The sequence continues at coordinate 17,704 of JBKBJC010000037.1, read as the reverse complement.
TTCACGCCCTGATACAGCACGTCATCGGCCATGGCGAAGGCTTCGGTGAAGGTGGTGCGCTCGTTCGCCAGCCGGAACAGGTTCTGGTTCGGGATGATGATCAGCGTATCGACGACCTTCTGAAGCGCCTCGATGCCCTCTTCGGCCTGGCGCATCCGCTTGGCGCCCTCGAACTGGAAGGGCTTGGTCACGACGCCGACGGTCAGCACCCCCAGCTCTCGCGCGGCCTGGGCGATGATCGGGGCCGCACCGGTGCCGGTGCCGCCGCCCATGCCCGCGGTGATGAAGCACATGTGTGCGCCCGCCAGGTGATCGACGATTTCCTCGATGGTCTCTTCCGCTGCAGCAGCCCCGACCGTCGGCCGGGCCCCTGCACCGAGGCCTTCCGTCGCCTTGACGCCCATCTGGATGCGCGACCCTGCCCGGCTTTGCTGCAAGGCCTGGGCATCGGTGTTGGCCACGACGAATTCGACGCCTTCCAGCGCCTTCTCGATCATGTTGTTCACCGCATTGCCGCCTGCCCCGCCCACACCGAACACGGTAATGCGCGGCTTAAGCTCTTCACGCTCGGAAGTCATCGTCAGATTGAGTGCCATTGGGTTTGCCTGTCCGTTTGTCCGCCGCCTGTTTTATCGGGCCTTTCTCGCGCAATTCCCCTGCGGAAGGCCGACTTATCCTCGATTCTATCCACAAGACTGGCAAAGGTCACGCAAAAACTCGCGCAAGCCCACGAAATCTGGGGGTCAAACTCCCGATATCAGCGGCATTTCGCCCTTGCCTCGTGGATATTGTGGTCACCAGTTATCCTTGAACCATTTGACGGCACGCCGCAGCGATCTGGCCGGGTAGCGTTCGGCCGGAATCTCGAAGTCCCACCATTCATCCTGCGGGTGCGCCGCGAAGAGGCAAAGCCCCACGGCACTGGCAAAGGCGGCCCCGGTTGCCGCCTGCGGCAGGCCCTGCACGCGCAGGGGTCGACCCAGCCGCACCCGCTGGCCAAGGATCCGCGTGGCGATCCCGTCAAGGCCCGGGATCTGGCTGCCGCCGCCGGTCAGCACGATCTGCTGGCTGGGCAGCGTGTCGAACCCGGCGGCGTCCAGCGTCGCGCGGACTTCCTCCAGGATTTCCTCGACGCGCGGGCGCATGATGCCGATCAGCTCGGTCCGGCTGATCCGGCGGCGGTCCTTTTCCCAGTCGCCGCTGTCGCCGCCGATGTCTATCATCTCGCGGTCGTCCATGCCGGTTGCATAAAGCCCGCCGTGGCGCGTCTTGATCTTCTCGGCCGTGGCCATCGGGATCTGCAACCCCTTCGAGATGTCCGAGGTCACATGGTCGCCGCCCATCCGGACGCTGTCGGCATAGATCATGTGCTTCTTCATGAAGATCGAGATGCCGGTCGCGCCCCCGCCCATGTCGATGCAGGCCGCGCCCAGTTCCTGCTCGTCCTCCACCAGGCTGGAAATCGCGGAGACATAGGCCGACGAGGCGAGCCCCGCCAGTTCCAGATCGCAGCGCTTGATGCAGTAGAGAAGGTTCTGCACCACGTCGCCATCGACCGACAGGAGGTGCATGTCCACCGCCAGGCGGTGCCCGATCTGCCCGCGCGGGTCGGCAAGGCCGCTGCGGTGGTCCAGCGCAAAGTTGACCGGCTGGGCATGCAGCACCTCGCGGCCCGGGCCGAGGTCGGGTACGTCGCAGGCCGCCAGCACGCGGCTCACGTCCTGTTCGCTGACCACGCTGTCATGCAGATCCAGCTCGCCCGCCAGGCCATAGCTGCGCGGTTCCGCGCCCGAGAAGCAGGCGATGACGTGATCTACGCGGACATTCGCCATCTTCTGCGCCGCCTGCACCGCGGTGCGGATCGCGCGTTCGGTCTCGTTCATCACCGCGATCTCGCCAAAACGCACCCCGCGGCTGCGGGTGGTGGCGGCGCCGATCACGCGGAACTGGCTCTGCCCCGCCATCGGCCCCACGCCGTCCTGCTCGCGCAGGCGGTCCGGCCCGTCAAAGCGCAGGATGAGGCAGGCGATCTTCGAGGTGCCGACATCGAGGATGGCGATCACGCCGCGCTGCATGGCAGCCCGACGCATGTTCCGCATGGCACGCTGGGAGGTATAGAGATCGGTCACAGTTCGTTCTCCACGGTTTCAAGTCCTTGCGCGCGGCGCACCTCGGCAAGGGCATTGGGGGTCAGGCGAAGGGTGGGTCGGTGGTCGGACCGCAGATCCACGGTCAGGATGTCGCGGTTCATCAGGTCCTGGGCATGGTCCAGCGCCAGCAGGCGCTCCAGCGCCTGGACCGGGTTGGTCTCGGGCAGGAGGATGCGCTGGTCGCGGTCCAGCACGATGTCCCATCGCCGCTCGCCCATGCGGACGAGGCCCCGGATGCGCGGGGTCAGCGGACCGGCGGCCACGATCAGGTCCAGCGCCTCGGGCGTGGCGATGTCGGCGCCCTCGCCCGCGATCAGCGGCAGGTCGGCCCGGTCGGCCCGCGCCAGAAGCCCCGCAACCCGATGCCCGGTCTCGTCAACCAGCGTAAGCCCTTCCTCGCTGCGCCAGACCGCCACCGGGACGCGCTCGGTGATCGTCACCTGCAACACGCCCCCGGACCGCACCCTCAGATCGGCCCGCAGCACGGCATCAAGCGCCTCGATCCGTGCCCGCGCCGCATCCAGGTCGATGTCGAACGAGGACATCGGCAACGGCAGGGCCAGCTTCGCGCGCACCGCCTCGGCCAGATCGGGCGAGGCCCCCTCGACACGGGCCAGCGAGATGCGGAACTCCGGCCGCGCCTCGAACTCCTGCCGCAGGTGCGTCAGCTGGCCGATCACCGCCTGACGGTTCGGCTCGTGGCTGAGCCACATCGCCCCCGCGCCCAGAAGCACGAGGGTCGGCAATCCCTTCCAGACGAAGCCGCGCACATAGGGCGTGAGCATCCAGCGCTGCGCCCGGTAGGCCCATCTCGACGGCGCCGGATCCTTGCGCACCTGGGGCGCAGGGCGGCGTGCGATCAGCGATTGCATGACGCGTCCTCCACCATCCAGGCGCAGAACTCGGCAAATCCGATCCCGCGCATCGCCGCCTGTTCGGGGGCAAGCGAGGTGGGCGTCATTCCCGGCTGGGTGTTGGTCTCCAGCAGGATCAGACCGGCCAGACCGCGCGCCTCGTCCCAGCGGAAATCCGTGCGGCTCACCCCCCGGCACCCCAGCGCCCGATGCGCCCGCAGCGCATGGTCGAGGCAGGCCGCCTCGATTTCGGCCGGCACCTTCGCGGGACATTCGTGCCGACTGCCGCCCGGCTTGTATTTCGCGTCGTAATCATACCAGCCGTCAGTGATGATGTCGGTCACGCCCAGCGCCTGGTCGCCCATCACCGTGGTCGTCAGCTCCCGGCCCGGCGCGTAGGTCTCCACCATCACCACCGCCGGCATCGAGGCCGCCAGCCTCGGCGCATTCGACCCCTCGCGGACGATGCAGACCCCGACCGAGGAGCCCTCGTTGTAGGGCTTGACCACATAGGGCGGTGGCAGCACATGCGCTGCCTCGACCTCTTCCCGCGTCGCCAGCACGCTTTCCACGACCGGCAGACCGGCAGCCCGATAGACTTCCTTGGTCCTGACCTTGTCCATCGCCAGGGCCGAGGCCAGCACCCCGGAATGGGTGTAGGGGATCTTCAGCCATTCCAGGATGCCCTGGACGCAGCCATCCTCGCCCCAGCGGCCATGCAGCGCGTTGAAGCAGACATCGGGCTTCAGCTCAGCCAGCCGCACAGGCAGATCGGGGCCGCAATCGACCTCGGTCACCTTGTAACCAGCCTCCCGCAGGGCCTTGGCGCACGCGCGCCCAGAGACAAGAGACACTTCCCGCTCAGCGGAAAGCCCACCCATCAGAACCGCCACTTCGGGGGCCATCCTGCTCGATGCGCCCGCCATACACTGCCTCATCCGGGTCTGTTGCCGACCCGTGATCCGTTATTCGCGCGGGTATTCTCCGACCCGCATGATTTCCCACTCTAGCGTGATGCCGCTTGATTGGAAAACCTTTTTTCGCACTTCCTCGCCCAGATTTTCCAGATCGGCGGCCGTCGCCCCTCCGGCGTTGATCAGAAAGTTCGAATGCATCGAGGACATCTGCGCCCCGCCGAGGCGCGCGCCGCGCATTCCGGCGTCGTCGATCACCTTCCAGGCCTTCAGTTCATGCGTGTCGTCGGCCTTGCCGGTTGAGGAAAACCCCGCCGGATTGCGGAAGGTGGATCCCGCAGACCGCTCTTTCGTGGGCTGGCTGGCATCCCGTTTGGCGATCTGGTTGGCCATCAGCGCCTCCAGCGCCTCCGGATCACCTGCGGCGGCGCGGAAGGTGGCCGAGACGATCACCGCGCCCTCGGGCAGGTCGCTTTGCCGGTAGCGCAGGTTCAGGGCCGCGGCCGGCAGCGTCACGACATCGCCCGCGCGCGTGACGACCCGCACCTCCTCCAGCACGTCGGCGACATAGCTGCCATAGCAGCCCGCGTTCATCCGCACCGCCCCGCCGATGCTGCCGGGAATGGTGCGCAGGAAGGTCAGGTCCCGCCCTGCCTCGGCCGCGCGGCGCGCGACATGGGCATCCAGCGCGGCGCCGCCCGCGATCACCCGGTCGCCCTGAACCTCGATCGCGTTGAACCCGCGTCCCAGCCGGATCACCACCGCCCGGATGCCGCCGTCGCGCACGATCAGGTTCGACCCGACCCCCATCGGAAAGACCGGGACCGCCGGATCCAGCGCGGCCAGGAACTGTGCGAGGTCGGCCTCGTCCGCGGGCTGGAACAGCCAGTCCGCCGGGCCGCCGACGCGCAGCCAGGTCAGGTCGGCCAGGGGGCGATCCGGCGTAAGGACGCCGCGCGTTTCGGGAAGTCGGCTCATGTCCGCCTTCTGCGGCGCTTTGGCGCGCGGCGCAAGCCCTCAGCCTCGCCAGCGTCGGGCCAGCACGATCCCGGCCAACGCGCCCAGCAGCACCGGGGCGGCAAAGACCAGTGCCTCGCGCAGAAGCGCGAGGCCCCCGCGCAGGTCAAGCCCGCGCTCGTGCCAGGTCATCGCAAGCATCGCCGCCAGCGCCGCAACCGGCAGCGCCAGCGCCGCACCCCATCCATAGCGGCGGGTCACGAAAAAGCTCATCACCCCCGCGAACAGCACCATCGCCCCGCCGACCGCCCAGAGGAACCCGTGCATCATCCTACCCCAGTTGCCGGCGCAGCCAGCGCCAGAGGAAGATCACCGGCCAGCGCAGGACCGAGGCCCCCGCGGCCAGAAGCACCAGCCCCGCCACCGGCCCGGCGACCCAGGTCGCCCAGCCCAGAAGCGGCACGCCGAGCGCGATCAGCACATAGGCCGCACGCCAGTGGTGATCGCGCGAGGGGAACATCGCGATCAGGTTCGCCACCACCAGCCAGCCCAGGCACAGCGCAAGGGGCAGCGTCACTTCTCCAACTCCTTCGGCAGTGGCGCGGGCCGACCCGTCGCGCGGCGCAGGAAGTAGAGAAGCGGGTTGCGGAACATCGAAACAAAGGCAAAGAGGCCCACCGCAAGCCAGAGCCAGCCATGCACCCAGCCGATCCAGACCAGAAGAACCGGCGCCGCCAGCAACAGTGCAAGACCCGGAAGCATCTGCCGCTTCATCGGCAGCATTGCCGTGACCGCTGCGGCCAGTACCCAGAGACACCCCAGGATCAGCGGCGCACTCATCACCGAAAAGCCGCTCGCTTCTCCGTCAAGTCCGGGAATTTTCGACGAAAATTCCCGGACCTCATGCGGCGGCCCCCATCAGCTTGCCCGGCAGCGCATTGGCCCAGGCGCTGATCGTGCCCGCGCCAAGGCAGACCACCATGTCGCCCGGCCGCGCCTGTTCCCTGACCAGCCGCACAAGGTCGACCTCGTCCAGAAGCGCGCGCGCGTGGCGGTGACCATGCGCGATCAGGCCCGCGACCAGATCGTCGCGGCTGGCGCCGGGGATAGGGTCCTCACCGGCGGCATAGACATCGGCGATGGCCACGACATCGGCGTCATTGAAGCAGGAGCAGAACTCCTCGAACAGGTTCGACAGCCGGGTATAGCGGTGCGGCTGGTGGACGGCGATGATCCGCCCCTTCGTCGCCTGCCGCGCGGCCTTCAGCACCGCCGCGATCTCGACCGGGTGGTGGCCGTAGTCGTCGATGATGGTCACGCCGTTCACCTCGCCGACCTTGGTGAAGCGGCGATTGACCCCGGCAAACCCGGCAAGGGCCTCGCGGATCTCGTCCCGCTTCATGCCCAGATGCCGCGCGACCGCGACGGCGGCCAGCGCATTGCTGACGTTGTGGTCTCCCGGCATCGGCAGCGTGCAGCCCTCGATGCTGCTGCCTTCGGACTGCAACAGGACGTCGAAACGCGCCGTTCCATTCTCATAGGTCAGGTTCACCGCGCGCACATCGGCCTGGGCGTTGAAGCCGAAGGTGACGACGCGGCGATCGGTGACGCGGCCGACCAGGGCCTGCACTTCGGGGTGATCGGTGCAGCAGACCGCCAGGCCGTAGAACGGGATGTTCGACACGAAGTCGAGGAAGCCCTTGCGCAGAGTGTCGAAGGTTCCCCAATGTTCCATGTGCTCGGGGTCGATGTTGGTCACGATGGCGATGGTCGCGGGCAGGCGGTTGAAGCTTCCGTCGCTCTCGTCCGCCTCCACGACCATCCACTCCCCCGCGCCCGCGCGCGCGTTCGAGCCATAGGCATGGATCACGCCGCCGTTGATGACCGTCGGGTCGAACCCGCCCCGGTCCAGAAGTGTGGCCACCATCGTCGTCGTCGTCGTCTTGCCATGCGTGCCCGCGATGGCGATGTTCGACTTCAGCCGCATCAGTTCCGCCAGCATCTCGGCGCGGCGCACCACCGGCAGCTTGCGGCGACGGGCTTCCTCCAGTTCCGGGTTGCCCTTCTTGATCGCCGACGAGATCACCACCACCGCCACATCGTCGCCGATATTCTCGGCCCGCTGCCCCTCGAAGAAACGCGCGCCCAGTGTCGCCAGCCTGTCGGTGATCTTCGAGGCCTTCGCATCCGACCCCTGCACCCGGTAGCCCAGCGTCATCAGCACCTCGGCGATGCCGCTCATCCCGATCCCGCCGATGCCGACGAAATGGATCGGCCCCAGTTCCAGCGGCAGTTTCGTCGCTGCTGCGTTCATGTCGCGTCCCCCGCCAACTCTTCCACCAGGGCCACCAGCCGCGCGGTTGCGTCCGGCTTGCCTTCGCCGAGGGCCGCGCGCGCCATCGTCTCGGCGCGGTGCGGGTCCTCCAGGATCGCGGCGATGTGGCCCGCGAGGGAGCCCGCGTCAAGCGCGTTTTCCCGGATCACCATCGCTGCCGCCGCGTCCGCCAGCCCCTTCGCGTTCGCCGCCTGGTGATCCCCGGTCGCCGCCGCATAGGGCACCAGGATCGACGGCCGCCCGATCACGCTGATATCGGCCACCGACGAGGCCCCCGAGCGGCTGACGACCAGTTGCGCCTCGGACAGCCGCCGCGCGATGTCGGGAAAGAAGGGCGCGACCTCGGCCCGCACCCCCGCCGCCTCATAGGCCGTCATCGCGCGCGCCGCGTCCTCGTCCCGCGCCTGGTGCGCCACCCGCAGGTTGGCGCGCAACGCATCCGGCAACAGCGCCACCGCTGCCGGCACAACATCCGACAGGATCCGCGCGCCCTGGCTGCCGCCGATCACCAGAAGGCTCATCGGATAGTCGCCCGGCGGGATATAGGGCGCCGCCGCCCGGTCCAGCACCGCCTGCCGCACCGGATTGCCGACCGGAACACCCGCCACCCCGCCCGGCAGCTCGGTCGGCCAGGTGCCGCAGGCCACCTTGTCAACCCGACGCGCAAAGACCCGGTTCACCCGGCCAAGCACGCCGTTCTGTTCATGGATCATCCGCGGCCGCCGCAATATCCAGGCCGCCACCAGCGCCGGGATCGAGGGATAGCCGCCGAACCCCACCACCACCGCCGGCCGGTCGGCAAGCTGCGACCACAGCGCGCCCAGCACCCCGCCCGTGATGCGGAAGGGTGCCGCCAGCTTCGCCGCCGCGCCCCCGCGCGCAAGGGTCGCGCTCGACACGCGCTGCACCACGACCTCGGCCGGAAAGCCGCCGGCATAGCGCGCCCCGCGCTCGTCGGTGGACAGCACCACCCGCCAGCCGCGCGCCAGCATCGCCTCGGCCAGCGCCTGCGCGGGGAACATGTGCCCCCCCGTGCCCCCCGCCGCGATGAGAAGCAGTTTGCCCGTCATCCCGCCGTCCCCTGGTTGGAGCCGGCCGAGCCCCCACACCCCATCCCTCCCCCACGAAGGGGGGAGGGGGGCGCGAACCCTGCGCCAGATGCGCTGAAGACCACCGGCGACGGACCGGGCGCCTCCCCTCCCACCGGTGGGGAGGGGATGGGGGTGGGGGGCCGGTTGGAACTGCGCCTCACCGACATCACCGCCCCCGCCGGAACACGTCGCTCATCTGGCCGCGCGGGCGCTCGCGCGTCAGCGCCAGCAGCATCCCCATGGTGATCCCCGCCGCGATGACCGAAGAGCCGCCATAGCTGACAAAGGGCAGCGTCATCCCCTTGGCCGGCAGAAGCCGCACCGCGACGCCCATGTTGATCATCGCCTGCACCCCGAAGATGCAGGCCAGCCCGGCACCCGCCAGCCGCGCGAAGGGGTCGCGCTCGGGCAACAGCCGCCACAGCGACCGCACCACGATCAGCCCGTATACGCCAAGGATCAGCAGCACCAGCAACAGCCCGTATTCCTCGGCCGCGACCGCGATGATGAAGTCGGTATGCGCATCCGGCAGCGACCATTTCACCTGCCCGCTGCCCACGCCAACGCCGAAAAACCCGCCTTCCTGGATCGCGTTCGCCGCATAGCCAAGCTGTGTGCGCGGGTCCACGTCGGGCGACAGGAACCCGTCGATCCGGCGCGCGAAATGCTCGCTGCTTTCGTAGAACACCAGCCCGGCCGAGGCGACGATGCCGCCCACCACGCCGATCAGCATCATCGGCGCGCCGCCGACGAAATAGACCACGCCCCAGGCAAACAGGATCAGCGCCGACTGGCCGAAGTCCGGCTGCATTGCCAGGAACCCCACGACGACCAGCGTCAGCGCGAAGGAAATCGTCTTGCCCGGCGGCCCCGCCAGGTCCTGGCTGGCCGCGATCAGCCAGGCCACCACCACAACGAAGCCGGGCTTCAGGAACTCGGACGGCTGCACGGAGGCAAAGCCGAAGGAAAACCAGCGCACCGCGCCCTTGCCGAAATCGGTGCCGAAGACCGGCAAGAGCATCAGGGCCAGCATCGACACCGCGAACCCCAGAACGCCGAGACGCCGCACCATGTCGGGCGGCATCATCGACACCAGGATCATCACCACCAGCGCCACCCCGCCGAAGAAGGCCTGCCGCTGGACATAATAGAACGGCTCCAGCCCGTTGCGCGTGGCCAGCGGCACGCTGGCCGCAAGACCCAGCAGAAGCCCGATCCCGAACAGGACGAAGACCGAGGTCAACGTCCACTTGTCGATCGTGCGCCACCACTTCGGGATGACCGGCTCGGATACCCGTAGGGGATTCGAGCCATAGACCATTTCAGTCATGGAAAACCGCCTGTCCGTCTGCTCTGCCGCTTGCGCCCGGATGTATCCCCCGGGTCGTCGGGTGTCAGACTAGCGCCAATCGCGGGCCAAGGCCAGCGCGAATAGGGGGCCGTGGGGCAAGCCTAGCCGTTGCGAATCACATGATCCGCCGCGACCGATCCGTCGCGCACCCAGCGCCCGTTCGGCAGGTCGTTTTCTTCCAGCTTGGCCTGGATCTCGGCCTCGCTCAGGCCCAACCGCTCCCACCGACCCCGCAGCCGGGACCGCAGGACATGCTCGGGCACCTCGACCATCACCGTGACATCGAACATCGGCCGCAGCCTGTCCCAGGGCGCCTGGTTCAGAAGCAGCCAGTTCCCCTCGACCACGATCACCGGGGTTTCCCTCGGGATCAGCCTGGCGCCGGCGCGGGCGATCTCGATCTTGCGGTCAAAGACGGGCACCGCGACCTCGGCCTCGTCACGGGCGTGCAGGCGCTTGAGCGCATGGTAGAGGCCGCCCACGTCGAAGGTCATCGGCGCGCCCTTCCGGGGGCGCAGGCCCGCAGGCACCAGATACAGGTCGTCGTAGTGATAGCCGTCCATCGGCAAGACCGCCGCCGACCCCGGCTGCCGGGCATTGAGCTTGCCCACCAGCTTTTCCGCCAGCGTCGATTTGCCCGATCCCGGCGCCCCCGCCAGCGCGGCGATCACCCGATCGCCGGCCGCGGCCCGGGCCTCCAGCAGATCGGCTATCCGTGTCAGCTCGACCGAGTCTGCCATGCCGTCACTCCCCCAACCTCCCGTCACCATGCCGCGCGGGACGACCAAGGCGCAAGAGCCCGGAGCCCCCTGCCCACCTGCTCACCTGCTCCGCAGAGAGGTTAAGAAACCCCTTACGTCCGCGACCAAGTCTTTGAAATCACGACGCGATCAGAGTTTGTCCACCGTGGACACATTGCCCTAGAACGGGACATCATCGACCTGATCGGCCGGGATCACCCAGCGCGCCACGACCTTTTTCGACCCGGCATGATCGAACTCCACGTCCAGCTTGTCGCCCTCGATCCCCATGATCTCGCCATAGCCGAACTTCTGGTGGAAGACCCGGTCGCCGATCACATAGGGCGAGGCCGCCTGCAGATCGATCACCACATGCCGCGCCTCCTGCGGCTGCCGCATCGGGCGGACGTTGGAGTTTTCCTGCATCCGCCGCCAGCCCGGCGAGTTGTAGACGTCGGCCTTGGAGACGCGCTCCTCCAGGCTCGACCCGAACCCGACCGACGCCGCCGCCCCGAAGCCGCCGCCATAAAGACCCGGCGCCGTCAGCACCTCGACATGCTCGCCCGGCAACTCGTCGATGAAGCGGCTGGGCAGCTGTGACTGCCACTGACCATAGACCCGGCGGTTCGAGGCAAAGCTGATGGTGCAGACCTCCTCGGCCCGGGTGATGCCGACGTAAGCCAGCCGCCGCTCCTCCTCCAGCCCTTTCAGCCCGCTTTCATCCATGCTGCGCTGGGAGGGGAACAGCCCGTCCTCCCAGCCCGGCAGGAACACGACCGGAAACTCCAGCCCCTTGGCGGCGTGCAGGGTCATGATCGTGACCTTCTCCTCGGCGCCTTCCGTCTCGTTGTCCATGATGAGGCTGACGTGCTCCAGGAACCCTTGCAGGTTGTCGAACTGCTCCAGCGCCTTCACCAGTTCCTTCAGGTTGTCGAGCCGCCCCGGCGCCTCGGGCGTCTTGTCGTTCAGCCACATCTCGGTGTAGCCCGACTCCTCAAGAACGGTCTCGGCCAGCCGGATGTGGTCGTATTCCGGGTGCAGCGTGGCCGCGTGCCAGCGGTCCACGCCCTCGACAAAGGCCCGCAACTGCGCGGCGCCCTTGCCCGGGATCACCCCCTTTGCCAAAGCCTCGCGCGCCCCGTCCAGAAGCGACACCCCCGCCTCGCGCGCCAGCACGTTGATCTTCGCCTGCGCCGTGTCGCCCAGCCCTCGCTTGGGCAGGTTCACCACCCGCTCGAAGGCGAGGTCATCCTCGGGGCTGACCGCCAGCCGGAAATAGGCCATCGCGTCGCGGATTTCCTGCCGTTCATAAAACCGCGGGCCGCCGATGACGCGATACGGCAGCCCAATGGTCAGGAACCGGTCCTCGAAGGCGCGCATCTGGTGGCTGGCGCGCACCAGGATCGCCTGATGGTTCAGGTCCACCGGGTCGCACCCCCGCGTGCCGCGCTGGATCGCCTCGATCTCTTCCCCGATCCAGCGCGCCTCTTCCTCGCCGTCCCAGTGGCCGATCAGCCTGACCTTCTCGCCCAGCGCCCCTGCCGTCCACAGGGTCTTGCCCAGGCGTCCCGCATTCTTGGCGATGAGCCCCGAGGCCGCGCCCAGGATGTGGCCGGTCGAGCGGTAGTTCTGCTCCAGCCGGATCACCTGCGCGCCGGGAAAATCCTTCTCGAAGCGCAGTATGTTGCCGACCTCGGCGCCCCGCCAGCCGTAGATCGACTGGTCGTCGTCTCCCACGCAGCAGATGTTGCGATGCGCCTGCGCCAGAAGCCGCAGCCACAGATACTGCGCGACGTTCGTGTCCTGATACTCGTCCACCAGGATGTAGCGGAACCAGCGCTGATACTGCTCCAGCACATCCGGATGGGTCTGGAAGATCGTCACGCAATGCAACAGCAGGTCGCCGAAATCCACCGCGTTCAGAGTCTTGAGCCGCTCCTGATAGGCCGCGTAGAGTTCGGTTCCCCGGTTGTTGTAGGCCCCGGCCTCGGAGGATGGCACCTTGTCGGGCAGCCAGGCCCGGTTCTTCCAGCTGTCGATCAGTCCGGCCAGCATCCGCGCGGGCCAGCGCTTTTCGTCGATGTTCGCCGCCAGCACAAGCTGCTTCAACAGCCGCAACTGGTCGTCCGTATCGAGGATGGTGAAATTCGGCTTCAGCCCCACCAGCTCGGCATGCCGCCGCAGGATCTTGACCGACAGCGAGTGGAAGGTGCCCATCCAGGGCATTCCCTCGGCCACCTCGCCCAGGAGCCGCCCCACGCGCTCCTTCATCTCGCGCGCGGCCTTGTTGGTGAAGGTCACGGCCAGAATCTCATTCGGTCGCGCCCGCCGCTGGTGCAGAAGATGCACGATCCGCGCGGTCAGCGCCTTGGTCTTGCCCGTCCCGGCCCCCGCCAACATCAGCACAGGTCCGTCCAGCGCCTCGACCGCCGCCCGCTGCGCCGGGTTCAGATCATCCAGATAGGGCACGGGCCGTGCCGCCATCGCGCGTTGCGAAAGGGGCACGGGCGCGGCGGCGGCCTCGAAGGCCCGATCTTCGTCCCATCCGGTCATGCCGCGCAGTATAGCGGCAAAGGCGGGCGGGGAAAGGCCCTGCGTTCGCGCATTGTTCATGGGTTTTCGGCACCCCGTGGCATACCCCGGCATACCGTCGCATTTCTGTCGGAAACTGGAGCCATTCCCTCTTGCGCTGCACCGCAGCGCCCCTAAGGTGCAGCAGTCCTGCCGCACCCTGGGGAGATGTCGCCTATGCCCGAGTTCAAGAAGATCCTGGTCGCCAACCGCGGCGAGATCGCGATCCGCATCATGCGGGCGGCCAACGAGATGGGCAAGAAGACGGTTGCGGTCTACGCCGAGGAGGACAAGCTGAGCCTTCACCGCTTCAAGGCGGACGAGGCCTACCGGATCGGCGAAGGCCTGTCCCCCGTCGGGGCCTACCTTTCGATCCCTGAAATCATCCGGGTGGCACGGATGGCCGGGGCGGATGCGATCCATCCGGGCTATGGCCTTCTGTCCGAGAACCCCGATTTCGTCGAGGCCTGCGACAAGGCCGGGATCACCTTCATCGGCCCGCGGGCCGAGACGATGCGCGCGCTGGGAGACAAGGCCAGCGCCCGGCGCGTGGCGATCGAGGCGGGGGTGCCGGTCATCCCCGCGACCGAGGTCCTTGGCGAGGACATGGCCCTGATAAAGCGACAGGCGGCCGAGATCGGCTATCCGCTGATGCTCAAGGCCTCTTGGGGCGGCGGTGGCCGGGGCATGCGGCCGATCCTGTCGGAGGACGAGCTTGAGGCAAAGGTCCGCGAGGGCCGGCGCGAGGCCGAGGCCGCCTTCGGCAACGGCGAGGGCTATCTGGAAAAGATGATCCAGCGCGCCCGCCACGTCGAGGTGCAGATCCTTGGCGACAAGCAGGGCAATGTCTGGCACCTGTGGGAACGCGACTGCACCGTGCAGCGGCGCAACCAGAAAGTCGTCGAACGCGCCCCCGCCCCCTACCTCACGCAAGCCCAGCGCGAGGAGGTCTGCGAGATGGCCAAGCGCATCTGCGCCCATGTCGCCTATGAATGTGCGGGCACCGTCGAATTCCTGATGGATATGGATTCAGGGCGTTTCTACTTCATCGAGGTGAATCCCCGCGTCCAGGTAGAACACACTGTCACCGAGGAAGTCACCGGCATCGACATCGTCCAGGCCCAGATCCTGATCGAGGAGGGCAAGTCCCTGCCCGAGGCGACAGGGGTCGCCAGCCAGGCCGACGTTAAGCTGAACGGCCACGCGTTGCAGTGCCGGGTGACGACGGAAGATCCGCTGAACAACTTCATTCCCGACTACGGGCGTCTGACGGCCTATCGTAGCGCCACTGGGAACGGCATCCGTCTTGATGGCGGCACGGCCTATGCGGGGTCGGTCATCACCCGCTATTACGATTCGCTTCTGGTGAAGGTCACCGCGCATGCCCAGACGCCCGAAAAGGCGATCCACCGCATGGACCGTGCGCTGCGCGAATTCCGCATCCGCGGGGTGGCCACGAACATCGAGTTCGTCATCAACCTGTTGAAGCACCCGACCTTCCTGGACAACACCTACACGACCAAGTTCATCGATACGACGCCCGAGCTGTTCCGGTTCAAGAAGCGGCGCGACCGGGCGACGAAGATCCTCCTGTACATCGCCGACATCACCGTGAACGGCCACCCCGAGACGGCAGGCCGGCCGAAGCCTCCGGCCATGGCGAAGCCGCCAAAGGCGCCGCCGCCGAAAGGCGAGCCGGCGATGGGGACCCGGAACCTTCTGGAACAGCAGGGTCCGCAGGCCGTCGCCGACTGGATGAAGGCGCAGACCAAGGTCCTCTTGACCGACACGACGATGCGGGACGGGCACCAGTCGCTTCTGGCCACGCGGATGCGGTCGATCGACATGATAAAGGTCGCCCCCGCCTATGCCGCGAACCTGCCGCAGCTGTTCAGCGTCGAATGCTGGGGGGGCGCGACCTTCGACGTGGCCTACCGCTTCCTGCAGGAATGTCCCTGGCAGCGGCTTCGCGATCTGCGCGCAGCGATGCCGAACCTGATGACGCAGATGCTGCTGCGCGCCTCGAACGGGGTGGGCTACACCAACTACCCCGACAACGTGGTGCGGTCTTTCGTGTTGCAGGCCGCCAAGACCGGGGTGGACGTGTTCCGCGTGTTCGACAGCCTGAACTGGGTGGAGAACATGCGCGTCGCGATGGACGCGGTGCTGGAGGCGAACAAGGTCTGCGAGGGCACGATCTGCTACACCGGCGACCTTCTGGACCCGGCCCGGTCGAAGTACGACCTCAAATACTACCTCGACCGGGCGAAAGAGCTGAAGGCGGCGGGCGCGCATGTGCTGGGGCTGAAGGACATGGCGGGGCTCCTGAAACCCGCCTCGGCCAGGATCCTCATCAAGGCGCTGAAGCAGGAGATCGGGCTGCCGGTCCATTTCCACACCCATGACACCTCGGGCGCCGGGGCGGCGACGATCCTTGCGGCCTGCGATGCGGGCGTGGATGCGGTTGACGCGGCGATGGATGCGTTCAGTGGCGGGACCTCGCAGCCCTGTCTCGGCTCGATCGTCGAGGCGCTGCGCAACACCGACCGGGACACCGGCCTCGACATCGCGGCGATCCGGCAGATTTCCGACTACTGGGAAGGCGTGCGCAAGCAATATGCGGCGTTCGAAAGCGGCATCCCTGCCCCGGCGTCCGAAGTCTACCTGCACGAGATGCCCGGCGGGCAGTTCACCAATCTCAAGGCTCAGGCCCGCAGCCTGGGGCTGGAGGAACGCTGGCACGAGGTGGCTCAGGCCTATGCCGACGCGAACCAGATGTTCGGCGACATCGTGAAGGTCACGCCCTCGTCCAAGGTCGTGGGCGACATGGCGCTGATGATGGTTGCCCAGGGACTGACCCGGGCGCAGGTCGAGGACCCGAATGTCGATGTGGCCTTCCCGGACTCTGTGATCGACATGCTGAAGGGCAACCTCGGGCAACCGCATGGCGGCTGGCCGGAGGGGATCCTCAAGAAGGTGCTCAAGGGAGAGACACCGCTGACCGACCGTCCGGGCAAGACCCTGGCGCCGGTCGACCTGGAAGCGGTGCGCAATAAGGTCTCGGCCGAGATGAACGGGATCACCGTCGATGACGAGGACCTGAACGGCTATCTCATGTATCCCAAGGTTTTCCTCGACTACATGGGCCGCCACAAGATCTACGGTCCGGTCCGA
Organism: Tabrizicola sp.; assembly: GCA_046294075.1. GTDB lineage: Bacteria > Pseudomonadota > Alphaproteobacteria > Rhodobacterales > Rhodobacteraceae > Tabrizicola. Next base: position 1,567 of record JBKBJC010000037.1, on the reverse strand, counting down.
ACCCTGCCGACTCCGGTGTTCTTCTACGGCATGCAGCCGGGTGACGAGGTGTCCGTGGAAATCGACCCCGGCAAGACGCTGGAGATCCGGCTCCAGGCGGTGGGCGAGACGACCGAGGACGGCGAGGTCAAGGTCTTCTTTGAACTGAACGGCCAGCCGCGCGTGATCCGGGTGGCGAACCGCGCGATCAAGGCCAAGACGGCCGCCAAGCCCAAGGCCCAGGACGGCAACCCCGCCCATATCGGCGCGCCGATGCCGGGGGCGGTGGCGTCCATCGCGGTCACGGTCGGGCAGAAGGTGCGGGCGGGAGATCTTCTGCTGAACATCGAGGCGATGAAGATGGAGACGGGCCTGCACAGCGACCGCGAGGCGGTCGTCAAGGCGATCCACGTCCATCCCGGTAGCCAGATCGAGGCCAAGGACCTGCTGATCGAGTTGGAATGACGAAAGGCGCCGGGCGGGCTGGCGGCCCGCCCTGCCCCGGACCTTGCGTCCGCTCGAAGAAACGGCGAACCTCGGTCTCGGCCTCTTCCCGGGTCTTGCCGTAGCGATCCTGGAACTTTCCTGTCAGCTTGTCCATGTGGCCCTCGGCAATGTCGAGGTCATCGTCGGTCAGCTTGCCCCACAGGATCTTGGCCTCGCCTTTCATCTGCTTCCATTTGCCGGCGGTCTGATCGCTGTTCATCGGTCGTCTCCTCATGACTGGCCGCGCATTCGACACGGCCTTCGTGCCAGGATGACGCGCGGGACGCCTTGCGGTTCCTGGGCCGCGAACCGGACAGGCGGAAGGCTGCAGGGCAAAACGAAAGGGCCGCCCCGAAGGACGGCCCCCGACATCGGCTGATGCCGGTCGATCACTCGACCTTGAAGGCGCCCGAGTCGACCGCGGCCTTCAGTTCGTCGGCCGACAGTTCGCCCGAGCCGTCGGTGTCGGCGGCCTTGAAGGCCTCTTCGGTCACGGCCTTGTACACAGCCTGGACTTCGGCCAGCGAGAAGCTGCCGTTCGCATCGGTATCGGCAACTTCCATGGCGGCGTCTTCGGCCAGAACGGCCGTGGCGGACAAGGCGCTGACAGCGAGAACGAGTGCGATTTTCTTCATGTTTACTCTCCAGTTTGCGGCAACGCAGCATATGCGACCGCGCAAGAAGGCGACTCTGCCTTCGACGGGCAACCTATTAAAAAAGATACGGAATCCAAGAAGATTGGCGCCAGGGACAGCGGAGCCTCGCGGTGATTTTACTGCGCCCGCGAAGGGTATTGATCTCAGGTTTCCGCAAGTGCACGGTGAACGGTTTGACCGCGAAGGCAGAGCCTTGAGTCGCGGCCTCGTCCGGCCCGCCCTGGGCTGGACCGGGCCGGCAAGGGTCAGGCGCGAGGTTTCATCGGCAGTCGGCAGAGCCCGCGGGAACAATTTTTGTCCCGACTGCACTTTACCCCTTGCAGCCGCCCGCGCGTCTTTATAAATCCCCCTTCGTCCAGACGGCGCGGGCGTAGCTCAGGGGTAGAGCATAACCTTGCCAAGGTTAGGGTCGTGAGTTCGAATCTCATCGCCCGCTCCATCGGGAC
>JBKBJC010000036.1:0-26939 GCA_046294075.1 Tabrizicola sp. | reverse complement strand
GGGGGCCGGCGCGGGGGCCGCTGCGGCGGCGGCGGCCCCGGCGGCGCCGGCGACCGTGCGGGCCACGTCTTCCTTCATGATCCGGCCATCGCGGCCGGTGCCCTGGACCTGATCGGGGGTCAGTCCGGCCTCGGCCATGGCCTTCTTGGCGGAGGGGGCGTCTTCTGTCGCCCTGGCGGGGGCCGGCGCCGGGGCGGCTTCGGCCTTGACCTCGGCCTTCGGCGCGGCAGCCGCGGCGGCAGCGCCTTCGGTCACGATGGCCAGGCGGGCATTCGCGGCAACCGTCGTGCCTTCGGGCGCGAGGATCTCGGCCAGGATGCCGGCAACCGGGCTTGGCACCTCGACCGAAACCTTGTCGGTTTCCAGCTCGCACAGCATCTCGTCCTGCTTCACCGCATCGCCCGGCTTCTTGAACCAGGTGGAGACGGTGGCCTCGGACACTGATTCACCGAGGGCAGGCACCATAACGTCAGTCATTGCAAAATCTCCGGTCTGTCCGAGGTCAGTTCAGGCCAAGGGCCTGGGCGACGAGTGTTTCCTGTTCGTGCTTGTGGCGGGAGGCGAGGCCCGTGGCGGGCGAGGCCGAGGCCTTGCGGCCGGCATAGGACATGCGGGTGGTCTTGCCGCGGATCCTGGTCAGGATCGCCTCGATCTCGGGCTCGATGAAGGACCACGCGCCCTGATTCTTCGGTTCTTCCTGGCACCAGACGAAGTCCGCCCTGGGGAAGCGGCCGAGTTCCTGGGTGAGGGAGATCGTCGGCACGGGGTAAAGCTGCTCGACGCGCAGCAGATACACATCGTCCAGCTTTTGCGCGTCGCGTTCGGCCAGCAGGTCATAATAGACCTTGCCCGAGCAGAGCACCACACGCTTGATCTTCTCATCGGCTTTCAGCTTCTGCGAAGAGTTCCCCTTCTGGGCGTCGTCCCACAGGACGCGGTGGAAGGTCGAGCCGTCGGTGAAGTCCTCGGCCCGGCTGATGCACATCGGGTGCCGCAAGAGCGACTTGGGCGTCATCAGGATCAGGGGCTTGCGGTAGGTCCGGTGCAACTGGCGGCGCAGGATGTGGAAGTAGTTCGCCGGAGTCGTGCAGTTGGCGACGATCCAGTTGTCCTCGGCCGAAAGCTGCAGGAAGCGTTCGAGACGCGCGGAGGAGTGTTCCGGCCCCTGGCCCTCGAACCCGTGGGGCAGAAGGACGACCAGGCCGGACATCCGCAGCCATTTCGACTCGCCCGAGTTGATGAACTGGTCGAACATGATCTGCGCGCCGTTGGCAAAATCGCCGAACTGTGCCTCCCACAGGGTCAGCGCGTTCGGTTCGGCCAGCGAATAGCCGTATTCGAAGCCGAGCACGGCATATTCCGACAGCATCGAGTCGATGACCTCATACCGCGCCTGGCCGGGACGGATGTGGTTCAGGGGATAGTGGCGCTCTTCGGTCGTCTGGTCGATCCAGCCGGAATGGCGCTGGCTGAAGGTGCCGCGGGTGCAGTCCTGGCCGGCCAGACGAACAGGGAAGCCCTCGATCTGCAACGAGCCGAAGGCCAGCGCCTCGGCTGTGGCCCAGTCGAACCCTGCACCCTTTGCGAACATCTCGCGCTTGGCCTCAAGCTGGCGGGCGACGGTCTTGTGCATGTCGAAGCCGTCAGGAACGCGGGTCAGCGCCGCACCGATTTCGGCGAGGGTCTCGGCCTTGATCCAGGTCTCGCCGCGCTGGTAGTTGTTCAGGTCCTTGGTCGCCAGGTTCTTCCAGCGGCCATCCAGCCAGTCGGCCTTGTTCGGCAGGAACGCCTTCCCGGCCTCGAATTCCTCGTTCAGGCGGGCCTGGAAGGCGGCCTTCATGTCCTCGATCTCGCCCTCGGGGATCAGCCCGTCGGCGACCAGCCGTTCGGTGTAAAGCTGGAGCGTGGTCTTCTGCTTGCGGATGCGGGTGTACATCGCCGGGTTGGTGAACATCGGCTCGTCGCCTTCGTTGTGACCGAAGCGGCGGTAGCAGAAGATGTCGATGACCACGTCCTTGTGGAACTTCTGGCGGAACTCGGTGGCCACCTTGGCGGCATGGACCACGGCTTCGGGGTCGTCGCCGTTGACGTGGAAGATCGGCGCCTCGACCATCAGCGCGATGTCGGTCGGATAGGGCGAGGTGCGGCTGAAGGCGGGAGCGGTTGTGAAGCCGATCTGGTTGTTGACGATGATGTGGATGCAGCCCCCCGTCCGATGGCCCTTGATGCCCGAAAGTTGCAGGCATTCGGCCACCACGCCCTGGCCGGCAAAGGCCGCGTCGCCATGCAAAAGGATCGGCAGCACCGCGATGCGTTCCGCCTGATCGTTCATCTGGTCCTGCTTGGCCCGCGCCTTGCCCAGCACCACCGGGTTCACGGCTTCGAGGTGCGAGGGGTTCGCGGTCAGCGAAAGGTGGACCTTGTTGCCGTCGAATTCGCGGTCGGAAGAGGCGCCGAGATGGTATTTCACGTCGCCCGATCCGTCCACGTCCTCGGGCTTGTAGGAGCCGCCCTGGAACTCGTGGAAGATCGCCCGGTAGGGTTTCTGCATCACGTTGGCGAGGATGTTCAGCCGCCCGCGGTGGGGCATGCCGATGATGATCTCCTTCACCCCCAGCGCACCGCCGCGCTTGATGATCTGCTCCATCGCCGGGATCAGCGCCTCGCCCCCGTCAAGGCCGAAGCGTTTCGTGCCCATGTATTTGACATGCAGGAACTTTTCGTACCCTTCGGCCTCGACCAGCTTGTTCAGGATCGCCTTGCGCCCCTCGCGGGTAAACTGGATTTCCTTGCCGTAGCCCTCAATGCGTTCCTTCAGCCACGAGGCCTGTTCGGGGTCGGAGATATGCATGTATTGCAGCGCGAAGGTGCCGCAATAGGTGCGCCTCAGGATGTCGATGATCTCGCGCATCGAGGCGTGAGTCAGGCCCAGCACGTTGTCGATGAAGATCGGCCGGTCCATGTCGGCTTCGGTAAAGCCGTAGGAGGCCGGGTCCAGCTCGGGATGCGAACCGCGTTCGGCCAGCCCCAGCGGGTCGAGGTCGGCGGCAAGGTGGCCGCGGATCCGGTAGGCGCGGATGATCATCAGCGCGCGGATCGAATCCAGCACGGCGCGCTGGATCTGGTCGTTGGAAAGCTGAACGCCCGCCTCGGTGGCCTTGGCGGCGATCTTCTCGCCGGCAGCCCGCGCCTCTTTCGCCGGGGGGGGGGCCGCCCATTCGCCGGTCAGCGCGGCGGTCATCTCGTCGGCGGGCGTCGGCGGCCAGTCGGTGCGCGCCCAGCTGGGACCGGATGCCGCACGCTTGGTGTCGATCTCGCTGTCGCCGAGGGCCTTGAAGAATTCGGCCCATTGCGGGTCGACCGAGTTCGGATCGGCCGCATGACGGGCTGCCAGTTGGTCGACGTAATCGGCGTTCGCCCCGTCGAGGAAGGACGAGGCGTGGAATTGGGCAGTGGGGGATTGATCGGTCATGGCCTTATCCCTTTTTGACTGATGAACGGGGAGGAAGCGGGTCGCGAAGCTGTCCCTTGAACAGAGTCCGAAGGCCAGCCAAGGACACGCACTTGCTGGCTGCGATACCAGTCGTCAAAGCCGGCGCGCTGGTGGCGAAAGATCGCGACAGAGGGCAGGAAAGCCGCAAGAGCGCCGCGGAATTGCGGGAAGGTGATGCGGAGACTGAGGCCGTCTTTCAGGAATTCGGCCAGAAGCCGGCGGACATAGCGCAGGTAATAGGACGGGATGTCCCGCCTGCGGTTGGAACTGTGCTTCGCCACGAAGGTCGCGAGGTTCATCAGCCCCAGCGTGACCGCCTGCCGTCGCTTGATCCTGCCGGCGGCTGCCTCGAAGTGGTGGACACGGGCGGTTTCGATCAGGACATTCAGGCCATGGCGCGCAAAGCGGTAGCTGGCATCAAGGTCCTCGGCAGGAGAGTAGGACAGGAGGCTTTCGTCGAATGGTTCCTTCCGGGCGACGCTGGCGCGCACGGCAATGGCGAAACCGGACAGAAGCGGCACGCGCAGAAGATGCAGCGGGCCGATCCGGACCATGTCCGCCTGTTCCAACCTGCGATCCGTGTCATAGGCGATGAAATGGCTTGGGGCGCTCATCATGAAGATGTTGTCCCAGATCCAGGCGATGACACGCTTCTCGCGGCGGCTGGCTTTCATCTTCGTGGAAGCGCCCGAGACCTTGCGCGCATCGTCGTTGACCGCGACCTGCCCCGGCGGTTCGGGGATGTTGCAGGCCATGCCGGCAGCGATTTCGCCCCGGATATCGGCGGCGAAGGTTCTGACGATCTGCTCGGCGCAGTCGGGAAACATCAGGGTGTCGTCGTCGAAGAGAAAGAGGATGTCGCCCGAGGCGTGGTTGATGGCGATGTTGCGCTGGCGGGTCAGGGATTTGACCGGACAGTGCAGGTAGATCAGCCGGGGCTTCGGGCCATCGTAGGTGGCAACGATGGCTTCGATCCGTGCGCGATGCGCCTCGGCCGCGTCACTTGCATCGACGATGATGATCTCGACCGGCGGGCAGGTTTGCGACACGGACAGGCGCACAGTCTGTTCCAGCACGTCGATCCGGTTCAGGGTCGGGATGCAGTGCGACCAGGTGGGCAGGGTCATGTGCTGGCCCCCGCCGCCTGCGGCGATGGTCGCCTTGCCATGGGTCCAGAGGCAGGCGGCAATTGCCTGTCCGGGCGGGCGGGTCCAGACGGACCGGACCCAAAGGCATGCGTTGGTTCCATCCCTATCCCTTGATCGCCTTCAGCACGGCCTCGCCCAGACCCGCCGGGCTGTCGGCCACCACGATCCCGGCGCTGAGCATCGCCTCGATCTTCGATTCCGCGTCACCCTTGCCACCCGCCACGATGGCGCCGGCGTGGCCCATGCGGCGGCCGGGGGGGGCGGTGCGGCCGGCGATGAAGCCGGCGGTGGGCTTCCAGCGGCCGCGCTTCTTCTCGTCGGCAAGGAACTGGGCGGCGTCTTCCTCGGCGGAACCGCCGATCTCGCCGATCATGATGATCGAATGGGTGTCGGGGTCGGCCAGGAACATTTCCAGCACGTCGATATGTTCGGTGCCCTTGATCGGGTCGCCGCCGATGCCGACGGCGGTGGTCTGGCCAAGGCCCACGTCGGTGGTCTGTTTCACAGCCTCATAGGTCAGCGTGCCGGACCGCGACACAACCCCGACCGAGCCCTTGGAGAAGATGGAGCCCGGCATGATGCCGATCTTGCATTCGCCGGGGGTCAGGACGCCCGGGCAGTTCGGGCCGATGAGCCGCGACTTCGAATTGATGAGCGCGCGCTTGACCTTCATCATGTCGAGGACCGGGATGCCTTCGGTGATGCAGACGATCAGCGGGATCTCGGCGTCGATCGCCTCGAGGATGCTGTCGGCGGCAAAGGGCGGCGGGACATAGATCGCGGTGGCGTCGGCGCCGGTTTTCGCGACTGCGTCGTGGACGCTGTCAAAGACCGGCAGGCCGAGGTGTTCGGTCCCGCCCTTGCCGGGGGTCACGCCGCCGACCATCTGCGTGCCATATGCGATGGCCTGTTCCGAATGGAACGTGCCCTGGCTGCCGGTGAAGCCCTGGCAGATGACTTTGGTAGCTTTGTTGACGAGAACGGCCATCGGGGCCTCCTTCACAAAATGGCGGTGCGGGCGGTCACTGGACCGGCCCGAAGGTGAAGCGGACGGAACTGGTCGCCGCGTCGGTGCAGACCGGATCGTTGCCGGACGAGGTGATTTCCCCCTGAACCCCGGGCGCAAGCTGGAAGGCGATGCAGCCCATCGGGTTGTCCAGGCTGGCGAGCGAAAAGCCGCCAGCACCGGCAACGATCTGCACATTGGCAATGCCTTCGTCGGTGCCAAGCGTCTCGGAGTAGGCGGCGCAGAAGCTGCCGTCGCTTGCGGTCAGGACGTAGAGGCCCGGATCGGGCGAAGCGATCTGCGTCAGGCCCATCTCGGCGTCTTCGGTGACGGTCCAGCCGGCCTCGGTGAACCGGGCGGTCGTCGCGGCCGGGTCGCCCTTGCCGACAAGGCAGGCAGCGACGGCGGAGCGATAGGCCTTGATCGGGTCGCTGTCGGCAAGATCACGGGCCATGAAGTTGACCACGCCGTAATCCTGCGCAAGGGCCGGCGTGGACAGGCTCAGGGCAAGAAGCGTCGCGCGGATCATCCCCGCACCGCCTTGACGATCTTCTCGGCCCCGTCCTTCAGGTCATCGGCGGCGATCACGTTCAGGCCGGATTTGCGGATGATGTCCTTGCCCAACTCGACGTTGGTGCCCTCAAGCCGCACCACCAGCGGGACTTTCAGACCGACTTCCTTGACCGCGGCGATCACGCCCTCGGCGATGATGTCGCAGCGCATGATGCCGCCAAAGATGTTGACCAGGATGCCCTTCACGTTCGGGTCGGAGGTGATGATCTTGAAGGCCTCTGTGACCTTCTCCTTCGTCGCACCGCCGCCCACGTCCAGGAAGTTGGCGGGCTCGGCGCCGTAAAGCTTGATGATGTCCATCGTGGCCATGGCGAGCCCTGCGCCGTTGACCATGCAGCCGATCTCGCCATCGAGCGCGATGTAGTTCAGATCGAACTTAGAGGCGGCAAGCTCCTTGGGGTCCTCCTCGCTCTCGTCGCGCAGCGCGGCGATGTCGGGGTGGCGGTAGATCGCGTTGCCGTCAAAGCCCATCTTGGCGTCCAGAAGGCGCAGACTGCCGTCCTTCAGCACGCAGAAGGGGTTGATCTCCAGCATGTCCATGTCCTTGTCGACGAACAGCCGGTAGAGGTTCTTCACGATGGCGACGCAGGACTTGACCTGCGCGCCGCTAAGCCCCAGCGCAAAGGCCACACGGCGGCCGTGGAAGTCCTGCAACCCGGTTGCCGGGTCGATGGTGAAGGTGTGGATCTTCTCGGGCGTGTCGTGGGCCACGTCCTCGATCGACATGCCGCCCTCGGTCGAGGCGACGATCGAGATGCGGCTGCTCTGACGATCGATCAGGAAGGCCAAGTAGAATTCCTTCTCGATGTCCGAGCCGTCCTCGATGTAGATGCGGTTCACCTGCTTTCCCGCCTCACCCGTCTGGACGGTCACGAGGGTGCGGCCCAGCATCTGGCGGGCGAACTCAGCGGCTTCGCCGACGCTGCGGGCCAGGCGGACGCCGCCCTTCTCGCCGGCCTCGGGTTCCTTGAAACGGCCCTTGCCGCGTCCGCCGGCATGGATCTGCGCCTTCACCACCCAGAGCGGCCCGTCAAGCTCCCCGGCGGCGGTCTTGGCATCCTCGGCCTTCAGGACGACGCGGCCGTCGCTGACCGGGATGCCATAGCTGCGCAGAAGCTCTTTCGCCTGGTATTCGTGGATGTTCATGGGGCGCCCCTTCACGGCCGGGATTGGTCCGGGTTCTTCTGGCACGGGTTGGTGGTCTGGCCAAACGGCAAATGCCTGTAATGCCGGCAAAATGCCGAGAAAATGAGAGATGTGATCACAGCTTTCAAATGTGTGATCACATGCCTGAATTGTGTGATCACATGGTGGCGGTAACGCCAGAACAGGCTGCGAATCACCCTTGCCGTGGCCAGATTGACAAGTGTCCGGCGGCTTGCGAAGGCTGACTGGTCACGAAGGAGACCATCATGCCGCGCCCAAGCGCCAACGACATCACCCAGGGAAGCCTGCCGAAGATCAGCCACGGGCGGGGGGTCTATCTGTGGGATGCAGAGGGGCGGCAATACATCGACGGCTCGGGCGGGCCGGCGGTGTTCTCGATCGGGCACGGCGACGCCCGGGTCAACGCGGCGGTGGCGCGGCAGATGGAGAAGGTTGCCTACGGCTACCGCTATCTCTTCACCACCGACCCGCTGGAGGAGATGACCGAGATCATCCGCCAGGCCACGGGGCTGGCCGAGATGGTCTACACGACCTCGGGGTCCGAGGCGGTGGAAAGCGCAGTGAAGATCGCGCTGCAATATCATTTCGACAGGGGTGATCCGAAGCGGGTCAAGTTCATCGCGCGCAAGCGGTCGTGGCACGGCAACACGCTGATGGCGACGGCGCTGTCGGGCTTCGAGGAGCGGCAACGCGCTTTTGCCGGGGCCCTGCCCGCTGTGGGACGGGTGAGCGCGGCAAATGCCTACCGGCTGCCCGAGGGCGTCAGCCGCGAGGGGCTGGTCGCGCATCTGGCGGCGGAACTGGAGGCCGAGATCCTGCGCCTGGGGCCAGAAACGGTGGCGGGCTTCATCTTCGAGCCGGTGGTGGGCGCAGCCGGCGGTGCGCTGCCTTCGCCCGAGGGTTATGCCAGGGCCGTGTCAGAGGTCTGCCGGCGGCATGGCGTGCTGGTGATCTGCGACGAGGTGATGTGCGGGTCCGGCCGGACGGGGGTCTGGCGTGCCTCCGAGGAGGACGGGATCACCGCCGACATCATCACCGTGGCCAAGTCGCTGTCGGGCGGCTATTTGCCGCTGGGGGCGGCGGTCTATACGGCCGAGATCGCCGAGGTGATGGCCTCGGGCCATGGCGGGCCGCTGACGGGGCACACCTATACCGGGCACACGGCTTGCCTTGCCGCCGGGGTGGCGGTGCAGCAGATCGTCCGGGAAGAGGAGCTTCTGGCCCGCATCCGCGACAAGGGTCCGCGCTGGCAGGCCGAATTGCGGGCGCGTATGGCCCATCTGCCCCAGGTTGGTGATGTGCGGGGACGGGGCTATTTCATTGGCGTCGAGATCGTGGCCGACCCGGAGACGAAGGCTCCGTTCGATGCCGCTCTGGGCGTCAACGGCCAGATCCGGGCCGAGGGGCTGCGGCGGGGCCTGATCTGCTATCCCTCGGGCGGCAACGTGGACGGCGCGGCGGGGGATACGGTGATCCTCGCTCCGCCGTTCAACGCCACCGATGCCGAGCTGGACGAGATCGCCGACAAGCTGGTGGCAACGCTTGAGACGGTGCTGTCCGGCCTGCCCGGCTGAAGGCGGTCAGTTCAGGAACACGGCGAAGAGCATGGCGTCGCCCTGGATGATATCCTCGAAGTCGCGCCAGGACTGCATCGACATCAGCGGGCCCTTCTCGGCATAGGGCAGCAGGCCCTCGCCCTGGATGAAGGTCACGAGGTCGATCGCCGGCGGGTTCTCGAACGCCTTGCGCAGGTTGATGCCGGCCTCGGCACCGTAGCGCCAATGCGGGACCAGGACCTCGCCGGTCAGCAGCCGCTCGGCATCGGCCAGCACGGCCTGCCAGCGGTCGCCGGTGCCGGGCGGCATCCTCAGGCCCAGGCCCGAGACCTGATTGTCGTTCGGGACCCATTCGCCGCTGTCGTCGGTCTCCATCCCGACGAGGGACCAGAAGCGGCGGTTTTCCCGGATCATCGCCAGGAAATGCTCGTGGGCTCTGAGAGCAAGGTCCTGGTCGGGGGTGTTGGACAGGGCGTGCAGGATCATCGCCACACGGTCCACCTGGCGACCGAACATCATGTCCATCGCGTTGTGCGGCGGCGTATCGCCCCAGAGCGCGTGGATCGCGGCAGAACTGTCGATCACCCGCTGGATCGCGGGTTCGGGGTCGTAGGCGAGCGCGGTCGCGGCGAAGCCCGAAAGGAAATGGGTGTAGGCGGAAAGCCACGCTGCGTCGGCGGTGTCGAAGGTGATGACCGGATCCTCGACCCGGATCCCGAAGCTGCGCCCGCCGGCCAGCGCCAGGCCGGTGACTTCGGCAAGGCCTTCTCCGGCTTCGCGGCTGCCATTGGCATTGATGTCGAACCAGAGGTCACCGATGCGGATCGGCAGGGCAAAGGGCCGGTCGTCCAGCCTGGCCAGCGCCTCGCGCGCGGCTTCCATGTCGGCGTCGAGGTTGCGGATCAGCGCGGTGAAATCGGCGGCCTGGAAAGGGATGGCCTTGGGGTTCTCCGGGATGGGAAGGCGAAGGATGGGAAGCTCGGACCAGTCGGCCTTGACGCCGGTCTGCCAGCGCAGTTGCAGCGCCTGCTCGACGCCGCCGAGGAAGTGGAGGCCGGCAAGGGCGAAGAGCTCCTCGTCGCTCGGGGCAGGGAGCGCGGCAAGGCGGGCTTCCGTCGCGGACAGGCCGGTGCGGGCGATTTCCTCGGAGATCGTCTCGGCGGTGGCGGCAGCAGGCGCGGCGAGGAGAAGGGCAAGGGCGAGGGTGCGCATGGGAGGACTCCTTTTCACTGGAGTGTGGAGATGCCGGGGGCGGGGCGCAAGGTGGGAAGCCCTCAGGTGGCCGACCAGAGGACCTGGCCGCGGGGGAGGAGCGTCGGGAGGCGAGTGGGGCTGAAGCCCGCGGCGCGGACGGTCTCGGCGACCCGGGCCTCGGGGACGTGGTAGGGCGGACGGTCGGGGTGGGTGACGACGCCGTCGGGTTGCCGCGTGGGGCCGGGTGCATCGGAGAGGAAGGTGGTGAAGAGGATCGCGCGGAGCTTCGGGAAGCGGCGGAGGCTGGTGAGCGCGGTTTGCAGGTCGGCATGGGGGAGGTGGGTGAAGACCCCGAAGGCTATGGCCAGCGTGATGCTGTCCGGGATGCCGGGGAAGGCGAAGCGGGTGTCCTCGATCAGGTGGTCGAGCGGCAGCGCCGCGGGATCGGGCAGTTCGGTCTGGCGGCCGTGTCGCATCAGGGCGAGCGAGGCGTCGGTGCCCCAGTAGTGGCCGGGGCGAAGGAAGGGGACGGCCTTGTGGCCGAGGCGGAGGGCACCGCAGCCGATGTCGAGCAGGTGGTCGTCGGGGGTCATCCCCGCCGCAAGAAGGGCGGCCATCTGGACGCGGGCGGTCTCGTCCCAGCGGCCGCCGACGATGTCGCGGTGGCGGCCCTTCGCGATGGCCTCGTCATAGAAGCCGGGGGCGAGGTAGGGGGACTTGAGGCGCGTCAGGCCTTGGGGTCCTTCTTCGCGGCGGCGGCGGCCTTCATCCGGGCGAGGAGCTGCTCCGGCGTCTCGCGGGGGGGCTTGACCGACTTGGGCGCGCCTTTCTGGGCGTGGTCGGGACCGCGAAGGGTGCTGCGGGAGCCCTTGGGGTTGCCGGATTTCGAGTAGTCCATCGGGGGCCTCCGGGAAACGGGTCTGGAGCCGGGGATGCCGGATTCCGGGGCTCGGGGCAAGGGGTGCAGATGTGTCCACGGTGGACAAAACCAGATCTGCCAGGGATTTCAGAGGGTTGGGTTTTTTTGTTAGGGTGGTGTTAAGGTTTGGGGCGCGGGGGTTTTGGACCTGCCCCCCCTCCCCATCCCTCCCCCACGCGGGGGGAGGGAGGCGCGGTGTGGGTTGGCGGGACGCGAGGGTGCGGGCGGGGATGCCTCCGGCGGGAGTATTTGAGAAAGGGCAAATGCAGGGGGGCTGCGGGGCGGGAGTGGCGCGCATCCTACGGGGGAACGGGTAGCGGCTTGGCCTTCCGATCATGCTTTGAGCCTGCGCACCAGGCCTTGCGCAACGACCACGCAAGCTGTCCAGGCCCCCAGAAAGGCGGTGTCCGCGACGAGGCCCTGCGGTGGCTCGCCAGTGAGCAGGTAGATGGGGAAAAATACCATTGTCACGGCTGTCGCGCCGATCCCGATGGTGTAGGCGCGGATCATCCAGTTCCGGTGGCGGAGGTGGTCCCGCGCGGCGATCGCGTGCATGGCCATCAACAGGGCGACGGCCAGGCCGATCCCGAATACAAGCCGCCCGCTGCTGATGGCCGGGGAGTAGGTGTCGGGAAAATGCCAGAGGAGACCGAGGGAACTGAACGAGATCATCGCTCCGGTCGCGACAAAGACGCGGCCCAGAACGCGGTGCAGACGCCCGAACCTCGGCAGAAGGGCGCGGCCAAACTGGATGGGTCCAAGGATGGCAAAGGTGGCGCCGCCCAGCACATGCAGGAAATGCAGGATGGGGGTGGCGGTCAGGCGCAGGCTGTCTTCGGGCAGCGAACCCAGCGGGATCTGGACCACTTGCACCAGCGCCAGAAGGATCGGGAGCAGGGTTGCGAGGAGGAGTGCGGAAGGCACGGCCATGGTCCTGAAAGGACGGTGGGTCTTCTTCGTCGCCGTTTCAAGCTGCCGTGGCATGGGGCGCGTCGTGTCTGGCGGCCGCCTCGCGGTGGCACCTTTCGGCAAGGGCCTAGAATTCATAGCGCATCCCCATCATCACCGATCTTACGGTGTCGCGCTTGACGATGGGACTGTTCGTGACGCCATCGGGCAGGAAACTGGTCTCCAGCGCGCCCGTCAGCGACACGTTTTCGGACAGGGCATAGGCGGCGTTGAGGCTGATCGACGGAATGACGGACGCGTTGACGCGATAGGCGGGAAGCGAGCCGGTCGCCTCGCCGGGAAGGACGCCGTAGCTGTAGGTCGCGAGATCGGCGTCCATCCAGGTCGCCCCCATTCTTGCACCGACCGTGAAGCGATCGGACACGCTGAAGCCGGTCGAGAGCGCGGCATTCACGGCCATGCCGCCATGCGTGTCCGACACGTCTTTCAGCGCCTCGACCTCTGCCGTGAAGTTCCCCATGGCCAGGCGGGCGGACAGGCCGGCTTCGACGGCGATATCACGCTTGAGATGTTCGAGGCCAGCAACATCGGAAGGATCTGCGGCGAACCAGCGCGGTGCAAGACGTGCCGAAATCTTGAGGCCGGCCCCTTCGAGGACGTCGAAGGTCAGGCCCGAGGTGCCGAAACTGAACCGGTCGCCTTCAATCAGGAAGTCGGGGATGAGGCCGGTGTTGGTCTCGTCCGCTTCGAACGGCGACTGTCCTGCCCCAGCGAGAAGGCCTATCGAATAGCGCAGCCCTTCGGCCTCTACGCTGCCGGGAAGTGACAGAGCGGCAACGGCAACAAGAAGAACCAGCCCCGGAGCGGAGCTTTTGTATTGTCCAGACGCGTGCATTGATGTTTCCTTTTACTTACAGCGTAAGCTGAAGTCCATCGCTATAACTTACGGTGTAAGTATGTCAACCCGAACTCTGGTACGGATACCATGACCTCGGTCGGTCAACCCCGTAGACCTGGCCTTTCACGGGCCTGCATTACCGAAGCTGCGCTGAAGCTTGCCGACTCGGGCGGCGTGGAAAACCTGAGCATGAGGGCTTTGGCGAAGGAGTTGGGAGTAGAGGCGATGTCGCTCTACAACCACATTCGCAACAAGGATGATCTCTTGGACGCGGTGGTCGATACGGTGGTGGGGCGCATTGACCTGCCGAGCACGGGCGGACATTGGCAGGACGAGTTGCGCCGCCGCGCGCAGGCGATGCGAACGGTGTTTCTTGCGCACCCCTGGGCGCCTTCGCTGATCGTGGGGCGGATCAATGTGGGGCCCAACATGCTGGCGCTGAATGAAGCCACACTGGGATGTCTGCGTGCCGCCGGGTTCAGCTATGTCCAGGCCGATCACGCGATGAATGCGCTGGACAGCCTGATCTACGGGTTTCACCTCTTGGAGCGCAGCATGCCCCTGGAACCAAAGGATTATGCCGCAGCGGCAAGCACCCATCTGCCTGCGATCGATCCGGATCGATATCCGCATTTCTGCGCCCTGGGTCAGATGGTGGCGGAGGGATCACATGAAGGGGTCAACCATTTGGCTTTCGGGCTGAACCTGATGCTGGACGGATTGGCGGCCCAGCTGAAGGCATGAGGCGAACGCCCGGGCCAAAGACCTGTTGGACCTTGCAGATCCCCGGCAATTGCTGAACGAGGGGGCTGAACGAGCGTGGGGTGCGCAAGGGCTGCGCACCCTGGGGGAAGTCGGGGTGAACCCCGACCTACAAGTTATGCCAGCGTCGGGTCGATGCCCTTGCAGGCGGTGACAAGGCCCTTCACCGCGTCGACGGACTTGTCGAACATGGTCTTTTCGCTGGCGTCGAGTTTCACCTCGACCACACGCTCCACTCCGCCGGCGCCGATGATGACCGGCACGCCGACATAAAGGCCGTCGAGGCCATAGGCGTCCTTGACATGGGCCGCGCAGGGCAGAAGGCGCTTCTGGTCCTTGAGGTAGGCTTCGGCCATTTCCACGGCCGAAGCGGCCGGGGCGTAGAAGGCGGAGCCGGTTTTCAGGAGGCCCACGATCTCGGCGCCGCCGTCGCGGGTGCGCTGGACGATGGCGTCAAGCTTTTCCTGCGTGGTCCAGCCCATCGCCACCAGGTCCGGCAGCGGAATGCCGCCGACGGTGGAGTAGCGGACCGAAGGCACCATCGTGTCGCCATGGCCGCCAAGGACGAAGGCGGTGACGTCCTTCATCGAGACGTTGAACTCGAGGCTGAGGAAGTGGCGGAAGCGGGCACTGTCCAGCACGCCCGCCATGCCGACGACCTTGTTGTGCGGCAGGCCCGAAAACTCGCGCAGCGCCCAGACCATCGCATCCAGCGGGTTGGTGATGCAGATGACGAAGGCGTTCGGGCAGTTGGCCTTGATGCCTTCGCCGACCGACTTCATCACCTTGAGATTGATGCCCAGAAGGTCGTCGCGGCTCATCCCCGGTTTGCGGGGCACGCCGGCGGTGACGATGCAGACATCGGCGCCCTTGAGGTCGGCGTAGATGTTGGTGCCGGTCAGCATGGCATCGAAGCCTTCCACCGGGCCGGACTGTGCCAGATCGAGCGCCTTGCCTTGCGGCGTGCCCTCGGCGATGTCGAACAGGACGACGTCGCCCAGTTCCTTGAGCGCGATCAGATGTGCAAGCGTGCCGCCGATCTGACCGGCGCCGATGAGGGCGATCTTGGGTCTGGCCATGGGAGCCTCCGTTGGGGTGAATCGCGGAGGTGGGTAGCGGCTAATGGCGCGTCTGTCCAGCCTTCGGACGGGATTGGTATACCATTGTATGCGAAAATTTCCGCCTTTCGGGCCGGCGCGGAAGGGGTTAGCGGTAACGGGCGGAGGGCGCGATGGAAGGTCCGGGTTTCTGGGCCGCGGCGGTGGTCGCGGCGGCCCTGGTGGGGATGGGCAAGGGCGGCGTTCCGGTAGTGGGGATGCTGGGGGTGCCGGTGCTGGCGCTGGTGATCAACCCGGTGGTGGCGGCGGGGCTGTTGCTGCCGGTCTATGTCGTCTCGGACGTCTTTGGGCTTTACGCCTACCGCCATGCCTTCGAGCGAAGGGTTCTGGCGATCGTGATCCCGGGCGCGGTGGTCGGGATCGGCATCGGCTGGGCGACGGCAAGCCTGGTCAGCGAGGCGGCGGTGACGCTGGTCGTGGGTGTCATCGGCCTTGCCTTTGCGCTGAACATCCTGGCGCGCAAGCCGGTGGTGGCAACGCCGAAGCGGGCCGAGGTGGCGCCGGGACTGTTCTGGGGCGCAGTGACGGGGTTCACGAGCTTTGTCAGCCACGCGGGGGCGCCGCCCTGGCAGGTCTACACGCTGCCGCTCGGGCTGCCGAAGGCGGTCTTCGCCGGGACGACGACGATCGCCTTCGCGATCATCAACGCGGTGAAGCTCGTCCCCTATTCCGCGCTGGGCCAGCTGAACCCGGCGAACCTGAAGGCGGCGGTGGTCCTGGCGCTGCCAGCGGTGGTGGCGGTGTTTGCCGGGGTGCGTCTGGTGCAGCTGATGCCGGAACGGCTGTTCTTCCGGCTGGTAGTCTGGGCGCTGGCGCTGATCTCGCTGAAGCTGATCTGGGATGGCGTCCGCGGGCTGATCTGACCCGGAAGCTGCGGTTTCCGCGGGGCTGGGGGATGATTGCGGAGCCGTTGCATGACATCATGATCCTGCGGCGGCCGATGGTCCCCCCCACCCTCTCCCTCCCCCACGAAGGGGGGAGGGAAGCGCCCTGGGTCCCGGCCCGGAAGGAGAGAACGGATGCTGCCCGACGCCGATGTGCTTTACGCCAGCCTTGCCGAGCGGGACGGACGGTTCGAGAGGCTGGCCTTCGTCTGCGTGGGCTCTACCGGCATCTTCTGCCGGATGACCTGCCCGGCGCGGACGCCCCTGCGGCGGAACGTGGCGTTCCGGCCTTCGGTCTCGGACTGCGAGGCGGCGGGGTTCCGGGCCTGCAAGCGGTGCCGGCCTCAGGCGGGGTCCCCGCCGGCGGGCAGGTCCTCGGTCACAGCCTCGTAGTCCGAACCCGAGGCCATCAGGCACATCCTGCCATCGGGCAGCGTCATGGTGATGGACCAGGTGCCGGTCTCGTCGGAGGCATAGACTTCCATCACGGCGGCCTCGCCGGCGATGCCCAGCGAGCGGCGCGTTTCTCCGTAGCGGTCGGCGAGAAGCGCGGTCACGGCCTCGCGGCTGTCGCATTGCGGGGCGCCGTGGGCGATGTCGGTGGCGGCGAGCATCGCGACGAGGCCTAAGGAGAGGGCGAACATCTCTTTGGTCATGGGCGGGCCTTTCTGGCGTTCGGGATGCGGGAAAGGCTGCCGCTTCCAGACTGACAGGCGGTTAACGTGGCGTTCCCGCGCTGCAGGTGCCAAGGGATTTCTGCGCTGCGGCAGATTCCATCTTGCCGTTTGTGTCCGATCTGTGCTTTCAAGCGCAAGAATGTTGCGCGGAGGTGAGTCGTGACCCGTCCCTATCGCTCTGTCCTCTACATCCCGGCCGCGCGCGAGCGTGCGCTGGAAAAGGCCCGGGAACTGGCGGCCGATGCGATCATCTTCGATCTCGAGGATGCCGTGTCGCCCGAGGAGAAGGATCGGGCGCGAGAGCTTCTCGCACAGGTCCTGAGAACGGCGGACTACGGCGCGCGGGCGCGGATCGTGCGGGTGAACGGCCTTGGCACCGAGTGGATCGCGGGCGACCTGGCGGCGTTCGGCGCCCATCCGGGCGTGGATGCGGTGCTGCTGCCGAAGGTGAATGGTCCGTCCGACCTGGAGGCCGTGGCGGGCTCGGTGCGCGCGCCGCTCTGGGCGATGCTGGAGACAGCGAAGGGCTGTCTGAACGCGGCCGCCATCGCGGCGCATCCCCGGCTGGAGGGTATGGTGATGGGCACCAACGACCTGGCCAAGGAACTGGGCGCGCGGTTCCGGGCCGACCGGCTGCCGCTGCTGGCGGGGCTCGGGTCCTGTGTCATGGCGGCGCGGGCCGAGGGGCGCATCATTGTCGACGGGGTGTTCAACGCCTTCAAGGACGAGGCGGGGCTAAGGGCGGAATGCGAGCAGGGTCGCGACATGGGGTTCGACGGCAAGACGCTGATCCACCCGGCGCAGCTGGACATCGCCAACGAAGTCTTTGCGCCGTCCGAGGATGAGGTTGCGCTCGCCCGGCGGATGATTGCGGCTTATGCCGAGGCGCGGGCGCGGGGCGAGGGCGTGGCGGTGGTGGACGGCCGGATCGTCGAGAACCTGCATGTCGCGACGGCCGAGGCGCTGATCGGCAAGGCCGAGGCGATTGCGGCGCTGGCAGTTTGAGGGCACTGTGCGCGCGATGAACCGGCTGGAGGTATCGCATGACACTGATCGTTCTGGGACTGGCGCTGTGGTGGGTGGCGCATCTGTGGAAGCGGCTCGCACCGGCGTCGCGGGCGCGCTTCGGCGACCCGGGCAAGGGCATCGTCGCGGTCGGCGTGCTGGCCGGCGTGGTGCTGATGGTCATGGGCTATCGCGGGGTCGAGCAGGTCGACCTCTGGTATCCGCCGCGCTTCCTGGTGCATGTGAACAACCTCTTGATGCTGTTCGCCTTCTACCTCTACGCGGCGAGCGGCATGAAGACGCGGATCACCGCAGTGATCCGGCACCCGCAGCTTACGGCGGTCAAGACCTGGGCGGTGGCGCATCTGCTGGCGAACGGCGATCTGGCAAGCGTGGTGCTGTTCGGCGGGCTTCTCGCCTGGGCGGTGGTGGAGGTGATCCTTATCAACCGTGCCGAGCCGCGCCCCGCGCCGCCGGTGCCGGCAACGATGGGCAAGGAAGCGGGCGCCGTGATCGGGGGCGTCGTGGTGATGGGCGTGGTGATGCTGATCCACAACTGGCTGGGCGTGCCGCCCTGGGGCTGAGGTCGAGGGGGGGTTTCACACCCCCGCACCCCCGTGGAGTATTTCGGAAAAGAGCAAGACAATTTCAGTCGAATTGTCTGAGGTTCGGAGAAGATGAAGCTTTACCGGTTCCTGAGCGCGGATGACACCTCGGCCTTTTGTCACAAGGTGACGGCGGCATTGAACAAGGGGTGGGAGTTGCACGGCTCGCCCGCTTATGCGTTCGACGCGGCCAACGGGGTGATGCGCTGCGGGCAGGCGGTGGTGAAGGAGGTCGCGGGCGATTATCACCCGGACCTGAAGCTGGGCGAGCAATGAAGACAAATCCGGGACGTTTCTTCGAGGATTATCGCCTGGGCGAGGTCATCCGCCATGCGGTGCCGCGCACGGTGGGGCAGGGCGAGCGGGCGCTGTATCATGCGCTTTATCCGGCGCGGGGGGCCTTGTATTCCTCGGACGAGTTCGCGCGCTCGGTGGGGCTGAAGGCCGCGCCGCTGGACGATCTGATCGCCTTTCACACGGTGTTCGGCAAGACGGTGCCCGACATCAGCCTGAACGCGGTGGCCAATCTCGGCTATGCCGAGGGGCGCTGGCTGAGGCCGGTCTGGCCCGGCGACACCCTGCGGTCCGAAAGCGAGGTGATCGGGCTGAAGGAGACCTCGTCCGGGGCGACGGGCGTGGTCTGGGTGCGGACGCGGGGATTGAACCAGAACGGCGATGCCGTGCTTGAGTATGTCCGCTGGGTGATGGTGCGCAAGCGGCGGCGCGAGGTCGAGATGCCGGTCCATGTGCCGGAGCTGACCCCGGTGGTGGAGCCGGGCGCGCTGATGGTTCCGGAGGGGCTGGATTTTTCGGCCTATGACTTCGGGCTGGCCGGAGAGCCGCATCGCTGGGGGGACTATCAGGTCGGCGAAGTGATCGACCATGTCGATGCGGTGACCATCGAAGAGGCCGAGCACATGCTGGCGACCCGTCTGTGGCAGAACACCGCCAAGGTGCATTTCGACATCACCCAGCGCGAGGATGGCCGGCGCCTGATCTACGGCGGGCATGTGATTTCCCTGGCGCGGGCGCTGTCGTTCAACGGTCTGGCCAATGCGCAGATGATCGTGGCGCTGAACGCGGGCGCGCATGCGAACCCCTGTTTCGCGGGCGACACGGTGCGCGCCTGGACGCAGGTGCTGGACAAGGCCGAGACCGCGGTGCGCTCGGTCGGGGCGCTGCGCCTGCGGCTGGTGGCGACCAGGGGAAGCGCCGGAACGCTGCGCGGCGCGGACGGGAAATATCTGCCGGAGGTGCTGCTGGACCTCGACTGCTGGGCACTTGTGCCGATGTGAGTCGGACGTCGGCGGAATGTGTGATCACGCCCTGAAAATTTGTGATCGCAAACGCCAGAAATTCGTCGCCGATAGCGGCAACATGTTGCAGTTGCGGCAATCCGTGCGTGACACGGGCGAAATCCGCGCTATGCAGAGTAGCAAGTGACAGCCTTGGTGCTGGCCTGCGGGCGGCGCCGCCAGACGTGAGGACGGATCATGGCCAACGCCAAGCGGATCGAGAGACCCCTTTCGCCGCACCTGCAGATCTATCGCTGGCAGGTGCCGATGCTGACCTCGATCCTGACGCGGATTACCGGGCATGCACTGGTCGCAGGCGTGGTGCTGGGGGTGTGGTGGCTGCTGGCCGCGGCGACCTCGGACGCCTATTTCGCCACGGCGAACGCGGTTGCGACCAGCTGGTTCGGCGATCTGGTGTTCACCGGCTCGCTCTGGGCGGTCTGGTACCACTATCTGGCCGGGCTGCGGCATCTTTACTACGACGCCGGCAAGGGTCTGGACATTCCCACGGCGGAAAAGCTGGGTTGGGCCTGCATCGTCGGCTCGGCCGCGCTGACTGTGATCACAATTCTTCTGGTACGGTGAGGCTGCCATGCGCTACATCACTCCCCGCAAGCGTGCCGAGGGTCGCGGAGCGGCCCATGCCGGGACCGGGCATCACTGGTCGATGACTGTCTCATCCGCCGGCCTCGCCTTCCTGGTGCCGGTCTGGCTCTATGTCTTTGGCCGCGCGCTGGGCCAGAGCCGCGAGGCGGTGGTTGACACCTTCGGCAGCCCCTTTCCGGCGATCCTGACGGCGCTGGTCCTGGTCGTGGGCATGCGCCATTTCGCGATGGGGGCGACGACCATGATCGAGGATTATGCCCGGGGCTCGGCGCGGAAGATGCTGATCATCTTCGTGACCTGTCTTGCCTGGGTGATCGCCGCGACAGGCCTGTTCGCCCTGGCCCGCATGGCTCTGTAAGGAAGCGATGATGACTGCCTATCCGTACGAGACGCATGAATACGACGTGGTCGTGGTGGGGGCCGGTGGGGCCGGCCTGCGCGCGACCCTTGGGATGGCCGAGCAGGGCCTTCGGACGGCCTGCGTGACCAAGGTGTTCCCGACCCGCAGCCACACGGTGGCGGCGCAGGGGGGGATCGCGGCGTCGCTGGGGAACATGGGCCCGGACCACTGGCAATGGCACATGTATGACACGGTGAAGGGGTCGGACTGGCTGGGTGATACCGACGCGATGGAATACCTTGCGCGCGAGGCGCCGAAGGCGGTCTACGAGCTGGACCACTATGGCGTGCCCTTCAGCCGCACCGAGGAGGGCAAGATCTACCAGCGCCCCTTCGGCGGCCATACGACCGAGTTCGGCAACGGCCCTCCGGTGCAGCGGACCTGTGCGGCGGCCGACCGGACAGGGCATGCGATACTGCACACGCTGTATGGGCAAAGCCTGAAGAACAACGCGGAATTCTACATCGAATACTTCGCGCTGGACCTGGTCATCACCGATGGCGCCTGCACCGGCGTCGTCGCGTGGAAGCTGGATGACGGCACGATCCATGTGTTCAATGCCAAGACGGTGGTGCTGGCGACGGGCGGCTACGGCCGGGCCTATTTCAGTGCCACGGGGGCGCACACCTGCACCGGAGACGGCGGGGGCATGGTGGCCCGCGCGGGGCTGCCCTTGCAGGACATGGAGTTCGTGCAGTTCCACCCGACCGGGATCTATGGCGCGGGCTGTCTGATCACCGAAGGCGCGCGCGGCGAGGGCGGGTATCTGACCAACAGCGCGGGCGAACGGTTCATGGAGCGCTATGCACCGCATTACAAGGACCTGGCGCCGCGCGACTATGTCAGCCGCTGCATGACGCTGGAAATCCGCGAGGGGCGGGGCGTCGGGCCGAAGGCGGACCACATCCACCTGAACCTGTCGCACCTGCCGCGGGAATCGCTGGAGCTGCGTCTGCCGGGCATCACCGAAAGCGCGCGCATCTTCGCCGGTGTGGACCTGCACAAGGAGCCGATCCCGGTGCTGCCCACGGTGCACTACAACATGGGCGGCATCCCCACGAACTACTGGGGCGAGGTGCTGAACCCGACGAAGGACAACCCGGATGCCGTGTTCCCCGGCCTGATGGCGGTGGGCGAGGCGGGCTGCGCCTCGGTCCATGGTGCGAACCGGCTGGGGTCGAACAGCCTGATCGATCTTGTGGTCTTTGGCCGCGCCGCGGCGATCCGGGCCGGCCAGGTTGTGGACCGGGCCGCCGCGGTTCCGGCGACCAACAAGGCCGAGGTGGACCGGATCCTAGCCCGGTTCGACGGCCTGCGCTATGCCAAGGGGGCGGTGCCGACCGCCGACTTGCGGCTTGAGATGCAGCGCACAATGCAGGACCACGCCGCCGTGTTCCGCACCGATGCCGTGCTGGCCGAAGGCAAGGCCAAGATGATCGAGGTGGCCAGCCGACTGGACGACCTGGCGGTGACCGACCGCAGCCTGATCTGGAACAGCGACCTGATGGAGACGCTGGAACTGACCAACCTGATGCCGAACGCCCTTGCCACCATCACCGGGGCCGAGGCGCGCAAGGAAAGCCGCGGGGCGCATGCCTCGGAGGACCATCCGAATCGCGACGACGCAAATTGGCGCAAGCATTCGCTGACATGGGTCGATGGAAACCGGGTGCGGCTTGACTACCGTCCGGTGCACACCGACCCTCTCACGACCGAAGCCGAGGGCGGCATCGCCCTGGCCAAGATCGCCCCGGCGGAAAGGAAGTTCTGATGCGCGTCCCGGCCGTTGCGCTTGCCGCTGTCCTTGGTCTCGCCGCCTGCGATCCGGCCGGGCTGGTGCAGGATACGCTTAAGCGGACGGCTCATACCGTGGTGTTCCCGGTGGTCAACATCGACATGCCGGCCGAACCGGCACGGCTGGCCACGAAATGCATCCTCGATGCGGCCAGCGAGGACGAGCTGCGGCTTCTGGCGCGTGATGTGGGCGTCGAGGCCGGCACCGCGACCAAGGCAACGATCCGCCAGATCGCCATCAGGCCGGCGGCGCAGGCCTGCTTTGCCGCCAATGGCGTTCCTCCGGTGCGGTGAGGCGATGAAGCGACTGCTGCCCATCGCCCTCCTTGCCCTGACCGCCTGCGGTCCCATGACGCTGGCCGAGGCCGAGCGGCAATGTTTCGAGCGCGCCCGCCTGGCCCAGCAGCCGCGGGGCGAGGTCTCGGTCGGCGTCGCCTCGGGCGGACGGAAGGCTGCGGGCGTGGAGCTGACCGTCAGTTCCGACTACCTGTTGGGCCGCGACCCCTCGGACGTCTACGAAAGCTGCGTGATGCAGAAGGCCGGCCAACCGCCGAGCCGCCCCCTTTATGCAAGACCCGACTGGAAAGGCTGAGACATGGTCCAGTTCTCGCTCCCGAAGAACTCGAAGATCCGCACCGGCAAGACCTGGCCGAAGCCGGAAGGCAAGAACGTGCGGAAGTTCCAGATCTATCGCTGGAATCCCGACGACGGCGAAAACCCGCGGGTGGACACCTATTTCGTGGACATGGACAGTTGCGGTCCAATGGTCCTGGACGCGCTGATCAAGATCAAGAACGAGATCGACCCGACGTTGACCTTTCGCCGGTCCTGCCGGGAAGGGATCTGCGGATCCTGTGCGATGAATATCGACGGGATCAACACGCTGGCCTGCATCTATGGCCTCGACGAGATCAAGGGCGACGTGCGGATCTATCCTCTGCCGCACATGGCGGTCATCAAGGACCTGATCCCGGACCTCACGCATTTCTACGCCCAGCACGCCAGCATCATGCCCTGGCTGGAGACCAAGACCAACCGCCCGGCCAAGGAATGGCGCCAGTCGATCGAGGACCGCAAGAAGCTGGACGGCCTGTATGAATGCGTGATGTGCGCGTCTTGCAGCACGTCCTGCCCGAGCTACTGGTGGAACTCCGACCGCTATCTGGGCCCCGCCGCGCTTCTGCATGCCTATCGCTGGATCATCGACAGCCGCGACGAGGCGACGGGTGAACGGCTGGACCAGCTGGAGGATCCGTTCAAGCTGTATCGCTGCCACACGATCATGAACTGCGCCAAGACCTGCCCGAAGGGTCTGAATCCGGCAAAGGCGATCGCCGAGATCAAGAAGATGATGGTGGAACGGGTGGTCTGAGGCCCACCCGTGCCGCTGCTGGTCTTGTTGCTGGCGGTCGGGGTCTATCTGTTCCTCTGGCATCGGTGGCGGACGACGACGCTGACGCGCGATTGCCGCTGGCGGCTTGACCGCAGCGTGGCCCCGGATCACTGGCGCTGCGTGGCCTGCGGGGCAGAGGCGCGCGGGGCAGAGCCGAAGGACTGCCTGCGGCTGCAGCGGTAGGGCATCTTCGACGGGGGATTGCGGCGACGGCGATTTCCGGCAAGCCTGCGACCATGAAGCCCGACCGCCCCGAACACCGCGCCCCCGCCGATGCCGCCGAGCGCAAGGCGGTTGCTCCCGTGATCTGCTACCCCGTCGAGGGGCTGCCGCTCCCTGATCTGGCGGCCTACCGGGCCGCGCGCGCGGGCTGGACGCAGGTCTCCGAAGTGCTGGTGCCCCCGCGAGAAGCCCGCTGCTTCACCGTGCCGGCGGGCCAGTTCTTCCGCATTGTCAGCGTCGAGGGGCCCCAGGTGGGCGACCTGAACCTGTTCGCCCGCGACAATCCGGCCGAGCGGTTCTTCAGCGGCAAGACGCGCGCCCTGCACGGGACGCATCTGTCCACCGGCGACCGGATGTGGTCCTGCCTGCCCTATCTGCGCCCCATGGCCACGATCACCGAGGACACGCTGGACTGGTACGGGTTCGACCGGTTCGGCGGGTCGGTGCATGACGTGATCGGCACGCGCTGCGATCCCTATACCCATGCGCTCTTGTCCGGGGGCGAGCAGTATCACCATTGCTGTCATTCCAACCTGACCCGGGCCGTCGCCGACCACTGGGGCCTGCCCAAGAAGGCGGCCGAGTTGCATGTGCATGACGTGCTGAACGTGTTCATGTGCACCGGGTTCAGCCGCGACACGGGGCAGTATTTCATGAAGGCCTCGCCCGTCCGCCCCGGCGACTATCTGGAGTTCATGGCGGAGATCGACCTTCTGGGCGTGCTCTCTGCCTGTCCGGGCGGGGATTGTTCCAGCGAGCATTCCTCGGACGTGGCGGCGTGCCATCCGCTTCGCGTGCAGGTGTTCCGGCCGAAGGCTCCGCCCGCAGGCTGGCGGCCGCCGGGCCCGAACCCCTACGACCGTAGCCACGGTCCCTGAGGGTCAGGCCGTCACATAGTGCAGGCCCCGGAATCGGGCGCGGAGCGCGCGCGTCCGGGGGGCAACGGTTTCGGGGGCGTTCGAGCGCAAGGCTTCGGCAATCAGCGCGGCAAGTGCCGGGGCATCGGCGGGAGTGACGCCGCGGCGCACCAGTTCCGGCGTGCCGATGCGCAACCCGTTCAGGTCGCCTGCCACTTCGGGCAGGGGCAGGCCTATGCCGCAGGCGAGGAACCCCGCCTTGCGCAGGGTCTTCGAGGCCGCCTGCCCGCCGCCGAAAGCCGCGGCCGCAAGCGCGAACTGGTGCGAGGCGGTGGCCCCGCGGTCGGCGGCAAAGACGGGCAGGTCGAGGGCGGCAAGCTCGCGCGCAAGGGCCCGAGCGAGGTCCACCATCGCCCCTGCGTAAGCCGCGCCATGGTCTCGCCAGTCGAGCAGCGTAAAGGCCAGCGCCGCCGATTTCGCGGCGTCGAAATTGGCGGTGAGGCCGGGAAAGGCGATGGCGTCCAGCCGTTCGGCGATGGTGGCGTCATTGGTGACGATCAGGCCGCCGGCGGGACCGCCAAGCGACTTGTAGGTGGACATCGTCATCAGATGCGCGCCCTCGGTCAGCGGGTTGGCCCAGACGCCTCCGGCGATGATCCCGCATTGATGGGCGGCATCGAACAGCACCTTGGCCCCGACCTGATCGGCGATCTTTCGCACCTCGGCCACCGGGTGCGGGAACAGATTCAGGCTGCCGCCGACGGTGATGATCTTTGGTCTAACCGCATGGGCGAGGTCGTGAAGGGATGCAAGATCAAGGGTATAGCCGTCAGCGTCGATTGGGGCCGCATGGGTGGTCAGCCCGTAAAGACCCGCGCATCCGGCGGCATGGTGGGTGACATGGCCGCCGATGCTGGCGGGCGGGGCGATGATGCTGTCGCCGGGTTTGGCCAGTGCCATGAAGCCGTAGAGGTTGGCCAGCGCACCGGACCCGACGCGGATTTCGGCGTAGCGCGCCTTGAAGATCTCGGCGGCAAGTTCGGCGGCGATGACCTCGATCTCCTCGATCGCCTCCAGCCCCATTTCATACTTGTCGCCGGGATAGCCCAGCGAGGGGCGCGAGCCGATGCCGGAGGCAAGCGCGGCCTCGGCCTTCGGGTTCATCACGTTGGTCGCGGGGTTGAGGTTGAAGCAGTCCTGATCGTGGATTTCGCGGTTGCGTGCGATCAGGCTGTCAAGGCGGGACGCGACCTGATCCGAAGGTCCGGCGGCGTCGGCGGCAAGGCGCTGGACCAGGGTTTCGCAGGCGGCGGGCACCCAGGGGCGCGGGGAAAGCTGCGTCATGCGAAGGCGGCCTCCAGCGCGATCTCGATCATCGCGCCAAAGCTGCGTTCGCGCTGGTCGGCGGGCAGCGCCTCGCGGGTGGTGATGTGGTCCGAGACGGTGAGAATGGCCAATGCGCGGGCGCCGTGGCGGGCGGCGACCATGTAAAGCTCGGCCGCCTCCATCTCGACCCCGAGGCAGCCGTGGCGCAGAAGCTGTTCGGTCAGGTCGGGGCGTTCGTCGTAGAAGGTGTCCGAGGAATAGATGCCGCCGACATGGACTGGCGTGCCCTTGGCGGTGGCGGCGGTGTAAGCCTTTGACAAAAGGCCGAAATCAGCGCAGGGGGCAAAGCTCAGCTCCTTGAAGATCGTGCGCGAGGGCGATCCGACGGTCGAGGCGGTCTGCGCCAGGATCACGTCGCGGACCTTGACATGGGTCGGCAGCGCCCCGGCCGAGCCGACGCGGACCAGCGTCCTTGCGCCATAGTCGCGGATCAGCTCGTTGGCGTAGATCGACAGCGACGGCATCCCCATGCCAGAGCCGTGGATGGTGACGTGGTGGCCCCGCCAGGTGCCGGTGTAGCCCAGCATGCCCCGGACCTCGTTGACCAGCACTGCGTTGGTCAGGAAGGTCTGGGCCGCCCAGCGGGCCCGGTAGGGGTCGCCGGGCAGAAGCACGGTTTCGGCAATGTCGCCAGGCTTGGCGCCGATATGAAAGGTCATCTTCTCCCCCGTGCCCCGGAAACGGATCCGCCGGAAACGCCCGGTCTTCCTGCAACAGATGCAAGGCGCGGCAAGTGGATGTCGCGCCTGCCCCTCCAGCGTTCAGGTATGGGCCGCGCATCCTTCTGGCGCAAGGCCGCAATGTCCGGTCCGTGCGGGGCGCCGACCGCCTGCGCCCCTGCCGGCGGCGCGGGTCAATCTCCCGGTATCGTGGCCAGCGAATTGGTCGTCTGGTCCCACGTCATCCGGAAACTGCCCGGCTCTGGCCGGTTGAGCAGCTCGCCGGCGATGGTGACGCGCAGGAGCTGCCGGTCGTCATCGGGCACAAGCGACCAGTCCTGCACGACCAGGCTGTGCTGCGCGCCGTCCTGGAAGACGTTGATCTCGCAGCCGATCGTGTCGGCGCAGAACAT
>JBKBJC010000035.1:0-27004 GCA_046294075.1 Tabrizicola sp. | reverse complement strand
ACGTGCCGGACTATCCGAAGCTGGCGCAGCTCTGGTGGCAGAACATCGGCGACGCGATGTCGGGTGCCAAGTCCCCGCAGGAAGCGCTGGATGCCCTCTGTGCCGAGCAGGAAAAGGTGCTGGAGCGCCTCGAAAAGGCTGGCGTCCAGGGCGATATCGGCCCGAAGATGAACGAGCCGCAGGACCCGCAGGTCTGGCTGGACGCACCGGGCGCTCCGGTTGCCAAGCTGGAGAACGAGGATCCGACGCCCGAGACCATCAGCTACGACGAGCTGATCAAGTCCTGGCAGTAAGCTGAAACGGTCCCGGGCGGTGCATGATGCCTGCCGCCCGGGACCAAATTCCTTCGAAGGAATTTGCAAGAATTTTCTAAAATTCTTGCGCCAGGCTGCGGATGTCCGGCACAAATCAAACCGTTAAGATGTCCCTAACGCCCGCGACCAAGCTCTTGGAATCCTTCACACTCTCTCGTCTGTCCACCGTGGACACCTTTCGCCGCAGGCCTGACCCATGACCCATATCCTCGCCATCGACCAGGGCACCACATCCTCCCGCGCGATCCTGTTCGGGGTCGATCAATCGGGGGCCCTCCGGCCCGTCGCGTCTGCCCAGGAGGAGTTTGCCCAGCACTACCCGCGCCCCGGCTGGGTGGAACACGACCCGGCCGACCTCTGGTCCAGCGTCGCGGCCACGGCGCGCGCCGCGATCGAGAAGGCCGGGGTCAAGCCCGCCGACATCGCCGCCATCGGCATCACCAATCAGCGCGAGACGACGCTCATCTGGGACCGCGCCACCGGCCAGCCGATCCACCCCGCGATCGTCTGGCAGGACCGCCGCACGGCCGATATCTGCGCTGCCCTGAAAGAGCAGGGCCACGAGCCGTCGATCACCGCCCGCACCGGCCTCCTGCTCGACCCCTATTTCTCGGGGACCAAGGTCAAGTGGCTGCTCGACCATGTCGAAGGCGCCCGCTCCCGGGCCGACCGTGGCGAGCTTGCCTTCGGAACCGTCGATACCTGGCTGATCTGGAACCTGACCGGAGGGAAGCTCCACGCAACGGACGCCACCAACGCCTCGCGCACCCTGCTCTACAACATCGCCGAAGGTCGCTGGGACGAGGAGATCTGCCGCCTTCTCGGCGTCCCGATGTCGCTCCTGCCGCAGGTCCGGGACTGCGCCGCACCCTTCGGGATGACCCGCCCAGACCTTTTCGGCCGCGAGATCCCGATCCTCGGCGTCGCGGGCGACCAGCAGGCGGCGACCGTGGGCCAGGCCTGCTTCAGCCCCGGCATGATGAAATCGACCTACGGCACCGGCTGCTTCGCGCTGTTGAACACCGGCGCCGACAGGGTGCCGTCGAAGAACCGCCTTCTGACCACCATCGCCTACCAGCTGGAGGGCAAGCCCACCTACGCCCTCGAAGGTTCGATCTTCATCGCGGGCGCCGTGGTCCAGTGGCTGCGCGACGGGCTGAAGATCATCCGCGAGGCGAAAGAGACCCAGCCGCTGGCCGAGGCAGCGGAAGAGGCGCAGGGCGTGGTGCTCGTCCCCGCCTTCACCGGCCTTGGCGCGCCCTACTGGCGGCCCGACTGCCGGGGCGCGGTCTTCGGGCTGACCCGCAACTCCGGCCCCGCCGAATTCGCCCGCGCGGCGCTGGAGAGCGTGGGCTACCAGACCCGCGACCTGCTGGAGGCGATGCGGGCCGACTGGGGCAGCGAGGCACAGGGCGTCCTGCGGGTGGACGGGGGCATGACTGCCAGCGACTGGACGATGCAGTTCCTCGCCGACATCCTGGGCGCCCCGGTGGACCGGCCGAAGGTGACCGAGACGACGGCGCTCGGCGCGGCCTATCTTGCCGCGATGCAGGCAGGCGTGGCGGGCGGGCCGGAGGAGTTCTCGAAGTCCTGGGCGCTCGACCGCCGCTTCACCCCGCAGATGGACGCCGCGACCCGCGATGCGAAATACGCCCGCTGGCGCAAGGCCATTGCCGCCACGATGGCGGTATGACCCCCTTCGGGATCACCGCGCCCGGCCGGATCCTATTTGGCCGGGGCGAGGCGGCAAAGGCCCCTGATCTGATCCGCCCTTTCGGTGCGCGTGTGGTGGTGGTCCATGGTGCGAACCCCGCGCGGGCGGCCTGGCTGGCGAGGGCGCTCGGGCCGGAGACGCTCGCCCTGACGTGTGCAGGCGAGCCGACGCTCGCCGACGTGGAGGCCGCTGTTGCGGAGGCCCGCACCCATCGCCCGGACTGCGTGGTGGCCCTCGGTGGCGGCGCGGCGCTGGACCTCGGCAAGGCGCTGGCGGCGCTGATCCCCGCACCTGACGGGCCGATGGCGCATCTGGAGGTGCTGGGAAAGGGTCTGGCGCTGAAGGCAGATCCCTTGCCATTCGTCGCGATTCCGACCACGGCGGGGACCGGGGCGGAGGTGACGAAGAACGCGGTGATCGGCCTGCCCGACCTGGGCCGCAAGGTCAGCTTGCGCGACGACCGCATGGTGGCGCGGCTGGCGATCGTCGATCCGGCGCTGACCGATGGCTGCCCGCGCGGGGTGACGCTGGCCTCGGGGCTCGATGCAGTGACGCAGGTGATCGAGCCCTATGTCTCGGTCAAGGCGACCCCCTACGCCGATGCGATTGCGGCGCCTGCCATCGCCGCCGGAATGCGGGCGCTCATGGGTCTGATGCGGGGCGAGGACGCAGAGGCGCGGGACCGTATGGCCTGGGTCAGCCTCTGCGGCGGGCTGGCGCTTGCCAACGCGGGGCTCGGGGCGGTGCACGGCCTTGCGGGGGTGATCGGCGGCATGACCGGCGCGGCGCATGGCGCAATCTGCGGTGCCCTGCTGGGGCCGGTGCTTGCGGCGAACCGGGCAGCCGCAGAGGGTGCGGCGCGCGCCCGGCTGGACGAGGTCTGTTCGGTTCTGGCCGAGGTGCTGGGATCGAGCGCCGCCGAGGCTCCGGCCGAGTTGCAGGCCTGGGCCTGGGCCGAGGGGCTGCCGGGCCTCGCCGCGCTTGGGGTCGCCGACGCGGACCACGACCGGATTGCCACCGCCGCGCTGTCTTCCTCGTCGATGAAGGGCAATCCGGTGGCCCTGACCAAGGCGCAACTGCGCGAGGTCCTTGCAGCGGCCTGAGCGGGGGTGCTTCGGTATCCGCTGCGTGCGGCCTTGACGCCGATCAAGGCGCCGGAGGCGAAAGCCTGCCAGACAGGATCCGATGCGCGAACGGCAGGAGATTGCAGCCATGCGCCTGATGATGATCCTGTTTTCCATGATCGGCACGGCCCTTGCCGGGTCGGGGGTCATTCTGGTCCTCACCCTGGGCCATGGCACGCTCTGGCCGATCCTCGGTGCGGCGGCGGCCGGGGCTGCCCTTGCCCTGCCGGTCAGCTGGCTGGTCGCCCGGCAGATCGGGGACTAGGCCTCCAGAAAGACCCGGACAGTCTCCTCGAACTCGCGCGGCTTTTCGGCGTGCAGCCAGTGACCCGCGCCGGGGATCTTGGCGAGGCGCGCCTTCGGGAACAGGGTGCGGATCGTTTCGCGATGTTCCGGGCGGACGTAACGGCTTTCGCCGCCGGTCAGGAACAGGGCAGGGTGGTCGAACAGGCCTTTGGTCCCCGGCCAGCCGACGATCTTCGGCATCTCGGCTTCCAGTGCCGGAAGATTCAGCTTCCAGCGCGGCGGATGCTGGCGCAGGTCCAGCGATTGCAGGAAGAAGGACCGCAAGGTCGGGTCGTCGATCCGTTCGGCAAGCGCCGCATCGGCCTCGGCCCGCGTGGTGATCCGCGTCAGATCGAGATCGGCCATCGCCCTTGCGTTGCGGGTCTGGTCGTGGCTGTAGGCCACGGGCGCGATGTCGGCGACGACCAGGCGGCGGATCAGTTCGGGGCGGGTCAGCGCCAGCTGCATCGCGGCCTTGCCCCCCATGGAATGGCCCAGCAGATCGACCGGCTGCGGCCCAAGGCTCTCGATCACCTCGGCCAGGTCGGCGGCCATGTCGGCATAGCTCTGTGTCGGGAACCGTGGGCTATCGCCATGGTTGCGCATGTCCACCGCCACCACCTCGCGCCGGTCCGCGAGGCGGCGGGCGATGACGCCCCAGTTCCGGCCCGAGCCGTAAAGCCCGTGCGCTATGACGAGAATCGGGGCCGTTGCGGCGATTGCGGCGGGGTGGCGGATCATGGCAAGCATGGGTTTTCCATAGCGATATCGAGAGCTTCAGGCCAGTGTCCCCGACGCAGGGCGGTTGATCGTCCCGGCAAACGACACTAGGTTCGGCGGGGGCGGTGGAGGGTGGCAAGATGAGTGCGGTGACGATCCAGCAGATGGCGGATCGGGTGGCGCAGCTTCTGGAAGAGAGGCTGGGCCTTGGCGGCAAGGGACTCGCCGCCAAGCTGAAGCGGGCCGGCCGCCTGTTGCCGCGCAAGGTGCGCGATGCGGGCAGGGTGCTGGCCGGCGCGGCCCACAAGGCGCAAAACCCCAAGCTTCTGGGGCAGATCGACATGACCCAGGTGACAGAGGCCTATGATGTCTGTGTGAAGCATCTGATCGCGATCGATCCGGTGAGCCGCCGCCGCGACCTGTTCGCGGGAATGGTCGGCTCGGTCGGCTTCGGGGTGCTGGTGCTGGCCGTGGCGATCTTCGGCTTTCTGGCCTGGCGGGGCTATTTCTGAGAGCCTGTCCAAGGTGGACATTGCCGGAGTTCGTTCAGTCAACACAGGTTTGATTGTCGGCGTCTAGGATTTCGCAAGGATTTCCCCCGATGGACTCGGGTCCAGTGCCCTGGCATGCAGCGACCGGCGGATGACCAGTGTCACGGTGACGAAGGCGACGTAGAGCAGCAGATACCAGGACCCCAGCTTGGCGAAGCTGACCATCTGTCCCGGCATCTGGCCCGAGTAGATCCAGGTCCCGGTCGCGGTGCCCACGTTCTCCGCCACCCAGAGCGCCAGCGCCGAGAGGAATGCCGCGACAGGCAAGGGCATCCACCAGTGCCGGTCGTGGATGCGGAACCAGATCCGCGTGCGGCCGTAAAGCGCGATGGTGGCGATGAAAAGCGCGACGCGGATGTCGGGCAGGAAGTGGTGCGCAAAGAAGTTGACGTAGATCGCGGCGGCCAGGATGACGGTCAGCGGAAAGCGCGGATAGGGCGCGAAGGCCATGTCGAAGACCCGGATCACACGGGCCATGTAGCTTCCGACGGCGGCATACATGAAGCCCGAGAAGAGGGGCACGCCCATAAGCTTGAAGATGCCGGGTTCCGGGTAGGCCCAGGAGCCGGCATGGACCTTGAACCACTCCATCGCCGTGCCGGTGAGGTGGAACAGAAGGATGACGCGGGCTTCTTCCCAGGTTTCCAGTTTCGTTAACAGGAACAGGGCTTGCGTGGCGAGGGCGAACAGGAACAGGAAATCATAGCGTTGCAGGGGCCAATCGGGCTGCCAGACCAGTTTGGTGGCGATGATGACGGCCAGCAGTAGGCCGCCGAACAGGCAGGCCCAGCCCTGTTTCAGGACGAACATCACCAGTTCGGCCACGGCAAAGGGCAGACGGGCACGCGCCCAGTCGCCCATGCGGTGTTCGAGGGAGCGGGTGTCGGAAGTCATGCGGATGCAGCCGGATGGGTCGGGCGATGTGACCCGGAGGAGCGGGCTGCGTCAAGTTGGGGAGTGCAAGGATAGGACGTGCTGGACTGGACATCAGCGGGGCAGGTTGTCTTCTGCCGTATCCCGACCGACCATCCGGGTGACCGGGGCGGTCGTGGTCGGGCGCAAGTCGCAGATGCGGGCAGCCGGCTTGTCAGGACCTGCCCCGACATTACCGCAGAACGCTCTGGCTGCGAGACCGGGCTACAGACCTTGCAGCACTCAAACCCGTTCGACTTGCGGAATGTTCAAAGGGGCGGGTGCCGTGCGATCTGCTTCAAGATCGGGGCGAACCCACATCGCGAGGCCCCACCAAGGCTTGAGCGGGAGTTTCAGTCTGACGGCGCTCTCATCCAAGGGAGGGTAACCGGTAGGGCATGTGGGCAGGGCGCCAACGCCACGCCCACCGGCGCGTGCAAATGCCTGCCATGAACGCTAGCCGATGCTCGACATCACGCACCCGGCCGCCCGGACTCAAGCCGAATTGGTGCCGCTGGATGTGCCCTACTCTCGACGATGCTGAAGCGCTGCCGCCTGCTCGACGCCGGAATGCCGCGTCAGACGCAGAAGCGCCGTCACTGCAGCGCCTGACCGACGGGCTCAGTGCGAGCGCGGCCTGCCATCAGCTGCTGGTAAACGCCAAGCCGGTCGCTGATCTGCCAGTGGCCAGTCAGGCGATCGTCGGCGTCGAAGAAATAGGCCGTGGCTCCGGACATGCCGATCTTGCGACCCGTGGCAGGAAAGCCGGGCAAGTTGCCCAGATGCGTGCCCTGCCAAAGCCACGTCACAACCACAGCGTCACCGTCGGCAAAGAAGCGCTGGACGTCAAAGCTTTGGTCGGGAAAGGCAGCCCGTGACTGGATCAGCCGGTCGCGGAAACCGTCGAGGTCCAGCACTTTGCCCTCCCAGGGATCGCCGGGGTCGTGACGGATGGTGTAAGTCGGCGCGAGATAGGAAACGATTGCGTCCGTGCGCCCTTCATCCCAGACGTCCTTGAGAAAGGCCGCAAGGCGCGCTTTACGTGCAGTGTCCATTATGGTCTTGCTTTCGGGGCAGCGCAGATCACAGATCCGGATAGATCGGGAAACGCTGGCAGAGGGCCTCGACCTCGGCCTTCACCTTGGCCTCGACGGCGGCGTTGCCGTCCTCGCCGTTGGCGGCAAGGCCCTCAACCACCTCGATGATCCAGCGACCGATCTGGCGGAACTCCGGTTCACCGAAGCCGCGCGTGGTGCCGGCGGGGGTGCCGAGGCGGACGCCGGAAGTGATCGTCGGCTTTTCGGTGTCGAAGGGGATGCCGTTCTTGTTGCAGGTGATGTGCGCGCGGCCAAGCGCCTTTTCGGTGGCGTTGCCCTTCACGCCCTTCGGCCGCAGGTCCACCAGCATCAGGTGGGTGTCGGTGCCGCCGGTGACGATGTCGAGCCCGCCCTTCATCAGCTCGTCCGCAAGGGCCTGGGCGTTCTTGATGACCTGGGCCTGATAGTCCTTGAAGCCCGGGCGCAGCGCCTCGCCGAAGGCCACGGCCTTGCCGGCGATGACGTGCATGAGCGGGCCGCCCTGGATGCCCGGGAAGATCGCCGAGTTGACCTTCTTGGCGATGTCCTCGTCGTTGGTGAGGATCATGCCGCCACGCGGGCCGCGCAGGGTCTTGTGCGTGGTCGTCGTCGCCACATGCGCATGCGGGAAGGGGCTGGGGTAGAGGCCAGCGGCCACAAGGCCGGCGAAATGGGCCATGTCCACCAGAAGATAGGCGCCCACGCTGTCGGCGATTGCGCGCATCCGGGCAAAGTCGATGATGCGCGGAATGGCCGAGCCGCCGGCGATGATCATCTTCGGCTTGTGTTCCGTGGCAAGTTCCTGGACCTGGTCGTAGTTCAGCGTCAGGTCCTGCTTGCGCACGCCATACTGCACGGCATGGAACCACTTGCCCGACTGGTTCGGCGCGGCACCGTGGGTCAGGTGGCCGCCCGCGTCCAGCGACATGCCGAGAATGGTGTCGCCGGGCTTCAGCAGCGCCTGGAACACGCCCTGGTTGGCCTGGCTGCCGGAGTTCGGCTGGACGTTCGCAAAGGTGCAGCCGAAGAGCTGGCAGGCGCGGTCGATGGCGAGGTTTTCGGCCACGTCGACGAACTGGCAGCCGCCGTAATAGCGCTTGCCCGGGTAGCCCTCGGCATACTTGTTGGTCATCACCGAGCCCTGCGCCTCCATCACGGCACGGGAGACGATGTTCTCGCTGGCGATCAGTTCGATCTCGTGCCGCTGGCGGCCGAGTTCCCGGGTGATGGCGCCGAACAGTTCCGGGTCGCGGGAGGACAGGGGTTCGGTGAAGAAGCCGGTATCGCGGTGGGGGGCGTTCATCGTCAGGTCCTCCGGTGCATGAATGTGCGCCGCTATGTAGATCAGGCGGGGACGACAGGAAAGGCAATAATCCGACCTGATCTGCGTTCAGGGCGAAGTATTCTTGTCGGAAGAGGCCGGACTGGCCGTGCTCTGGCCCCACGCCAGTGCCGATCACAACAGGATTGCGGGCGCACCTTTCTCTGGTCAGACTGCGGCGCGCAACTCCGGTCGGAAGCAGTGCGAGACAACCCATGACGTTCCCATTCGCGCGCGCGTCCCTGCTGACCCTTTTGCTGTCGGCGGGCATGCCCCTTGCCGACAATTGGCCGGCTTGTGCGGCCGGCGACCAGGACGCCTGCCTGGCCGGTTCGCGTGCGGCACAGGCGGAAGGCGATGATGCGCTGCTGCTGGAGTTCATCCGGAAGGGGTGTGACCTGGGCAATGTCATCTCATGTTCCGACCTCGGGATGAGCTATCTGGTCGGCCTCGGTCAGTCGGCCGACCCGGATCGGGCGATCCCGCTGCTGAGGAACGGGTGCAGCAAGGGCTATGGCCGGGCCTGCGGCAACCTGGGCTGGGCACATTACACCGGCACCGGGCTTGACCGGGACCTGGTGCTGGCCGCGCGGTTCTACCGGCTTGGCTGTGACGGGGGCAGCGGTCCGGCCTGTCGCAACCTGGGCCTGACTTACCAGTCGGGGGACGGTGTGCCGCAAGACGACGCCCGGGCATCCCGGCTGTTCGACCGGGCCTGCGACCTGGGTATGGACAGCCTGTGCTGATCCAACTCACGGTATCGGCCGGTCACGGGTGCAACCGAAGGTCTGGACAGGGGGTTGAGTTCGCCGCGCGTCCCGGACAAGACTGGGCGGTAGGTCGGGAGGGGCGGGGGTGCGCATCAGGTTCACGGCAAGCAAGGCGGAGGCTGCGGCCAGGGCTCTGGCGGCGCTGACCGCGCGCTATGGCCAGGCCGAAGCGCGATCGGCCGAGGTGATCGTTGCGCTGGGCGGCGACGGGTTCATGTTGCAGACCCTGCACGCGGCGCATGGGCGGCGGCTGCCGGTCTACGGCATGAACTGCGGCACGATCGGCTTCCTGATGAACGCCTATGCCGAGGACGGCCTGATCGCACGGCTGCGGGCGGCGGAGGAGACAGTCATCAACCCTCTGGCCATGCGGGCCGAGAACGCGAAGGGCCGCGTGACCGAGGCGCTGGCGATCAACGAGGTCTCGCTTCTGCGCCAGGGCCCGCAGGCGGCGAAGCTGCGGGTTTCGATCGACGGGCGGATGCGGCTGGAGGAACTCGTGTGCGACGGGGCGCTGGTGGCGACCCCGGCAGGCTCCACCGCCTACAACTATTCGGCGCACGGGCCGATCCTGCCCATCGGGTCGGACGTGCTGGCGCTGACCGCGATGTCGGCCTTCCGGCCGCGGCGCTGGCGGGGGGCGCTCTTGCCCCGGACGGCGCTGGTGCGGCTGGATGTGATCGAGGCCGAAAAGCGCCCCGTGATGGCCGATGCCGACAGCCGGTCCTCGGTCCGCGACGTCGTCAGCGTCGAGGTGCGCTCGGACGACAGCGTGCGACACCGGCTGTTGTTCGACCCCGGTCACGGGCTGGAGGAGCGGCTGATCGGAGAACAGTTCGTCTGATCGCTCGCGCAGGATCCTGCGTTCGGGGGCGGCCCCCGGAGCTTAGGCTTTGCCGAAAATCCTGTCCATTTGCCGCGTTCCCGCCCTGATCGGATCACCCGGCATTAGGACTTCGACCGGCATCCTGGCCCTTGGGTATATGGGTGTGTTCGGGGCCGGAAGTGATCAACTTTCTGGTGGTGGAGACGTTCACGGCGGCGCCGCTGAACGTGATCTCCGGAATCTGCGATCTGGAGCTCGTGGTGCAGGGCGGCAAGACGCTGCTCTACACCGCGACCCGCGCTGGCGGCGGCGTCCTTGCGCTGGAAGTCGGGGCGTCCATGACGCTGCTCGACCAGGAAAACATCGCCCCCGGGACGGCCCTGCCGGCCCCGGCCACGATCGAGACCGTTGTCATCAACGGCACCACGCATCTGATCGTGACCGGGGCGAACCAGGCTGGGGTCAACGCCTTCGGCATCGCCGGGACCGGCGCGCTGAACAGCCCGATCCAGCTGCCGGGCAGCCTCTCGGGCGCGATCTCGGCGCAATGCGTGGTGCAGGTCGGCGGCACGACCTGGTTCTACGCCGCTCGGATGGGCGACAGCACGATCCACACCTATTCGGTGGCTGCCAACGGCACGATGACCCTTGTCGGGTCGAAGGTGCTGGACGGACCCCACACCGGCATCGACATCTCCGAGATGATCCCGGTGACCGTGGCCGGGCAACGCTTTCTGGTCAGCCTGTCGCTGGAGGCCGACGTGGTGCGCGCCTTCCCGATCGCCGCCAACGGCACGCTGGGCAATCCGACCGTGATCGGTGCGCCGCAGGGGCTGGGGATCGCCGATCCCTCGGCGGTCAGGGTGGTCGAGATGGCGGGGACCACCTATCTGCTCGTCGCCTCGCCCAATTCCTCGTCGATCAGCGTCATCGCCCTGACCGCCGACGGCACGATGACCGTGACCGACCATGTGATCGACACGCTGGACACCCGGTTCCAGTCGGTGCTGACGCTGGCCACCGCCCAGGTCGGCGACCGGGTCTTCGTCATCGCCGGCGGCGGCGACGATGGGCTTACGGTGATGACGCTGATGCCCGATGGCCGGCTGGTCAACTGCGGTCAGCTGCTCAGCGGGCAGGGCCTGCCGTTCGAGAACATCACCGCCATGACCGCGCGGGTGGTGAACGGGGTGATCGAGATCTTCATCGCCACCGAGGGTGCGGGAATCACCCGGTTGCAGATCGACCCGGGCACGCTGGCGCCGATCCGGAGCGGCGCGTCTTCGGACGACACGCTGACCGGATCGGTCGCTTCGGACATGATCGTCGGCGGCGACGGCGCAGAGCTGATCGCGGGCGACCAGGGCAACGACATCCTGGCGGACGGCGGTGGCTGCGACACGCTTTACGGCGGGGCGGGGGCCGACATCTTCGTCCTGGCGGCCGATGCCGCGCATGACGTGATCGCGGACTTCCAGTTCGGCATCGACCGGATCGACCTGTCGGCCTGGGGCCGGATCCATTCGCTGGCCGCGCTGACCATCACCGCCACCGCGACGGGCGCGCTGATCTCCTACGGTGACGAAACGCTGGAACTGATCTCGTCGAACGGCATGCCGCTGATGCCGGGCAATTTCCAGCTTAACGATTTCATCGGTCTCTGGCACGCGCTGCCGACGCCGCCAGACCCCGAGAACATGCTCTACGGCACCAACCAGATCGACTTCATCACCGGAACGGCCGGCGATGACATGTTCCTGATCTCGACCGGGACGGACACGATCGACGGCGGCGCAGGGTTCGACACCATCGTCCTGACCGGGGCCACGGCCGGGGTCCGGGTCAACCTGGACGCGCTGAACCAGAACACGCAACTGGCAACCGGGCAGATCTACCTCTCGATCGAGGGGATCATCGGATCCTACTTTGCCGACACGCTGACCGGCAACGCGGCCGACAACCGGATCGACGGGCTTGACGGCAACGACCGGCTGAGCGGCGGCAGCGGTGCCGACAGCCTGTTCGGCGGCAACGGCAACGATACGCTGCTGGGCGGGGTCGGGGCCGACGTTCTGGATGGTGGTGCCGGCCGCGACCGGGCAAGCTATCGCGAAGCCGCAGG
Organism: Tabrizicola sp.; assembly: GCA_046294075.1. Lineage (GTDB taxonomy): Bacteria > Pseudomonadota > Alphaproteobacteria > Rhodobacterales > Rhodobacteraceae > Tabrizicola. Next base: position 15,269 of record JBKBJC010000035.1, on the reverse strand, counting down.
TGGGGGCCTCCTGCTCGACCTGGCCAATCCGAGCCTCAACACGGGCGAGGCGGCAGGCGACGTCTATCTCTCGATCGAGGATCTGGAAGGCACCGAGGGTGTCGACACGATTCAGGGCGATGCGCAGGCCAACATGCTGTTCGGGATGGGCAACGGCGACCGGCTCGAGGGGCGCAGCGGCAATGACAGCCTCTATGGCGGCGAGGGCAACGATACCCTGATCGGCGGCGAGGGCGCGGACCGGCTGGAGGGCGGCAATGGCACCGACTTGGTCAGCTACGAGACCGCCACCGCGGCGGTCCGGATCGACCTTGTCACACCCAGCCAGAACCTGGGCGAGGCACTGGGCGACCTGTTCATCACCATCGAAGGGTTCATCCTGACCGCCTTCGCCGACACCTTCTCGGGCTCGTCCGCGGCCGAGAGCGTGCAGGGCGGAGGCGGCAACGACACGCTGTCGGGTCTCGGCGGGGCTGACTGGCTGTCGGGCGGGGCGGGCAATGACCTGCTTTACGGCGGGGACGGTGACGACATGCTGATCGGCGGAGCGGGGGCGGACCGGCTGGAGGGCGGGACGGGGACCGATCTGGCCAGCTATGCCGGGGCTGCGGCGGGGGTGCTGGCCGACCTGACGACGCCCGGCCTGAACACGGGCGAGGCGCAAGGCGATGTCTATGTGGCGGTCGAGGATCTGGAGGGCACCTCCTTCAACGACACGCTTGCCGGCGATGCGGCCGCGAACCGGCTTTACGGCGGGGCAGGCAATGACAGCCTGTCCGGGCGTGCCGGGAACGACATCCTGTTCGGCGGCGACGGCAACGACATCCTGCTGGGCGGAGCCGGGTCCGATATCCTTTACGGCGGCGCGGGATTCGACATCGCCTCCTACGCCGACAGCACCACCGCCCTGCGGGTCGATCTGGAAACCCCGTCCCTGTCCACCGGCTTTGCATCGGGCGACCTGTTTCAGGGCATCGAGGGCCTGACCGGCGGCAGCGCTTCCGACACGCTGCAAGGCGACGGGCAGGCGAACCTGCTGACGGGCGGGCTCGGCAACGATATCCTGGAAGGCCGGCTGGGCAATGATACGCTCTACGGCGAGGACGGGCTCGACAGTCTTTACGGCGGCGTCGGCAACGACCGGCTGGATGGCGGCAGCGGGAACGACAGCCTGCTTGGCGGCGACGGCAGCGATCTTCTCTATGGCGGCAATGGCGAGGACGTGCTGGAGGGTGGCCTTGTCAACGACACGCTCTATGGCGGTCTTGGCAATGATCTCCTCGACGGCGGGGCTGGCAGCGACCGGCTGGAGGGGGGGGCGGGTCTGGACACGATCCTCGGTGGCGACGGTAACGACCTGCTTTATGGCGACGACGACAGCGACTGGCTGGAGGGCGGGACAGGCAACGACACGCTCTATGGCGGGACGGGCGAGGACAGTCTGGACGGCGGCACCGGGTCGGACCGGCTGGAGGGCGGTCTGGGAAATGACCTCTATGTCGTCGATGCGGCCGGCGATGTGGTGGTCGAAGCGGCCGGCGCGGGCACCGACACGATCGAGAGCTACCTCACGACCTTCACACTCGGCGCGAACCTCGAAATCCTGCTGATGAAGTCCGAGTTCTCGTCGAACGGCACGGGCAACGCGCTGGACAACACGCTGGCTGCCGGGGTCGGCAATGACACGTTGTCGGGTCTGGCGGGTCTGGACTGGCTGTATGGCGACGCCGGCAACGACAGCCTGGACGGCGGCGACGATACCGACGCGCTCTGGGGCGGCACGGGAGACGACACGCTGCTCGGCGGCAACGGCGGCGACAACCTGCAAGGCGAGGTGGGAAATGACCGGCTTTTTGGTGGTGCCGGGGTGGACTGGCTGTTCGGCGGCGATGGCGAGGACCGGCTGGAAGGCGGCGCCGAGACCGACGCCCTGTTCGGCGGCTTCGGCAACGATTCGCTTTATGGCGACACTGGCGGCGACAACCTCGACGGCGGGTATGGCAACGACCTTCTCGATGGCGGCGAGGGTGTGGACTGGCTCTACGGCTCGTTCGGCGACGATTCGCTCTACGGCGGGACCGAGACCGACGCGCTGTTCGGGCAGGAAGGGTTCGACCTTCTGGATGGCGGCGCCGGCGGCGACAACCTGGATGGCGGCACCGGCGACGACACGCTGAACGGCGGGGCGGGCAACGACTGGCTCTACGGCCAGGAGGGCCAGGATTCGCTGAACGGCGGCGAGGATGACGACGTGCTCTGGGGCGGGGCCGACAGCGACACGCTGGTGGGCGGCAACGGCGCCGACCATCTGGACGGCGGCGAGGGCGCCGACTGGCTGACCGGCGGCGCGGGGCGCGATGTCTATCATGGCGGTCTTGGTGTGGATCACTTCGTCATCAACACCGCCGATGCCGAGGACCTGTTCCTGGACTTCACCTCGGGCACCGACCGGGTGGTGCTGGACCGCGCGGCCCTGGGCATCGCGGCCGGGGCGACGCTGGCCGGGATGTGGCAGACCGGGGCAGGCCTGCCGGCCAGCTTCGGCAGCGGGCCGGTCCTCTACTGGGACACCAACTTCCGCGCGCTGTTCCTCGATCTCGACGGCGGGTCGTCGGACAATGCGGTGGCGCTGTTCAGCATGGAGGAGGGCTGTTCCCTCGCGCCTGGGGATCTGATGTTCTTCTGATCCGGCCCGGCGTCGGGGATGGGCTGGACAAGCGCGGTGCTTTCGACGCACACCACGGCGTACGGCCGGATGGTGTGGGGCGGGGAAGATGACGGATCGAGTGCTGGTGACGGGCGGGGCGGGTTATATCGGCGCGCATGCCTGCAAGGCCCTGGCCCGGGCCGGGTTCCTACCGGTCGTCTTCGACAATCTCTCGACCGGCTGGAAGGACGCGGTGAAATGGGGCCCGCTGGTCAGGGGCGACCTGATGAACCGCGCCGCGATCGACGCGGCGCTGGCCGAACACCGGCCCGTCGCCGTGATGCATTTCGCCGCGCTGTCGCTGGTCGGCGAGTCGATGCAGGATCCCGGCCGCTACTGGCGTGTCAATGTTGGCGGCGCTTTGAACCTCATGGAATCCTGCGCGGCGGCGGGGGTGCGCAACTTCGTCCTTTCCTCGACCTGCGCCACCTATGGCGATCAGGACGGGGTGCTTCTGACCGAGGACACTCCGCAGCGACCGATCAACGCCTATGGCGGCTCGAAACTGGCAATTGAACAAATGCTGCGCGATTTCGGGGTTTCGGCCGGGATTTCGCATGTGATCTTCAGATATTTCAACGTTGCGGGCGCTGACCCCGAGGGCGAGACCGGAGAGCAGCACACCCCCGAGACCCATCTGATCCCGCTCATGCTGGACGCGGTGGCGGGCAAGCGTCCGGCCCTTACCGTCTTTGGTACCGACTATCCCACGCCGGACGGCACCTGCGTGCGCGACTATGTGCATGTCTCGGACCTGGCGGATGCGCATGTCCTCGGGCTGCAACGGCTGCTCGCGGGCAAGGGGAACGGGATCTATTGCCTTGGCACCGGGCGCGGCTTTTCGGTGCGCGAGGTGATCGAGGCAAGCCGCATGGTCACCAACCGCGAGGTGCCGGTGGTGATCGGCGACCGGCGGCCGGGGGATGCGGCGGCGCTGGTCTCCTCCTCGACCCATGCCATCGAGGAGCTGGGCTGGGAGCCGAAACGCTCGACCCTGCGCCAGATGATCGGCGATGCCTGGGCCTGGGCGCAGAAGCCCGGCTTCACCGAATAGTCGCAGTCAGAACTCCCAGTCGAGCGCCGGCGGCTTCGGCGCGGGTGCAGGCGGCGCAGTGCCGCCCAGCCAGCCGCCCCGGATCGGCACCTTCCGTTCCGCCCCCCAGTCGCCGGTGACGGTCAGCACATCGCCCTCCAGCATCACCCCGGCGACCGATTGCCCCGTGGGCCAGGCGATGGCGCCGATCACGTGGCGCAGCTCCACCGTGCCCTGCGGGTCAAGCCGCACCAGCGGCGGCTGGCCCGCGGCTGACAGCGGATCAGGTGCCTCCTGCGCCGACAGCCCCAGCATCGGCAGCGCCGCGCCTTCCTCGACCCCGAGGCAGCCCCTGTGCCGCCCGTTCCATGGGGCGTAATCGCGCCCGCCGTTCGACTGCCACAGCATCGTCATCGGCAGCACCGCCGGATTGCGCAGGGACAGGAACAGATCGCCCTCCTCGGGCCGGACCACGGCGGTCCAGCCCAGACGCGAGGCCGGATCCTCCACCCCTGCGACGAAATCCTCATGCGCCGCGCCCCAGGGATAGCGGTGCAGGTTCACCGTGCCGCCATCTGCGGCGGGAAACTCGGCCGCGTCCTCGGCCCGGCGGGGATAGGCCAGGCGGGACCGGCCGCGCGTGGTCTCCAGCGGCTCGGCCAGCGTCTCCCACCAGCGCTTGCGGGAAAAGGACAGCCGCGCCCCGTTAGGGACCGAGACCATGGCGTGATTGGCCACCGGCAGCGCGCCCGTGCCGCCGATGAACAGGTGGCGCTGATAGACGAAGGGGTGGCCATCGGTGAGCGACAGTTCCTTCACCACCGTCGCGCCCTGCACCGCGCCCGAGAGGACCGCGCGCAGCGTGCCTGCGGGGGCCTCCAGCACCTGCCAGTCGCCATTCGCCGCCCGTCCGTGCAGGCCATGCTCTGACGCCCCCATCGGCGCGGCGAGGAAGTCGCCGGCAAGCCAGGCCTGATGCGGCGGGGCGTCCGGGGGAACCTCGGCCGCCGCCCAGGGAGCGCGGTGCAGGGGGGCGATGTCGCGGCCCTCGTCCGAGGCGCAGAAGCCGTCCAGAACCCCGCCCCGCGGGTGGAAGTCGAAGCGGATGCCTTCGGCGGCGATGCGGCGGGTCATGGGCGGCTCCTTTCCCGTCCCGCCAGCTTGGCCGTGCTGTCGTCCGGGCGCAAGCCGGCGCTAGTCCACCCTGTGACCGGGCGCGCAGGACCGCCCCCCGAGGTCGTCCAGGATCGGGCAGTCCGGTCGATCGTCGCCGGCGCAGGCGTGGACCAGGTGGCCCAGCGTGGCCTGCATCGCCTGCATCTCGCGGATGCGCTGGTCGAGAGCGGCGATCTGTGCCTCGGCCAGCCGTTTCACATCCGCGCTGGCCCGGCCCCGGTCGCGCCAAAGCGCCAGAAGCTCGGCCACCTTGTCCATCGGAAAGCCCAGGTCGCGGGCGCGGCGGACAAAGCGCAGGATCTGCACCTCCTTCGGGCCATAGGTCCGGTAGCCCGACCCGGTGCGCCCGGCGGCGGGGATCAGGCCGGTCTCCTCGTAATAGCGGATCATCTTGGCCGAGACCCCGCTTGCGCGGGCGGCCTCACCGATGGTCATCATGCGCGGGCTCCGTATCGTTTCAGGCGCAGGGCATTGCTCAGGACAAAGACCGAGGACAAGGCCATCGCCCCCGCCGCCAGCACCGGGGACAGAAGGATTCCGAAGGCCGGATACAGCACCCCCGCCGCCACCGGGATCAGCGCGGCGTTGTAGGCGAAGGCCCAGAACAGGTTCTGCCGGATGTTGCGCATCGTCGCGCGGCTCAGGCCGATCGCCTCGGCCAGCACCGGCAGGCGGCCCGAGACCAGCACCACATCCGCCGCCTCGATGGCGATGTCGGTGCCGGTGCCCATGGCGATGCCCACATCCGCCTCGGCCAGCGCGGGCGCGTCGTTGATCCCGTCGCCGGCAAAGGCCAGCCTGCCCTGCGCCTTCAGCCGGTGGAGCGCCTCGACCTTGCCCTCGGGCGTGACCTCTGCCACCACCTCGTCGATCCCCAGATCGCGGGCGATGGCCCCCGCCGTCCGGACATTGTCGCCCGAGATCATGGCCAGTCGCAGACCCATCGCCTTGAGCCGCGCGATGGCCGCCGGGGTCGTGGGCTTCACCGCATCGGCCACCGCGATCAGTGCCACGGCGTGGCCGTCGCGCGCGGCGAGGATCGGGCTCTCGCCCCGGTCGGCCAGCCGCCCGGCCTCATCGGCAAAGGCCGCGACATCTACGCCCCGTCGCGCCATCTCGGCTGCCGAGCCGAGCGCGATGTCGGATCCGCCGACGCGAGCCTCGACGCCATGGCCGGGCAGGGCGCGGAAGCCCTCGACGCCCGGAAGGGTCAGCCCCTCCGCCGCCGCGACGATGGCACGGGCGACGGGGTGTTCGGACTGCGCCTCGACGGCGGCGAGGATCGGCAGCAGCGCCTCGCGCGTCTCGCCGGGGGCGGGCTGGAAGGCGGTCAGGACCGGCCTCCCCTCGGTCAGGGTGCCGGTCTTGTCGAAGGCCACGACCTCGACCCCCTGCAGGGCCTGCAACGCCTCGCCCTTGCGGAAAAGGACGCCCAGTTCCGCCCCCCGGCCCGTCCCGACCAGGATCGAGACCGGCGTGGCCAGGCCCATGGCACAGGGGCAGGCGATGATCAGGACCGCAACCGCATTGACCAGCGCCATCGGCAGCGCGGGCGCGGGGCCGAAGGCCAGCCAGACCGCAAAGGTCAGCGCGGCCAGCGCCATGACCACCGGCACGAACCACAGCGTCACCCGGTCCACCAGCGCCTGGATCGGCAGCTTGCCACCCTGCGCTGCCTCCACCATGCGGATGATGCGCGACAGCATCGTGTCGGCGCCCACCGCCTCGGCCCGGATCGCCAGCGCCCCGGTCTGGTTCACCGTCCCGCCGATGACGCTGGCACCGGGCGCCTTCTCTACCGGCACCGGCTCGCCGGTCACCATGGATTCGTCGATCCAGCTTCTGCCCTCGATCACGCGGCCATCGACCGGCACCCGTTCGCCCGGGCGCAGCTCCAGCACGTCGCCGGGGCGGACTTCGGCCAGGGGCACATCCTCCACCCGTCCGTCGCGGCGCAGATGCGCGGTGGCGGGTTGCAACGCCATCAGCCGCGCGATCGCCTCGGAGGACCGGCCCTTGGCCCGCGCCTCTAGGAGCCGGCCGAGAAGGATCAGCGTCACGATCATCGCCGCCGCCTCGAAATAGACCGCGACCGAGCCGGGCGGCATCAGCCCCGGCAGGAAGGTCGCCAGCGTGGAATAGACCCATGCCGCGCCCGCACCCATCGCGACCAGCGAGGACATGTCGGGGGCCCCGCGCACCAGCGCCGCAATCCCCTTGCTGAAGAAGCGCCGCCCCGGCCCGGCCAGGACCAGCGTCGTCAGCGCGAACTGGATCAGCCAGCTTGTGCCCTGCCCGATGGTCGCCATCACCCAGTGATGAACGGCCGGGACCATGTGCCCGCCCATTTCCAGCGCAAAGACCGGCAGGGTCAGCACGGCGGACAGGATCAGGTCGCGGCGCAGCCTCTCGGCCTCCTCTGCGCGCCGCATGGCCGGGGTTCCGGCCGCATCCGAGGCGACGCGCGCCGCATATCCCGCCGCCTTGACCGCCGCGATCAGGGCGGCGGGATCGGCTGGCCCCTCGACCCGCGCGCTTTCGGTGGCCAGGTTCACCGATGCCGCCGTCACCCCCGGCACCGCCTTCAGCGCCCGTTCCACCCGCGCAACGCAGGAGGCGCAGGTCATCCCCTCCACCACCAGCGTGCGCGGTGCGGCTGCGACGTGGTAGCCCGCCTTCTCTACCGCGCCGATCAGCGCCTCGACCGGCGCGATCCCGCGCACCTCGGCGGTTTCCGTCGCCAGGTTCACCGAAGCCGCGCTGACCCCCGGCACGGCCTTCAGCGCGCGCTCGACCCGGCCCGAGCAAGAGGCGCAGGTCATGCCGGTGACGGGCAGGGCAAGGGTGGTTTCGGTCGGTGATGCAGTCATGGTCTGTCCGCCTCTGCATGCAAGGGCGTAGCTGCATATGGGGCTTCCCATCATGGGAAGGTCAAGGGGCATCGTCGCCGCAGCCCGCCGCTCCCGGATCAGAAACGCGATGGACTGTAGGGCCGAAGGTCCAGACCCGTGGCATGGCCGTCGATCAGTGCCGTGACGATGCGTGCCGTTACAGGCGCCAGCGTGACGCCCAGATGTCCGTGGCCGAAGGCATGGATCACCTCGGCCCCGCCGCGCGAGGGGCCGATCACCGGCAGGCTGTCGGGGATCGAGGGACGAAAACCCATCCACTCGCGATCCGGCGCGCCAAGGTCGGGAAAGCAGGCCCGCGCGCCCTCGACCAGTTTCGCGATCCTGTGCGGTGAGGGCGGCAGGGTCAGGCCGCCCAGTTCCACCGTCCCCGCCGCGCGCAGCCGCCCGGCCATCGGGCACAGGTAGAAGCCGCGCGCCGTGGGGCAGGCGGGGCGGGTCAGGCGGGGTTCGGCCATGTCCCATTCGACATGGTAACCGCGTTCGGTATCCAGCGGGATCCGGTCGCCCGCCTGCCGGGCCAGGGCGCGGGAATGGGCGCCGGCCGCTATCACCACGCGACGCGCGTGCAGGTGCAGGCCGCCGTCCTTGCCGCCTCCCTCGATCACCACGCCGTCGGGCCTGCGCTCCAGCCGCTCGGCCCGGGCGGGCAGATGCCGCGCCTTGCCCAGCACCTCGGCCGCGATCAGCCCCATCATCCGGCCCGGATCGTCCAGAAAGGTCGCGCCGGGAAAGAAGGCCGCCCCCGCCTGCGGCGGCAGGCCGGGCTCCAGTGCCGCCAGCCCCTCGGGGCCAAGGAGGTCCACCTCCACCCCCAGGGCACGGCGACGGTCGAGATCCGCCCAGGCCCGGGTGAAGGCGTCTCCGGTCTCATACAGGTAAAGGCAGCCCCGGCGTTGCAGGATGCCCGCCCCCTGCACGCGCAGCGCCAGATCGTCCCAAAGCTCGCCCGCATCGCGCAAGAGCAGGGCCAACGCCGCCGCATTGCGGCCGGCCTGCGCGGGCAGCGACTGCCAGAGAAAGCGCACCAGCCAGGGCATCAGCGAGGGCAGCGCCCGGTGGCGGATCGACAGTGGCGAGGTCCGGCTGAAAAGAAGCGAGGGCAGCGACCGCAGCACCTCGGGCGTGCCGACCGGGCTGGTGGCGTAACCGGCGATGGTGCCGGCATTGCCGTAACTTGCCCCCATGCCGGGCGGGCCGGGATCGACCAGGGTCACCTCATGGCCCTGGTCGATCAAATCCAGCGCGATGGTCAGCCCGATCACGCCCGCGCCGATCACCGCGATGTCGGTCGTCTCGCGCATCAGCGTCGCGCCCGTGCGTAGGGTGCGCTACAGCGCACCGTCAGAGACAGGCCTCGAACAGCTTGCGCGTGTTCTTCCTCGTCATCTTGACCGGGTTGCCGCCGCAGGAGGGATCCTCCAGCGCCATCTTCGTCAGCATGTCCAGATCGGGATCCTTGACCCCCAGCCTGGTCAGGTTTTCCGGGATGCTCAGCGTCTCGCGCAGGTCGAGCACACGTTTGCAGAAGCCCTTGAACCCGCCCTTGATGCCTATGTAGGCCGCAGCCTGGGTCAGCCGGTCCTTAACGGCCTTGCGGTTGAACTCCAGCACCATGGGCATGACCACCGCGTTGGTGGTGCCGTGGTGGGTGTTGTAGACCGCGCCGATCGGGTGGGACAGCGCATGGATCGCGCCCAGCCCCTTCTGGAAGGCGACCGCGCCCATTGCCGCCGCGCTCATCATGTGCGCGCGGGCGTCAAGGTCGTTGGGGTCGGCATAGACCTTCGGCAGGTTCTCGAACACCAGCCGCATGCCTTCCAGCGCGATGCCCTGGGACATCGGATGGTAGAAGGGCGAGGAGAACGCCTCGAGGCAATGCGCCAGCGCGTCCATGCCGGTGCCTGCGGTGATGAACTTCGGCATCCCCACGGTCAGCGCCGGGTCGCAGATCGTGACCGCGGGCATCAGTCTGGGGTGGAAGATGATCTTCTTCTTGTGGGTTTCAGAGTTGGTCAGCACCCCCGCGCGGCCCACTTCCGACCCGGTGCCAGCCGTGGTCGGCACTGCGATGATCGGCGCGATCTTCTTCGCATCGGCGCGGGTGTACCAGTCGTCGATGTCCTCAAGGTCCCAGACCTTCAGCTTCTTCGGCTGATCCGCCATCAGCGCGATCATCTTGCCGAGGTCGAGCGCCGAGCCACCGCCGAAGCAGATCACCCCGTCATGCCCGCCGGCCTTGTATACGGCGATCCCGGCGGCCATGTTGATCTCGTTCGGGTTCGGGTCCACGTCCGAGAACACCGCGCGGCCCAGGCCCGCGGCCTCCAGGATTTCCAGCGCCTGCGCCGTGATCGGCAGGCCTGCCAGCGCCTTGTCGGTGACGAGAAGCGGCTTCTTCAGCCCGATGCTCTTTGCGTGGTCGGCCAGTTCCGCGATGCGGCCCACACCGAACTTGATCGCGGTGGGATAGGACCAGTTCCGGTTGGGAACCGAGTGAGTGGCGGGGTGGGTCATGTCTCAGACTTTCTTCAGGTGATAGGATTTCGGCCGGGTGACGGAGTGGTAGCCCAGATAGGACAGCGAGGCCCCTCGCCCGGTGTCCTTGACCCCGGTCCAGGTCAGCGCGGGGTCGAGGTAGTCGGCCCGGTTCATGAACACGGTCCCGGTCTCGATCTGCGCGCCGATCCGGGCGGCGGTGTCGTAGTCCTCGGTCCAGATCGAGGCGGTCAGGCCGTAGGGGCTGTCGTTCATCAAGGCGATGGCCTCGGCGTCCGATTTCACTGGCATGATGCCGACGACTGGGCCGAAGCTTTCTTCCTTCATCACCCGCATCGAGTGGTCGACGTTGACAAGGATCTGCGGGGCCAGATAGGCGCCGCCGTCATCGGCGAACTTCTTGGGATCCAGCAGCGGCCTTGCGCCCTTGGCGATGGCCTCGGCCGTCTGCTCGCGCACCACCTGCGCAAAGCGCCTGTGCGCCATCGGGCCAAGCGTGGTCGAGGCGTCGAAGGGGTTGCCCAGTTTCAGTTGCCCCACCCAGGCGACCGACTTTTCCACGAAGCTGTCGAACAGCTTTTCATGGACATAGATCCGCTCGATCCCGCAGCAGCACTGGCCGGCGTTGTACATCGCGCCGTCCATCAGCACGTCCACCGCCACGTCGAGGTTCGCATCCTCGCGCACATAGCCCGGGTCCTTGCCGCCGAGTTCAAGGCCGAGGGGCGTGAAGGTCCCGGCCGCCGCACGCTCGATGGCCTGGCCGCCACGGACCGAGCCGGTAAAGTTCACGAAGCCGAAGCTGCGCTGCCCGATCAGCCGTTCGGTGGTGGGGTGGTCGAGCACCACGTTCTGGAACACGTCCTCGGGCACGCCAGCGGCATGGAAGGCCTCGGCCAGACGTTCGCCGACCAGCAGGGTCTGGCTGGCGTGTTTCAGGACCACCGTGTTCCCCGCGATCAGCGCCGGGACCAGGGTGTTGATCGTAGTCAGGTAAGGATAGTTCCAGGGCGCGATGATGAAGACCACGCCCACGGGTTCGCGGGCGAGATAGCGGCGGAACTGGTCGCTGTCCTCGATCATCTCGGGCGCAAGGGTTTTGGCGGCAATGCCAGCCATATAGTCGGTGCGCGCGTTCACCCCGCCGAACTCGCCGCCATAGCGGGTCGGGCGGCCCATCTGCCAGGCCAGTTCCTCCACCACCATCTCGGACATGGCATTCAGCCTGGCGACCCCGGCCTTCACCAGCGCGATGCGCTCGTCCAGCGGGCGGGCGGCCCAGGGTTTCTGGGCGGCCTTCGCCCAGGCGACGACCGCATCGGCGGCCTCGGGCGACAGCGGCATCCGTTCGGCATAGACCTTGCCGTCAACGGGGGAAATCAGTTGGATCGGTTTCATCTCGTCCTCGCAGGGCGGGGCGTGCCCCGCCGTTCCAGAAAGGGTCGGAGCGCCGCCCCGACCTGCATCGGTTGCGCGCTCACGCCCGCTCCAGCAGCCGCTCGCGTTCGAAATCCGTGACGACGCGGTCGGTTTCCGAAATCTCCCACTGGGCGGCGTGGAGGTAGTGGTCGATCACATCATCGCCGAAGGCCTGCCGCAGCATTGCCGAGCCGTTCAGCAATTCCGCCGCCTCGCGCAGGGTGTGCGGGATCTCGCGGATGCCCTTGGCGGCATACATGTCGCCCTTCATCTCCGGCTCCAGCGGCATCTTCTTCTCGATCCCGTCAAGGCCCGCCGCCAGCAGGGCGGCGCAGGCGAGATAGGGGTTCACGTCGCTGCCCGGAATGCGGCATTCCACCCGCACCGCCTTGGTATGCGCGCCGCAGACCCGGAAGCCCGCGGTGCGGTTGTCCGCGCTCCAGACCGCCTTGGTGGGGGCGAACATGCCCACGCAGAAGCGCTTGTAGCTGTTGACGTAGGGCGCAAGGAAGGCGGTGATGTCGCGGGCATGGTGCAGCTGGCCGGCCAGGTAGTGCTTCATCAGGTCGGACATGCCGTGGCCGTCCTTCCTGTCGGCGAAGGCGGCCTTGCCGTCCGTGGTCCACAGGCTCTGGTGGATATGGCTCGACGACCCCGCCCGGCGGTGGTCGTATTTGGCCATGAAGGTCACCGACTTGCCCTTGGACCAGGCGATTTCCTTGATCGCGTTCTTGATGATGACGTGGTTGTCTGCGGTATCCAGCGCGTCGGAGTAGCGGTAGTTGATCTCCTCTTGCCCGGCCTCGGCCTCGCCCTTGGAATTCTCGACCGGGATCCCCGCGCCGTAAAGGCCGTTCCTGACGGCGCGCATGACGTCTTCTTCCTTCGTGGTCTGGAAGATGTGGTAGTCCTCGTTGTAGCCGCCCACGGTCCGCAGGGCGTTCAGGCCGCCGTCGCGCAGGTTCTCGTACGAGTTCTCGAACAGGTAGAACTCCAGCTCGGTCGCCATCATGGGTTCAAACCCCATCGCGCGGGCGCGGGCCACCTGCGCCTTCAGGATCGAGCGCGGCGCGTGGGGAACGTCGCGGTGATGATGGTCCTGCGTGTCACCGAGGACCAGCGCGGTGCCGGGCAGCCAGGGGATGCGGCGCAGGGTGCGCAGGTCGGGCTTCAGCACATAGTCGCCATAGCCGGTTTCCCAGCTGGAGCTCTTGTAGCCCTGCACCGTGGTCATCTCCATGTCCACGGTCAGCAGGTAGTTGCAGCAATGGGTTTCCTCGTAACCGCCGTTCACGAAAAACTCGGCATGGAACCGCTTGCCCATCAGGCGGCCCTGCATGTCGATGCCGGCTGCAATCACCGTGTCGATCTCGCCGGATTTCACGGCCTTCTTCAAGTCGTCAAGTGTCAGATTTCCGGGCATGGTGCCTCTCTGTTGTTTCGGATGCCGGATCAGGGGCGTCGTGCCCCGGTTGCAGGTCGCGATCCGACCGCGCCGCCGAATTCGGGTTTGCGCGGCCAGCACGGGCCGCTTGCCGTATCCTGCGGTTCTGACCGCATCCGGTGTCTCCCTGTCACGGGAATTGCGACCCGTGAATTTGATCAATCATTCACGGGTCCGGGCGCTTTCGCAAGTCCCCAGCCGACACGGCGGGTTCCGAAACGACCGCCGGCGCAGGACTTCCGCGCTCAATAGCCTCGCGTGCGGTCCACCAGGTGCAGCAGCGGCTCGCCCGCCTCGCTGCGACGGATGTTCTCGGCGATCACCCGCGCGGCGCTGGAGGCGCGGGTGTCGGCGGCGATATGCGGGGTGACGGTGACGCGCGGGTGGCTCCAGTAGGGGTGATCGGGCGGCAGCGGCTCGACCCGGAACACGTCCAGCGTGGCGTGGGCGATGTGGCCCGCGTCCAGCGCTGCCAGCAGGGCGTCGTCGTCGATCAGAGCGCCGCGGCCGGGGTTCAGGATGACCGCGCCGCGGGGCATGAGCGCGAGGCGTCTGGCGTTCAGGATGTTTTCGGTTTCGGACGTGCGGGGCAGAAGCAGAACCAGCACCTGCGCCGCCGCCAGCGCCAGCCGCAGACCGTCCTCCCCGTGCAGACAGCCCGGTCTGGGCGTCCGGCTCCACCCCGTGACGGGGAAGTTCAGCGTCCTCAGCGCCGCCGCGCAGGCCGAACCCAGCGCACCCATCCCCAGGATCGTCACCGACCGCTCGCGCGCCAGGGGCGGGCAGGTCGGGTCCCAGACATGGCCGGGGTTCACGATGTGGCGGTCCATCCCGAGATGGTGGCGCAGCGTGTGGCCCGTGACCCATTCGACCATGCCCTCGGTCAGGCCCGGATCGACCATCCGGCACAGGGGCTGGGTCAGGGTCGGGTTGCCCACGATCCGCTCGACCCCCGCCCAGAGGCTGAGCACCGCCTTTGCCCGCGTGTAGGCAGAGAAATCCTGCAAGGGCGAGGAGGGAGCATAGACGATGTAATCCACCGCCTCCGGGGAGGCCTCCGTCACGACGCGTGCGGTGACCCCGACCTCGGCCAGCGCCCTGGGCAGTTCGGTTTCATACTCGGGCCACAGCGCAGGCGCGGCAAACAGGACGGTGGGCATCGGGTCCCCTTGGCTGGTATCATCTGGGTCGGTGGACATGCGCGCTCTGCACCAGGCCAAAACCCACCAGCAGCACCATCATCGCCGACCCGCCATAGGACAGAAGCGGCAAGGGCACCCCCACAACCGGTGCCATTCCCATCACCATCGACAGGTTCACCGCGATGTAGAAGAAGAAGTTCGCCGCCACTCCTATGATAAGCAGCGAAGAGAACCGGTCCCGGTTCTGCAACGCCGCCACCAGGCAGAACCCCAGGATCAGCGCGTAAAGCCCAAGCAGCGAGAAGGCCCCGACAAAGCCGAACTCCTCGGCCAGGGTGGTGAAGATGAAGTCGGTGTGCTTTTCCGGCAGGAAGTTCAGGCGGCTTTGCGTGCCCTGCATGAAGCCCTTGCCGCTCCACCCGCCTGACCCCAGCGCGATCTTCGCCTGGATGATGTTGTAACCCGCCCCCAGCGGATCGGCCGATGGGTCGAGGAAGGTGTCGATCCGCTTGTACTGGTAGTCGTGCAGGAACTGCCATTCGGTGCCGCGCAGGGTAAAGACACCGACCACCGCCGAGACCCCGATCGCCAGCACCGCGCCGAAATACCAAAGGCTGACCCCGGCGGCGAACATCACCGTCGCCCCCGCCAGGATCAGCATCAGCGAGGTGCCGAGGTTCGGCTGCATCAGCACGAGGATCGTCGGCGTCACGATCAGCAGGACCGGGATCAGCACATACAGCGGCCGCGAGACCCGTTTCGGATCCAGCCAGTCGTAATAGGCCGCCAGCACCATCACGAGGGTGAACTTCATCATCTCCGAGGGCTGCAACCGGATGAAGCCCAGGTCGATCCAACGCTGCGCCCCCATGCCTATGGTGCCGAAGAATTCCACGATCAGCAGCAGCACGAAGGCCACCAGATAGGCCACCCCCGCCAT
>JBKBJC010000034.1:0-27833 GCA_046294075.1 Tabrizicola sp. | reverse complement strand
GCCCCGGACTCGGACCTGCCCGCGCATCTGCAGGCAGACTTGCGCGAAGGCCTGCGGGCATTGGCCCGGGCCGTCGCGATGGCCTCGGGCACCGCGACAGACGAGGAAGAGCCGCCGGCAAGGCCCGAACCCGTCCCTTTCCGCCGGCACAGCGTGCGCCGGGCCTGATCCGGGGCTTTTCCAGCCGGGCCATTCGCGCTAATTCCGGCGGATGTCCGAAGACGCCCCCGCCACTCCGAGAAGCCATGGCCGCCTGCAGGTGCGGCCGACGCTGCAGCCCCGCGACCTCATGGAGGAACCGCGGCTGGTGAAGGGCGCCTTCACCGCCAAGGTCATCACCCTTTTCCCCGAGGCGTTTCCGGGCACGCTTGGCCTGTCGCTGACCGGCAAGGCGCTGGATTTCGGGCTCTGGCAGTTGGAGGCGATCGACCTGCGACAGTTTGGCGAGGGCAAGCACCGCAACGTCGATGACACCCCCGCCGGCGGCGGTGCCGGCATGGTCCTGCGCCCCGATGTGGTGGATGCCGCCTTCCGCCACGCCCGCATCGGCACCCCCGTCGATCGCGCGCTCTGGCCGGTCATCTACCTCTCGCCCCGAGGCACCCCCTTCACGCAGGACATAGCCCGCCGCCTGGCAAGGGGTGCCGGCATGACCCTGCTCTGCGGCCGGTTCGAGGGGGTGGACCAGCGCGTCCTCGACCACCACCAGGTCGATGAGATCAGCCTTGGCGATTTTGTCCTGACCGGCGGGGAAATCGCCGCGCAGGCCATCCTCGACGCCACCGTCCGCCTGATCCCGGGCGTCCTCGGCAACGCCGCCTCGACCGAGGAGGAGAGCTTTTCCGACGGCCTTCTGGAACACCCGCAGTACACCCGCCCGGCCGTTTGGGAGGGCCGGGAGATCCCCGCCGTCCTGCAATCCGGCAACCACGCCGAGATCGCCAGGTGGCGCCGTCAGAAGTCGGAAGAGCTGACGCAGGCGCGCCGCCCGGACCTGTGGGACAAGCGTAGGGTGCGCTAAAGCGCTGCTCCGATCCCACCCGGACCCTTGACCGGACCCCTCCTTCCCCATATAAGCGCCCGGTCCGGGGCTCACAGCCCGCCGGACCCGATTCCCTTTGCCAGCCTGCCTTCTTCCGCAGGGCCATCGCAACGGGACGGCAGACCAGAAAAGCAGGCGCCACCTGCGGCGGGCTTCCTGGGCAACCAGGGGGGACCCGGACGAAGACCGGAAGCTCTGGCGCGGCATCACCTCTGCGGAACCACCGCAGGCAGAACTGGAGAACCGCGCATGAACCTCATCGCGCAGATCGAGGCGGAGCAGATCGCCGCCCTCGGCAAGACCATCCCGGATTTCAAGGCCGGCGACACCGTGCGTGTCGGCTACAAGGTGACCGAAGGCTCGCGCTCGCGCGTGCAGGCCTATGAAGGTGTCTGCATCGGCCGCAAGGGCGGGGCGACGATCGGTGCCTCGTTCACCGTCCGCAAGATTTCCTTCGGCGAAGGCGTGGAGCGGGTATTCCCGCTGTACTCGACCAACATCGACTCGATCGAGGTCGTGCGTCGCGGCAAGGTGCGTCGCGCCAAGCTGTATTACCTGCGTTCGCGCCGCGGCAAGTCGGCCCGGATCGCGGAAGTCGCCAACTACAAAGAAAAAGCCGAATAAGGAGCGGGACGATGAAAGCCGATACCCATCCCGATTACCACACGATCACCATCAAGATGACCGATGGAACGACCTACCTGACGCGCTCGACCTGGGGCAAGGAAGGCGACACCATGTCACTCGACATCGACCCGCTGGCGCATCCGGCCTGGACCGGCCAGCAGGCCAAGCTGATGGACACCGGTGGCCGAGTGTCGAAATTCAAGAACAAGTACGCCGGCCTGGGGTTCTGATCCGGGTCGTCCGTTCGGACACCGGGGCGCGTGGCAACACGCGCCCTTTGCTTTTCCGTATCGCCGAACCTCGGCGGAATCCCGCTTCCCCCTCTTGCTCTCCCCGCATAGAAAGCGCGCGGGATACGGGACAGGGAACAGAATGGCGCGGATCATCGTCGTCGGGAACGAAAAGGGCGGCTCGGGCAAGTCCACCACCTGCATGCATGTGGCGACTGCACTTTCGAGGCTTGGCCAGAAAGTCGGCGCCCTTGACCTCGACCTGCGGCAGAAAAGCTTCGGCCGCTATATCGAGAACCGCCGTGCCTACATGGCGCAGGCAGGCCTGAACCTTCCCACGCCCGACTACCGCGACCTGCCCGAGGTCGATCCCGCCACCATCGGCGAGGGCGAGAATGCCCAGGACCTGCGCCTGTCGCGCGCGATCGAGGCGATGGAGGCCGAGATGGACTACATCGTCATCGATTGCCCCGGCAGCCATACCCGGCTCAGCCAGGTGGCCCATACGCTGGCCGACACGCTGATCACCCCGCTGAACGACAGTTTCGTCGATTTCGACCTGCTGGCCCGGGTCGACGGATTGACCGGCAAGATCAAGGGTCCGTCCATCTATTCCGAGATGGTCTGGGGCGCGCGGCAGATGCGTGCGCAGGCGGGCCTGAAGCCGATCGACTGGATCGTGGTGCGAAACCGGCTGGGTGCCCAGGCGATGCACAACAAGAAAAAGGTCGGCGCGGCTCTGGAGGAACTCTCCCGCCGCATCGGCTTTCGCGTCCTGAACGGGTTTTCCGAGCGCGTGATCTTCCGCGAACTGTTTCCCCGCGGCCTGACGCTTCTGGATCTGAAGGACACCGGGGTCGATCAGCTGAACCTGTCGAACATCGCAGCCCGACAGGAACTGCGCGACCTGATGACGGGCCTCAGATTTCCGTCTCTGGCTGTCGGCTTTTGAAGACGGGCCCGCCAAGCCCCTGCTGATTGACCACGCGGATGCGCGTCACCTTCTTCAGGCGCTTGTCGAACGGGGTATCTTCTTCGGTCTTGCGAGCACGGCCAAGACCCAGTTTCTTTAGAATGCGGATCGTCTTATCCATCTTGGGCGTCCTATGTTCGATGTCCCATAAATCATCGGCAAGCAGGGCAGGACTAAGGCAGTTTAAGTCAAATGCTGCGTCGGGTCTGTGCTCATTTGGCGACAGATTGTATCCGATTCCGCCACATATAGGGCAAGGCGCCCGGAAATATCATAGGGATCGTTGTGCAAGCCAGCCAGCCCAGGCCTGGTGGGACCCGGCAAAGACGTTGATGTCGACCTTGCCGACGATGCCCGGGATCAGCCCGGTCGAGGTGTATTGCCAGAAGGTCCAGGCCTTTCCGTCATAGACCCCGTGCGGGTGGTCCGCGACCGATCGCAGCCAGAATTCGACGCCCTGCAGCCGCCACAGCTCGGTATCTCGGAAGAAATCGACCGTGGTGTAGATCATCGGCCGCTGACCGTAGTGCCGCTCCACGATGTCGAGGAAGATCCGCGCCTCCTCGCGGATCGTGGCACCGTCGCGGCGCAGGGTGCAGGTCGGGCTGAAAGGCGTCCATTCCATGTCGAGGACCGGTGGCAGAGCGCCCGGCGTCCGTGGCACATGCCGGATGAACCAGCGCGCCTGCTCGGCGGCAGGGCGGCAATGATAGAAGAAGTGATAGGCCCCGCGCTTGACCCCGGCAGCACCCGCGCCGCGCCAGTGGGTTTCGAACATCGGGTCCACCATGTCGCCGCCTTCGGTCGCCTTGATGAAAGCGAAGTTGACCCCGTTCGCCCGCGCCGTGGGCCAGTCCACCTGGGTCTGAAACCGCGACAGGTCGATGCCATGCACCGGATAGCGGTCGGGCGAACGCCCCGGCCAGTCGGTGGGCCTCGCATCGGTGAAGTTCGACGACATCACGACGACTTCGGTACCCTTCGGGTCGGACATCGGCGTGCGTGCAACGCCACAGCCAGCCAGCACCACAGCCAAGATCAAGGCCAGACCTGCCCGCATCACTCCGCTCCGTTTTTCGGATCAGTGTGCAGGACAAGCCCGGCCTTGTCATGCCCTTCGCAAAGGGGGTTGCGGCGGGCCGCCGATCGTCAGCGCACGAAATCGGCCGTGGTCACGGCGCCGTCGCCATCTGCATCCATCATCGGAAACAGCTTGGCCGAGGCGGCCTCGAACTCGGCCATCGTCACCTCGCCATTGCCATCGGCATCGTTGAAGGCCGGAGTCATTGCCTCGTGAACTGCCCGGCCCGGCGCGGCCATGTTCATGCCGTGGCCCTGACCGCCGTTGCCCATGTCCATTGCCATGTGCTCTTCCACCAGCGCCCATTCGGCTGCCGACAGGACCTGGTTACTGTCCTGGTCGAACATTGCAAAGACGTCAGACCGTTTGGCCGTCACCTCTGCGGGCGTAACACGCCCGTCCGCATCGGCATCCCATTGCTCCAGGAAGTGCTGGCCGGGATTGCCCTGCTGGGCAAGCAACGGACCGGCCGCAAGGAACGCCAGAGCGGCGGCAGCGAGGATCGGTTTCATCTTATGAACTCCTTTGAAGGTTTGAAGCCATATTACGCGCCACGGCCCGGTTTCCGTCGCAGGGTCATGCCTTGGCCAGTTCGTCCCAGCAGGCCAGCGCATGACCGGCATACATCAGGCCCGGACCGCCGCCCATCTGCACTGCCATTGCCAGCACATCGGCCAGTTCCTCACGGGTCCCTCCGGCCTTCATAAGCGCCTCGATGTGGAAGTTTATGCAGGGCTCGCAGCGCAGGATGACGGACATGCCCAGCGCGATGTATTCCTTCTCCTTCACGCCCAGCGTGCCATGGTCCTTCACCGCCTTCGACAAGGTGCCGAAGCCCATTGCCGTCTCGGGCACCAGAGCGTTCAGGGCACGCAACTCGCGCCGCATGTCGGAAATCTTTTCGCCGTAGCTTCGGGTCATTAGGGGCCTCCTTTGTCGCCCCCGCATGGCACCGCCCGGCGTTGCCGGCCTTGACGTGGGTCAACCGAACCGGGCCGGCGACAACGCCGCGACCAGATTTGCCCCGATCTCGGGCGCACGGCCGCCGATCAGGTCCGCCGCAAGCCGGCTGGCCGCCGGACAGGTCTGAAACCCGTATCCGCCCTGCCCTGCCAGCCAGAAGAACGAAGGCTCGCGGGCGTCCGGCCCGATCACCAGCACCCGGTCGGGTGCAAAGGTGCGCAACCCCGCCCAGCTGGCCAGAAGCCGCGTCACCGGTTCCGTGACCATCTCCTCATAGCGCGCCAGCCCTTCGGCCAGGACCATGTCGTCGGCCCAGGCGTCGTGCGGCTCCATCAGGTCCTCCTCGGCGGGGCTGACGATCAACGCGCCGGCATCGGGCTTGGCATACCAGTCCTCGCCCGGGCCGAACATCATCGGCCAGCGGCTGACATCATGCCCGCCCGGGGCCGGGATGCGCGCCATCGACCGGCGATAGGGGGTAAAGCCCAAGGGCCGCACCCCGGCCAGCGTTGCAATCTGGTCTACCCAGGCGCCCGCCGCGTTGACGATCATCCGCGCCGCGAACTCTCCTGCCGTGCTGGAAACGCGCCAGCCCGCCCCGTCCTTCGTGATGGCCGTAACCTTCGCCTTCGTCAGAACCCGGGCGCCCCGGCCCTTCGCCTCGCGCGCAAAGCCCTGCACCAGCAGGTCGGTGTCCACATCCTCGGCATGGGCAGCATATCCTGCCATCGCCACGAGGTCCGGGTTCAGGATCGGCACGATCGCCCGCGCCTCCTCCACGCTGATCCGGTCGAAGGCCATCGTGACCAGATCATGGTGGAAAGCCTCGGCCCGGTCCGCCTTGCCCAGCAGAAGCAGGCCGCGCGGCGACAGCACCCCGGGAATGGCGCGGAAATGCGCCTCGGAGGCCATCGACAGCCCCACCACCGCTGGCGCGCCATAGCGCGGCTCGTACAGCGCGGCCGACCGGCTGGAGGCATGATGCGCCAGCACATCCTCGGCCTCGAGCAGGATGACCTGCCCAAGTTCCGACAACCGCGCCGCCGCCGAGATCCCGGCGATTCCCCCGCCGACGATCAGGAAATCCGCATCCACACCCAACCCTCCCGAAACGAAAGGGCACGGTGACCCATGCCCTTTCATCTGTCTCCAAATATCCCACGGGGGTGCGGGGGTGTGAAACCCCCGCTCCGCCGCGCGTCACTTCGGAATGTCGCCGGTGATCCCCTCGACATAGAAACTCATCCCCAGAAGGTCGCCGTCCGGGGCGGTCTGGCCCTCGGCCAGCCAGGGCGTGCCGTCCTGCTTGTTGATCGGGCCGGTGAACGGGTGATAGGTCCCCGCCGCGATCGCATCGCGCATGGCTTCGGCCTCGGCCTTCACGTCTGCCGGAACCTTGTCGGTGATCTCGCCGATCAGCACCTCTCCCCCGGCGATCCCCTCCCAGGCGTCGATCTGCTCGTAGGTCCCGTCCAGCAGGGCGCCAACGCGCTTCACATAGTAGGGACCCCAGTTGTCGATGATCGAGGTCACCCGCGGCCCGTCCTTGTAGGCCGCCATGTCCGACGCCTGGCCAAAGCCGATCACGCCCTCGACCTTCGCTGCCTCGGCCAGCGGGGCGGTGGAGTCGGTGTGGGCTGCGATCACGTCGACACCCTGGTCGATCAGCGCCTTGGCCGAGTCGGCCTCTTTCGCTGGGTCGAACCAGGTGAAGGCCCAGACCACCGACAGCTGCACGTCCGGGTTCACTTTCTTGGCATGCAGGTAGTAGCTGTTGATCCCCATGATGACCTCGGGGATCGGGAAGGACGCGATGTAGCCGATCTTGTTCGATTTGGTCATCCGGCCCGCGATCGTGCCCTGGATCGCCCGGCCTTCGTAAAAGCGGGCGTTGTAGGTCGAGACGTTCGGATGCTCGCGCTTGAAGCCCGTCGCGTGCTCGAACTTCACGTTCGGGAACTTGGCGGCCACGGCGTTGGTCGCATCCATGTAGCCGAACGAGGTGGTGAAGATGATGTTGCAACCGCCCAGCGCCATCTGGGTCAGCACGCGCTCGGCATCCGCGCCTTCCGGCACGTTCTCCTGATACTGGATCTCGACCTTGTCGCCATAGGCCGCCTGCACCTGCATCGCGCCGTCATGGTGCTGGAAGGTCCAGCCGCCGTCGCCGATCGGCCCGACATAGACGAAGCAGGCCTTTACCTTGTCCATTCCTTGCGCGAAGGCGCCGCCACTTGCCAGCAGAAGGCCCATCGCTGCGCTTGCCAGCAGATTTCTCCGTTTCATCCTCGTACTCCCCTTGGTGGCGGGGCCTTTTCCGACCCCGCAGTTGTAAGCCTCAGCGCGAGGCGTGAAAGTTCTGACCCAAGCTGGCAGGCGCCCCGCTTGCCCCGCCCTTTCGCCCCGCCGACATGATGACCAGCACGAGGATGGTTATCAGATAGGGGGCCATGGACAAGTACTCGACCGGGATCGCCGATCCCGCGACCTGAAGGTTCAGCTGCAAGACGGTGATGCCGCCGAAAAGATAGGCGCCGATCAGCACCCGCCACGGCTTCCAGCTGGCAAAGACCACGATGGCCAGCGCGATCCAGCCGGCACCGGCGGTGATCCCGTCCACCCATTGCGGCACCCTGGCAAGGCTCACATAGGCCCCGCCCATCCCGGCCATCGCGCCGCCGAAGACGATGCAGGCCAGCCGTATCCGGTTGACCTTGTAGCCCAGCGCATGCGCCGCCTCGTGGCTTTCGCCGACCGCCCGGATGACCAGTCCGACCCGCGTCGCCTTCAGCACCCACCACAGGACCGCCGTCATCAGGATCGAGAAATAGACCACCCAATCGTGGCCGAAGAGGATCGGCCCCGCCACTGGCAGCTCGGCCAGCGCATCGGGCAGAAGCTGCCCGGTCGGCGGCGGCTTTATCCCGTTGTAGCCCTGTCCGCCAAGGGATGAGACCCCCAGCCCGAACAGCGTCAGCGCCAGCCCGGTTGCCACCTGGTTCGCCAGGAACAGCTGGGTGAGAAGCGCGAAGATCAGGCTCAGGAGGGCCCCTGCGACTGCTCCGCCGAAAAAGCCCAGCACCGGGCTTCCGGTCTCAACCGCCACGACAAAGCCACCGAGGGCGCCGATGATCATCATGCCCTCGACGCCCAGGTTCAGGACGCCTGACCGCTCCACCACCGTCTCGCCCAGCGCGGCCAGCAGGATCGGCACGGCCGAGGCCATCAGGGTAGCGATCAGGATGACCGGATTGATGCCGCCAAAGTCCATCTCAATGCGCCCCCACAGCCAGCCGCAACCGGTAGTTCGTCAAGACATCCACCGCCAGAAGGAAGAACAGCAGCATCCCCTGGAACACCTGGATCGCCGCCGCCGGCAGGCCAAGGTTCGTGGCCGCCATCTCTCCGCCGACATAGGTCAGCGCCATCAGGAAGCCTGCCAACACGATCCCCAGGGGGTTCAGCCGACCGAGGAAGGCCACGATGATCGCGGTGAAGCCGTAGCCCGTGTTGAAGTCGATGCTGATCTGCCCGGCCGGGCCCGTCACCTCTAACAGGCCCGCGATCCCCGCCAGCGCACCCGAGATGCCCATGCACAGCACGACCAGCCGCGCCGGGGAAACTCCGTGGAACCGCGCGGCCCTCGGCGCCTGCCCTGCCAGCCGGATCTGAAAGCCGGCTTGATGCCGCGTCAGCAGGATGTAGGCCAGCACCGCTGTGACGAGGGCGGCAACACCCCCCCAGTGCAGCCCGCTGCCCGCGATCAGCTCGGCGTTCTGCGCCGCCGGATAGCTGGAAAAGTTGCGGCTGCCAGGAAAGCCCATGCCCTCGGGGTTCTTCAGGAACCCGGTGGAGGCCTTGGCCAGGATCGTCTGTGCCACATAGACCAGCATCAGACTGACCAGGATCTCGTTGGTGTTGAACCGCGTCTTCAGGATCGCCGGGATCATCGCCCAGGCCCAGCCGCCGAAGGCCCCGGCGATGACCATGACCGGAAAGATCAGCCGGCTCTCGGTCGGAAAGACCGCAAGCCCCACGCTGGCGCCGATGATGGCGCCCATGATGTATTGCCCCTCGGCGCCGATATTCCAGATGCCCGCCCGGAACCCCAGCGCCAGCCCGATGGCGATCAGGATCAGGGGCCCCGCCTTCACCAGAAGCTGCCCGCGCAGATAGAAGGCGAACTCGCCGAAGACCGGATCCCAGAATATGGTGCGGATCACCTCGAACGGGTTCTTGCCCATCGCCGCGAACAGGATGCCGCCCGCGACCATGGTCAGCAGAACCGCGACCGGCGGCGTCGCATACAGCCAGAACCGGCTGGGCGTCGGCCGCTTCTCAAGCCTCAGCACGACGCATCCTCCCCGCGCAAAATTCCTTCGAAGGAATTTGCAAAACTCTTCGAAGAGTTTTGCACCCCGCTACCCATGATGCGCCACCTCCATCCCGTGCGCGCCGCCCATCATCAGGCCGATCTCGTCCATTGTAAGTCCCTCCGTCGGACGCGGCTTCGTCAGGCGCCCCTCGTTCAGCACCGCGAAGCTGTCGGAAACCTCCAGGAGTTCGTCGAGGTCCTGGCTGATGACCACCACCGCCGCACCCTCGCCCGCGCGGTCGAGGATAGACTGCCGGATCTGCGCCGCCGCGGCCGCATCCACCCCCCAGGTCGGCTGGTTGATGACGATGACGGAAGCCCCCTGCATCAACTCGCGCCCCATCAGGAACTTCTGCAGGTTCCCGCCAGAAAGCGCCCGCGCCGCCACATCCGGGCCGGGGGTGCGCACGTCATAGGCCGTGATGATCTCCTCGGCGAAGGCGCGCGTGCCCGGCCAGTCCACGAACCCGTTCCGGGTCAGCCCCTTGCGCACTCCCGCCGTGAGGAAGGCGTTCTCCACCAGGCTCATGTCCGGCGCCGCCGCATGGCCATAGCGATCCTCCGGCGCCGCCACCAGCCCCGCCCGCCGCCGCTCCACCGGCCCCAGGTCGCCCACTGGTCGCCCGGCAACGCGCACCTTGTCGGGCGCGGCCTTCAGTTCTCCCGACAAGGCGAGCAAAAGCTCGTCTTGGCCGTTCCCGGCCACCCCGGCAATGCCCAGCACCTCGCCCTTCGCCACGGTGAACGAGACGTTCTTCAGGCTGGTCCCGAACGGGATGGGCGAGTTCGCCGACAGGTCGCTGACCCCCAGCGCCACTTCGCCCGTCTCCCTCAAGCGCCGCTCCGGTGTCTTGAGGCTTGCGCCCACCATCAGTTCCGCCATCTCGCGCGCCGTCCGCTCGCGCGGGGTGCAGGTCGCCACCACCTTGCCGCGGCGCAGGATCGTTGCCTCGTCACAGAGCGACCGGATCTCTTCCAGCTTGTGGCTGATGTAGAGGATCGCCGTCCCCTCTGCCGACAGCTGCCGCAGCGTCCTGAACAGGATCTCCACCTCCTGCGGCGTCAGCACCGATGTGGGCTCGTCCATGATGAGCAGCTTCGGGTCCTGCAGGAGGCACCGGATGATCTCTACCCGCTGCCTTTCCCCGGCGCTCAGATCCCCCACCATCCGCGAGGGGTCCAGAGGCAAACCATATTCCTCGCTGACCGCCCGGATTCGCGCCGCCAGCTCCCGCATCGGCGGCGGGTTCTCCATCCCCAGCGCCACGTTCTCGGCCACGTTCAGCGCCTCGAAGAGGGAAAAGTGCTGGAACACCATCGCCACCCCCAGCCGCCGCGCCTCGGCCGGTTTCGCGGGCTGATAGGGCGCCCCCCGCAACATCATCATCCCGCTGTCGGGCCGGACCAGACCATAGATCATCTTGACCATGGTCGACTTGCCGGCCCCGTTCTCTCCCAGAAGCGCGTGGATTTCACCCTCGCCGATGGCGAAGGTCACATCCGAGTTCGCCACCACGCCGGGATAGGCCTTGGTGATCCCCTCCACCCGCAAGAGTTCCGGTCTGCTCATGCCCGCTTCTCCTTCGCCACCGCATTCGGCGCGCGGAGAAGCTCCGCCACCACTCCCACCGCAATCGCCTGCGGATGCTTTCCAAGCGTCGGGTCTCCGATCGGACATCTGATCCGACCGATCTCCGCCGCATCGTGCCCGAGCGCTGCCAGCCGCGACCGGAACCGCCCGAATTTCGTCGCCGACCCGATCAGCCCGCAGGACCGGAAACCGCGCTTGAGAAGCCGATGGCACAGTTCCAGGTCGAGGGCATGGCTGAAGGTCAGGATCAGATGCTCTGCATCCTGGGGCGCATGATCCGCCACCAGCGCCGGGTCCGAGGCCGGAACCGCCGTCACCCCCTCGGGCACAGCCTCGGGAAACCGTTCCGCCGCCACATCGATCCAGGTGATCGCCAGCCCCGGCAAGGGCGCCAGCACGCCGACCAGTGCCCGTCCGACATGCCCCGCGCCCCAGACCCAGACCTGCCGCCCGGCCTCGGCCACCGGTTCGACCAGCCAGCCCTGCACGAGGCTCGTCGCAGGCCGCACACCCTGTGCGCGTGCCGCCGCCAGGATCCGCTTGACCGCCAGAGGCATATCGCCCGCGCCCCGCGCCACGACCCCGGCCTCGGCCTCCGGCACCGCATCGAAGACCTCGGTCCAAAGCACCACCGCCCCGCCACAGCACTGGCCAAGGCCAGGTCCCAGCGCAATCCGCTCGATCAGACGCTCCTCCCTCCCCCAACCGTGGGGGAGGGATGGGGTGGGGAGGCACGCTGCAAGCCAGTCCCTCGCCCTCTCCGCCGCCTCATACTCCAGGGCCCCGCCGCCGATGGTTCCCGACTGCCCCTGATCCCAGACCAGCATCGAGGCACCGACCTCACGTGGGGACGATCCCTCGACGCCCGCAATCACCACCCGGGCCACCCGGCCATGCGCTGCCAGTGCCGCCGTCAATGCGTTCAGGTCAAACACCTTCGACCCTCCGCACCGCCATCAGCACGCGCTCTGCCGTCGCCGGAGCATCCAGCGCCGGATAGACTGTCCCGTCGCCGCAGGCCGCCACCGCATCCGACAGCGCCATCAGCGCCGAGATCCCCAGCATGAACGGTGGCTCGCCCACCGCCTTAGACTTGCCGATCGACTCCTCCCGGTTGGGCTTGCCCCAGAGAGCGACATTGAACACCGGCGGCCGGTCCGAACAGGCCGGGATCTTGTAGGTCGAGGGCGCATGGGTCGCCAGACGGCCCTTGCCGTCCCAGACCAGCTCTTCGGTCGTGAGCCAGCCCGCACCCTGAACATAGGCACCTTCCACCTGACCGATGTCCAAGGCGGGGTTCAGACTGGTCCCCGTGTCATGCAGAAGGTCCGCCCGCAGGATCCGGTTCTCCCCGGTCAACCGGTCGATCACCACCTCGGTCACCGCCGCGCCATAGGCAAAATAGAAGAACGGCCGCCCCGCCCCCTTCACCCGGTCCCAGATGATCTTCGGCGTCGTATAGTAGCCCGTCGAGGACAGCGAAACCCGCGCCTGATAGGCCCAGGCCACCACCCGCGCCCAATCGTAGACCTCGCCGGCAACCCTCACCGTTCCATCCACGAACCTGACGGAAGAAGGCTTCACCTGGTGCTTCTCGGCGATGAACTCCGCCAGCCGTGCCCGGATCGTCTCTGCCGCCGACTTTGCCGCCATCCCGTTCAGGTCGCTGCCCGAACTGGCCGCCGTGGCGCTGGTATTCGGCACCTTCCCGGTGTCCGTCGCCGTGATCTTGACCATCCCGACATCAAGGCCGAAGACGGACGCAGTCACCTGCGCGACCTTCTGGAACAGCCCCTGTCCCATCTCGGTCCCGCCATGGTTCAGCGCGATGGACCCATCCTGATACACATGCACCAGCGCCCCCGCCTGGTTCAGCCAGGTCAGCGTGAAGCTGATCCCGAACTTCACCGGCGTCAGAGCGATGCCGCGCTTCAAGATCGGACTGCGCCGATTCCAGTCGGCGATCTCCGCCTTCCGCGCACGGTAGTCGCTCGTCCGCTCCAGCTCGGACACCAGCTCGTGCCCGATGAAGTCCTCCACCGGCATGTGATAGGGCGTGGTCTGCACCCGCCCGTCCAGGGGCCAATCATGCGACCCCACCGGCAGCGCCGCTCCACGAGAGGTCGGGTCCGCCCCTGCCCCCATTCTATGTCCAGAAATATCCTCTGGGGGTCCGGGGGGCGAAGCGCCCCCGGGGGTAGCCATCCCGCGATAGAAGTTGGCCTTGCGCACCTCCAGCGGCTCCCGCCCGACGACAAACGCGACATGGTCCAGAACCCGCTCGATCCCGACCATGCCCTGAGGTCCGCCAAACCCGCGATAGGCGGTGGCGCTGCAGGTGTTGGTCTTCAGGCGGTGCGATTCAATCCGGACATGCGGCAGATGATAGCAGTTGTCCGCATGCAGCATCGCCCGGTCGGCCACCGGCAGCGACAGGTCCTGCGACCACCCGCAGCGGAAGAGATGCGTGAACTCCAGCCCCAGGATGCGGCCCTCACCGTCCACCCCCGCGCGATACCTGATCCGCAGGTCATGCCGCTTGCCCGTGATGACCATGTCGTCATCCCGGTCATAGCGCATGCGGGCAGGCCGCCCCGTCAGACGCGCCGCCACCGCGCAGGCGATGGCCAGAGCATTCCCCTGGGATTCCTTGCCACCAAAGCCGCCCCCCATGCGCCGCACTTCCACCCGCACCGAGGACATCGGCAGATGCAGCGCATGCGCCACCTTGTGCTGCACTTCGGTCGGATGCTGGGTCGAGGCATGGACGACCATGTCGCCGCCTTCCTGCGGCACCGCCGCGGCGACCTGTCCCTCCAGATAGAAATGCTCCTGCCCGCCGACCTCGAACGACCCTTCGACAACGCGCGGCGCCGCCGAAATCGCCCGCGCCGCATCCCCCTTGGCCCAGACCACCGGCCCCTTCTCGAACCGGCTGTTCGCCGCCAGGGCGTCATCCACCGTCAAGAGCGCCGGCAACTCCCGGTAGCTGATCTTCCCCAGCCGCGCCGCCTTCCTTGCCGCAAGATGGCTTTCGGCGATGACCAGAAACACCGGCTGCCCGACGTAGTGAACCGTTCCCACCGCCAGCAAAGGCTCGTCATGCGCCGAAGGGCTGCAATCCGGCATGTCGTCGAAATCTTCCGCCGACATGACCGCCACAACGCCCGGAGCTGCCTTCACCGCCGACAGGTCGATCCCCGTGATCTCGCCATGTGCCACGGTCGAAAGTCCGAAGGCCAGATGCAGCGCATTGGCCATGGACAGGTCATCCACATACCGCGCCTGCCCCGTCACATGCAGCGGCGCCGCGTCATGCGGCAGGGCCTTGCCGATGCTCATGCCGACACCTCCAGAACCGACACCGGAACCCCGGCAAGGTCATGGAAGTACCGCCGAAGCAGGTTCTGCGCCGTCAGCATCCGATAGCCGGCCGACGCCCGCATGTCCGACAGAGGCGTGAAATCCCCCGCCATCGCCGCTGCCGCCGCCGCAACCGTCGCCTCGGTCCAAGGCTTGCCCACCAGGGCCGCCTCCGCCAGCGACGCCCGCTTCGGTACCCCGGCCATCCCGCCAAAGGCGATCCGCGCCGACGTCACCACGCCGCCGTCGACCACTACATTGAAGCAGCCGCAGACCGCCGAAATGTCCTGATCGAACCGCTTGGAGATCTTGTAGCACCGCAGCGCATCGGCCCGTTCCGGGAAGGACACCCCCGCCACGAACTCTCCCGGCCGCCGGTCCTGTCTGCGATACTCCAGGAAGAAATCCTCCAGCGGCAGCGACCGCATCTCGTCCCCCCGTCGCAGGTGCAGCGTCGCGCCCAGCGCGATCAGCGCCGGCGGGCCATCCCCGATGGGAGAGCCATTCGCGATGTTCCCACCGATCGTCGCCGCATTGCGCACCTGCTGGCTGGCATAGCGCCGCAGAAGCTCGCCGAAAGACGGCAACCGATCCTTCACCGCCTCGCGCAAGGCGCTGATCGTCACGCAGGCACCGACGTGCAGGCTGCCGCCCCGCGCCTCGATCCTCTTGAGGTCCTCGACGCCCGACAGGAAAGCCAGCGGCCGCAGGTCGCGCAGCTGCTTCGTCACCCAAAGCCCCACATCCGTCGCGCCGGCCACCAGCACGGCATCTGGGTTCGCCACATACCACTCCGCCAGGTCATCGGAATCCTTGGGCCGGAACGCCCCCGCCTCGCCCGCTGCGAAGGAAGCCACCGCCTGCCGGTCTGCCGTCATCCACGCCGGCACCGGCTCCGAGGCCGCTGCCTCTGCTGCCCGCACGATTGGCGCATAGCCCGTGCAGCGGCACAGGTTCCCGGCAAGCTGGTCGTCATGATCGGTTGCCCCGTTCAGATGCGCCACGGCCATCGAGACCACGAAGCCGGGGGTGCAAAAGCCGCATTGCGACCCATGCTGCGCCACCATCGCCGCCTGCACCGGGTGCATCTCGCCCCTCGGCCCGGAAATGCCCTCGACCGTCCGCACCGCCTTGCCATGCAGTTGCGGCAGGAACAGGATGCAGGCGTTCAGCGCCCGCGACCCCTCGGCGTCCGTCACCATCACGGTGCAGGCGCCGCAGTCGCCCTCGTTGCAGCCCTCCTTGGTGCCCTTGAGACCGCGCCCCTCGCGCAGCCAGTCCAGCAGGGTCCGCGTCGGGGCTTCCCCCTCGATGCGCACCGGCGTTCCATTCAACAGAAACGCTACAGTCATCCGTCTGTCCGCCGCGGTCTCCCCGTTTGGGGCAAGTTGCGAGGCCGCCCGATGCGGCGTAAAGCAGTCCTCGCGCCCCTTCTTGTTGTTCATTCATCAAGCAAGCAGGGGCGATTCAAGGCAAGACCTATTTCCTTGCCAAAAGGCGAAGCAGCTTTACGGATTTGCCGAAAATTCCAACCGCTCCGCCGGGATTTCACGCTGAACTTGACGTAAGGTAATCCTGACTGGATGGCAACCGGCGCCCTGCCTATACGGCCTTGACCATTTGATCAAGAAAGCAGGTTGCAGAATGGACTTTGTCACTTACCTGAAATTCGCTCACGTTCTCGCCGCCGTCCTCTGGGTCGGCGGCGGTTTTGCGATGATCTTCGCCACGACCCTCATGTCCCGCCACGCCAGCGCCCAGGCGCAAGTCGCGGTGGTGCGCGCCACGGTGCTGATGGCCCCGCGGCTGTTCATCCCGATCAGCATCTTCACCCTGGCTTCGGGCGTCGCGCTCCTGTTGCTGGCCGACTGGGGCTGGCAGCCCTTCACCGTCCTCGGCCTGGCGGGCGTCGTGTTCACCGCCGGTTTCGGCACCTTCGTCCTCGGTCCGTCCTGTGACCGAGCGGTCAAACTTTCCGACACCCATGGGGCAGAGGCCACCATTCCGGCGCTCCGCCGCATTCAGCGTCTTGCGGCAATCGACTATTCCGTCCAGTTCGGCATCGTCTTCCTGATGGTGGTCAAGCCTGGCTGGAGCGACTTCGGCGTCCTTGCGGGCCTTGCGGCGGTCCTTGTGCTTGCGGCGCTGGCCACGCTGCGCCCGTTGCCGTGCCTGGCCTGAGGGGGCTTCCCCCGACGCGCCGGGCCGGGTAACGCTTGCCCATGCCCGGCGCAAATCCCCGATTCATCCACCTGCGGACCCATACCGAGCATTCGCTCCTCGAAGGCGCTGTGCCGGTGAAGAAGCTGATCGGCCTATGCACCGCGCAGGCCATGCCCGCCGTTGCCGTGACCGACACGAACAACATGTTCGCCGCGCTGGAGTTTTCCGTCAGCGCGATGGCGGCAGGGGTCCAGCCGATCGTCGGATGCCAGATCTCTGTCGCCCACGACGCCGCCCAGCCGGGCGAGAAGCCCCGCCTCCCCGCGCCCATCGTCCTTCTGGCCCAGAACGAGCAGGGCTATCTGAACCTGATGCGGCTCAACACCCTCCTCTATATCGAGGGGGCGATGTGCGGCGCGGCCAACCTGCCTCAAGTGACGCTTGACGAGCTTTCCCGCCACTCCGACGGCCTGATCTGCCTGACCGGCGGCCCCGAGGGTCCCCTTGGCCGCTTCCACGCCACCGGCCAGCAGGCCAAGGCCCGCGCCATTCTCGAACGCCTGGCGACGATCTATCCCAACCGCCTCTACGTCGAACTGCAACGCCACCCCGGCCCCGGTGGCGCGCTTCCCGAACAGGAGGCTCTGGCCGAACGCGGGGCCATTGACCTTGCCTATGACCTGGGCCTGCCCATCGTCGCCACCAACGATGTCTACTTTCCGAAGCCCGACCTCTACGAGGCGCACGACGCCCTGATCTGCATCGCCGAAGGCGCCTATGTCGATCAGCAGCAGCCCCGCCGCCGCCTGACGCCGCAGCACTATTTCAAGTCGGAAGCGGAAATGTGCGCCCTCTTCGCCGACCTCCCCGAGGCGCTGGAAAACACGGTGGAGATCGCGAAACGCTGCGCCTACGCGGCCCAGAAGCGCAAGCCGATCCTGCCGCGTTTTGCCGACGACGAGGTGCAGGAGCTTCGCCGTCAGGCCAACGAGGGGCTTCAGGCCCGCCTCAAGGTCATCCCCCATTCCGCCACGCCCGAGGAATACCAGGCCCGTCTGGATTTCGAGCTTGGCATCATCGAGAAGATGGGCTTCCCCGGCTATTTCCTGATCGTGTCGGATTTCATCAAATGGGCCAAGGATCACAACATTCCTGTCGGTCCTGGCCGGGGTTCGGGGGCAGGGTCGCTGGTTGCCTATGCGCTGACGATCACCGACCTCGACCCGTTGCGCTATGCGCTGCTGTTCGAACGCTTCCTGAACCCGGAACGCGTCTCGATGCCCGACTTCGACATCGACTTCTGCATGGACCGCCGGGAAGAGGTGATTGCCTATGTGCAGCAGAAATACGGCCGCGACCGGGTAGCGCAGATCATCACTTTCGGCGCGCTTCTGTCCAAAGCTGCCGTCCGCGACGTGGGCCGGGTTCTCCAGATGTCCTACGGGCAGGTGGACAAGCTGTCCAAGATTATCCCCACGGAAGGCGTGAAGCCCGTCAGCATCACCAAGGCGCTGGCCGACGAACCCCGCCTGCGCGAGGCCGCGAAAGAGGAAGTGGTCGGACGCCTTCTCGACTATGCCGCCAAGATCGAGGGGCTTTACCGCAACGCCTCGACCCACGCCGCCGGCGTCGTGATCGGCGACCGCCCGCTGGACCAGCTGGTGCCGCTCTACCGCGACCCGCGCTCGGACATGCCTGCGACCCAGTTCAACATGAAATGGGTCGAGGCTGCGGGCCTGGTGAAGTTCGACTTTCTCGGCCTCAAGACCCTGACCGTGATCCAGAACGCGATGGACCTCCTGAAACTCCGGGGGATCGAGTTCGACATCAACCTGATCCCGCTCGACGACAAGGCGACCTACGACCTTTACGCCAGCGCGAAAACCGTCGCCGTGTTCCAGGTCGAAAGTTCGGGCATGATGGACGCGCTGCGGCGGATGAAGCCCACCTGCATCGAGGACATCGTGGCGCTGGTGGCGCTCTATCGTCCTGGCCCGATGGAAAACATCCCGGTCTATTGCGAGGTGAAGAACGGCCTGCGCGAGATCGAATCGATCCACCCGACCATCGACCACATCCTGAAGGAAACCCAGGGCATCATCGTCTACCAGGAACAGGTGATGCAGATCGCGCAGGTCATGGCGGGCTATTCGCTGGGCGGCGCCGACCTCTTGCGCCGGGCCATGGGCAAGAAGATCCCCGAGGAAATGGCCAAGGAACGGCCCAAGTTCATCGAGGGCTGCGCAAAGACCCATGGCATCGACGCCAGGAAGGCGGGCGAGGTTTTCGACCTTCTGGAAAAATTCGCCAACTATGGCTTCAACAAGTCGCACGCCGCCGCCTATGCCGTGGTCAGCTACCAGACCGCCTATCTCAAGGCAAATTACCCGGCCGAGTTCATGGCGGCGGTGATGAACTGCGACATCCACCTCACCGACAAGCTCGCCGTCTACAAGCGCGAGGTGGACAAGCTGGGGCTGAAAACCATCGCGCCTTGCGTCAATGTCTCGCTTGCCACCTTTACCGTCCGCGACGGCGCCATCGTCTACGGCCTGGGTGCGCTGAAGAACGTCGGCGTCGAGGCGATGAACATGATCGTCGAGGCGCGCCAGGACAGACCCTTCGCCACCCTCTTCGACTTCGCCCGCCGCGTGGACCTCAAACGCATCGGGAAACGTCCGCTCGAAATGCTCGCCCGTGCTGGATGCTTAGACGCGCTCGACCCCAACCGCGCCCGCGTGTTCGAAGCCCTCGACTCCCTCGTCGCCTATTCCGCAGCGATCCACGATGCCGCGGCGTCCGCCCAGAACTCCCTCTTCGGCAGCGCCGGCGCCGACATCCCCGAACCGCGACTGCCCTTCCGCGACGACTGGCTGCCCACCGAGCGGCTGGCACAGGAACACCAGGCCATCGGCTTCTACCTCTCCGGCCACCCACTCGACGATTACATGTCGGCGCTCCGCAAGACGGGGGTGGAGACGCTGGCCCAGGTAACGGCCAAGGCGGAACGCGGCCCCTGCATCGCCAAGCTCGCCGGCTCCGTCTCCTCCCGCCAGGAAAAGAAATCGGCGCGCGGCAACCGCTATGCCTTCGTCCAGCTCTCCGACCCGACCGGGCTTTATGAAGTCACCTGCTTTTCCGAGGTGCTGGAAGCCGCACGGGAATTCCTCGATGCCGGTTCCAATGTCGTCCTCACGGTCAAGGCGGAACTGGAAGGCGAAAGCCTCAAGCTTCTCGCCCAGTCGGTCGCGCCGATCGACAGCGTGGCCGCCCAGGCCGGCGCCCCCGACCTGCGCATCCACCTCTCCCGCCCCGAGGCCGCCGCTTCGCTCGCCGCGCTCCTCGGGCGGGTCGAGGGGCGCAACCGCGCGTCGATCACCCTCTGCGTCACCGACGCCGACGGGCGCGAGGTCGACATCGCGCTGCCCGACACCTATCCGGTGACCCCGCAGATCAAGAGCGCGATCAAGGCCGTCCAGGGCGTGCTGGCCGTCGAAGAGATCTGATCCCCGCGACCTGCCGCCGGCCACTCGCGCCCGACCTTGCGGCGCCCGCCATTCCACGCCACCTTCGCGCCATGTCTGCCCCGCCCGAACCTCTGCCGCCCGACCTGCTTCCGCCCGGCCGCCTGACCTCGCTCGATCTGGCGCGGACGCTGGCCGTCGTCTGCATGGTGATCTTCCATTTCACCTTCGACCTGGCGCTGTTCGGCCATATCGACGGCGGCACGATGGGCCAGCCCTTCTGGTACTACTTCGCCCGGATGATCGCCGGCAGCTTCCTGTTCCTCTCGGGCGTCAGCCTGTGGATCGCCCATGGCAGGGGCGTCCGCTGGCCCGCCTTCTGGAAACGCTGGGCCAGGCTGGCCGCCGCCGCCGCCATCGTCACCACGGCATCCATCTGGCTGGTGCCGGGAGGGCCGATCTGGTTCGGCATCCTGCATGCCATGGCGGCGACCGCTGTCCTTGGCCTACTGGCCCTGCGCCTGCCCTGGCCGGTCACGGCGGCCCTCGCCCTGGTGATCTTCGCCGCCGCCTGGGGTCCGCGTTTCGCCGCCTTCGACCCGCTGTGGCTGGTCTGGACCGGCCTTGCCGAAAGCCACCCGATGATGGGCGACTACGTCCCGCTCATCCCCTGGGCCGCCCCGGCGCTGGTGGGGCTCGCCACGGCCAAGGCCCTGCGCCTCGACCTCTGGCGCGGCATGCCGCCCTCGCCAGCGGTGCGCGCGCTGACGTTTCCCGGCCGGCACAGCCTGATTATCTACCTCGTCCACCAGCCGATCCTCTTCGGCCTGTTCAACCTCTACGCCCGCCTTGCCGCCTGACGCTTCCCCTTTCCGCCGCTTTCCGCTAATCGGAAGCCGAATTTGGAGGCGCCCGCGATGAAGTTCACCCTGTCCTGGCTGAAGGATCACCTCGACACCGAGGCCACCGTCGAGACCATCGCCGAGGCGCTGACCGACCTTGGCCTCGAGGTCGAGGGCGTCGAGGACCCCGCCGCGCAGCTCGGACCCTTCCGCATCTGCCGGGTGATCGAGGCCGTCCAGCACCCCAACGCCGACCGCCTGCGCGTCTGCCGGGTGGAAACCTTCCCCGAAGGCCCCGGCGGCCGCAGTGAGGAAGTCCAGGTCGTCTGCGGCGCGCCGAACGCGAAGACCGGCCTGATCGGGGTGTTCGCGCCGCCCGGCACCCATGTTCCCGGCACCGGAGTCGACCTGAAACCCGGCGTGATCCGGGGGGTGGAGTCGAACGGCATGCTCTGTTCCGAACGCGAACTCATGCTGTCGGACAACCACGACGGCATCATCGAACTGCCCGCCGATGCGCCCCTGGGCGTGCGCTACATCGACTGGAAGGGGCTGAACGACCCGGTGATCGAGATCAAGGTCACGCCGAACCGCCCCGATGCGCTGGGCGTGCACGGCATCGCCCGCGACCTGGCCGCGCGCGGCCTGGGGCGGCTGAAGCCCGTCACCGCGACCTCGATCAACGGCAGCTTCCCCACGCCCATCGGCATTCGCATCGCCCCCGAGCTGAAAGCCAAGGGCTGCCCCCACTTCGCCGGCCGCCTGATCCGCGGCGTCACGAACGGACCCTCGCCAGACTGGATGCAAGCCCGCCTCAAGGCCATCGGCCTGCGCCCGATCTCGGCGCTGGTGGACATCACCAACTACTTCACCTTCGGCCTGAACCGGCCGCTGCACGTCTTCGACGCCGCCAGGGTAAAAGGCGATCTGGTGATCCGCCCCGCCAGGGACGGCGAGACGCTGCTCGCGCTCGACGGCAAGACCTACACCCTGTCCCCCGGCCAGATGGTCATCGCCGACGACCACGGGCCGGAATCGCTTGCCGGGATAATGGGCGGCGAGGCCTCGGGCTGCACCCCGGAAACCACCGAAGTTTTCCTTGAATCGGCCTATTGGGACCCGATCACCATTGCCGCGACGGGCCGCGCGCTGAAGATCAACTCCGACGCCCGCTACCGCTTTGAACGCGGCGTGGATCCGGCATTCACCCTGCCGGGCCTCGAACTCGCGACGCAAATGATCCTCGACCTCTGCGGTGGCGAGGCCGGGACCGTGGTGCAGGACGGCGCGCCGATCGACCCGACGCGGACCTACCAACTTGACCCCGCCCGCGTGGTCAGTCTTGTCGGCATGGAGATCCCCGAAGCCACCCAGCGCGCCACGCTTCAGGCACTGGGCTTCACCCTGGACGGCAATGCCGTTACCCCCCCGACCTGGCGCCCGGACATCCTGGGCGATGCTGATCTGGTCGAGGAAGTTGCCCGCATCGCGAGCCTCACCAAGTTGCAAGGCGCGCCGATGGCCCGCAGGCAACCCGGCGTGCCGCGCCCGATCCTGACGCCCTTGCAGGTCCGCGAACGCACCGCGCGCCGCACCATCGCCGCACTTGGGTACAATGAATGCGTCACCTACAGCTTCATCGACGCCAGGGCCGCAGGACTCTTTGGCGGCGGGACGGACGCCGTGCGGGTGGAAAACCCGATCTCGTCCGAGATGACGCATCTGCGCCCTGACCTTCTCCCCGGCCTTCTGGCCGCGGCCGCCCGCAACCAGGCGCGGGGCTTCATGGACCTCTCACTCTTCGAGATCGGCCCCGCCTTCCATGGCGGAGAGCCCGGCGACCAACACCTGCAAGCCGCGGGCCTGCTGGTCGGGGCCGCCGCCCAGCGCGACCCGCACGGCTCGCGCCGCATGGTCGACGTGTTCGACGCCAAGGCCGATGCCGAGGCGGTGCTGGCCGCCCTCGGCGCCCCCGCCCGCGTCCAGATCACCCGCAAGGTCGCCGACTGGTGGCATCCCGGCCGGTCAGGCGTGATCGGCCTTGGGCCAAACGTGATGGCCACCTTCGGCGAGGTCCACCCCCGCATCCTGCAGGCGATGGACGTGAAGGGCCCCGCCGTCGCCTTCACCATCCTGATCGCCAACGTGCCTGCACCGAAGGTCAAGACACCGACCCGCCCGGCGCTGGTGATCAGCGATCTTCAGGCGGTGGAACGCGACTTCGCCTTCGTGGTGGACGCCCGGGTCGAGGCGCTGACCGCCGTCAATGCAGCGCAAGGCGCGGACAAGACGCTGATCGAAAGCGTCCGCGTGTTCGACCAGTTCACCGGCGAGAAGGCCGAAGCGCAGATGGGCGCGGGCAAGAAGTCGATCGCGCTTACCGTCCGGCTGCAACCGCAGGACAAGACGCTCACCGAAACCGAGATCGAGGCCGTGTCGGCGAAGATCATCGAGAAGGTGACCAAGGCAACCGGCGGCACTCTGCGCGCCTGACGCGACGGCTCGGCCCAGAATTCTTCGGCGAGGACTTCTGGGTCCCTCGCCGCGCCCCTATTTTTTCGCCTTCCAGGTGTTCAGCCAGGCCCCGATCCGCCCGAAGAAGCCCCGCGCCTCTTTCCTTGCGGCCTCGACCCTCGCACCTGCCGCATCGAAGGTCTCGCCCACGTCCGCCAAAGCCGGATCGACCATCCTTTCGCGGAATTGCAGCCACATCTTGCGGATCATGATGGCGATGAAGGCCAGGAAGCCAAGGATGATGATGTTGACCCACGGGATGAGCGTCACATCCGGTCCCTCGACCGGCCGGATCGAGACCGCGTTCGGGAAGATCGAAAAGACCGGCAACCGCCAGCCGTAATGCGTCACCGCCACCCATTGCCCCGGCGTGCGCGCGGCATTGGTCGCCTCGGCCTGCAAGGTGCTGGAGTTCCACTTGAAGTA
Source organism: Tabrizicola sp. (assembly GCA_046294075.1). GTDB lineage: Bacteria > Pseudomonadota > Alphaproteobacteria > Rhodobacterales > Rhodobacteraceae > Tabrizicola. The sequence continues at coordinate 4,179 of JBKBJC010000034.1, read as the reverse complement.
GGGCGGCCAGAACCAGCCCGTATCCTCGTTGCGATAGGTCATCGTCTTGCCGCCATCATAGACCGCGTCGATATAGCGGATATCGCGCGAGGTCGTGGCGGTCTCGGCCCCGGTGCCGGTGTCCTCGATGGAATAGAACATCCAGTTGCCGCCGATCTGGGTGATGCGGTTGTAGGTGTTGATGACCTGCACCACGTCGCGCTGCGGCAGGGTGTAGTGCAGGAACAGACCCAGGATAAGCACCAGGAGGATGCGGATGCCCCATTTGACCTTGTTCCACATGGAGGCGTCCTTTCAGTACCAGTTGACGAAGTAGATCGTGACCAGAAAGCCGATGGTCGGCAGGATGTAGATAAGCCACAACAGCCGCCGTTTCAGCCCCTTGTCGTAGTTCACCATCCCCGCCTCGATGAAGGCGCGGCGCTCCTGTTCGCTCAGCCCCTCGCGCGCGGGGTCGGTGTCCCATTCCTTCTCCAGCTTCTCGCGCCGGACCGACCGCGAATAGAGCGAGGTCAGGAAATAGGCGATCGTCAGCCCGACATACATGAAGAACGCAAGGCGCAGCCAACCCATCTAGCGTCTCCCTCCCCAGGGCCCGACCACCGGGCGCGACGGCTTCGGCCCCTCGACCATCTGCGGGCGTTGCAACTCGTCCATCGACGGCTCCGGCCCGAACAGTGCCGTCCGTGCGCCTTCGCGGTCCACCTGATACTCCCGCGCCAGGAAATCCGCCACATATGTCTTCTTCGTTTCGCTCCAGGTGGCGTACTGCGCGTAGAACAGCTCCTTGTGGACGATGAACATCTGCCGCACATCCATCGGCGACAGCTCGGACAGCAGCATGTTCACCAGGTCACGGTCCTGCCCCTTGCCGCGCAGCGTGTAGAAATAGGCCGGGTGCTCGCTGGTGATCTTCGGCCAGGGCCCTCCGGCCTCCACCCAGCGGAGAAGCGCCGCAAGCCCCAGGAACTCCTCCGGCAGCGCGGTGCCCAGGCGGTAGGCCACCTTCCGCAACTCGGTGCGCCGAGCATCCCCGACCTCGATCCCCAGCCGGTCAGCGGCGTCGACGAGGATGAAATCCATCTTCTGCCGCAGGATCGCCGCTGCATCGGTTCCCCGCGCCTGCACGATGGGTTCCACGAGGCCGTTCCGCTCCAGCCAGTCGGCGATCTGGTTGCGGTGGGTCAGGTCCATCACCTGCGCGATGGGCACCTCGCCCAGGGACCGCCAGTCGAGCGTCGAGATTGCCGCCGGGTAGCGCAGGCCCTGAAAGACGTAGATCCCGCCGAAATGGCTGGTCCAGAAGTTCGACTGCTGGAAGGTCATCGCCGGCAGGCTGATCGGCACCCGCGTCACGTCGCCGGTCTTCTTGGCCAGCCCGATCATCTCGGCCACCAGCAAATCATCGCGCCAGCCGTCCGGCTCCTGCCGAAAGCGTTCGATCAGTTTCGCAAGCTTACCCGCATCCGCCACATGCCCGCCGATCGTGTCGGCCTCGACCGTCACCTGCCGGATGTCAAAGAGCTTCGCCGGCGTGTCGAAGGCATAGACCGAGTTCTGCAACTCCCCCGCCACCGCATCCCGCGCGGTCAAGGCAAACAACTGCGCCTCGTTCCTTTCGATGAACTGCGTCAGGATCCCCCGGCTGGTGGAGAACTTGATGTTCAAGAGGGGCGCATCCTTCTGCGCCGTGGTCAGCAAAATGAACTGCCGGTTCGCCCCGTTGGGGTTGAGGTAGAGGTCGTCGTTAAGCTCATCCCCGATCTCGGGCGAATAGCCGGACAGGTCGATATGGAAATCGTCCAGCTTCGTGGTCTTGCCGGTAAGATGCTTTAGCGCCCGGTTGTAGCGTTCGACAAGGGCGGGGGAGGAGACCTCGATCAGGTTCCCGAACATCAGGCCGCGTTGGATGAGGCGTTTCACTGGGTGCTTCCTTTTGGCCGGGCGCCCCCCACCCCCATCCTCTCCCCACAAGGGGGAGGGGAGGTGTCCAACGTTCCACCACAAGCTTCGGACAGGGGTTGAGAGCCTCCCTCCCCCCGCGTGGGGGAGGGATGGGGTGGGGGGGCGTCGGCCAAGGCCACGCCGCCAACCGCATCGAAGATCACTTGCAGAACCCCCTCGATATTCTCCGAAACCTCAGGGTTCCAGAGCCGCACCACGCTAAACCCCTGCGAGGCCAACCACTCATCCCGCCGCTGATCCCGCTCCCCGCCATGCCCGCCACCATCCACCTCAATCACCACTCGCCGGCCCAGATCGGCGAAATCCGCGATGAACGGCCCGATGGGTGCCTGCCGCCGGAAGTGCAGCCCCAGCATCCGGTTCAACTCCCGCAGCTTCGCCCAAACCTTCCGCTCCTGCGGCGTCATCTCCGCCCGCAGCTTCCGCGCCCTAGCCCGTGTGATGGGGTGGATGCCGGTCATGCGTTACGCCCCATGCCCAGGGCCCCCCACCCCAACCCTCCCCACAAGGGGGAGGGAGGGCCAATCCGGCCGCCACTGGCGCCCACGCAAACCGAAGAAGCGCCTCCCCACCCCCTCTTGGGGAGGGGGTGGGCGTGGGGGGCGGGAGAGGAGACCTCGATCAAGTTCCCTGCCACCATTTCACGTTGAATGGGGAGTTTCATTGGCAGAGGCCTATACCCACATTTTGGCTTTCGATCACAATGAACGGCTTCTCTGTTTCTGCCACCCAAGTATCAATTTGCAGGTAAGTGGTGTTCACAAATGTTGCATGGTCAAAATCTGAGGCGGGTCCGGGAATGGATGAGGCAAGTAATTTGAAAGATGAGGAGCGCGAGCCTCCGTCGAGAATTTTCTTTATTGGGTAGTTCTCCGTCCCAAAGCCAGCGTGGTAAACAACTCCGGTTGTCATGTCGACGACCATGTCGTTCTCAAGATACGCAGATTCCAGTGAGTTAGGTTGAAAAGCCCCTTCGGCCGTCAGCTGAAAGACCTGATGCAACTTGCAGCGCATCGAGTAGGCATCCGCACTAGTTGGCGCGGAAGCGAGAAGAATTGGCAAGAAGATCAAACGGATTTGAGTGGTGAGTTTCATCACCCCTTCCCCTCCAGATACCGCCGCTTCGCCTCTTCCGTCCGGCCAAAGTCGCGCACCATCGCCTGAATGGCCACCTCGTCCGACTTGTCGGCATAGCGGAACTCAGAGTCGGTGTAGCGGTTGATCTCCTGGATCACCATCTCCACCGTGATCGGGGTCATCAGCCCCCGGATCATCGCCAGCTTCTCGTCATAGGGCTTGAAGAGGAACAGGTCCGGCTCCGCCATCCACTCGTCCGGCAGCTCGAAGTCCATCGCCCGGACCTTCACCGCGTCAGTGATGTTCTTGATCGCGCGGCCCGTGAAGCGGTCGTCCGCCTGCTGAATCGCCTTGAGATACGCGCCGATCTTCGCCAGCGTATCCAGCTTCCCGATCTCTCCCGAGACCCGGTCCCAGACCTTCAAAAGCCCCTCCTCATGCGGCTTCGAATGACCCTCGAAGCTGGCAGCCACGGCCTTCCTGATCTCCTGCGCGGCAAACAAATCATGGTCGCCCACAGGAATGGAATGGTTCTTGCCCAGAAGCAGCGAGAGGATGTCGATGTAATCCTCCTTCGTCTGCGGCCCGTCGACCAGAAACCGCGCTCCGGCCCTCTGGCGCAGGGCGTCGTCGACGTTCTCAGGGTAGTTGGAGAACATCCCGAAGGTGCAGTTCCCCCGCACCACCGTTCCCGCGCCCGCGAAGGCCTGCATGAAGACCGCCGTCACCTCCTGCTGACCCGCTGATGACTGCCGGTCCCCCCGCTTGCCCGCCACCTGGTCGATGTCGTCGATTGTGCCGAAGCCGATCACGCTTGGATCAAGAACCGCGTCGATGAAGGCCTTCGCGTTCTGGCCGGACTTGCCCTGATAGCTGTCGATCTGGTCGATCGAGAAATTCTGATACCGGAACGGATAGCCCGCCACCTTGCAGTAGTCGTTCAGCAAACCCGCCATCATCTGAATGAGGGTCGTCTTTCCCGTCCCGGGCTTGCCATCCCCCATGAAGGTGAAGATGAACCCGCCAAGCTCGGCAAACGGGTTCAGCCGGCGCTCGAAATCATAGGCCATCAGCATCTTGGCCAGCCGCAGGCTCTGATACTTGGCGATGTGGTTGCCCACCACCTCATGCGGCTTC
>JBKBJC010000033.1:0-28055 GCA_046294075.1 Tabrizicola sp. | reverse complement strand
ACCCGCGACACCTCGTCAACCGTGACGATCTCGGGATCGCGGAGGGCGACATACTGCAGGATCCGCAGCGCGTAGTTTGAGTATTGCGTCAGGCGCATGTGCGGCCGCTCTTGCGACAAAAATTCATATGACAGATACAACTTTGATGACCATCCTGCAATATCCCGGTGGAAAACCCCGATTCGAGAAACGGTCGGATGCCATCCTCGCACTGGCTTCGCGCCCTTCCCGAGCTCCCTCGGAAAGGGTGGAAACATGGCTCTCCCATGGCGGGGCCGAAGTCTGGCCCAGCCTGCGGGCGGCCCCGCCTTGCGTCAGGCCGGCGCAAGGCCGAAACCGGAAAGCGCACTGCGTCGTGGTGCCTCCGGCCCGTCCGCCGAAGAAGCCGGGACGAAGCATGTCGGCGTGATCGCGGCGTGGAGGATTTCATGCTAGGATTGTCTGGTGCCGCTGTACCCGTTGCCAGTCCAGGTGCCGACCGCGCGATGTCCTGTCGGGGCAATCCACCGGCGCTGCGGGCCAAAGACAGGGTAGCCCGTGCGCCAGTATCCTGAAGGAAGGGGGGCGAGCATGTCCGAAAAGCCGGTCAATTCACCAGGCAGGGGCGCCGCAATGCGGCAGCTGGAGCATGCCTCGGTCCCGACCCTGGCCGAACCTCCGGCGCCGCAGCGGCCGGCACATGCGCGTGAAACGCTCGATCGCGGCGTGAGGGCGACGATGGCGCGGCTCAGCGGCGGCGTCTCGGCCCATGCGTTCATCACCGCCTGGACCGACTGGGCCTTCCACCTGAGTGAGGCGCCCGGACGTCAACTGGACCTGATCGAGCATGCGCAGCAGAATGCGCTCAAGCTGATCGCCCATGCCATGCGCACCGATGCGCAAGACCCTCCTCCCTTCAAACCGAAGCCCTACGACCACCGCTTCAACCACGCGGACTGGCAGAAGCTGCCCTTCCGGCTGTGGCAGCAGGGCTTCCTCGCCGTGCAGGACTGGTGGGACCACGCCACCGACACTCTGCGCGGCCTGCGCCCCGAGGATGCGGACCGCGTCCGTTTCTTGGCGCGGCAGGCGCTGGACACGATCTCGCCTTCAAACTTCCCGATGCTCAACCCCGAGATCATCGCAGCGACCGTGGCCACGGGCGGGCGCAACCTGACCGAAGGGGCCACGCATCTTGCGCACGACATGGTCAAGACCCTTACCCAGACCCACGACCCGGCACCCGAAGGGTTCCGGGTGGGGCAGGATCTGGCCTGCACGCCGGGGACGGTGGTTTTCCGCAACGATCTTTTCGAACTGATCCAGTACGCGCCACAGACGGACAAGGTTGTGTCCGAGCCGATCCTGATCGTGCCGGCGTGGATCATGAAATACTACATCCTCGATCTGTCGCCCCACAACTCGATGGTCAACTACCTCGTCGGCCAGGGGTTCACGGTCTTCATGATCTCGTGGTGCAACCCGACGGCCGCGCAGGCCGACCTGTCGCTGGACGATTACCGCAGGAGAGGCGTCATGACCGCGCTGGAGGCGGTGAACCGGATCGTGCCGGACCGCAAGGTGCATGCGGTCGGCTACTGCCTTGGCGGCACCATGCTTGCCATCGCGGCGGCGACCATGGCGCGCGACCGGGATGACCGGCTTGCCAGCATCACGCTGATGGCCGCACAGGTGGATTTCGCCGAGGCGGGGGAACTGATGCTGTTCGTCGATGAAAGCCAGGTGGCCTTCCTCGAGGACATGATGTGGGATCAGGGCTATCTGGACCGGCCGCAGATGGCGCGGACCTTCTCGACGATCCGGTCCGAGGATCTGATCTGGAGCCGGGCCGTCCGGCGCTATCTGCTTGGCGAGGACGACCTGCCGACGGACATGGGTGTCTGGGTGGCCGACACCACCCGGATGCCCGCGCAGATGCATTCGCAGTACCTGCGCGGACTGTTCCTGGAAAACCGGCTGACTGCCGGGCGTTTCTCGGTCGAGGGCCGGGTGATCGCGCTTAAGGACATCTCGGCCCCGATGTTCGTGGTCGCCACCGAAACCGACCACATCGCGCCGTGGAAATCGGTCTACAAGACCCAGCTTTTCACCGATTGCGACCTGACCTTCGTGCTGACCAGCGGCGGGCACAACAGCGGGATTGTCAACCAGCCGGGAAACCCGCGCAGCCATTTCCGTCTGTCGCATCGCGCTGCCGGCGCGTTGTATGTCGGCCCGGACGACTGGCCGGCAAAGGCGCACTCCCGGCAGGGTTCCTGGTGGCCCGACTGGAAGGACTGGCTGGAAGGCCACAGCAGCGGGCCGGTCCTGCCGCCCGCGCCCGGCGCGCCGGCCGAGGGCCTTGCGCCCCTCGGCCCGGCACCGGGGACCTATGTGTTCCAGACCTGACGCGTCAGCCGCTCTGCTGCGAATGGATGCCCCGATGACCAGTCCCCGGCTGGCCTTTCAGGGCGCGGCAGGTGCCGTGACCGCGTCGCGCTTCCGGTTCGGGGCAGCGGCCGGAGAGGGGCCGCCCGGTCCCGGCGATTGGCGGCTCCCTCATTCAGGGGGTGTCGGCACGATCGGCAACCGGATGCTCGCCACCAGCCCGGCCGCATGGCCGGGGCGGGGCGATTGCAGGGCAAGTCGGCTGCCGATGCGCTCGGCGATTGCCGACACGATGGCGAGGCCCAGCCCGCTTCCTTCCGCTTGCGCGCCGGCGCGCTCGAAGCGGTCGGTCAGACGCTCCATCAGGGCGGGCGGCACGACCGGACCGTCGTTTGCCACGGCGAAAGTGCCGTCCTGCTGGAGGCACACCTCGGCCGCGCCCCCCTCGGCCCCGTGCCGCAGCGCATTTTCCACCAGATTGCGGAAGAGGATGGCGAAGGCGTCGGGGTCCAGATCGGACATCACCGGCGCCTCCGGCAAGGTCAGGACGATCCGCCCCGGGCCGGCAAGGCGCTGCATGTCCTCGGTCAGGATGCGGGCAACCGGCCGCAGGTCCGCCGGGCTGTCCAGCCGCAACCGTCCGCCCTCGGCCCGCGCAAGTTGCAGCAGGCGCTCCGACAGCCCGGTCAGGCGCTTCAGCGTCGCCTCGATCCCGGCCGCCCGCGCCTGTGCCTCGGCATCCCGCGTCTCGCTCTGAAGCCGCTGCGCCTGGGCGATCGCGCCGGCCAGCGGTGTGCGCAGCTCGTGCGCGGCGTTCGCCGCAAAGCTGCGTTCCGCCTCGAAGGCAGCGGCCAGCCTGGCCAGAAGGCCGTTCATCGTGGTGGCAAGCGGCGCGATCTCGGCTGGCAGATCGGCACTGGCCACGGGGCTCAGATCGCTTGCCCCGCGCGCAGACAGACGGTCGCGGAACTGGCGCAAGGGCGCAAGGCTGGCTCGGACGGCCAGAACGATGGCAATAAGCGCCACGGGCAGCACGATCAGAAGCGGCAGACCAAGGCCCATCTGGATCTCGCGGGCGACGCTCGCGCGGTGATCCAGCGGCTCGGCGACGGTGATGCGGATGGTGCCCCGCACGGCCGCTTCGTTGAAGATCCGGTGCGTGGCCGTCTGGCGGAACCCGGTCCCGTCCCAGGCCGGAAAGGTTGCCGGGTCGGCGGCATGCGATTGCAACAGGATGCGGCCCTGATCGTCGCGCACGATGTAGGTGAAGAACTCGTCGTGCTCGCGGATCGCGGCGAGGCGCTGGCTGATGCCCGCTTCCTCGCGGTTCAGGATGTCGACCACGGCAAGCGGCAGGATGCGCTGCGCCGTTTCCTGAAGGGCAGCGTCGAAGACCTCTTCGATTTCGCCCCGGGCAAGCAGCGCCGTAACGCTGGCCGCGGCGGCCCAGATCAGCGTGAGCGCAAGGCCCAGCCAGAGCCCGAGGCGCCCCTGAAGGCTGCGCGGCGCCCTCATGCGCGGCCCAGCCGGTAGCCGAGGCCGCGTTCGGTCTCGATCACCCCGGCGCCCAGCTTCTTGCGCAGGCGGCTGACATGGACCTCGATCGTGTTGCTTTCGATCTCGGCGCCGAAGGCGTAGAGCTTTTCTTCCAGCTGCGCCTTGGACAGAAGCTGGCCGGGGCGGGACAGGAACGCCTCGAACAGCGCCCATTCGCGGGCGGTCAGGGTGACGGGCCGGCCATCGCGATGGATGCTGCGGGCGGCAAGGTCGATCGTCAGGGGCCCGTGGATGACGATGGGATTGGGGTTGCCGGCATAGCGCCGCGCGACCGACCCGATACGCGCGGACAGTTCGGCAAGGTCGAAGGGTTTCACCATATAATCGTCGGCCCCCGCGTTCAGACCCTCGATCCGGTCACTGATCTGGTCCAGCGCGGTCAGGATGATGACGGGCGTCACATCGCCCGCGGTCCGCAGGCGGCGCAGGAAGGGGATACCCCGGCCATCGGGCAGCATCAGGTCCAGAAGCACCAGGTCGAAGCCTGCGCCCGTCATCGCATCCCCGGCCGCGTCCAGGCGCTGCACCCAGTCGATGGAATGGCCGTCGGCGGCGACCTGGTCGCGGACGGCCGCGCCCAGAACCATGTCATCCTCGATCAGCAATATGCGCATTGTCTCTTGCCGTCCCTCCGGGCCTTTCCCGCCTTGTTCTGAGCCGCCTGCCTGACAGCAGGCTGAAGCAGCCTGCCAGCCGCCTTCAGGCTACGGTAAGCTTCGGCGCGTATCCCGGTTTCCAGACCGGCCGTGTCGCGGAGTGTGGCCCATGCGAAAGACCCTGACAATTCTGGCCTTCCTTGCAGCCCTTCCCGCCGGTGCGGCCCTTGCCGATGACGATTGCTTCGTGCCGATGGCCGATTGGCAACCGCGCGAGGCGGTCGCCAGGTTCGCGGTCGCGCAAGGCTGGACGGTGCGTCGGATCAAGATCGACGACGGCTGCTACGAGATCGACGGTCGCGACGCGGAAGGCCGTGCGATCGAGGTGAAGCTGCATCCCGGAACGCTTCGGATCGTTAAGATGGAATTCGAGGATGACGGTCACGATCGCGAACGCGAGGGGCAGGAAAATGACTGACCCGGCTTCGGCTCTTGCTACGGGTGCCGCGACGGTGCGGGTCTGGGATCCGCTGGTGCGCCTGTTCCACTGGGGCCTTGTCGCCGCCGTCGCGACCGCATGGCTGACCGCCGACGAGCTGCAGCGGGTGCACGAAGTGGCCGGCTATACGGTTGCGGGCCTGGTGGCCGTCCGGCTGGTCTGGGGCTTTGTCGGCAGCCGCTACGCGCGTTTTGCGCAGTTCGTGAAGGGGCCGGGGGCGACGCTGGCCTACCTTGGCGCCATGCTGCGCGGGCAGGAGCGTCGCCATCTGGGCCACAACCCGGCCGGCGCCGCGATGATCCTGGCGCTGCTCTTGACGCTCTCGGGCACCGCCTTGACAGGCTGGCTGATCGCCGACCCGGCGCGCGTGGCGATGCTGCCTGACCTGCCGCAGGTCGTGGCCCCCGCCTGGGCGGATGAAGACGGTGACGAATATGGCGAGCGGCGAGAGACCGACGGTCCGCTGAAAGAGGTGCACGAGGCCCTGGCGAACCTCCTGCTTCTCCTGATCGCGGCCCATGTCGGCGGGGTTGTGCTTGCCTCGGTCCGCCACCGCGAGAACCTCGCCCGCGCCATGGTCACCGGCCAGAAGCGCGCCGCCGCCCCGGGCGACATCGCCTGATCCGCTTCCCCGACCACCTCTCCCTGTGGTCCGACTGGCCCCGCCCTGTCCCGGCGGGGCCTTTTCTACCTGACGGCAAGCTGAAGCAGAAAATCGCCAAGCGTCAGGAATCGCTCAGGTCCGCGGCCCAGGTTGCTGCCATCAGATCGAAGGAGACCAAGCCATGACATCCCGACTTTCCCTTCTTTTCGCCTCGACCTCCCTGACCCTGGCGCTCGGCCTGCCGTCCCTTGCCGCGGTGCCGACCCCGGCCAGCACGACTGACCGCTGCGGTGGCATCTGCGCCGCGGTGTTCAGCGCGGATGACTTCACCGTGCAACTGATCCGGGTCAGCGGCGATGACGACGACCACGACGAGGAAGATGACGAAGACGACGACGACCACGAGGATGACGACGACCGGGCAGAGCATTGCGAGGAAGACGATGGCGACGATCAGGTCTGCATGCGCACAGGTGGACGGGGCAATCCCGCGCGCGCCGGCACCGTGGCGCCGCCCGCGAACGGGCTGTTCGGCAACGGCGCGCCGCCCGCTGTCGTGACCAGGTGATCCCCACCCGCTTCCTGGCCCCTGCCCTGCGGGGGGCCCATTTCCTGTCGAAAGGACCTCCGATGAAATCCCTTCTCGCAACCCTTGCCCTGACCACGGCGCTGACCCTGCCGGGGCTAGCGCTGGCCCGCCCGGTGACGCTGACCACCACGCTGACCACCTATGGCGGCGACGGCGCCTATCTGGCACTTTACGTCACCGATCCCTCCGGCGCCTATGCCGGCAGTCTCTGGCTGGCGGGCCGCAAGTCGAAGTATTACAAGCACCTCGACGACTGGTATGCCGCGACGGGCGGTGATCCGGCGCAGATCAACGGCATCACCGGCGCCAGCGTCGGCGCCGGCCGGACGCTCGAAATCACGCTGGACCTGGCCGACGCGCTGTTCGACGCGGGCTACACGCTGCACATCGACGCCGCGGTCGAGGACATGCGCGACAGCCCGAACGAGATCGCGGTGCCGCTGACCAGCGCCGGGGCCGGCACGCCCGTTCAGGGCCGCCGCTATATCGCCAGCTTCGTCTACGAGTAGGGGTCTGGTCGCATGATCCGCGCGCTTCACCGCTGGCCGGGGCTGGTGGCCCTGGTTCTTTTGACCGTCCTTGCGCTCAGCGGTGCGGCGCTGTCGGTCTTTCCGGCAGCGGACGGGATCTCGGCCCCGCCGGCCGTGGCGGGGCAGAGCGTGGCCGATCTGGCCGCTCGCGTCGCTGCCAGCCATCCGGGGCTGGAAGAGATCCGCCGCGCGCCCTCCGGCCGGATCACCGCCTGGTGGTTCGATGGCGGCACGCCGGGCTCGGCCTTGATCGACCCGGCGACCGGGACGGATGTCGGATCGGCCGACCCGAACCCGGTGGAACGCTGGCTGACCAACCTGCACCGGTCGCTGTTTCTGGATGACGCCGGGCGGCTGGTCATGGCTGCGGGCGCGGCGGCGATGCTGGTGCTGGCGCTGTCAGGCGCGGCGCTGGTGGCCCGGCGCACCGGGGGCTGGCGGCGCTGGTTCGCCCGCCTGCGCGGGCCGCTGGCCGGACGGTTGCACGCCGAGATCGCGCGGGTTGCCGTCGCTGGCCTTGCCCTGTCGGCGGCGACGGCGCTGTGGATGACGGCCTCGACCTTCGATCTTCTGCCCGAAGATGCACCGGACCCGGCCGATCCGGCGGCGGTCAGCGGGCAGACGGGGTTTCCGCTGGACCGGATGGCCGCGCTGCGGGACGTGCCGGTCAGCGCGCTCCGCAAGCTCGGCTTTCCCTACGCCGGCGATGCACAGGACGTCTATACCCTGGCCACCGATACGGGCACCGGCCTGATCGACCAGGGCACGGGCGAGATGCTGTCGTGGGCCGATCCGACGCCGTTGCAGCGGGTGTCCGAGACGATCTACATGCTGCACACCGGGCAGGGCGCGGCGGCGCTGGGGCTGTTCCTGGGCCTGATCGCGCTGGCCGTGCCGGTGATGGGGGCAACCGGCGCGCTGGTCTGGCTTGCCGGGCGGCGAGGCCGGCCGCGGCTGCGCGACAACGCCCCCGCAGGCCGCGCGCAGACGGTGATCCTGGTGGGATCCGAAGGCGGCAGCACCTGGGGCTTTGCCGCGACGCTGGCCCGGGCGCTGCGGCAGGTGGGGCAATCGGTGCATGTCGCAGCCATGTCCGCCTTCGACCCCGCCCGTCACCCCCGGGCGGAACGCTTCCTGATCCTCGCCGCCACCTATGGCGAGGGCGATGCGCCCACTTCGGCCAAGGGCTTCCTCGAACGCCTGGCGCGCATGACCGCGGCACCGACCGCTCCGCTGGCCGTGCTGGGCTTCGGCGACCGCAGCTTTCCGGCCTTCTGCGCCTTTGCGGCCGAGGTGGAGACCACCGCCCGCGACATGGGCTGGGCAACCCTCTTGCCCATGGACAGCGTGGACCGCCAGTCGCCGCAGGATTTCGCGCGCTGGGGTCGGGCGCTGGGGCAGGCCCTTGGCCTTGCGCTGGAGCTTGACCACCAGCCCGACCGCCCAGCCGCCGAAGGTCTGGCCCTGGCCTCCCGCCGCGATTACGGCGCCGAGGTGCAGGCTCCGACCGCGATCCTTCGGTTCGACCTGCCGAAGGCGGGCCTCTTTGCGCGGCTGACCGGCCGGGGGTTCGCGCGATTTCAGGCCGGCGATCTCTTGGGCATCCTGCCAGAAGGCTCTTCCGTGCCGCGGTTCTATTCGCTGGCCTCGGGCAGCCGCGACGGCTTTGTCGAGATCGTCGTCAGGAAACATCCCGGCGGCCTCTGCTCCGGTCAGCTTCTGGCTCTGGAGCCGGGCGACCGCGTGCAGGCCTTCCTGCGCCGCAACCCCGGCTTCCATGCCGGGAGAGGCCGGACGCCGCTGATCCTGATCGGGGCGGGCACCGGGATCGGGCCGCTTGCGGGGTTCATCCGCGCCAATGCGCGCCGCCGCCCGGTGCATCTGTTCTTCGGAATGCGCCATGCGGACAGCGACTTCCTCTATCGCGAAGACCTTGTCGGCTGGAAGGCCGACGGGCGCCTTTCCGCCCTGACGACCGCCGTCTCGCGCGGCGCGCGGCCGCATTATGTGCAGGATGCGCTGCGGGCCGAGGCAGAGCAGGTGGCCGAGGCAGTCCGCCGGGGCGCAAGGGTGATGGTCTGCGGTGGACGCGAGATGGCGCAGGGTGTCGGGCGCGCGCTGGAAGAGATCCTCGCGCCGTCAGGCCTGACGCCGGCGATGCTCAAGGCCGGGGGGCGCTATGTCGAGGATGTCTACTGACCGCGTCCGCCATGCGCTGAACGGCCAGACCATGGGCACCCGCTGGTCGGCGCTGTTCTTCGCTGCCCCGGACCTTGACCCTGGCCCGGTGCAGGCCGCCCTTCAGGCTGCCGTGGCTGCGGTCGATGCGCAGATGTCCACCTGGAAACTGGACAGCGACCTGATGCGCCTGAACGCGGCGCCCGTCGGGGACTGGCAGGATATCCCCGGTGATCTGGCGCGCGTCCTGGCGCTCGGCCTGGCGGTCGGCCGCGCCTCGGGCGGGGCCTTCGATATCGGGATGGGCGATGCGGTGCGCGCCTGGGGCTTTGGCCCCAAAGCGGCCGATCCTCTCGCCATCCGCACCGCGATGCAGGTCGCGCGACGTCCGGCTCACGAGGTGCTGGAGCTTGACGCCACCCGGGCCCGCAAGACGGCACCCCTGACGCTGGACCTGAACGGCATCGCCAAGGGCCATGGCGTGGATCGGTTGGCCGAGGTTCTGCACGGCCACGGTATCCGCGACGCCCTGGTCGGCATCGACGGCGAAATGCGCGCCATGGGCCTGCGCCCTGACGGCATGCCCTGGACAATTGCCGTCGAGGCGCCCGACCGTGACCGCCGCGCGCCCCATTCCATCCTGACGCTCGAGGATGCGGCCGTGGCCACTTCGGGGGACTATCGCCACTGGGTCACCGTCCAGGGCCGCAACCTGTCGCACACGATGGACCCGGCGCGTGGCGCGCCGCTTCTCGCCGCGCCCGCATCCGTCACCGTGATCGCGCCCACCTGCGCCGAGGCCGATGCCTGGGCGACGGCGCTGATGGTCCTGGGCGTTGATGCGGGTGCACGGCTTGCAACGCAGAAAGGGCTTGACGCCCTGTTCCTCAGCCGCACCGGGGCGGGCGATGTGCAAGGCATGGGCGTCGGGCGCATCTTCTCGGACGGGTCCGCGCCGGCCTTCCCGGCCTTTCCGGATGTTCCGGCCTGATCCCACCGGATCCGGAGCAGGCAGACCGGCCCAGGTCTGCTGTGCCGCATCCGCATCTGCGCTCAGATAGGCCATTGCCCCGGTGGCACGATCGCGCCAGAGTCAAGTGCCCGACGGGGCCACGGCCGCGTCGGGGCCCAGGGCGCCCTTTGCGCGATGCCGACACCCGACCAAGCCAGAGGCCCGGATGGCCCGACCGCCGCTCCTGATCCCGCGACCCGAGGGGCTTTATTGCCCCTGCGGCGATTTCTTCATCGATCCGACGCGGCCCGTGCCCCGCGCGCTTGTCACCCACGGTCATTCCGACCATGCCCGCGCCGGCCACGGCGCGGTCCTCGCCACAGCCGAGACGCTGGACATCATGGCCATACGCTATGGCGAGGACTTCACGCAAAGCCGCCAGGTGGCCGGCGACTCCATCCGCATCGGCGAGGCGACGGTCAGCTTTCACCCGGCGGGCCATGTCCTCGGCTCGGCCCAGATCGCGGTGGAAGGGCAGGGGCAGCGCATCGTGGTCTCGGGCGACTATGGCCGCGTCCCCACCCCTACCTGCGACCCGTTCCAGCCGGTGCCCTGCGACATATTCGTCACCGAGGCGACCTTTGCGCTCCCGGTCTTTCGCCACCCCCCGCCGCAGGCAGAGATCGCCCGGCTTCTGTCCAGCGTGCGGGCCTTCCCCGACCGCGCCCACCTGATCGGGGCCTATGCACTGGGCAAGGCGCAGCGGGTGATCGCGGCGATCCGTCAGGCCGGCTGGGACGCGCCGATCTATATCCACGGCGCGCTGCAACGGCTTTGCGACTACCACGTCGCGCGCGGCATCGACCTTGGCGCGCTCCGCCCAGCCACCGCCGGGCAGAAGGACGATTACGCCGGCGCCATCGTCATCGCGCCGCCCTCGGCCTTCGCTGCCACCTGGGTGCAGCGCTTCCCCGACCCGGTCATCGCCTTCGCCTCGGGCTGGATGCAGGTCCGCGCCCGTGCACGCCAGCGCGGAGTGGAACTGCCTCTCGTGATCTCCGACCATGTGGACTGGCCGAACCTCACTGCCACCATCGAGGAGCTGAACCCGGCGGAAGTCTGGATCGCCCACGGCCGCGAGGACGCGCTGATGCGCTGGTGCGAACTGACGCAGCGCGCCGCGAAACCGCTGCACCTCGTCGGCTACGAGGACGAGGCGGAATGAGCCTTTCCGCCTTCGCAACCCTCCTCGAACGACTCGCCTTCACCCCGCAAAGGCTCGGCAAGGAACGCCTGCTTTCCGCCGCCTTCGCCAGCCAGCCCGACCCCGAACGCGGGCTGATGCTGGCCGCGCTGACGGGCGATCTGAAGCTGCGCCAGGTCACGCCCAGCCTGCTGCGGGGTCTGACGGAGGCGCGGGTCGATCCCGTGCTTTTCGCCGCAAGCTATGATTTCGTCGGCGACCTGGCCGAGACCATCGCGCTGATCTGGCCCGAGGGCACGCGGTCCGATCCGCCCCTGTCCGAGGTCGTGCGCGAACTTTCCACCACGCCGAAAACCCGCCTGCCGGCGCTGATCGCCGAACGGCTCGACGGCCTAGGCACCTCGGAACGCTATGCCTACCTGAAACTCGCCACCGGCGCCTTGCGGGTCGGTGTGTCGGCAAGGCTCGCGCGCAGCGCCTTTGCCGGCTGGGCGGGCCTGCCCCTGACCGAAATCGAGGAGATCTGGCACGCCCTCGCGCCGCCCTACGCCGAGCTTTTCGCCTGGGCCGCCGGTGCCCCGCGCCCCGAAGCCGCCCTCCGGGCGCCCTTCCGGCCGGTGATGCTTTCCACCGCCACCGACCTTGAGGCCCTTTCACAACTGGACCCCGGCGATTTCGCCGCCGAATGGAAATGGGACGGCATCCGCATCCAGGCGGTCAGCGATGGCGGGACGCGGCGGCTCTACTCCCGGACCGGAGAGGACATCGGCGCCGCCTTTCCCGACGTCCTCGCGCTGATGGACTTTGACGGCACCCTCGATGGCGAGCTTCTGGTGCGGCGCGGCGACGAGATCGCGCCCTTCGGCGACCTGCAACAGAGGCTGAACCGCAAGACGGTGACACAGGCGCTGCTGCGCTCCCATCCAGCGGGGCTCAGGCTTTACGACCTGCTGATCTGGCAGGGGCAGGATCTGCGCGACCGGCCCTATGACGCCCGCCGCGCGGTGCTGGCCGGGGCGGTGGCGGGTCTCGATCCGCGCATCGATCTGTCGCCGCAGCTGGACTTCGCCACCTGGGACGACCTCGCCGCGCTGCGCGCCGCACCGCCTCTCGCGGTGATCGAGGGCGTGATGCTGAAGCGCCGCGACAGCCCCTATCTGGCCGGGCGCGTGCGCGGCCCCTGGTTCAAGTGGAAGCGCGACCCCTACCTCATCGACGCGGTGCTGATGTATGCCCAGCGCGGCCATGGCAAGCGGTCGGGCTTTTACTCCGACTTCACCTTCGGCGTCTGGAACGGGGATGAGCTGGTGCCGGTGGGCAAGGCCTATTTCGGCTTCACCGACGCAGAGTTGAAGGAACTCGACCGTTTCGTGCGCAACAACACGGTGGATCGGTTCGGTGCCGTCCGCGCGGTGGCACGCACCCGCGTCGTCGAGGTGGCCTTCGAAGGGCTGAACCGCTCCACCCGGCACAAGTCCGGAGTGGCGATGCGCTTTCCCCGCATCAACCGCATCCGCCCCGACAAGCCTGCCGCCGAGGCGGATCACCTGGCCACGTTGCAGGCCCTGCTCGACCGCGAGACCGCAGGGGTTGACGATGGGTAAATACCCCCGCGCAGGGCCAGTGAGTCCGATCGGATCGCCTCTGCCGTCCTGCGTGGACGGGGCCGGACCGGATACCCGTCAGCCCGGAGCTGCCCCGCTGACATGCCGGGCGGCAGCCCTTGATGCCGCGCCCGCCGCCGCGCGCAGGTCCAGCCCGCGCACCAGCCCCGCGGCAAGCGTGCCGATGAAGGCGTCGCCCGCCCCGTGGCTGGACCGCACCCGCACCTTTTCGGCCGGAATCGTGAAACCCGCACCCGGCTCGGACGCCGCCAGGCCAAGGGCGCCTGCGGTGACGATCACCGCCGGAAACCGCAGCGCCAGACTCCCGGCCGCCGCGCGCGCGTCCGCCAGCGACCGGACGGCGCCCGCGCCCATCATCTCGGCCTCGACCGCGTTCACGACGAGGAGATCGACCAGCCCCGCAAGCTCTGCCGACAGCTCCCGCGCAGGGGCCGCGTTCAGCAGGCAGCGCACGCCCCGCGCCCGCGCCTCGCGCGCTGCCGCAAGGTTCAGCGCCTCGGGCACCTCGTTCTGAAGGATCAGCAGCCCCACATCCCGCCACAGATCGGGTGCGGCCAGCGCCGCCGCATCGGCCTTGAGGTTCGCGCCCGGGACGATGGTCGCGGCATAGTCGCCATCCGCATCGAGGATCGCCACGCTCATCCCCGATCCGACACCGGGCAGGGTCTGCACGAAGCGGTCCTCCACCCCGCCCGCCTGCAATCCTTGCCGCAGAAAGGCGCCGAAGCCATCGTCCCCCACCGCGCCGGACATCCGGCAAGGGGCGCCGGCGCGGGCCACCGCCACCGCCTGATTGCCGCCCTTGCCGCCGAACTTGGGATACCAGCGCCGCCCGACCGCCGTCTCGTCGCGGCGGGGCAGGTGGTCGGCCTCGACCATGATGTCATGGTGCAGGCTGCCGACGACAAGGACTGTCGGCAAGGTCTCGGTTGGCATGCTCACGACCGGGCTCCTTCGGGCTTCTGTCACAGGTTACGGCCCGCGCTGTGCCGCGCAACTGTTGTCTGGACTGCGCGTCGGTGTAGCATCGCGGCCACCCACCCCGGCACGAGGCCCCCATGCCCGACTTTCCGATCATCGACAGCCACCTGCATCTGTGGGATCCCCGGCGGCTCAACTATCCCTGGCTCAAGGGCCTGCCGCTCGACCGCCCGTTCCTGCCCGCCGACTTCCGCGCGGCCAGCGAAGGGGTGGATATCGAGGCGCTGGTGTTTCTCGAATGCGCCGCCGCCCCGGAGCAGACATTCGACGAGGCGCAGGCGGTGCTCGGCTGGGCTGTGGAAGAGCCGCGCATCGCCGCCATGGTCGGCAACGCCGCGCTGGAACGGGGCGACGCGGTGCGCGGCGATCTCGAACGGCTGGCGGCCATCGACAAGATGCGGGGCATCCGCCGGATCTATCAGGACGACCCCGACCCCGACTTCTGTCTGCGCCCCGATTTCGTCACCGGGGTCCGGGCGCTGGCCGATTATGGCCTGTCCTTCGATCTCTGCCTGAAACATCCCCAGCTGCCTGCGACCATCGGCCTGGTGGATGCCTGCCCGAACGTGCTGATGGTCGTGGACCACATCGCCAAGCCCGGCATCGCGGCGGGCCTGATGCAGCCCTGGGCCGACCAGATGCGTGACCTTGCCCGGCGCGAGAACCTGGTCTGCAAGCTGTCCGGTGTGGCCACCGAAGCAGCCGCCGACTGGACGCCGGAAACGCTGCGGCCCTACATGGAGGTCGCGCTGGAGGCCTTCGGTCCCTCGCGCCTGATGTTCGGCGGCGACTGGCCGGTGGCGACGCTGGCGATCGGCTACCGCGACTGGGTGGCGCTGGTGGACGAGGTGACGGCGGATCTCTCCCGGACCGAGCGCAGGCAGATCTTCCGCGACACGGCGCGGGCCTTCTACCGGCTGTAGCCCTACATCACCGCGCCGATCTGCCAGGGCACGAACTCGGCCCCGCCGAAGCCCAGCTGTTCGGACAGGGTGCGCTCGCCCGAGGCGACGGCGATCATCTTCTCCAGGATCTCCTCGCCCTTGGCCTCGATGCTCGTGCCGTCGAGGATGTCGCCGCAGTTGATGTCCATGTCCTCCTTCATCCGGGCATACATCTCGCTGTTGGTGGCCAGCTTTATGCAGGGGCTGGGCTTGTAGCCCGACACCGAGCCCCGCCCGGTGGTGAACACGATCAGCGTCGCGCCGCTGGCGATCTGGCCGGTAACGCTGCAGGGGTCGTAGCCGGGGCTGTCCATGTAGACGAAGCCCGGCGTGGTGATCGGTTCGGCGAACTTGTAGACCCCGGACATCGGCGCCGTGCCGCCCTTGGCCACCGCGCCCAGCGACTTTTCCAGGATCGTGGTCAGGCCCCCGCGCTTGTTGCCGGGGCTGGGGTTGTTGTCCATCTCGCCGCCGTTGATCGCGGTATAGTTCTCCCACCAGCGGATGCGCTCCAGCAGCCGCTCGCCGACTTCGGGGCTGACCGCGCGACGGGTCAAGAGGTGCTCGGCCCCGTAGATCTCCGGCGTCTCGGACAGGATCGTGGTGCCGCCCATCCGCACCAGAAGGTCGCTCGCGTGGCCCAAGGCCGGGTTCGCCGTGATCCCGGAATAGCCGTCCGACCCGCCGCATTGCAGCCCGACGATCAGCTTCGACACCGGCGCCGGCGCGCGGGTGGCCTGCGCGGCGACTTCGGCCATCTCGCGCAACACCTTCAGCGCGCGCTCGATCGTGGCCCGCGTGCCGCCCTCGCCCTGGATGGTCATATAGCGGAAATTGCCGTCCGGCCGAAGCCGCCCCTGGCCCACGAGGTCGGGCACCTGCATCACCTCGCAGCCGAGGCCGACCAGCAGGATCCCTCCGAAGTTCGCGTTCCGCGCGTAGCCTTTCAGCGTGCGCATCAGCGTCGCATAGCCCTCGTTCGTGCCCGACATGCCGCAGCCGGTGTTGTGGACGATGGGCACGAAGCCGTCGATGTTCGGCATGGCCGACAGCACCGGATCCTTCTCCGCCGCCTCGGCGATGAAGCGCGCGACCGACCCCGAGCAGTTCACCGAGGTCAGGATGCCGATATGGTTCCGCGTGCCGAACTGCCCATCGGCCCGGGCATATCCCAGAAACTCTCGCGGGGGCAGAGGCGGCAGCGGGCGCGCGTCGGCCCCGATGGCATAGTCGGCAGAATGCGGTCCCATCCCCAGATTGTGGCTGTGGATATGGGCGCCCGCGGGAATGTCCTCGATCGCCTGGCCGATCGCCTGACCATAGCGCAACACCGTCTCGCCAGCGGCAATTCGGCGCGCGGCGATCTTGTGGCCGCGCGGCACCGGGCCTGGCAGGGGATCCGCAATCCCCGGCACCTCGGCGCCCTGAGGCAGGTCGGCCAGCGCGATGACAAGGTTGTCACGCGCATGCAACCGTATTACGGCATCCGCCATCTTTCCCCCTTTCGCCGCGGGGTCGGGCTGCTTGACAGCCGGATCTCTCAGCCTAACATGTTAGCATGCTACCAGCGCCCGCAACCGGATCACAAGACCTGAATGGTGCCAGCCGGCTGCAACCGCTGGACCGGTTCCAGGGTTCGCTCGGCCAGCGGGTCTATCAAAGCCTGAAACAGGCGATCCTCGATCTCGATTTCCGCCCCGGCGACAGCATCCGCAAACCCGAGATCTGCGACCGCCTCGGCGTCTCGCGCAGCCCGGTCGCGGATGCGGTGGCCCGGCTGGCTGCGGACGGGCTGGTGGACATCGTGCCCCAGGCCGGCACCTTCGTCACCCGGCTGTCGATGACCGACATCCGCGAGGGTGCCTTCATCCGCGAGGCAATCGAGGTCGCCGCCGCCGAACTCGTGGCCGAGCGGATCACCGAGGACCAGCTGCGTGATCTGCGCCGCAACCTGCGGTTGCAAGAGACGCTGGTCGCCGATGACGACCGGCAGGGCTTCATGGCGCTGGATGGCCAGCTGCATCAGCTGATGCTGTCCTTCACCGGCTTTCCGCACCTGGCCCAGGTGGCGCAGGCTGCCTGGCTCACAGTGCATCGCGCCCGGCAACTGATCCTGCCGGTCGAAGGACGCCTTCGGGCGACGCTGGACGAACACCGCGCGATCCTTGCCGCCTTCGAGGCGCGCGACCCGCAGGCCGCCCGCCTTGCGGTGCAGCACCACCTGCGCCAGTTGCTGACATACCTCCAGCCGCTGGAACGCGCCCACCCCGAGCTTTTCGCAGCCCCATGATTGCGAACAAACCCCGCTACGCCACCCGGCTGAACGCCTTCAGGACGAAGGGCGATACCGTGGCCGGGATGATCGCCTCCGCTGCGCGGGTGGGGGGCCTCGATGCCGCCGACCTGAACTTTCCCGACCATTTCGACCACCATCAGCCGGCCGAGCTGACCCGGATCCTCGCCGATCACGGCATGGCGCTGAACGGGCTGGCCATGCGCTACTATACCGATCCGGGCTTCCGGCTCGGGGCCTTTTCCCACCCCGATCCCGCCACCCGCCGCGCCGCGATCGACCTGACCAGGCGCGGCCTTGATGCGCTGGCCGAGATGGGCGGTCGGCTGATGACGCTATGGCTCGGGCAGGACGGGTTCGACTATTCCTTCCAGGCCGATTACGCCCGGATGTGGGACGACAGCATCGCCGCCATCGCCGAGATCGCCGACCACAACCCCGGCATCGACATCGCCATCGAATACAAGCCCAACGAACCCCGCGCCCATGTGGTTATGCCCGACATGACCACCACCCTCCTGGCCCTGGCCGAGGTCGGCCGGCCCAACACCGGGGTCACGCTGGATTTCTGCCACATGCTCTTTGCCGGCGAGATGCCCGCCCGCGCCGCGATGCTGGCGGGGCGGAAAAGCCGCATCCTCGGCGTCCATCTGAACGACGGCTACGGCAAGCGCGACGATGGCCTCATCGCCGGATCGGTCCATCCCGTGCAGACGGTGGAACTCTTCGTGGCGCTGGACCGGCTGGGATACGACGGGGTGATCTACTTCGACACCTTCCCCGACCATGGCGGCACCGACCCGGTGGGCGAGGCGCGGGCCAACATCGCCGCGACCGACCGGCTGCGCGCCATCGCGCGCGCCCTCGCCGCCGACCCTGCTCTGGCCGAGGCGCAGGCCTGCCAGGACGCCGCCGCAGCGACCCGCATCGTCATGGCCGCGCTCTACGGCGCCTGAGGACGCTTGTCGGCGACTTCGGCGCTCCTAGCCGGGTGGACCCGCGAAGAGACGCCGAAGGCGCAGGAGGATGTCTCAGATGGGCGCGTCCGCCCGGATCAGCCCTTCTGACCGCAACGCCTCCCACAAGCCCGGCGGGATCCTCGCCTTGGCTGCCGCAAGATTCGAAGTCATCTCCGCCAGCCCCTGACCTCCGGGAATGACCGAGACGACGGCCGGATGCAGCAGCGGGAAGCGGAACGCCGCATCGACCAGCCGCACCCCATGGGCCTCGCAGACCGCCTGCAACCGCCCGGCCTTCGCCATCACCCAATCCGGCGCCGGCGCATAGTTCCAGTGCGCCCCCGGTCTCGGCCCCGTCGCCAGGATACCCGAATTGTAGGGCCCGCCCACCACGATCCCCACCCCGCGCGCCTGACAGAGCGGCAGAAAGCTCTCCAGCGCCTCCTGCTCCAGCAGGGTATAACGTCCCGCCAGCAGGAAGATGTCGAAATCCCCCCGCTCCAGCAGCCACTGGCAGGGCTGCCATTCGTTGATCCCGCCGCCGAAGGCCCGGATCACCCCCTGGTCGCGCAAGGCCACCAGCGCCCGGTAGCCGCCCGCCATGAAGGCGTCCAGCCTCTCCTGCAGCGCGGCCTGCGTCCCGTGGTTGAAGATGTCCAGGTCATGGGCATAGAGGATGTCGATCCGGTCCACCCCCAGCCGCTCCAGCGAGAACTCCAGGCTCCGCATCGCGCCGTCATAGCTGTAGTCGTAGATCTCCTTGCGCGAGGGCACATCGACCCATTTCCCCGCCCCGTCTCCCTGCCCGGGGGGCACCGCGCGCAAGAGCCGGCCGATCTTGGTGGACAGGACGTAACTGTCGCGCGGCTTGCCGCGCAGAAAACGGTTCAGCCGGGTCTCTGACAGGCCCAGCCCGTAAAGGGGTGCCGTGTCATAATACCGCACGCCGCCCGCCCAGGCGGCCTCCAGCACCGCGTGGGCCTCGTCGTCGCTGATCGCCCTGAAGAGATTGCCAAGCGGCGCCGCGCCGAAGCCCAGTTCGGTGAAGGTCAGCCCCCCGTTGCCCAGCCGATCCCAGTGTCGTGTCGCCAGCATGAACAGCCTCCCTCGCGTGCTGACATGCTAGTGTGATCCGACTTCCCGTCCAACTCCTTTCGCGCTAGCGTGGCCGGGCAGGGGGGATCGCATGTCGCGTTTTCAAGCCGTTTTCGGGAACCGCAAACCCGTCATCGCCATGGTGCATCTGGGCGCTTCGCCCGGCGCACCGCTCTACGACGCCGGCCGCGGGATCGAGGGCATCGTGGCCGGGGCACGGGCCGACCTGACGGCGCTACAGGCCGCCGGATTCGACGCGGTGATGTTCGGGAACGAGAACGACCGCCCCTACGAGCTGAAGGTGGACACCGCCAGTTCCGCCACCATGGCCCATGTCATCGGCCGCCTCCGCGACGAGATCACCGTGCCTTTCGGCGTCAACGTGTTGTGGGATCCGATGGCCAGCTTCGCCGTCGCCGCGGCCACTGGTGCGGCCTTCGTACGCGAGATCTTCACCGGCACCTATGCCTCGGACATGGGGGTCTGGGCCCCCGACGCAGGCGCCGCCCTCCGCTATGCGCAACGCCTCGGCGCGGGCGGCGTGGCGCGGCTCTACAACGTCTCGGCCGAGTTCGCCGACAGCCTCGACCGCCGTCCCTTGCCCGACCGGGCGCGCTCGGCGGTCTTCTCCTCGATCCCCGACGCGGTCCTCGTCTCCGGCGCGATCACCGGCGAGGCCGCGCGGATGGAGGACCTCGAGGGCGTGAAGCGCGCCCTTCCGACCACCCCCGTCCTCGCCAACACCGGCGTCAAGCACGCCACCGTGGCCGATGTCCTGGCCGTCGCCGACGGTTGCATCGTCGGCTCTGCGCTCAAGGTGGGCGGAGACACCTGGGCGCCCGTGGACCCTGACCGCGCCGCCGATTTCATGGCTCGCGCCCGCGCCGCCCGGGGGGGCAAATGACGCTCCCCTCCGTTGCCGACCTGACCGTCGAACTCATGCTCATCCCCGGCCTCGCGGGGTATGAGACCCGCGTCGCCGCCGCCATCGCGGGGCATCTCGACCGGCTCGGCCTCTCCCACCGCTCCGACCGCCTCGGCAACCTGACCTGCACGATCCCCGGCGACCCCGCGCTCCCGCCCGTGATGGTCTTCACCCACATGGACCAGCTGGGCTTCGTCGTCCGCAAGATCGAACCCACGGGCCTGATCCGCCTGGAACGCCTCGGCGGCGTGCCCGAACGCGCGCTGGCCGCGCAGGCCGTCGTCCTTTGCACCGACCAGGGCGACCTGCCTGCCGTCATCGCCAACAAGAGCCACCACGCCACCAGCGCAGAAGAGAAATACCGCGTCGTCCCCTATGCCGAGCTTTACGTCGATGCGGGTTTCACCTCGAAGGCCGAGGCCGATGCAGCCGGCGTCCGCATCGGCACCCCTGTCACCTACCTTCCCCGCGCTCTGACCCTTGCCAACGGCCGCATCGCCGGCACCGCCGCCGACGACCGGGCGGGCTGTGCTGTGCTGCTGAAACTCGCGGAGGCGCGCAAGGAAAAGCCCGACCCGACCCTGCACCTCGTCTGGTCGGTGCAGGAGGAATTCAACCTCCGCGGCGTCCTGCCCGCCGCCACCGCGCTTCAGCCCGCCATCGCGCTCCAGATCGACCTTCTTCTCGCCTGCGACACCCCCGACATGACCGCCCGAGGCGACGTGACCCTGGGCGGCGGCCCCGGCATCTCGCTCTATTCCTTCCACGGCCGCGGCACCCTGAACGGCGTCATCCCGCATCCCGCCCTCGTCCGACTTGTCGAGGCCGCTGCCGCCAGCGCCGGCCTCTCGCTGCAACGCTCGGCCCACACCGGGGCCCTCACCGACCTCAGCTACATCCAGTTCATGGGCTCCGAAGGCGTCGCCTGCCTCGATCTGGGCTTTCCCATGCGCTACTCCCATTCCGCGCTGGAGGTCGTGGACCCTGCCGACCTGCAAGGCCTCGTCACGCTCCTTGACACCGCGCTTTCCGCCATCACCCCCGACTTCACGCTCACCCGATGACCCATACCCTCGGAATCGACATCGGCACCTTCGAATCCAAGGGCGTCCTCGTGGACGCCCAGGGCGGCATCACCGCCCAGGCCTCCCGCCCCCACAAGATGATAGTCCCCCGCGCCGGCTGGGCCGAACACCGCGCCGAGGAGGACTGGTGGGGTGATTTCGTCCACATCACCCGCGCGCTCCTTGATCAGTCCGGCCTCGACCCGAAGGAGATCAAGGCCGTCGCCACCAGCGCCATCGGCCCCTGCATGCTGCCGGTGGACGCGACCGGCAATCCCCTGATGAACGGCGTCCTTTACGGTGTCGACACCCGCGCGACCGACCAGATCGCCGCGCTCAATTCCCGGATCGGTGCGGACACCATCCACGCCCGCTGCGGCAACGTGCTGACCTCGCAATCCGTCGGCCCCAAGATCCTCTGGCTGAAGGAGACCCACCCCGAGCTCTACGCGCAGACCGCCAAGATCCTGACCTCGACCAGCTACCTGACCTGGAAACTGACCGGGCAATATGTCATCGACCACTACACCGCCGCGAACTTCTCGCCGCTCTACGATGTCACCACGCAGGCGTGGTGCGCCGACCTCGCGCCCGACATCCTTCCGCTCGACAGGCTCCCGCGCCTGATGTGGTCCACCGAGATCGCCGGCCACATCACGCCCGAGGCCGCTCGCGAAACCGGCCTTGCCGAAGGCACCCCCGTCACCTGCGGCACCATCGACGCCGCAAGCGAGGCGGTCAGCGTCGGCGTCCAGCACCCTGGCGAGATGATGCTGATGTATGGCTCGACCATCTTCATCATCCAGGTCACCGGCCAGCCCGTCCGCGACCCGCGCCTGTGGTATGCGCCCTGGCTTTTCCCCGGCACCCATGCCTCGATGGCGGGGCTTGCGACCTCGGGCACGCTGACCCACTGGTTCCGCGACCAGCTGGCCCGCGATACCGACTTCGCGGCCCTCGTGACCGAGGCGATGGACAGCCCCAAGGGCGCCAAGGGCCTTTTGTGCCTGCCCTACTTCTCCGGCGAGCGGACGCCCATTCACGACCCCCATGCGCGCGGTGCCTTCTTCGGCCTGAACCTGACCCACACCCGCGCCGACATGTTCCGCGCGGTTGTCGAAGGGATCGCCGCCGGCACGGCGCATGTTCTGGAAACCTATGCCGAGGTCGGCGCCTCGCCCGCCCGCGTCCTTGCCGTCGGCGGCGGCACGAAGAACCCGCTCTGGCTGCAAGCGACCTCGGATTTCGGCGGGGTCCCGCAGCATGTCTGTGAAAAGACCATCGGCGCAAGCTACGGCGACGCCTTCCTCGCCGCCTGTGCGATCGGGGCGGCGCAGCCGCAGGACATCCGGGCCTGGAATCCCGAGGCAACGACCGTCCAGCCCGAACAGGTGCCCGCCTACGCCAGGCAATACCCGCTCTGGAAGCGGCTCTACACCCAGACGAAGGACCTGATGCAGGCCCTGCCGTGACCGAATTTGCCCGCCTCCGCCCGCACCAGCTGCAAGCGGCGATCGCGGCCAATACCCCGGTCGTCCTGCCGATCGGCGTCATGGAATATCACGGCCAGCACCTGCCGGCCGGGGTGGACCTGCTGGCCGTGACCGAGGTGCTGCGGCGTCTCGGCGATGCCATCGTCACCCTGCCGCCCTTCGCCTATGGCGCGGCCAGCCATGCCGTGGCCGGGCCGGAAGGGACGGGGACGCTCCACATCGACGCAGGCGCGATCCTGCCTCTGGCCGAGGCGCTGTTCATGGCGCTTCTGCGCGCGGGCTTCCGCAACATCCACGGGGTGATCCACCACCAGACCGAAGGCTTCGACCAGGGGATGCCCACCGACCTTGCCTTTCGCCTTGCGGGCCGGAACGCGATCATGCGCCACCTCGAACAGACGCGCGGACCCGGCTGGTGGGGGGACCGGGTCATGCAGGACTATTATGCCGACCAGGCGCGGGGGGCCGACCCGTTCAACTGGATCCGTATCCACCCCCTGTTTCCCAGGGGCACCGATTTCCCGTTCGATCACGCCGGGAAGGGAGAGACCGCGCTGATGCAGGCCCTTGCGTCCGACACGGTGGACATGGGCCGGGCGGGCGAGGGCGGGCATTGGTATACCGCCGATGCCAGCGAGGCGACGCGGGACATGGGAGAGCGCGGCGTCGAGATCGCGCTGGCCCGCCTGCGGCAGGTGCTGGGGCTGGACCGGAAACCCTCTCGCCGGTGACTGCGTCACGCCTCGCCGGCCCTCCGACGAGACGCCGAAGTCGCGACGCAGGAGGCGCCGCCCCTCACAGCTCCGGCAGGTCCACCACACCCTTCTTCAGAATGAAGCAGCCGTAGGGCCCGCTGTCGCTGGTGCGGATGATGGCGAAGGCGCGTTTCGCGGCGGCGTAGAACTCGAACCGTTCCAGCGCCTGCATCGCGACCGGGCGACCTTCGGCCTGATCCAGCACCGCCTGCATCCGGGCAAAGACCGGCATCCGGGCCTCCGGATCGCCCACCACCTGCATCCGGGTGACGGGGGCCGGAACAAAGCTGTCCAGCGGCATCAGGCTCAGGATCGCCCGTGCGGCGGTAGGGATGTCGCAGCCTGCCATGTCGATCAGTCGGCCATGGGTCGTGTCGGCCGCGATGCTCGCCGCCGGGTGGTTCACGTCGCAGATCACCAGATCGTCGCCATGCCCCATCAGCATCAGGACATGAACGACCTCTGCCGAAAGCCGCTGGTCGATCCCCTTCAGCATGGCCTCTCCACAGGTGAACAAATCCCTAACGAAAAATGACAAGTCATTGTTTCGTCAGCATTTCCAGGTTGTGTCCACCGTGGACATCACTTCACCGCCCCCGCCGCCATGCCCTTGATGATGAACCTTTCCAGCAGGACGCCGATGACGACCAGGGGCAGGATCGCCGCGAAGGACAGGGCGGCCATCGCCCACCAGTTGATCCCCTGCGACCCGGTCTGGCTGGCCACCATCACCGGCAGGGTGTTGGCGTGGGTCGAGGTCAGGAGGGCCGCGAAGAAATACTCGTTCCAGGTCAGGACGAGGCTCAGGATGAAGGCCGCCACCATGCCGGGCAGGGCGATGGGCAGGATGATGGTCAGGAACGCCCCCCAGATCGACAACCCATCGACCAGCGCGGCCTCTTCCAGCTCGGTCGGGATGGTCTCGAACTGGTCCTTCATGATCCAGATCACGATGGGCAGGACCGTCAGGGTGTAGAGAAGGATCAGCCCGATCCGGGTGTCGAGGAGTGCGAGTTCCTTGTAGAGGACGAGAAAGGGCAGGGCCAGCACCACGGGCGGCAGGATCAGCTGGCTGAGGAAGAAGAACGAGATGTCGTCATTCTTCATGAAGCCGAAGCGGTAGCGGAACCGCGACAGCCCATAGGCCGCCAGCGACCCCAGCACCACCGCCAGCGTCGAGGCCGAAAGCGAGACCGCGGCGGAATTGCCGAACCGCTTCAGGAACTCGGCCCGCACCGTGCTTTCCTGCCGGATGGTCGAGGGCGAAAGCCCGATCGATTCCCACCCCTTCCACTTCGGCGCGTAGAACAGCTTCTTCGCCCAGTCGCCCTCGGGCGTCCATTCGGCCGGCCACGGGATCATCTGGCCCTGCATGACGTTCGGCGCCATCTTGAAGCTGGTGGTGGCCGTCCAGTAGATCGGGAACAGGCAGATCACCGCCCAGAGCGCGAGGATCCCGTAGATCGCCGTCCGCCCGGCCCACCATTTCATGCGGAAGCCACGGTCCGCGTCGCTGTCGCGGAAGATCGGCGCGGGGGTGTCGGTCATCGCAGGCCTCCCCTCAGGTGCGCGGCCGCGTCAGGCGGGCGGCAAGTTTCATCAGGATCGTCATGCCGATCACGATCAGCACCAGATAGACCATGGCCAGCATGGTGCCGTAGCCCACGTTCGACCTTTCGCGGTATTCGCGGAAGATGAAGCTGGTCACCGTGTCCGTTGCACCCCCGGGCCCGCCCGAGGTGATGGTGATGACGATGTCCGCGAGCTTCAGCTTGAAGATGATGCGGATCAGGATCGCCGTGACCGAGACCGGCAGCATCAGCGGGAAGGTGATCTCCCAGAACGATTTCCACCCCGACGCACCATCGACGCGGCTGGCTTCCTGCAATTCCTTTGGAATGGCCTGGAGGCCGGCCAGCAGCATGATCATCATGAAGGGGATGAAGGTCCAGGCATCCAGCACCATGATGGTGAGCTTGGCCATCCAGGGACTTTCGAAGAAGCTCGGCTGCTCCACCCCCAGCGCGCGGGCAAGACGGGCGAGGGGGCCGAAGCGGGGCTCGAGCATCGACTTGCCGATCATCCAGCTGACGGCTACGGGCGACAGCATCAGCGGCATCAGGAAGGCCACTCGCCAGAACTTCCGCGCCCGGATCTGCCCGGCCAGAATCAGCGCCAGGCCGAAGGCGATGGCATATTCCACCACGATCGCCGCGACATAGATCACCATGTTGCCCAGCGCGTTCCAGTAGAACGGGTCGTGCCACATCTGCACCAGGTTCGCCGTGCCGTTGAACTGCCGCCCGGCGAGGCTGGAGAGGTTCCAATTGGAAAAGGCGATCAGCAGACCGAAGAGCAGCGGAAAGACGGTCAGCGAGACCACGAACAGCGCGGCCGGCAACACGAAGAGGGTCCGCTTGCCCTGTTCGCCCCGGATGATGACCTGCGCCCAGCACAGGCAGGTTGCGAAAAGGCAGTAGGCGTAAAGGGTCGGTCGCCAGTTGCCAAATCCGAAGTCTCGCCAACCGAGCATCTGGGCCGTCTGCGCCAGCGCGACCAGCGCCATCAGGCCGGCCGATCCCCAGATCATCGCCCGCCCGATCCGGCGCCGGCTGTCCGAGATGTCGTCGCTGGTCACGACGTGAAGTTGGTCATTGCCGCTCATACTAGCATGTTAGCCGTGGCATCCCGGTCCGCAAGCGTCAATCGCGCATGGCGCGACGGATGTTGGCTTGTAAACCCAGGTTTATGGAAGCGCCATTTTTCGCAATCTGGTGGCCACCACCCCTCAGTTTATGGACAGGCTCGCCTGTTCCTCTACCCTCGACAGCATCCGAAATCCAAACGAGGAGACCACGATGAAGAGGATATTCACCATGATCGCCGCGCTTGGCATGGGCCTGACTGGCGCTGCCGGTTCTGTTCAAGCCGGGGTGCCTGTGCTGAACCTGCATCCGGCGTCAAAATCCGGCCCGGACCGCGGTATCGATTTCCGGGCCAAGAGCTTCCTGCCGAAAGCCGAGGGGGTCGAAGCGCTCCTCGTCGAGGTGAAGGACGACAAGAAGTCGAAGCTGAAGCGGATGAAGATCGACGGAAAGTGGGTCTGGGTGCGCGTTCGCGACGATGATTCGCGGTCGAATTCGAACAGCAACAGCAACAGCAACTCGAACAGCAATTCGAACAGCAACTCGAACAGCAACAGCAACTCGAACTCGAATTCGAACAGCAACTCGAATTCGAACAGCAACAGCAACTCGAATTCGAACAACAACAGCAACTCGAATTCGAACGGCAACTCGAACAGCAACTCGGACGACGATTGAGATCTGGCCAACTTGCGGACGGGAAGGCCACCCCGGCAAGGGGTGGCCTTTTCAACTCGGGGTCGCTACTTGCGCGCGGCGCGGGCGTCGGTGCGATACCAACCGGTACCAGCGCGCGTGTTCCGGTTGACGCGGTCGCGCGCTGCACTGTCCTCGGCGGTCTCGGGGCCGATCTCGGCTGGGATTTCCACCGTTTCCCGGCGGAACGGGATGACCTGGATCAGCGGAGATCCCTTTTCGATCACATGCAGGCCGTCAGGTCCGGTTGCGAAGAAGGGAAAGTGAACCGGCGCGGTATATGTATCGGTGTCCACGATCCCCGAAACGACCTCGAACAGTCCGTTCGGACGGTTCAACGGGCTGACGAACAGGCAGGACCAGCCCGGAGGGGTGACGATGGTCCAGAAGTTGTGGAACTTGCAGGGCGGGCGCTCGCCCCAGGGGCTGCCCTTCACCTGATGTGACCCATGACCCGAGGCCATGGGCCGGTCAAAATCCCAGCCGGTCTCGACATGGGTGCCGTTGCCAGAAATCGTCATCCGCACCTCTGCGGCGAAGGGGATGATCCAGCCGGTTGTCATGGCATCGAGGAACGGCATGCAGCGCTTGATCGTCAGGCCGGTGTCGGTAGCCGAGACCTTTTCGGGATCAACGGCAGGAAGCCTGCGAAACCAGGCGGGCAGGTAGTCCCTGGCCGGGACAGGAGGGGCAATCACGCCTTGATCTCGCGGCTCGCACAGAAAGCGGATTGCGGGTTGGGTCTTGGGCTTGCGGCCGAACATCGGGGATCCTTGCGCATTTTCCCCGATGGTAGCCGACTTGCGTGGCAGGGCAATAAACTGCGGGTAGATGCGGGCGGGAGACCTGCCGCAAAAAGGCGCGGCGGTTTCCCGCCGCGCCCGACTTGCCCTTTGCGGGACCCCTGCGCCTACATGCCGAGCGAGGCCTTGTAAAGCGCGATCTGGCTGTCGCGGCCGATCTGGTCGGTGATCTTCTCCCAGGCGGCGGCGATGGCGTCCGCGGTTTCCTGGGCCGACTTGTATTGCCCGGCAAAGCCCTTGGCCAACTCGTCCTCGGCCACCGAGTAATACTGGAAGATGCCCGGGATCCTGGGCTCGATCGCGGCGTTGGGGTGGTTGTAGCTGTCGCGGTTCGAGCCGAGGTAATCCTCGATGAAGGCCCGATCGTAGCCCGCCGCTTCCCATTCGTCGAAGTTGAAGTGGCTGTTGCGGTAGGGCTGGAACCCTGACGGATAGGCCGCCATCCACAGCGAGATGTCCTTGCCACCCAGATGCGCTGCCGCCGACCAGGCCGCCTTGCGCTTCTTCTCGTCGCCCGAGACCCGGTTGGTCACGTAGATACCCCAGCCGAGATAGGCGAGGTTCGGAGCGAAGTTCTCCTTCTCTTCCCAGGCGCCGGTCTTGGAGTTCCAGACCTTCTTCGCGCCGGGGTTCATGTCGAAGCCCACCACGTCGCCCACGACCGAGGTGTCCGAGGTGCGTGCGTTCGATCCGACGTCGCC
>JBKBJC010000032.1:0-29191 GCA_046294075.1 Tabrizicola sp. | reverse complement strand
AATTGCTGAAAAGCGACGCCAACCGCGCCTATGACCATTACGAGGCGATGCTGTCGCAGGATGGCCAGCAGGGCCTTGCCCGAGAGCTTGCCCGCATGAACCTCCCCGCCAACATCTACACCCAGTGGTACTGGAAGGTGGACCTGCACAACCTCTTCCACTTCCTCCGCCTGCGCGCCGACCCCCATGCCCAATACGAAATCCGCGTCTACGCCGAGGCGATTGCGGCCTGTGTGAAGGATTGGGTGCCGCTGGCCTATGGAGCGTTCGAGGACTACCGGATGGGCGGAGTGACCCTCTCGGCCAAGGCGATTGCGGTGCTGAAGCGGCGGCTGGCCGGGGAGACGGTTGGCCAGGAGGACTCCGGCATGAGCAAGGGCGAGTGGCGGGAGTTTGTGGAGGTTTGGGGCTGACGCACCGAACCAGACGACTCGGGGGCGCCCGGACTGCCGGACGCCCCCCTGTCTTGCCGGCCGTGACCGATCAGTTGGTCAGACCACCAACCGCCGGCATGCCCTTGACATAGCCCAGCGGCGCGATCTGACGGTCGCCCCATTTCGCCTCGACCACCGGCATCAGCGCGTCGCGCATCGGGAACTTCTCGTCCAGATCGAAGTCGCCGACATGCTGCGCGTTGGTCAGCGCATAGGCATGGCCACCGACGTTTTCATGGATGCGCAGGCCGGTCAGCTCGGCACCCGCCGGGGCGGTCATCAGGCGCACCGGCGCCGTCATGCCGTCCTGCCAGGCCCAGAGCACGTTGTTGAGGTGCATGGACGAGCTGTCCTCGCCGACAAACAGCGTCTTGTAGGCCGACGACCAGTAGAGGTTGTCGGCATTGCCGATGTGATCGATGCTGGCGGTGTTGCCCCAGGCATCGGGTTCGGCCAGATCGACGCCCAGCAGGCCCTGCGGCACGCTCATCGACACCGGCACATAGGCGCTGTCGATCGGGTTGCCGTCGGTGTCCATCTGGCCGCCGGCCAGCGGCATGGCATAGACGCCGCCTGCCTTCAGCTTGGGAAGACGGATATGGTCGCCCGCGGTGCCGGTGCCGGAGCCTTCCTCCATCCCTTTCGAGATGTCGGTGATGGCGACGAAGGCGCGCATGCCCTCGGGGTCGAACGCAAGACCTTCGGCCTTGTTGAACTCGGTCGTGGCGCCCTTGTAGGCGGCATAGCGCATGGTTTCGAGGAAGGCCGCGGCCAGCTCGTTCTTGACCTTCAGGTATTCCGGTTCCTTGGAGGTGCCGGCAAAGACCTCCACGAAGCCTTCGGTCGGGGCGTCGGCGGTTTCGAAGATGTCCGAGAACTTGATCCCGCCCTCGACCAGCGCCTTGATCTCGTCATCGGTCGCATGGCCCAGCTTGACCCATTTCAGATCGAAGCTGCCGCCGTTCTCGGCCGATTTCTGCTCCAGCTTCGCGGCATAGAGCGTGCCCGAGGACAGATCGCCCGCGCGGTCGGCCACGAACATCGTCATGTGGCGGTTTTCGCCGTCATGCGCGGTGATCAGCGTGCGCTGGTCGCCCAGGACCTGCGCCAGCTCATAGGTGCCGCGACCCATGGCGAAGTGCTTGACCACTTCGGTCGCGCCATCGGCACGGATGCTGATTTCCGGGGTGATCCCGCGCCAGTAGGGCGAGGCCAGCTTGCGGCCACCATGGTAAAGGTGGGTCAGCCCGCCCAGATCGTCGCTGCGGCCCGAGGGATCGACCGCGCGGTCGGCTTCGACCTGACGCGCATTGACGCCGTAGTTTTCCTCGGACGAGATGAAGGTGCCCCAGGGCGTGGTGTTGGCGTTGCAGGCCCAGACCAGACCGCCGACCGACGAAAAGTCGATCGGGCGCTGTGACACCGGGGTCAGCTTGCCGGTTTCGCGGTCCTGGCTGACTTCGGTCAGCAGCATGGTGGTGGGCAGGTTGTTGCCCCAGCTGCCGTCCTTGCCGTTGGCATGCTTGAAGGCCCAGCCTTCGTGCTTGCGCACTTCCGAGCCGTCGGCCAGCAGCCAGTCGTATTCGAACTGGTTCACCAGATACAGCTTGCCGCCGATGTTGGTCAGCATCGAGCCATCGGGCTCTTCCGACACCAGAGGCTGCGAGGGATCGGTCGGATCGACCAGCGGGCGCATCGCATCGTCAAACAGCGTCGCGGTCGGGCTGGCGTTGTTGCCCACTCGGGTGCGGTTGGTCATCACCATCTCGTAGGACAGCGGCTGTTCGGTGACGGAACCATCCGACCAGGTGGTGCGGACGCGGGCCGTGGTGAACATGTCTGCCATTTCCGACAGGGTTTCGGGGTGTTTCGACCCGATCCACTCGACTTTCTCGATCGACTGGGCCAGGGCCCCGGTCGCAAGCAAGGAGGTGGACAAAAGCAGGTAAGCAGCAGTAGTGCGCATCGGCGACTCCTCAAGGTTGCTACGCCCGTCTGGATTAGGTCGCGCGGATGTCAGACATGTGACGGCTTCGGCAATCGGCGGGCTGGCGTCGGCCCTGTTCGGGCGGCGGCCTTGCCGAAAACCTGACGCCCCTTGGCAGCGCCCGCCGGGGTGCTACTTCCTTTTGACGGGAGGTCCGGAATGTCATTTGCAACGCTTTACGCTGCCACCGCCGCCGTCTTCCTGATCCTTGATGCGATCATGCTGACTTTCGTGATGAAGCCGCTGTTCACCCGTCACATCGGCCCCCTTCTGGCCGAGCCGATCCGGGTTTTTCCCGCCGCGGCCTTCTACCTCGCCTATGTCGGGGGGCTAGTGTATCTCGTCTCTCTGCCCGCGATCAGAACCGGGGCACCGCTGCTTCTGCCTGCGCTGGTCATCGGCCTGATGGCCTATGGCACCTACGAGTTCACCTCCTGGGCCGTAATGCGCGACTGGCACTGGACCATGGTGCTGACCGACACCACCTGGGGCGGGGTCCTGACCGCCTTCTCGGCCTGGGCCGGGGTAACCATCACCCGGATGATCCACGGCTAGCAGCCCTTTGCGGTCCCGCTGGAATATGTTACCACCCGGTAAACGCACGCGCGCAAGGTGTTGACTTCAGTCGATAATCCGAAAATGTCCACCGTGGACAGGAAGGCCAGAATGATCCTCTACGGCATCTCCACCTGCGACACCTGCAAGAAGGCCCTCAAGGCCCTCCAGTCGGCCGGCAAGGACGTCACCTTCCGCGACATCCGAGCCAACCCGCTTGACCAGGCCGAGGTTGAGCGCATCGTGCAGGAGTTCGGGGATCAGGCGGTGAACAGGCAATCCACCACCTACCGGTCTTTCAATGAGTTCCTGAAAGCCTCCGACCCCGAGGCGCAGCTCATGGCACAGCCGACCGTCATGAAACGACCGGTAATCCAGGACGGGAACCGCTGGTATCTGGGCTGGGACAGCGCGACCGCCGAAACGCTTCTGGGACCGCGCTGACCGGTCAGAGCAACCGAAGGTCGCCGGCGGACTGCTTGCCGTCACGGCCCGATTGCAATTCGTAGCCGATCTTCTGATTGTCGCTCAGGCCCTTCAACCCGGCCCGCTCCACCGCCGAGATGTGGACGAAAACGTCCTTGCCGCCATCGTCCGGCGCGATGAAGCCATAGCCCTTCGTCGAATTGAACCACTTCACGGTGCCTGTCGGCATGCCGCTTCTCCTCTCAGAACCCCCTGCGGCGAGATTGCCGCAAGTCGTGCCACCAGGTCTTCCAGGGCTTCGATCCGAGAGCCGTGCAGGAATTCTGTCGTCACTGAGGCGATGATGCCAAGGATTCGCAATAAATCAAGCCGCAAGGCGGGCCGGTTCGATGCCAAGGACGCGATCCGCCGACAGCGGCCCCGCCCCCTTGGTCAGCAGGATGGCAAGGAGCAGCAGCCACAGCGCCCGCTGGTCCAGGATCAGCCCGTCCGAGGCGCGATCGAACCAGGCTCCGGCTGCCGCTCCATGGCCGAAAATGTCGGTCAGGCTCTGCACCAGCACGAAGCCCATCATCCCCAGCGCAGCCAACCGGGCGAGAAGGCCCAGCACGATCAGCACCGGCAGGGCGATCTCGGCCCAGCTTCCGGCCAGAACCACCATCTGGCGCCAGAGCCCCATCTGCCCCGCGTCATAGCCCGCTGCCTCGAAGGCCTTGGGAAAGATCTGCGCGTAGGCTCCGATCGTCGGCGAGAACGGGCCGTCCAGCTTGGTAAGGGCCGAGGCCCAGAAATAGCCGAAGAGCACCGCGGCAAAGACCAGCCGGGCAAGGGTCGGAAGCAGCCATTCGGCCTGCCGCTCGCACAGCTGCGAGAACCCGGCATGAAATCTTGCGAAAGCGGTCATGGCAATACTCCGGTGATGGCGCGGCCGCGGATCAGCAGGGCCAGATTGGCGGCAAGGTCGAGATCCGGCCCGGCACTGTCGATGGCCTCGCCCAGCCCGCGCCCGGCGAGCAGGGCGGCGACGAGGGCACCTCCACCGGGTGGCAGAAGTTCGGGACGGGGGTCGAAATCGGGCCGCAGGATCAGGGTATCCTCGGCGACAGGCTGCGGATGCGGGCCGCTTTCGTGGTTGGCCCGCCAGATCGACACGATCGGCCAGGCCGACCGCACAAGGCGCAGCGCAGGCGCAAGGAGCAGGCGCAGCTCGCCAAGCTCCTCGCCGATCAGCCGCTGGAACTCGGCCTCAGGCAGGGGTCGGCTGTCCGCCGCATGATAGCTTTCGCGCATCGCCTGATCCAGCCGCGCCACGTCGGGCAGGTAGCCCAGATGCGCCACCGGCGGGAAACGCTCCAGGAACTCCGGCATCTCGGCGCCATAACGCATCAGCAGCCGCGACCGCGGCGGATGCGTGCGCAGGAACACCCCGGCCATGGCGGCAAAGAACTCGTCGCCCACCAACTTGCGCACGGTGGGAAAGGCCGCCTCCAGCGCGCGGGTCAGGGACTGGGCGACATTGTTGCGATAGACCGAAAAGCGTTTCGGGGCGGGCAGACCGTCGGGTCCGACCAGACCGGGCGGGATCGCCGCGTCCGGGTCCAGCAGGGCCTGGGCAAAGACGGACTGGCTCATGCGACCGGCTCCAGATTCCGGGCGACGCGGGCTGTCTCGGCGGCCAGCACCGGCCAGTCGGGCACATCGTTGTCCCATTCGATCAAGGTCGGGATCGCGCCGGCCCGCCGGATCACCCGCGCGAACAGCGACCAGACGGGATCGGCCACCTCGGCCCCGTGGCTGTCGATCAACAGGGGCCGCCCCTGGTCGTCGCGGTCCTCGTCATGGCCGCCCAGGTGGATCTCGCCCACCAGATGCAGCGGAAAGGCGTCCAGATAGTCCACCGGGTCATAGGCCTGGTTGGTGCCCGAGACATGAACGTTGTTGACATCCAGCAGCAGGCCGCAGCCCGTCCGCCGCGCGACCTCGGCCAGGAAGTCGACCTCGTCCATCGCCGTCTCGGCAAAGGCGATGTAGGTCGAGGGGTTCTCCAGCAGCATCCGGCGCCCCAGAACCTCCTGCACCTCGTCCACATGGTCGGCGACGCGGGCCAGGGTGGCCGCGGTGTAGGGCAAGGGCAGAAGATCGTTCAGATAGGCACCGTCGTGGGTGGACCAGGCCAGATGTTCCGAAAAGCTTGCCGGATTCAGCCAGGCACACAGGTCCTTCAGCCGCATAAGGTGCCCGCGGTCGAGCCGGCCTTCGCCGCCGATCGACAGGCCGACCCCGTGGACCGAGATCGGAAAGCGTTCCGCAAGGTGCCGCAGTTGCGCCAGCGGTCGCCCGCCCGCACCCATGTAGTTCTCGGCATGCACTTCAAGCCAGCCGACCGGGCCGGGGTCGGCCAGGATCGCGGCAAAGTGCTGCGGCTTGTAACCGACGCCGGGTTTCGCGGGCAGCGTGGTCAGGCTCTGGTCAAGCATGGTGTCCTCCTGGGAGATGCCCCTCCGGCAGACCGACCGGAGGGGCGAGGGGGCGTCACGCCTTCGGCAGGTCGCGCTCCAGCGGCGTCAGCGAGCCCTTGCGCGCCATCCCGTCCATGCCGGCGGGCAGTTCCATCGTCTCGCAGGTGCCGGCCGGGACCAGCTTCCACGAATTGCCCTGGTAGTCGACCTTCGAGGTCCCGGCGCAGGTGGTGCCTTCGCCCGCCGCGCAGTCGTTCTGGCCGGCCAGCGCCACGCCGAAGCACTTCTCGTTTTCCTGGGCCGAGACGGCGCCAGCGACCGACAGGGCGGTAGCCAGCGCGCCGGCGATGACCAGGGCTTTCGATTGGTAGGACATGTGAGCAGTTCCCTTTTGCAGTGAGCGTCGCATCCGTTGCGACTGCCAAAGGGATAAGGGCGAGCTACGATCACAGGCGACGCACGGCGCCGTGAGGCACGGCATCGTGACAGGATGCCGCAGGCGCAGAAATGCAGAAAGCCCCGCCGCGCAGGCAGGGCTTTCCAAGTGAGGTCAGAAGGTTAGCGTCAGGCATTGGCCGGGGGCAGCGCCTCGAGACCGAAGGTGGCGACGGCCTGGTCCAGGGTAATCGTTTCAGTCCGCGTCTCGCCAAGACGGCGAACTGAAACAGTTCTGGCCTCGACCTCCTGCATGCCCACGGCCAGGATCACGGGAACCTTGCCGACCGAATGTTCGCGCACCTTGTAGTTGATCTTCTCGTTGCGCACGTCGGCCTCGGCCCGGACCCCCGCCTTGCGCAAGGCAGCCACGACTTCATGCACAAACGGGTCGGCGTCCGAGACGATGGAGGCCACCACCACCTGCCGCGGCGCCAGCCAGAAGGGCAGTTTCCCGGCGTAGTTCTCCAGAAGGATGCCGATGAAGCGTTCGAACGACCCCAGCACGGCGCGGTGAAGCATCACCGGGCGGTGCTTCATCCCGTCCTCGCCGACATATTCGGCGTCCAGCCGGACCGGCAGGTTGAAGTCGGCCTGGAATGTGCCGCATTGCCATTCGCGGCCGATGGCGTCGGTCAGCTTGAAGTCCAGTTTCGGCCCGTAGAAGGCACCATCGCCAGGGTTGATCTCGTAGGGCAGGCCAAGCGACTGGATTGCCTTTGCCAGCGCGGATTCGGCCTTGTCCCAGATCTCGTCGCTGCCCACCCGCACGTCAGGGCGCGTGGAAAGCTTGATGTCGAACTTCTCGAAGCCCAGATCCTTGTAGACCGAGGACAGAAGCGAGATGAACCCGGCGCATTCGGCTTCGATCTGGTCCTCGGTGCAGAAGATATGCGCGTCGTCCTGGGTAAAGCCGCGCACCCGCATCAGCCCGTGCATCGAGCCGCTGGATTCGTATCGGTGGCACGACCCGAACTCGGCCAGCCGCAAGGGCAGGTCGCGGTAGGACTTCAGGCCCTGATTGAACACCTGCACATGGCAGGGGCAGTTCATCGGCTTCAGCGCGTTGATCCGCTTTTCGCGGGCCCCCTCCTCGTCCACCTCGACGATGAACATGTTCTCGCGGTAGGCCTCCCAGTGACCCGACTTCTCCCACAAGACCCGGTCCACCACCTGAGGCGTGCGAATCTCCTTGTAACCCGCCTGCCGCAACCGACCCCGCATGTAATCTTCCAGCTGGCGGTAGATCGTCCAGCCGTTCGGATGCCAGAAGACCATGCCGGGGGCTTCTTCCTGCAGGTGGAACAGCTCCATCTCGCGCCCCAGCTTGCGGTGGTCTCGCTTGGCGGCTTCCTCCAGCATCGTCAGGTGCGCCTTCAGGTCGTCGCGGTTCCTGAACGCCACCCCATAGATACGCTGCAACATCGGCCGCGAGGCATCTCCCAGCCAGTAGGCCCCCGCCACATGCGTCAGCTTGAAGGCATCGGCCGGCACCTGCCCCGTATGTTGCAGATGCGGCCCCCGGCACAGGTCCTGCCAGTGCCCGTGCCAGTACATCCGTATTTCCTCGCCCTCGGGGATCCGGTCCAGAAGCTCCAGCTTGAAGGGCTCGCCCCGGCCCCGGTAATATTCCACCGCACGGGCGCGGTCCCAGACCTCGGTCCGCACCGGATCGCGCGCGTTGATGATCTGCTTCATCCGCGCCTCTATCGCGCCCAGATCCTCGGGCGTGAAGGGCTCTTCCCGGTCGAAGTCGTAGAACCAGCCCTGGTCGCGCACCGGGCCGATCGTGACCTTCACCTCTGGCCAGATCTCCTGCACCGCGCGGGCCATGATATGCGCAAGATCATGCCGGATCAGTTCCAGCGCAGCGGCCTCGTCCTTCATCGTGTTGAGGCTGATCGTCGCATCCTGCGTGATCGGCCAGGCCAGGTCCCAGTGCTTGCCGTCGACCATCGCCGAAATCGACGCCTTGGCCAGCGAGGGCGCAATCGACGCAGCGACCTGCGCAGGCGTGACGCCCGCGTCATAGAGGCGCTTGTTGCCGTCGGGAAATGTCAGGGAAATCTGGCTCATGTGCCTGATCCTCGTCGGTTTGGCGCCTACGAAACGCCCGGTTGCGGGTTATGTCGGGCGACTTCATGCCCCTGGCGACACCCCAAGTCAAGCCATGCGCGGTTCTTCGCCCGCCGGTTGCGGCACCCCTGACCAAACTGCTTCGGCTTGCTATCTTCTGCCCATGACAACCTTTCTCACCACCCCGCAAGGCCGCCATATCGCCTACAACCACACCCCTGGCCGCGGTCCCGGCGTGGTGTTCCTCGGCGGGTTCCGGTCCGACATGACCGGCACCAAGGCGCTGCACCTGCAAGCCTGGGCCGAGGCGACGGGGCGCTCCTTCCTGCGCTTCGACTATTCGGGCCACGGCGCCTCGCACGGGGCCTTCGTCGATGGCGCGATCTCGGACTGGCGCGAGGATGCGGCCGCGGTGATCGAGGTGCTGACCGAGGGGCCGCAGATCCTGGTGGGTTCGTCCATGGGCGGCTGGATCGCGCTCTTGCTGGCGCGCGACATGCCGGATCGGGTCGGCGGCTTCGTCGGCATCGCCGCGGCGCCCGATTTCACCGAGCGGATGTGGGAGGCCGAATTCACCCTGGCCGAGCGCACCGCCCTGCTGGAAGAGGGCGTGTTCCTGCGGCCCTCCGACTATTCCGACGATCCTTACCCGATCACCCTGCGACTCATCGAGGACGGACGGCAGAACCTGGTGATGAACGGGCCGCTGCATCTGCCCATGCCGGTCCGGCTGTTGCAGGGCAGCGCCGACACCGATGTCCCGCCGACCGTCGCCATCTCGCTTTTCCACCAGATCAACAGCCCCGACCTGCGGCTGACCCTGGTCAAGGATGCCGATCACCGATTCTCTTCGCCCGCGTGCCTTGCCATGATCTCCGAGGCGGTCGAGGACGTGAGCCGCTCGCGCGAGGCGATGCCGTTGGAGGACGGCAGCGGTTTGAGAGTTTCGAACCTCGGCTGATCTTCGCCTTGCTTGGTGACCAAACCGGAGATTCAGATTCCGTGTTTGAATCCAGAACCTTGTGCGCTACGATCCCAGAGACGATCATAGACGCTACTTGCAGAATTCCTGCGCGAAGGCCCGGTTGTGAGTGAACCCCTCGTCCTGATTCCCGGTTTCATGGCCGATGCGCGCAGCTTCATGCCGCAACTCGCCCGCCTGGGCGCGGATCGTCCGGTCATCCTGCTGGGTCCCGGCCTGGGCGACAGCCTGGAAAGGATCGTGGCCGAACATGGCCCCCACCTGCCGCCGCGCTTTGCCCTGGTCGCGCATGGCCTGGGTGGCAACATCGCCATCGAGATCCTGCGCAAGCGGCCCGAGGCCGTGACGCGGATCGCGCTGATCTCGACCGATCCGCTGCCGGAATCGCCGCAACTGGCCGCCGAACAGGAGGCGCTGCTCGTCGCGGCAAAGACCGGCCACCTGCCGGCCTGCATCGCCCAGATGCTGCCGGTGACCGCTCTGCACGATGCGCCCTGGCGCGACGAGGTGATGGCCCTGGTCAGGGACATGGCCGAGACACTGGGCCCGGACCAGTTTCAGCGTCACCTGCGCGTGCTGCAACGCCGACCGGACCAGCAGAAGACGCTGCGCAAGGCCAACATGCCGACCCTGATCATCGCCGGGGCAAGCGACACGCTGATCCCGCGCCGGCGGGCCGAGTTCCTGGCCGCGATGATGCCCCAGGGTTGCCTTGAGATCATCCCCGAGGCTGGTCATATGCCGCAGCTGGAACAGCCCGAGGCGGTGACGAAAGTGCTTGAAACCTTCCTCGCGGGACGCCTGCCGACACTCGTGCTGAAATAGACTTCCACACGCCTGTCCTGCTGGCATCGGAGGCGCCCCGCGCGAGAACTGCACGGTAGGGCCGGACGAGCCCCGCCCGCGGCTACTGCGCCGAAGCCAGCGCGATCTTGGCCTTCGGCTTGCCGGCCGCCCGGTCGATGAAGTTCAGGACCAGCGGACGGATGTTCAACCGCCAGCTCTTGCCGGCGAAGATGCCGTAGTGGCCCGCGCCGGGCTCCACATGGTGGCCCTTCCTGTCGTCGGAGAGCCCCGTCAGCAGATTCAGCGCCGCAACGCATTGACCGGGCGCCGAGATGTCGTCGTTCGCACCCTCGACCGTCATAACCGACACCCTGGTGATTGCCCCCATGTCCACCTTGCGGCCGGCCACGGTGAATTCGTTCCGGGCAATCTCGCGTTTCTTGAAGATGCGCTCGACCGTGGACAGGTAGAATTCCGCTGTCATGTCCATGACGGCCAGGTATTCGTCGTAGAACCGGTTGTGCGCGTCGTGATCCGACGCCTCACCCTGCGCGACACGGAAGATCTGCTCGACAAAAGCCTTGCCGTGGCGTTCCGCATTCATCGCCATGAAGCTTTGCAGCTGCAAGAGGCCCGGATAGACCAGCCGTCCCGCGCCCTTGTACTTGAAGCCGACGCGCTGGATCGCGATGTGTTCCAGTTGTCCCATCGTCACCCTGCGGCCGAAGTCGGTGACCTCGGTCGCCGCCGCATCGGGATCGACCGGCCCGCCGATCAGAACCAGGGACTTCGGCTGCGCCTCGGGATGCTCGGCCGCGAGATAGGCCGTTGCGGCCAGCGTCAGCGGCACGGGCTGGCAGATCGCGATGACATGCGTGTCAGGCCCCAGCACCCGCATGTATTCGGCAAGATAGAGCGTGTAATCCTCGACATCGAACTTGCCGGCAGACACCGGAATGTCGCGGGCATTGTGCCAGTCGGTGACATAGATATCGGCATCGGGCAACAGCGAGGCGACCGTGGACCGCAGCAGTGTCGCATAGTGACCCGACATCGGCGCCACGAGCAGCACCTTGCGCGGCATGGGTGCGCGGCGGCGGACAAAGAACTGCACCAGGTCGCCGAAGGGTTTCTGCACCACAGGGTTCACATCGACAAGGTGGTCCTGGCCATCGGGGCCCACGATCGACCGGATCCCCCAGTCGGGCTTGGCGACCATGCGGCCGAAGGTACGCTCGGTCACCTCGCCCCAGGCGGCCAGCAGCGGCAGGACCGGGTTCAGCGACATGGCAAAGGCCGGATAACTGGCAAATGCCCTGGCGGTCGCGCCCAGCCACTCATTCGTGTTGCGAGCGCTTTCCATCAGGTCATAGGTGTACATATACTTCATCATGTCTCCTTGCCCCGGTCGGGCGGACGTCGCATGGCGGGCAGGGACGGCCGCAATGCTGCACAGCGGCGACGATAAGGGGGAATGGTTAGCATGACAACAGAAGACAACGCCCCCCCGACGAATGAACGAGTCGAGCGACTGAACGCCAACCTCGCAAAGGTTGAGGAGTTGTCAAAGCGCCTCACCGCCGCGCTGACGCATCGCCGGGCGGTAGACCCCTCGCTGCACGGCCCCGCGCCCGACGTCTACATGAAGGCCGCCGCCGCCTGGTTCGCCGAGATGGTCTCGAACCCCGCGAAGGTGGTCGAGCACCAGGTCAACTACTGGGGCAAGACGCTGAAGCATTATGTCGAGGCGCAGCAGACGCTTGCCAAGGGCGAGTTCAGGGCGCCCCCGGACCCTAATCCGAAGGACCGCCGCTTCCAGAATCCCTTGTGGGAAACGCATCCCTTCTTCAACTACCTCAAACAGCAGTACCAGTTGAACGCCGAGGCGATCAGCACGGCGGTCGGCGGTATGGAGACGCTGTCGCCCGAGGATCGCCGCCGGGTGGAGTATTTCACGAAACAGATTGTTGACATGTTCAGCCCGACGAACTTCCTCGGCACCAACCCCGAGGCGCTGGAAAAGGCGGTGGAGACCGACGGCGAAAGCCTGGTCCAGGGGCTGGAGAATCTGGTCCGCGACATCGAGGCCAATCAGGGCGACCTGCTGGTCACGCTCGCCGATCGCGAGGCGTTCCACGTCGGCCAGAACATCGCCACCAGCAAGGGCGAGGTGGTCTACCGCAACCGTATGATGGAGCTGATCCAGTACACGCCCACCACCGAGCAGGTCCACAAGACGCCGCTCGTGATCTTCCCGCCGTGGATCAACAAGTTCTACATCATGGATCTCAAGCCCGCCAATTCGCTGATCAAGTGGATCGTCGACCAGGGCTTCACCCT
Organism: Tabrizicola sp.; assembly: GCA_046294075.1. Taxonomy (GTDB): domain Bacteria; phylum Pseudomonadota; class Alphaproteobacteria; order Rhodobacterales; family Rhodobacteraceae; genus Tabrizicola. Next base: position 16,711 of record JBKBJC010000032.1, on the reverse strand, counting down.
GTTCGTCGTCTCCTGGGTCAACCCCGACGCGAGCTACGCCGGGACAGGCATGGACGACTACATCCGCGACGGCTTCCTCCGAGCCATGGCCGAGGTGCGCCGGATCACCGGCGAAAAGCAGATCAACGCCGTCGGCTACTGCATCGCGGGCACCACGCTGGGCCTGACGCTGGCACATCTGCACCGTGCGGGCGACGACAGCATCAAGACGGCCACCTTCTTCACCACGCTGACCGATTTCTCCGACCCGGGCGAGGTGGGCGTGTTCCTCAACGACGATTTCGTGGACGGAATCGAGCGCCAGACCGCGAATGACGGCATCCTCTCCAAGTTCTTCATGAGCCGCACCTTCAGCTTCCTGCGCTCGAACGACCTGATCTACACGCCCGCCATCAAGTCCTACATGCTGGGCGAGGCGCCGCCGGCCTTCGACCTGCTGTTCTGGAACGGCGACGGGACGAACCTGCCGGCGAAGATGGCCGTGGAATATCTGCGCGGCCTCTGCCAGAAGGACGGCTTTGCGAAGGGCGAGTTCAAGGTCTTCGGCCACCCGGTCAGTCTGGCCGACATCACACTGCCGATCTGCGCCATTGCCTGCGAGACCGACCACATCGCCCATTGGCGGGGCAGCTTCAACGGCATCAAGCAGATGGGGTCGAAGGACAAGACCTTCATCCTGTCCGAGTCGGGTCACATCGCAGGGATCATCAATCCGCCATCGAAGGACAAGTATGGCCATTATACCAACGATGGTCCCGTTGCCGGCGATCCTGATGCCTGGCTGAAGGGTGCCACCTTCCACAAGGGCAGCTGGTGGCCGCGCTGGGCAGCATGGCTGGCAGGGCACTCCGGCCCCATGGTCAAGGCGCGGGTTCCCGCTGATTCGCTCGCTCCGGCGCCGGGCACCTATGTCGTGGCGCACCCCGCGTCCTGACATTTCAGCCGCTTTCCCTGGGGTTAGGCCCGGCAACCTGCGGTTTTGCTGCATTGCAGAAAAGGACTTGAATTGCTGCGCCGCAGCATCTATATGTCTGTCATCAAGACGGGGTAGGATCCCCGACACCGACAACCCCTCAGATCGGAGTGATCAGATGACCAAGACCCCGGATTTCACCAAAGTCATGCAGGACATGATGGCTTCGTTCCCGGTTGACGCCTCGGCGTTCCAGAACGCGTTCAAGACCCAGGCCGCCTTCGCCGAGAAATTCTCGAAAGTGGCGATCGAAGCCGCCGAAAAGTCGACCGAAATCTCGGCCAAATGGGCCAAGGACGCGCTGGCCAAGGTTGGCGAGATCGCCAAAGCCAAGGCCGAGCCGGCTGACTACACCAAGTCGATGACCGACTTCGCTTCGGCCGCTGCCGAAATGGCTGCCGAGAACCTGGCTGCCTTCGCCGAAGTCGCCAAGAAAGTGCAGATGGAAACCGTCGAGCTGATGCTGGCTGCCGGCAAGGACATGTCGGAAGACGCGACCGCCGCCGTCAAGAAAGCGACTGCGGACGTGACCTCGGTCGCCAAGAAAGCCGCTGCAGCTGCGAAGTAATTCGCAAACGCAAATCGTAACGAGTTCGGCGTCCCCCAAGGCGCAGCAAGGCCCGGAGTCATCTCCGGGCCTTGTTTTTTCCGCGTTCTTTTCCGCAGCTGTGCTTTTCCCGCTGTCGCGCCTATTCTGACCGCAACCTCGGAAAGGGCCGCGCCGATGATCCCTTCCCTCACGATCTGGACCTATGACTGGGTGCCGCAAGGCCCGCGCGGCCACGTCCGCGACATTCGGCTCCGCTGGGCGCTGGAAGAGGCGGGCCTGCCCTACGTTGTCTGCTCGATCCGGTTCGAGGATCGCACCAGCCCCGACCATCTTGCCCGCCAGCCCTTTGCCCAAGTTCCGGCCCTGCAGGATGGCGACATCACGCTGTTCGAAAGCGGCGCCTGCCTGCTGCATCTGGCTGAAAAGTCTGACCTTCTGATGCCGCGCGACCCGCAGGCCCGCGCCGACACCCTGCAATGGACCATCGCCGCGCTGAACTCGGTCGAGATGGTCTCCGTCCCCTGGTGGTTCATCGGCCTGTCGAATCCGGCGGACAATCCGCTGGAGGGCTGGCTGAATGCCCGGCTCGACCGACTGGCGGCCGTCCTGCAGACCCGCGACTATCTGGCCGCCGGCCGGTTCACTGTGGCCGATCTTCTGATGGCCGACATCCTGCGCGTGCCCCGGGTCCGGGCGATGCTTGACCGCTACCCCGCTATCGAGGCCTACACCGCCTGCATCCTTGACCGCCCGGCCTTCCTCAAGGCCCGTCAGGACCAGCTTGACCACTTCGCCGCCGCCGATGCAGCCCGGGCGCAGGGACCGGCAGCCAAAGGCTGAGCTTTCTTTTTGCTGCAGCCTCCCCTAGACTTCTCTGCAAGCGCAAAAGTCCCTGGGGGGGGAAACATGGCCGACACCGACAAGCCGCTTCTCATCAAGCGTTATGCCAGCCGCCGCCTCTACAACACCGAGACCTCGGATTATGTCACGCTGGAAGATATCGCCGGCTTCATCCGCCAGGGGCGCGAGGTGCAGATCGTCGATCTCAAGACCGGCGATGACCTGACCCGGCAATATCTGCTCCAGATCGTCGCGGAACATGAATCCAAGGGCGAAAGCGTGCTGCCCGTCGACGTCCTGACCGACCTTGTCCGCAGCTACGCCACCGGGATGCAGGCCGTGATGCCGCAATTCCTGGCATCCAGCTTCGAGATGCTGCGCGACAGCCAGGCCAAGATGATGGAAAACTTCACCGCCTTCCCCAACCCGATGGCCGCTGTCCCGGGCTTCGAGGCGCTTCGCAAGCAGCAGGAAGCCTTCCTCAAGACGATGATGGGCGGAATGCCCGGCTGGGGCGGCTCCGGCCCCGCGAAAGAGGAAGAAGCCTCCTCTCCGAATGACATCGCCGAAATCAGGAAGCAACTGGCGGAGTTGCAGAACAAGCTCTCCAAGCTTTGACCGATGGCCGAAACCGAAGGCCGCGTCACGCTCTGGGGGATCGAGGTCTTCGTCGCTTCGGCCGAGGAAGGCTCGATCTCGGCTGCCGCGCGTCGCCTCGGTGTCAGCCCCTCCGCCGTCAGCCAGCAACTCAGCACGCTGGAAACAGCGCTGGGCGCCACGCTTCTCGACCGCGCCAGCCGTCCGGTGCAGGTGACGCCAGCGGGCGCGATGTTCCGCCGCCATGCCCAGACGATCCTGAACGCCGCCTCCGAGGCGCGCGCGGAACTGGCCATGGCCGACCTCTCGGGGATGACGACGCTCAGGCTCGGTGTGATCGAGGATTTCGACAGCGACGTGACCCCGGGCCTGCTGACGCTCTTGGCCCGCGACCTGAAGGGCTGCCGTTTCCTCCTGGAGACCGGGGCCAGCCACCGCCTGCTCGACCAGCTCGATTCACGCGCGCTCGACATCGTCATCGCTGCCGATTCCAGCGCCGACCAGCCGCCCGAGGACTGGCGCGAGCTGCATCCGGTCCTCGCCGAGCCCTTCGTCGCCGTTGCCCCGCGCGGCCGCACGATCGGGGACCTGCCGCTGATCCAGTATACCGCCCGGCACCTGATGGGCCGCCAGATCGCCGCCCATCTCGCCCGCCACGGGGTAAGATCCGCGCACCGCTTCGAACTCGACAGCTACGCAGCGATCCTGGCCATGGTCGCGGGTGGAGAGGGCTGGACCGTCCTCACGCCCCTTGCCCTGCACCAGGCCCGCGCGTTCCGTGCCCAGGTCGAGGTTCTTCCGCTGCCCCTCCCGCCGCTCGGACGGACGCTCTCGCTCTCGGCGCGCGCGGGCATCCTTCAGGATGTGCCGGCCCAGATCGCACAGCGACTGAAACCGTTGATCGCAGCCGAGGTCATCGCCCCCGCCCTGGCCGACCACCCATGGCTGGCCCCCGACCTGCGCGTCCTCTAGCACAGCGCCTGCATCTTGCTCTTTTTCCAAATACTCCCGCCGGAGGCATCGGCCCGCCGGGCCGGGAAACGGCCCTGTCAGCTCGGGACAAACGCCACAGCCCGCGCGTCCCCTCCCCCTGGTGGGGAGGGGATGGGGGTGGGGGGCTGACGCGCAAGGGCCTAGCCGCGCACCTCTGCCGCCGCCTCGACGATCGCCCGCGCGATGTAATCCAGCTCCGACTCGGTCAGCCGGGTCGGCAGACGCACGTCGCAGGCCCGCATCAGCATGGCGCGGGTCTTGGGCAGATCGGGCACCTCGCCCAGGAACTGCCAGTTCCAAAAGGCCCGCGCATTGCCCTCGCTCAAGCCGAAGACCTGCACGCCGACGCCCCGCGCCTTGGCCGCCGCCTGGAACTCCACCGCCTCGCGGTCGGACCAGCCGCCGGTCAGGTTGAACTGGATCGAATCCGGCGCGCGTTCCTCCGGTCCCAAAGCCTCGGGCACCGCCAGATGCGCCGACAGGTTCAGCGCAGCCGCCACCCGGTCATGACCCGCACGGCCCTTGGACACCCGCTCCGCGACCAGCGGCAGTTGCGGACGGATCACGGCCGCCGACAGGTTCTGCATCCGAAGATTGTAAAGCGGCAACTTGTTCTGCCAGTGCGCGCAGGAATTGGTCAGGCCGGGATGTTTCTTCCAGTTGGTTTCGTAGGCACCCGACATGATGATCGCCTTTGCCGCGATCTCGGGGTCGTCGGTGATCATGATCCCGCCCTCGCCGGCATTGACCAGCTTGTAGGACTGAAAGCTGAAGCAGCCCACCTTGCCGATGGTGCCGATGTTGCGCCCACCCCAGACCGTGCCCAGCGAATGCGCCGCATCCTCGATAACGGGCACGCCAGCTGCATCGCACAGCGTCATGATCGCGTCCATGTCGCTGGTATGCCCGCGCATGTGGCTGATTATCACCGCGTCCGCGACCGGCAGCTTTGCCGCGAAGTCGGACATGTCCACCCGGTAGTTGTCGCCCACCTCGACCAGTACCGGCACGCAATCGGCATGCACCACGCTGGACGGGACGGCCGCAAATGTGAAGGCCGGGATCAGCACCTTCGCCCCCCTCGGCAGGCCCAGCGCCTTGAGGGACAGGAACAGGGCGGCGGAACAGGAGGACACTGCCAGCGCATAGCGCGCGCCCAGCAGCTCGGCGAACTCCTGTTCCAGCAGCGCGACCGGGGCGTCCGAGGGCGCGGTGTAGCGGAACAGGTCGCCCGAAGTCAGCAGCCGGTCGATTTCAGCCCGTGCGGCCTCGGGGATCGGTTCGGCATCATAGACATTCGGGGCGAGGGTCTGACCGTCGGGGGCCATTCGTGCACCTTTTCTTAATATCGCATTAAGGAAAGGTTTAGACACGAAGATGATCACGCGCCAGTGACAAGAATCCGGGCGTGCGGCTTTCCGCCTAGATTTTCACACCGGATCGCGCGGCCACCATGGATATTGTGGTCTCGATCTCATGCCAGGCGGTCCGCGCCATCGACCGGAACACCATGATCTCGAAGGCGTAATCGCCGACACGCAACAGAACCGCGTTCATGTGGTTCACAGGGGCCCGCAACGCAGTCCCGACCGGACAGGCCGGCAGCCTCAGGTCCACCGGCACCAGCCGCGCCAGCACCTCGACCGAGGCCGCCCCTGCCAGCGACAGGACCGCCCAGCCGTCCGACTGGTCGGTCAGCGCCGCGCCCTCGATTGCAGGCGGCTCAACGCCGATCAGGAAAGCCTGATCGCGCCCGGTCCAGACGATCCGCGCTCCCTTCTTCTCGACGAAGCTGTTCGGCGCCGGCATGGCCAGGCCCAGCGCCTTCAGCCCCTTTGCCACCAGCTTTGCCGCACCCGGAAAAACTGCGACCGAGGTGATCGGCCCAACCTCGACCTCGGCGAGGGTGACGCCGCCCAGGGCGATGCTGCGCCCCTCCAGCGCGGACTTCGCGATCAGTTCAGGCACGCAGCTTCTCCCCTTGCGGATCATGGAACACTGGATCGCAGACCTCGCAGACCACGTCGAGGCCGCGCAGGTGATCGACAAGACGGATCTTCTCGCCATGACGCGCACGCCCGTCCTTCAGGAACCCCAGCCCCAGCCAGGCCCCGACCGTGGGCGACCAGCAGACGCTGGTGACATAGCCCTGGTCGGTCTCGCGGTGGATCTCGGCCCCCGGCACGAAGAGATGCGCGCCGGCACTGATCGGGGCGCTGGCCTTCAGGCCGACCAGCTGCTCGCGTTCCGGCCCCCAGAGCCCCGGGCGCTGCGCCGCCGCCTTGCCGATGCAGTCCTTCTTCGCGCTGACCATCTTTTCCATGCCGATGTCATGCGCGGTGACGCGGCCGTGGATCTCGGCATGGGTGATGAAGCCCTTCTCGATCCGCAGCACATTCAGCGCCTCCATCCCGTAGGGCCCGCCGCCCATGGTCTCGGCCCGTGCGACCAGATCGCGGAACAGTGCCTCGCCATAGCGTGTGGGCACAGCCAGCTCATAGCCCTGCTCGCCGCTGAAAGAGATGCGGAACAGCCGCCCCTCCACGCCCCCGACCCGCACCGGCGCCACGCCCATGAAGGGCAGATCGACCGGTTCTTCCAGGAAGGACTGGACCAGCGCCCGTGCCTTCGGTCCGGCCACGGCGAACTGCGCCCAGCTTTCGGTCACGCTGATGAAGCGCACCTGCCAGTCCGCACAGAAGGCCTGATGCACGAAGTCCAGATGCCGCATCACCAGCCCCGCCGCGGCGGTGGTGGTGGTCATCAGGTAGTGATCCTCGCCCAGCCGCGCGCTGGTGCCATCGTCCAGCACATGCCCGTCCTCGCGCAGCATCAGCCCATAGCGGACCCGGCCCACCGGCAGGGTCGAGAAGGTGTTGGTATAGACAAAGTCGAGGAACCTTCCCGCGTCCCTGCCCTGGACGTCGATCTTGCCCAGCGTCGAGACATCCGCCACCCCCACCGCCTCGCGCACCATCGCGACTTCGCGGTCGCAGGCCTCGCGCCAGGTGGTCTCGCCCGGCTTGGGGAAATAGGACGGCCGATACCAGAGCCCCGCCTCCACCATCGGCGCGCCCCGGTCCCGGCTGGCCTGGTCGCTGGTCAGGAAGCGTTGCGGTGCAAAGCCCTCGGCACGCCCCCCTGCCCCCATCGCGGCGATCGACACCGGCGTGTAGGGCGGGCGAAAGGTCGTGGTCCCGGTCTCGGGGATGCCGCGCCCGGTGGCATCGGCCAGAACCGCCAGCGCCGCCACGTTCGAGGACTTGCCCTGATCCGGCGCCATGCCCTGCGTCGTATAGCGCTTCATGTGCTCGACCGACCGGAATCCTTCCTGCGCTGCCAGCCTCACGTCCTTCGTCGTCACATCATTGGCAAAGTCGAGCCAGGCCCGCCCCTTGCCCTCCACCGCCCAGAGCGCGCGGACCCTGTAGGGCGCGTCCTCGGCCTGCGGCACCTCGACCTCGACCCTGCGGCCCAGCGCGCCGACGATCTTCTGCGCCGCCGCATGGCCCGTGACCAGCGCGCCATGAGTGGACATGCTGCCGTTCGCCGCCCCCACCGCGACCAGACCCGGCACGGCGCCCTCCATCGGCACGAAGGCCGCCAGATCCTCGTCCCAGCGCGGGCGGCCGTTCATGTGGCAGGTCAGGTGGATCGTCGGGTTCCAGCCGCCCGACATCGCCAGGCAATCCGTCTCGATCTGCAGGACATCGCTGCCCTTGCGCACCTGGATGCCGGCCAGTCCCAGCCGCCCCCAGCTGCCCACCACCTCGGCGCCAAGATGCACAGGGCAGTCCTCGACCGCCGAGGCATCGGGCCTGGGATCGACGATCGCCGCCACCGTCACCCCCGCCGCCATCAGCTCGCGCGCCACGGCGCGGGCCTGGTCGGTGTTGGCAAACAGCGTCACCCGCCTGCCCGGGCTGACACCATAGCGGTTGAGATAGGTCCTGACCGCCGAGGCCAGCATGATCCCAGGCCGGTCATTGTCCGCAAATGCGATCGGGCGTTCCAGCGCGCCCGAGGCCAGCACCGCATGCTTCGCCACGATCCGCCAGAAACATTCGCGCGGCAGGTTGGGCCTTGCGGGCTTGTGCAGCCCCACCCGTTCCAGCGCGCCGTAGGTGCCGTGGTCATAGGCCCCGGTGACGGTGGTGCGCGGCATCAGCCGCACGTTCGGCAGCGCCTCGAGCTCCGCCAGGACCTGCGCCAGCCAGTCGCCCGCCGGCATCCCCCCGATCACGCCCCCGTCCGACAGAAGCCGCCCGCCGAAGGCATGGCTTTCATCGCACAGGATCACATCCGCGCCCGCCCGCCCCGCCGTCAACGCCGCCATCAGCCCTGCCGGACCCGATCCGATCACCAGCACGTCGCAGAAGGCAAAGGCCTTCTCGTAGGTGCCCTCGTCATGGTGGCCCGACAGGCTGCCAAGGCCGGCCGCGCGGCGGATCAGCGGCTCGTAAAGCCCTTCCCAGAAGGCGCGCGGCCACATGAAGGTCTTGTAGTAGAACCCCGCCGACAGGAACGACGACAGGTAATCGTTCACCGCCAGCAGGTCGAAGCGCAAACTGCCCAGCCGGTTCTGCGACCGGGCCACCAGCCCCTCGAACACCTCCTGCACCGTGGCCCGCACGTTGGGCGTCTGGTTCGACGGACCCACCACCTCGACCAGAGCGTTCGGCTCCTCCGACCCGGCGGTCAGCACGCCGCGCGGCCGATGATACTTGAACGACCGCCCCACCAGCCGCACGTCATTGGCCAGAAGGGCCGAGGCCAGCGTGTCGCCCCTGTAGCCGGCATAGTCCTTCCCGTCGAAGCGGAAGCGGACCGGTTTCGTCCGGTCGATCAGCCCCTTGCCGTCGATCCTCATGCCTTGCGCTCCGCCACCAGTTCCGTCCCCAGCACCTCATGCGTCACCGTGTTCCGCGTTACCAGAAGCCACTGCGCACAGCCCGCCTCATGGTACCAGAGATCCTTCGTCACCCCCGCCGGGTTGTCCCGCAGGTGCAGGTAGTTGTCCCACTCCGCCAAAGGCGCGCCCTCCGCAGGCCGGTGCAGATAATCCTCCGCCCCGTAATAATGGAACTCCCGCCGGTCCCGTTCACCGCACAAGGGGCATGTCAGGCGCATCGGCCAACCCTCATTCTTCGTCCAGAAATATCCCCGCCGGAGGCAGCCGACGCCGCGGCGAGGCGCGACATGACAGAACGCTCGCGCCGCATGTGCCAGGCACCTCCCCTCCCCTTGGTGGGGAGGGGATGGGGGTGGGGGGCTGCCTTCAGGTCACGCATGGCCACGTCAATGCAGGTTGTGCTGGCTGCCGGTGCCTTCTTCGTCCAGAAGATGCCCCGTCGCAAAGCGGTCCAGCCGGAACTTGCGCGCCACCTCGTGCGGTTCGCCCGTTGCCATCAGATGCGCCATGCACCATCCGCTCGCCGGCACCGCCTTGAAGCCCCCGTAGTTCCAGCCGCAGTCGAGGAACAGCCCCTCGACATGCGTCTTGTCGATGATGGGGCTGCCATCCGGCGACATGTCCATGATCCCGCCCCAGGACCGCAACACCTTCGCCCGCCCTATCATCGGCATCAGCGTCATGCCCGCCTCCATCACATGCTCGACCATCGGCAGGTTCCCCCGCGCCGCGTAGCTGGCGTAGAAATCGAGGTCCCCCCCGAACACGAGCCCCCCCTTGTCCGACTGGCTGATGTAGAAGTGGCCCATGCCGAAGCTGACGACATGGTTGATGACCGGCTTCAGCCCCTCGGTCACGAAGGCCTGGAGCACATGGCTCTCGATCGGCAATCGCATCCCCGCCATCGCCGCGACCTGGCTTGACCGCCCCGCCACCACGATCCCGACCTTCTTCGCCCGGATCGCGCCCCGCGTGGTCTGGACGCCCTTCACCACCCCGTTCTCGATGTCGATCCCCGTGACCTCGCAGTTCTGGATCAGGTCCACGCCGCGCTTGTCCGCCCCGCGCGCATAGCCCCAGGCCACCGCGTCATGCCGCGCCGACCCGCCGCGAGGATGCAATAGCCCGCCGTAGATCGGAAACCGCGTGTTGTCGAAATCGAGATACGGCAGATGTTCCCGCACGCCCTCGCGGTCCAGAAGGACAGCGTCATCCCCCTGGTTGATCATCGCATTGCCGCGCCGGACAAAGGCATCGCGCTGCCCGTCGGAATGGAACAGGTTGATGAGACCGCGCTGCGAATGCATCACGTTGTAGTTGAGCTCTGCCTCCAACCCCTCCCACAGCTTCAGGGAATGGCTGTAGAACTCGCTGTTGCCCGGCAGGAAATAGTTGGCCCGCACGATGGTCGTGTTCCGTCCCACGTTCCCGCCACCGAGATAGCCCTTCTCCAGCACCGCGACATTGGTGATCCCGTGGTTCTTCGCCAGGTAATAGGCCGTCGAAAGCCCGTGCCCGCCGCCGCCGATGATGACCACGTCATACTCGGCCTTCGGCGCCGGCTCGCGCCAGGCCGGCCGCCAGCCCTTGTTGCCGAACAGCCCCTCGGTGATGACCCTCAGCCCGGAATAGCGCATGCGTCAGCCTCCTGTCCCGGTCATCAAACCGGAACCCGTGGCATATTCAAGCCCGCGCAGGGAATTCCTTCGCCATTCGCGACATCACATGTCGGAGACTGCTGCGGCGCAGGCGCCGGGGCCGCTCGGGCCAGTCCGCAGGAGCCAGGTCACAGCCCCTTGGACCGGTAGGTCTGCGCCACCCGCCCGATCGAGACGATATAGGCCGCGACCCGCAGGTCCTCGACATCCTGCCGGCTGTGCCAGACCTCGCGCATCGCCTGGTAGGCCGTGCGCATGGTGTCGTCGAGACCGGACCGCACCAGCGCCAGCTCGTCCGACCCGGTCAGGAAGCGTTCCTTGAAATCCTCGGCAAGCGTCCAGCCGAGGCCCTTGTCGGCGCTCAGGCGCTCCAGTTCCTCGACAAGCAGCCGGCTCCGCGCCTCCTCGGCCCGGCGCTGCATGCGCCCGAAGCGGATGTGCGACAGGTTCTTCACCCATTCGAAATAGGAAACGGTCACCCCTCCGGCATTGGCATACATGTCCGGGATGATGACGCAGCCCTTGCGGCGCAGGATCTCGTCGGCGCCGAAGGTGATCGGGCCGTTCGCGGCCTCGATGATCAGCGGCGCCTTGATCCGTTCCGCATTGCCGAGGTTGATGACGCCCTCCATCGCCGCCGGGATCAGGATGTCGCAGGGCTCCTCCATCACCGGCGCGCCGTCCGCGACATGGGTCGCGTTCGGATAACCGGCAAGGCCGCCGTGGCGGTTCATCCACTGCCGGATGTCCTCGATGTTCAGCCCCATGGGGTCCGTCAGCGCCCCGTCGCGCTCGATCACCGCGATGACCTTGCAGCCATCCTCCTCGGACAGGAATTTGGCCGCGTGATAGCCGACGTTGCCAAGGCCCTGAACGATCACCCGCTTGCCGTCCAGGCTGCCGGTCAGCCCGGCCTTGGCCAGATCCTCCTTGTGGCGGAAGAACTCGCGCAGGGCATACTGCACGCCGCGCCCTGTCGCCTCGACCCGGCCCTGGATGCCGCCGGCATGCGGAGGCTTGCCCGTCACGCATGCCTTGGCGTTGATGTCGGTCGTGTTCATCCGCGCATACTGGTCGGCGATCCAGGCCATCTCGCGCTCGCCCGTGCCCATGTCCGGGGCGGGGACGTTCTGCGCCGGATGGATCAGGTCGCGCTTGATGAGCTCATAGGCAAAGCGCCGGGTGATCTGCTCCAGCTCGTGTTCGTCCCACTGGCGCGGATCGATGCACAATCCGCCCTTCGAGCCGCCGAACGGCGTTTCCACCAGCGCGCATTTGTAGGTCATCAGCGCCGCCAGGGCCTCGACCTCGTCCTGGTGGACCGACAGCGCATAGCGGATGCCGCCCTTGACCGGCTCCATATGCTCGGAATGGACGCTGCGATAGCCGGTGAACGTCTCGATCTTGCCGCGCAGGCGGACCCCGAAGCGCACGGTGTAGGTCGAGTTGCAAACCCTGATCTTCTGCTCCAGACCCGGGCTCAGATCCATCAGCTTTGCCGCCCGGTTGAACATCAGATCAACGGATTCGCGAAAACTCGGCTCTTTCATCTGCTGCATTCTGCCCCTCCCTGACAGGCCGCGCCCCGCACGCCGGCCTGGCCAGACTAGCCGCCGACAGGGGGCGGTGGAAACCCCGGAAGCGGAATCTTGCCACACGGCGATCCCGGCGGGTTCCAGCCCAACTGCCTGCGAATCGGGCGTCCAACGAAGTCTTGCCGAATGGTAAACGGCACGCGAAATTTCCACGCTCGCGCGCCAACCGCAGGCGGTGGGCCGAATTGTTTCCGGATTATGGCGAAGACAGCGCAGACTCGCAGGAATTGCCATACTTCTGCCAGAAGTTATGCCTAACTCGTTGACCGGGGTTCCGTCGGTATTTGGCGGGCAATTGCTGCTATGGATCGTGCCATGTTTGACAAAGCTGCCAAGCTATCCGCTTTCTCACGGCTCCGCCACAAGGTCACGGCGTTTCGGACAGACGAACACGGCTCGATCGCGATATTCGTGTTGATGATCTTCGTGACGATGCTGCTGGTCGGCGGCATAGCCGTCGATGTCATGCGCGCCGAGATGCGCCGCGTGACCTACATCCAGACCTTCGACCGTGCGGTCCTGGCGGCGGCGAACGTCTCGCTGCCGCCCGACCAGACCCCGGTCAGCGTCGGGCAAAGCTGGTATGCCATTGCCGGGCTCGGCGATGAATTCACCGTCGATTTCGGCACCCCCACGATCACCGGCACCTCGACCGCCAGCTCGCGCGAAGCGAAGGCGGTTGGGCAGGTCCGGTCCTACAACCACTTCATGCACATGCTCGGCGTGCCCTATTTCGACATGCCGGTCACGTCCGCCGCCCAGCAGGGCGTGTCGAAGATCGAGGTCATGATGGCGCTCGACATCACCGGCTCGATGGCCGGGACCTCGGGGTCCACGACCAAGATCGCCGCGCTGAAGAAGGCCGCGACCAACTTCCTGACCATCCTGAAATACAGCAAGGATGCTGGCGGCAACTACACGGTGCCGAAGGATCCCAACAACCTGATCTCGATCGGGATGGTGCCCTATTCGTCCAGCGTGAACATCCCGGTGAACCTGCGCGGCCAGTTCGCGGTCTCGCATCTGTCATCCTGGGACGGCGTCGCGAACCAGGGCGTGCCCAAGACGAACTGTGTCGAGATCCCGGAAAGCACTTACGGGACGACGGCCCTGTCGCGGACCAACCCGATCCCGATGCAGGCCGTGGCCCATACGGGCGCGAGCGCCCCCAGCGTCGGGACCATCACGCTGCCCGGCGCGACCAACACCGACGGCGCCAACGGCGGCGTGCTCAAACTGGGCTACACCGGCGCAGTTGAACCGCAGATCAACAACGGCAGCTACACCTGCCATCACGGCGACAACCCCAGCACGGGCGCGGATGAATGGGCGTCTAACCTGCTTGCCATGCCCACGACCAACATCGAGGCGCTGAAGACGCAGATAAACTCTCTGCGCCCGCGCGGTACGACCTCGATCGCCGCGGGCATGCGCTGGGCAACTGCGCTGATCGACGAAACGGCGCGCCCGATCTATGACAACATCGTCACCGACCCCGCGATGGCGGGCCGGCCGGCCAACAACAACGACAACGACACCCGCAAGATCATCGTGCTGATGACCGACGGGACCCATGTCACCAGCAAATTCGTCAGGGACGAATACAAGTCTGGCCCCTCGCCGATCTGGCGCGGCACAGATGGCAGGATGGCGATCGAGTTCAACGACAGCGGCATCGGCCTGAACGGCGGCACCCGGCCCGGGATCAACCCGACTGGCACCACCCCGCCGGGTCCGGTCAACTCCTGCTCGGGCTGGTCGCTGGCCAACACGGTCGTCGACGGCATAGTCGTCAAACGCAACTTCTTCGTCCCGCACCTGAAGGCGGCAAAGGTCAAGCGCAAGAACGGCAACGAGGCGGAAGGCATGGGCAGCGGAACCGAAGTCACCGGTGGTTGCGATCCGCGCGCCTGGGTTGCCCCTGTGAACGGTGCGCCGGTCTGGGTCGGAAGCGGCGTTGTCCGCCGCCTCGACTGGAGCGAAGTCTGGCGCTACGCCACCGTGGACTGGGTGATCGAGCAGCTCTACCTGCGCTCGAATGTGGTTGGCGCCACCAGCTACAACACCGTCTACAACACGATGGTCGGCAACTGGATGAGCGGCACCGCGAACATGGATGCGCTTCTGGCTCAGAACTGCACCGCAGCCAAGAACGCCGGCGTCGAGATCTTCGGCATCGTTCTGGGCGACGATGTGACCCCGGGCCCGATCCAGAACTGTTCGTCGCCGGGAACCGGATACTTCTACTGGGTCAAGAATGCCGACGACCTCAACGCCGCCTTTGAACAGATCGCCGTTCTGATCTCGGAACTGAGGCTCACGCAATGAGTGCACTTCGTCGCTTCCTGAAGGACGACTCGGGGACAGCGACGATCGAGTTCCTGTTCGTGTTCCCGATCGTTTTCCTGGTCTTCACCGCTTCGTTCGAAAGCAGCATGTACATGGCACGCTATGTAACCTTCGAGCGCGCCGTGGACATGGTGATCCGCCAGATCCGGCTGGGCAACCTGACCAACTTCACGCACCAGTCGCTGAAGCAGATAATCTGCGAAAGCGGCCTCATGGTCGCCTCCAAGTCGGAATGCATGAACCGGATGCGGATCTGGATGCAGCCGGTCAATACCGGAAACTTCGCAATGAACGCGCCGCCGGTCACTTGCGTGGACAAGGCCAGCGACGTCAATACCGACGAGCCGCCCGCGAACGAATTCGCCTACGGCACCGACAACGACATCATGCTGTTGCGCATCTGCCTGAAGGAATGGCCGATGTTCCCGACTTCGGGGATCAGCGTGAAGATGCCGACCCAACCCGACGGATCCGTCGCCATGATCGTGACCTCTGTCTTCGTGAACGAGCCGGGGTGACAGCACCATGCACAACCTCAAGCACCGTTTCCGCGGCTTCCTTCGTGACGAGGATGGTCTGATCCTGGCCGAGGGCCTTCTGATGTTGCCGCTGGTGGTCTGGGCGCTGGTGGCGATGTTCATCTACTGGGACGTGTTCCGGACAATCAACGTCACGCAGAAGGCCGCCTATGGCGTTGCCGACCTTCTGTCGCGCCAGAAGGACACGATCCCGACCGCCTTCGCCAATGGCCTGCAGAACGTGATGGACTTCCTCACGCCCGGCGGCCACCCGGTCAAGATGCGCATCACCAGCCTGGAATGTCAGGGCACGAACGGCGGCGGCTGCACTGCGACCGATGGAACTTACCGGCTCCTGTTCTCCTTCTCGCCGGGCAACAAGGTTACGCCGCTGACCCAAGCCGATATCCAGGCCTGGAAAGCTGTGAAGATTCCGGTGCTGAACAACCAGGAGAGCGTGTTCGTGGTCGAGACCTCGGTCGAGTTCAAGGCCCAGTTGCAGACCGCGATCGCGGGTTTCATGGTAGGCGTCGAAGATGCCACCTATGGCCAGTTCATCGTGACCAAGCCGCGCCATCGTCGGCTTTGCCTTGAGGGCACGACGACCTGCACCTGATCCGGGCCACGCCCCCAGCACCGCAACAGCGGCTTTCCCCCGGCCGTAAGCCCGGCTAATCTTGCCGGGATTTCATCGGGGTGACCATGCGAACGCCTGCCCTTTGCCTTGCCGTGCTCGGCGCGCTTGCCGCCTGCGCCCCCTTACCCGAGCTTGACGCCCTCGGCCCCGACACCGCGCCGCCGCCCCGGTTGCTGCCGATCGACAGCCTGATCGCTCAGGCTGAGGTCACCGCCGACGACCCCGGCCCGGCGCTTTCGGCCCGGGCCGCCCGGCTGAGGGCGCGCGCCGCCGCGATCGCAGCCACGCCGCCCGGGTCGTGACAGCGTTGCACCCTGCCCGGCTTCCGGCTAACAGACAGCTGCCCCTAACTGCCGAAGGTTCCCCGATGCCTGCTGCCCCCTTGCGTCTTGGCCTTGCCGGTCTTGGAACCGTCGGCATCGGCGTGGTGAAGATCGTCCAGGACCATGCCGACCTGATCGCCGCCCGCGCCGGCCGCCCGGTGACGATCACCGCCGTCTCTGCCCGCGACCGCGCGAAGAACCGCGATGCCGACCTTTCCGGCTATGCCTGGGAAGCCGATCCTGTGGCTCTGGCCCGCCGCTCCGACATCGACCTCTTCGTCGAGGTGATGGGCGGCCACGAAGGCCCCGCGAAAGCCGCGACCGAGGCCGCCCTCGCCAGCGGCAAGCACGTCGTCACCGCCAACAAGGCGCTTCTTGCACACCATGGCCAGGCGCTTGCCGAAACCGCCGAAGCCGCGGGTCTGGCGCTGCGCTTCGAGGCCGCCGTGGCGGGCGGCATTCCGGTCATCAAGGCCCTGACCGAAGGGCTGGCGGGCAATCGCATGAAGCGCGTAATGGGTGTGATGAACGGATCGTGCAACTACATCCTGACCCGGATGCAGACGGAGAACCTGCCCTACGAGACCGTGTTCGAGGAAGCCCGCCAGCTCGGCTACCTGGAGGCCGATCCGAACCTCGACGTGGGCGGCATCGACGCGGGCCACAAGCTCTCGCTTCTCGCCGCCATCGCCTTCGGCACCCGCGTCGCCTTCGATGCCGTTGAACTGGAGGGCATCGGGAATGTGTCCATCGACGACATCCGCCT
>JBKBJC010000031.1:0-33011 GCA_046294075.1 Tabrizicola sp. | reverse complement strand
CCCGTAGGCCACGTTGTCATAGATCGATTTCGGGAAGGGGTTCGGCTTCTGGAACACCATGCCGACCTTGGCGCGCAACTGCACCGGATCGACGCGGGCGTCGTAGATGTCCTCGCCGTCCAGCGTGATCCTGCCCTCGACCCGCGCCGAGGCAACGGTGTCGTTCATCCGGTTCAGGCAGCGCAGGAAGGTCGACTTGCCGCAGCCCGAGGGCCCGATGAAGGCCGTCACCGCCCGGTCCAGGATGTCCACGTCAACGTCCTTCAGCGCGTGGTTCTGGCCATAGTAGACCTGCACCCCGCGCGCCGACATCTTCGCCGTCGCGTTCTCCACGGCCGATGCCGCCGCCCGAATGTCGTCCATGACCTGCTCCGTGCCGCCAACAAGGGCGATCGCCCATCTTGCTCTAAACCGCCATGGTGAAGCATGTGCGACGATTTTGTAACAGAAGAATGACAGAGCCCGCCCCTTGCAGCCGGCCGGACGGCTGGGCACAGTCTGCCAAGCCTGACCGGAGCATGCCCGTGACCCTACCCCTCTATCGCTGGCCCGATCCCGACCGCGACTACGCGAACGGGGCCTTCATCCCCGGCGCCGCCGACTATCCGCGGCGCTGGACCGAGGCCGCTGCGGCCTTCCGGAAGGCCATGGGACGGCGCGCCGAGCTGGACCTCGTCTATGGCCAATCCCCGCGCGAGCGGCTGGATCTGTTCCTGCCCGAGGGCGCGCCGAAGGGCGTGGTGATCTTCGTCCACGGCGGCTACTGGCACCTGTTCTCGAAATCGCACTGGTCGCATTTCGCCGCCGGCCCCCTGGCGCGCGGCTATGCCGTGGCGTTGCCCGGTTACACTCTGGCCCCCGCGGCCCGGATCAGCGAGATCACCGCCGAGATCGCCCGGGCCGCGTGGTTCGTCGGAACGCGCGTTTCCGGTCCGGTGGTGGTGACCGGACATTCCGCCGGCGGACATCTGGCGGCCCGCATGGGCTGTGCGGACATCCCGGTGCCGGTCGCCCGGGTGGTGCCGATCTCGCCCCTGACAGAGCTGGGGCCGCTGCTGGCGACCGGGATGAACGCGACCCTGAAACTGGACGAGGCCGAGGTCGCAGCGGAAAGCCCGGCCCGTCAGCGCCTCCGCGACGGGGTCAGCGCGCATGTCTGGGTGGGCGCGGGCGAACGCCCGGCCTTCCTGTGGCAGGCCCGCGTCCTGGCCGAGGAATGGGGCTGCCCCTGGACCGCCCAGCCGGACAGGCACCATTTCGACGTCATCGACGGTCTCTGCGACCCGGCCTCGCCCCTGTGCGAGGCCCTCCTGCAAGGGCTGTGACCGGCCCCTGCCGGAAGGCCGATCCGGTCACTGCCGCGCCAGCTTGCGCAAGGCAAGGCGAGGAACGACGCAGTCGACGACGAGCGGCCGGTCAGAGTAGCGCCGCTTCGGCCCGCCGCGCCTCGGCCTCGCGCTCGGCCTCGATCCGCGCCTTGCGGCGGCGGTTGATCTCGTAGACCAGCGCCAGCACCAGAGTCACGCAGATCAGAAGGAAGGCCAGCGCGTTGATCGTCGGCGTGATCCCGGAGCGCACCTTGGAAAACACGTAGACCGTCAGCGTGTCGGCCCCGCCCCGGGTGAACTGGGTGACGTTGAAGTTCTCGATCGACTGGAAGAAGGCCACCGCCGCCCCGGCGCCGATCGCCGGATAGAGATGCGGCAACAGGATCCGCCGCATCACCTGCGCGTGGCTGGCGCCAAGGTCCAGCGCCGCCTCCTCCAGGCCTGCGTCAAAGCTTTGCAGCCGCGCAAGCACCAGAAGCATCACCATGGCGGCAATATAGCTGACCTGCCCCAGGACCGACAGATGCAGACCCGGTATGAAGGGCCAGGGCCTGCCGTCCGGTCCGAACAGCGCGCCGCCCAGCTTGGTCCACATGATCATCGTGGAAATGCCGATCACCACGCCTGGGATCAGGATGGTCGAGATCATCAGGCCGTAAAGCACCGTGCGCACCCGGCCCGAGATCGAGTTGACCAGGATGGCCGAGGCGGTGCCGATGATGACGGCGATCACCGCCACCGCCAGCGCGACCCAGAGCGTGTTGACGAAGGCCCACATCATGCGCTGGTCGTTGACCATCTCGGTGAACCAGACCGTCGTCCAGCCCTTCCAGGGCACGATCGAGGGCAGCTTGGAATCGTTGAAGGCCGCCCCTGACATCACCACCAGCGGCGCCAGCAGGAAGAACAGGAACAGCGCCATGTAGAGATGCGCGAGGTTATGACGGACTCTGTGCATGACGGCCCCCTACTTCGCGATGTCCGACAGCTTGACCCGGAACACCCACATCGCCAGCGTCACGAACAGGGTGCAGACCAGCAGCAGGAGGAAGGCATAGGCCGAGGCCGTGTTCCAGTCGAGCGCGTCCTTGAACCACTGGTCGATGGTCTGGGTGAACCACTGCGAGGTGGTGGATCCCAGGATCGACGGCACCAGCAGCGAGCCGGCCGACAGCATGAACACCATGACCGAGCCCGAGGCGATGCCCGGCTTGGCATGGGGCAGCACGATGCGCCAGTGGATCTTCCACCAGGGTGCGCCCAGGTCCTCGGCCGCCTCGATCTGGTTGGAATCGAGCGACTGGACGGCGTTGTAGACCGGGAACAGCATGAACAGGACGTAGGTATAGACCAGCCCGATCACCACGCCGGCATAGCCCATGTTGGTCCAGCGGATCGGGTCGTCGATCAGGCCGATGCCCTGCAACAGCGCATTCAGCGGCCCCTTGAAGGCCAGGATGATCCACCAGGCAAAGGCGCGCAGCACCTCCGAGACCCACAGCGGAATGAACAGGAGCAGAAGCAGCGTCGGCAGCGACTTGGGGTTGACGATCTTGGCCAGGTAATAGGCCAGCGGATAGGCCAGCACGAAGCAGATCACCGTGACCAGCATCGAATAGAAGATGGTCAGCGAGAAGGTGTAGACATGCACCGGGATCGAGAAGCCGAAGCCGAAGATCGACTTGTCCACCTTGCCGTCGAACACCTTCAGGTAGTTGTTCAGCGAATAGGTATCGCGCGGGCCGCCGATCTCGACCACCGGCAGATAGGGCCGGAAGCTTTGTTCGAACAGCGTGATGTTCGGCACGATGACCAGCATCAGAAGCCAGAAGGCCACAAGAAGCCCCATCATGAAGGTCAGTCCGTGGCCGTAGCGGCGAAGAAGGTCCTGCATCGCGTCAGCTCCTGACGTTGGCGTCGGGCAGTAGCGCCGCGCGGGCCGGATCAAACCTGGCGTGCAGCTTCGCGCCGAGGGCTGGCACAGTGGCCGAGCCGTCGTTGCGGATCTCGGCGGTGATTGTCATGCCATTCCCGGTCCGGGCATGAACCGAAATGAAGGCGCCTTCGAAAGAGACCTCGGTCACCGTGACCGGGATCGAGTTCTCGCCAGGATTTTCGGTCAGAAGCGTGTGTTCGGGCCGGACATACAGCTTGACCGGCTTGCCCTGCGCCTCGCGCGCGATGCGCGCCCG
Organism: Tabrizicola sp.; assembly: GCA_046294075.1. GTDB lineage: Bacteria > Pseudomonadota > Alphaproteobacteria > Rhodobacterales > Rhodobacteraceae > Tabrizicola. Next base: position 29,491 of record JBKBJC010000031.1, on the reverse strand, counting down.
GAAAGTGCCCTCGGGGGTCTCGAAGGCTGCCTTGCCATCGGCCACCGGGCCGATGGTGCCGGTGAAGATGTTGTTTTCTCCGACGAAACTGGCGACGAAGCCGTTCACCGGATTGTTGTAGATGTCCTTGGGATCGGCAATCTGCTGGATGCGGCCCTGGCTCATGACGCCCACCCGGTCGGACATCGCCAAGGCCTCGCCCTGGTCGTGGGTGATGTAGATGAAGGTCACACCCGTCCGCTTCTGGATCGCGCGCAGTTCCGCGCGCATGTGCTGGCGCAGCTTCAGGTCCAGCGCCGACAGGGGTTCGTCCAGTAGCATCACCTGCGGCTCGACCGCAAGCGCCCGGGCAATGGCCACGCGCTGCTTCTGACCGCCCGACAGCTGGCTGACCATCTTGTCGGCCGCCCCCGGCAGATCGACCAGCTTCAAGAGGTCCTCGGCCTTCTTGCGGCGGGTGGCCTTGTCCACGCCCCGCACCTCCAGCCCGAAGGCGATGTTCTCCCAGATCGGCATCAGCGGAAACAGCGCGAGGTTCTGGAAGATCAGCGCGGTCGGGCGCTGGTTGGGCCGGGTGCCCCGCACATCCTGGCCGCCGATGCGGATCACGCCCTCGGTCGGCTCGATGAAGCCCGAGACCATGCGCAGGATGGTCGTCTTGCCGCAGCCCGAAGGGCCGAGGAAGGAAAAGAACTCGCCCGGCTTGATGGAGACATTGGCGTTGTCCACGGCGCGGAAGGTGCCGAAATCGCAGCACACGTTTTCAAGATCGATACCGGCGCTCATGGCGCGTCTGTCTCCCTGAGGTCGCTTCTTCTTTTGTGTCCAAGGCTAGCAGGCTGGCAGGACAGAGCAATGTGTATCGCCAGATGCCGGCAGGGTCTAAGTCCAGTTTCCGCGCCGGCGCCCGAAAAAGTCACGCCGGGCCGCGGAGGCCCGGCGTGATTTCCGGCATGGGGGGATCAGGCCGCCTTGTACTTGTCGGCGTATTCGGTCCGCTTGGCGATGAACTCGGCGGACTGTTCCGGCCACCACCACAGCTTGTTCAGCGCCTCGTCGTTGAAGGTGCCGTTGTAGTATTCCGACACCGCCGGATCCATGAACTCGCCCGAGCCCTTGCCGACCGGGTTCGACGAGAAGGCGGTCGCCCAGAGCGCCGAGCCTTCCGGGGTCGAGGCCCACTTGGCGAACTCGTGCGCCTGCTCGATGTTCTTGGCGTTCTTCATCAGCACCAGGCCCTGATGCCAGGCGAAGGCGCCTTCGGCAGGGGCGATGTACTTGTAGCCGTCGTTGCGCAGGTTGTAGCCGGTCGAGTCCCAGCACAGGCCGATGGTGGCGCCGTTGGCCGTGAAGCCGGCATTGGCCTCGTTCTCGCCCGACCACCACTGCACGACGTTGCCCTTGGCCTTGATCGCCTCGGCAAGCGCGATGTCCCACAGTTCGGTCATCGCTGCCATGTCGGTGTAGCTGTCCATCCACGGGCGCGGCAGCTTGCCGGTCGCGTCCAGCCAGCGGCCCATCGCGGCCAGCGTCGAATGCGGGCGCAGCACGGCCGGGTTTTCGGGATTGAACAGATCACCCAGCGAGGGCGGCGAGGACAGCTTGGCCTCGGCCTCGTTCACCACCAGCGCCTCGGTGCCCCAGTTCGACGGGACATAGTAGAGTTCGCCGTTGGCGCGGCTGCGCTCGCCGGCCGAACCGTCGGCCAGGCCAGGCAGATAGTTGTCCATCGCCAGTTTCGATGCATCCCACGGCTGCAGGAGGCCGTTGGCATTCCAGCCGCCCCAGCGGTCGATCGTCGGCTCGATCACGTCGATGCCGCCGGCTTGCAGCGCGACCTTCGCCTCGGCGAACATGGTGTCCTGGTCGGGCAACTCCTTGAAGTTGACCTTGATGCCGGTCGCGGCCTCAAAGGTCGGGAAGATCTTTTCCTGGAACAGAGGATAGCCGGCCCAGCCGGTGAAGTTCAGTTCGCCCGAAGAGGCGAGCGCCCTGGACGAGATGATGGCCGGAGCAGCCAGGATGCCGGCCCCGGCGGCCGACCCCTTCAGGAACCGGCGGCGGCTGAAGTCAGAAGTGTCATGTTTCACGGTTGGTCTCCCAGTTTGAAATCCCGAAGGTGCGAGCTGCCCCCGGATCTTTTTCGTTCACGCGGGCACGCCTGCCCCTCATTGCAATGCCCATGTAACAGGACCTTGTCAGCGCAAGGGTCAGCGTCGTGTGGCGGCCCGGGCCGGGAAAGCTTCTCCCGCTTCGGGTGGGACTGTCAACGACGCTCTGCGGCTCCTGAACCTTCGGTCAATTCCCGGCCCTGGCGGCTGCACGCTCTGGCCCCACCGGATTGTCCGGAAAGCAAGCCGGAGCCGGGTCGGACGCCAGGCGGCCGCCGCGCGGCGGCCCGCAACGGATCCCGAGGCAAGAAAACCGTTGCTTTCCGTTTCCGAAATGTTTCGGATGCATGTCGAAGGGGCTTTAGTCAGATTGAACATCCATGGTCACGCTGAAGGACATTGCCCGCAGTCTTGACCTGTCGATCACCCAGGTCAGCCGGGCGCTGAACGACCATTCCGACGTCAGCGAGGAAACCCGGCTGCGCGTGAAGGCCACGGCGCGGGCAATGAACTACCACCCGAACGTCTCGGCCCGCAAACTGGTCTCGGGCCGGTCCGGGATCGTCGGCCTTGTCGTGCCGCAGCACCGCAACATCGGCCAGGACGGCATCTTCATGGAGGTGGTAGCGGGGCTGTCGGCCCAGTTCTCGGGCCGGGGCATGCAGTTCGTGCTGCACATCATGGCCGAACAGGAGCCGCCGCTTCCTGTCTATCAGAAGTTGATCGGCACGGCGCTTCTGGACGGCTTCGTCCTGATCGATCCGATGGACCGGGATCCCAGGATCGACTTCCTGCGCCGCGCCGGGGTCGCTTTCGTCGTGCACGGCCGCAGCGGGGAAATGATCGACTATCCCTACTTCGACATTGAAAACGAACAACTTGCTTATGACCTTACCGCACATCTTCTGGCGCGCGGGCATCGGCGGATCGCATTCCTGAACGGGATCGCCGGACGCAGCTATGTCAGCCGGCGCGAGGCAGGCTACGCGCGCGCCCTCCGAGAGGCGGGGGCGCCCCACATCCCCCAGTTGCACCTGCACGGGGAAATGGACGAGGCGCAGGGCCTGACCGGAACCGTCCGCCTCTTCTCGGGCAACGCGCCGCGTCCGACAGCGATCGTCTGCGGCAACGTACGCCTGGCCCGCGGCGCCTACCAGGCCCTTGCCGCGCTTGGCCTTTCGGTGCCGGGCGACGTCTCGGTCGTGGCGCATGACGACGAATTGCCGGCCCTGCGCGCCTCGGCCTTCTTTCCCGCGCTGACGGTGACCAAGGCCCCGCTGCGCGACAGCTGGGAACCGCTGGCCGATTGCCTGGCCGGGGCGATCGCGGGCAAGCCGCTGGCCGGCCTCCAGCGCGTAGGCCACTACAGCTTCATCCAGCGAAATTCCGTCGCCGCGCCCGGCCCATGCTGAGCCGTATCGAATCGTTGACCGAAAGCGCTTTGGAGACTATCTTTTTCCGAAACGTTTCGGGATTGTCCGGACGTTTTGCATCGAAGAAGGCGCGCCACACCGGCGGCCCCAGGGAGGAAAACCGATGACCATCATGAAAGGCCGCGCCTTGCGCGCGACCGCAACCGCTGCCGTGCTTGCCGTGTTCGGCGCACCCGCCATGGCAGAAGAGCTGTTCTATGTTTCCGGCGCCGTCGGCAACGCGGTCGAGAACTTCAAGGCACTTGTCAAGCCGTGGGAAGAGGCGACCGGCAACACCGTCACCCTGGTGCCGATGCCGGCCTCGACCACCGACCAGTTCGGCCAGTATCGCCTGTGGCTCGCCGCCGGCGCGTCGGACATCGACCTCTACCAGACCGACGTGATCTGGGCCCCGCAGCTTGCCGACCATTTCGTCGACCTGACCGAGGCCGCCAAGGACCTGATCCCGCAGCACTTCCCCTCGATCATCGAATCGCAGACCGTCAACGGCAAGCTGGTCGCCCTGCCGATCTTCACCGATGCGCCTGCGCTCTACTATCGCAAGGACCTGCTGGAGAAATACGGCAAGACCCCGCCCAAGACCTGGGCCGAACTGACCGAGACGGCGCAGATGATCCAGGACGCGGAACGCGCCGAGGGCAAGGCCGATCTCTGGGGCTTCGTCTGGCAGGGCAATGCCTACGAGGGGCTGACCTGCGACGCGCTGGAATGGGTCAAGTCGCATGGCGGCGGCCAGATCGTGGAACCCGATGGCACGATCTCGATCAACAACCCGAACGCCGTCGCAGCACTGGAGCAGGCGAAGTCCTGGGTCGGCACGATCAGCCCGGCCGGCGTCCTGGCCTATCAGGAAGAAGAGGCCCGTGGTGTCTGGCAGACCGGTAATGCCGTCTTCATGCGCAACTGGCCCTATGCCTACACCCTCGGCAACGGCGACGACTCTGCGGTCAAGGGCCTGTTCGGCGTGACGACCCTGCCGGTCGGCAAGGAAGGCGACACCTCGGCCGCAACGCTGGGCGGCTGGAACGTGGCCGTGTCCAAATACTCGACCAAGCAGGATGCGGCGATCAGCCTGGCGCTGTATCTGGCCGGCCCCGAGGCGCAGAAGCAGCGCGCCATCGCCGAGTCGAACCTGCCGACGATCATCGCGCTTTACGATGACGCCGACATCGCCGCCGCGCAGCCGATCATCCCGCAGTGGAAGGACGTGTTCCTGAACGCCGTGCCGCGCCCCTCGGCCCCGACACTGGGCAAGTACAACGAGGTCTCGGCCAAGTTCTGGTCGGCCGTCCACAACACCCTGTCCGGCAAAGGCTCGGCGGCCGAGAACCTGGAGCTGCTCGAGGTCGAGCTGACCGACATCAAGGGGTCGGGCTGGTAAGTCCTCCCGGACCTGACTGACCCCATCGGCGGGCGGCTTCTGGAACTGCGGGAGCCGCCCGTTTCTAAAGGAACGGGGCTCGCGGGGGGCGACCCGGACAAGGGGAGGGAAATCATGGCTACGAATACCGGGGGGCTCAGCCTTACCCGACAACGTCAGCGCGCGGCCTTCTGGTTCATCGCGCCGATGCTTGCGGCACTGTTCTTTGTCGCCGCCTGGCCGCTGATCCGGACGATCTGGTTCTCGCTGACCGATACCGCGCTGTCGAACCTTTACGGCGGCGAGTTCATCGGGTTCGACAATTACCTGTCGCTGCGCATCCTGGAGTCGGGGCGCTGGATCTGGCGCGGGACGCTGGTCGATCCGGCCTGGTGGAACGCGGTCTGGAACACGGTGCGCTTCGCCTTCGTCTCGGTTTTCTTCGAGACGATCCTGGGCCTCATCGTGGCCCTGGTGCTGAACGCCGAATTCAAGGGCCGCGGCCTCGTCCGCGCCGCGATCCTGATCCCCTGGGCGATCCCGACCATCGTTTCCGCCAAGATGTGGGCCTGGATGCTGAACGACCAGTTCGGGATCATCAACGACATCATGCTGAACCTCGGGCTCATCAGCCAGAAGATCGCCTGGACCGCATCCGTGGACACCGCGATGTATGCCGTCCTGATGGTCGACGTCTGGAAGACGACGCCCTTCATGGCGCTTCTGATCCTCGCCGGTCTGCAAATGGTGCCGCGTGACATCTACGAGGCAGCGAAGCTGGATGGGATCAACCCGGTCAAGGTGTTCTTCAAGATCACCCTGCCGCTGATCCGCCCCGCACTGGCCGTGGCGATCATCTTCCGCATGCTCGACGCGCTGCGGATCTTCGACCTGGTCTATGTGCTGACGCCGAACAGCGCAGCCACCAAGACCATGTCGGTCATCAGCCGCGAGAACATGATCGACTTCGACAAGTTCGCCTATGGCGCGGCGCAGTCGACGCTTCTCTTCGCCATCATCGCCGTCTTCGTCAGCCTCTACATCTGGCTGGGCAAGGTGGATCTTTCCGGGGAGGGCCAGAAATGAGCGGACAGAAACTGCTTTCCACCATCGGCTTCTACGCGCTGGTCGTGGTGATCGTCGTCTTCTCGGTCTTCCCGTTCTACTACGCGATCGTGACCTCGTTCACGACCGGGACCGACCTGTTCAAGATCAACTACTGGCCCAGGGTCTTCTCCTGGGCCAACTACGAGACGGTGCTGGGCGGGCGGAACTTCGTGCGCTCGATCTGGAACTCGGTGTTCATCGCCACGACGACCGTGGTCTTCGCGCTGTTCCTGGCCGTGACCGCCTCCTATGCCCTGGCCCGGGTGCGGTTCCGGGGCCGGGGGCTCCTGCTGATGATGATCCTCGCGGTGTCGATGTTCCCGCAGATCGCCGTTCTGGCGGGCCTGTTCGAACTCGTCCGCTTCCTTGGCATCTTCAACACGCCTTACGCGATGATCATGTCCTATGTGATCTTCACCCTGCCCTTCACGGTCTGGGTGCTGACCACCTTCATGCGTGACCTTCCCGTGGAAATCGAGGAGGCCGCCATCGTCGACGGCGCCACCCCCTGGATCATCATCATCAAGGTCTTTCTGCCGCTTCTGTGGCCCGCACTTGTCACGACCGGCCTTCTGGCCTTCATCGGTGCCTGGAACGAATTCCTGTTCGCACTGACCTTCACCAGTTCCGAAACCACCCGGACGGTGCCGGTGGCGATCGGACTTCTATCCGGCGCAAGCCAGCAGGAGATTCCCTGGGGTCCGATCATGGCGGCGAGCGTCATCGTGACCGTCCCGCTGATCATCCTCGTCCTCATTTTCCAACGCAAGATCGTCGCGGGTCTGACCGCGGGCGGCGTGAAGGGCTGACATCATGGCAAAGATCGAACTGAAGAACGTCACCAAGTCCTATGGCGCCGTGCAGGTCATCAAGGGCATCGACCTGACCATCGAGAAGGGCGAGTTCATGGTCTTTGTCGGACCTTCCGGCTGCGGCAAGTCCACCCTTCTGCGCCTGATCTCGGGGCTGGAGGAGATCACCTCGGGCGACATGCTGTTCGACGGGGAACGGGTGAACAACCTGATCCCGTCCAAGCGCGGCATCGCCATGGTGTTCCAGTCTTACGCGCTTTATCCGCACATGAAGGTCTACGACAACATGGCCTTCGGGATGAAGCTGGACAACACCAGCCCCGAGGAGATCAGGAAGCGCGTCGAAAGCGCCGCGAAGCTTCTCCAGATCGACCATCTGCTTGACAGGTTGCCGAAGCAGCTTTCCGGCGGCCAGCGCCAGCGCGTCGCCATCGGCCGCGCCATCGTGCGCGATCCCCGCGTGTTCCTGTTCGACGAACCGCTGTCGAACCTCGACGCGGCGCTGCGGGTTCAGACCCGGCTGGAAATCGCGAAACTCCACCATTCGATGCAGAACGTCACGATGATCTATGTGACGCACGACCAGGTCGAGGCGATGACGCTGGCCGACCGGATCGCGGTCCTGCGCGACGGTCGGCTGGAACAGGCGGGCACCCCGGCAGAGCTTTACGAACATCCGAACTCGCTGTTCGTGGCGGGCTTCATCGGCAGCCCGAAGATGAACTTCCTGACCGGGAAATTCGCCGAGGCCGAGGGCTGCACCACACTCGGCGTCCGGTCGGAACATCTGGAGGTGGTGGAGTCGAGCCCCTGGACCGGCGAAGTCCTGCATGTCGAGGACCTCGGGTCGGACCACTATCTCTTCGTGGAAATCGGCAGCGACGAACCCGTCATCGTCCGCCGCCCGGGCAAGGCGACGATCCCGGTCGGCACCCGCGTCTCCATCGCGCCGATGGCCGGGCATCTCTACCGCTTCGACGCGGACGGCAAACCCGTCCGCTAGGCTCAGACCCGCATGCCTCGGCCTTCCCGGCCGGGGCGCGCACGCATTTACAGGAGACTATCCATGACCATCCGCGTCACCGTATGGGGCGAGAACGTCCACGAGCAGAAGAACAAGGTGGTGGCCGAGGTCTATCCCAAGACCATGCACGGCACGATCGCCGAGTTCCTGAACAAGGAGGACGGGATCAAGGCCACCACCGTCACGCTGCAGGACCCGGAACACGGGATGACCGCCGGGAAACTCGCGGAAACCGACGTGCTGATCTGGTGGGGCCATGCCGCCCATGGCGAGGTCAGGGACGAGATCGTCGAGCGCATCGCCGAGGCGGTCTGGTCCGGCATGGGCGTGATCTTCCTGCACTCCGCGCATTTCTCGAAACCCTTCAAGCGTCTGATGGGCGCGCCCTGCAACCTGTCGTGGCGCGAGGCCGGCGAGCGCGAACGCCTCTGGGTCACCTCCCGCCAGCATCCCATCGTCCGGGGGATCCCTGACCACTTCGAGATCGAATACGAAGAGATGTATGGCGAGCCCTTCGGTGTGCCGGAGCCGCTGGAAACCGTTTTCGTCAGCTGGTTCCAGGGCGGCGAGGTGTTCCGCTCCGGCCTCACCTACCGGCGCGGCGCGGGCAACATCTTCTACTTCCGCCCCGGCCATGAGACCTATCCGACCTATCACCAGCCGATGGTGCAGAAGGTGATCGCGAATGCCGTCCGCTGGGCCTTCAACCCCGAGGCGCGGCTGGCCAAACCGACCGATGCCCCGAACACCCCCGTCGGCAAGACGCTGGAACCGCTGGAGGAACGCGGGCCGCGCCTGCACCACGACGGCGAGGCGGGGTTCCGCTGATGCAACCCGTCCGCATCCTGATCCTCGGCACCGGCGGCATGGCGAAGAACCATGCCGAACATTTCGCCGCGATCCCCGGCGTGACCGTCGTCGCCGGGATCGACACCCGGCCTGAACAGCTTTCTGCCTTCCGGGCCGCGCATGGCATCCCCCATGGCTTCGGTTCCGTCGAGGAGGCCCTCGCCTGGGGCGAGTTCGACGCGGTTACGAACGTCACGCCGGACGCCGCGCATTACGTCACGACCCTGCCGCTTCTGGCGGCGGGCAAGCATGTCTTGTGCGAAAAGCCCCTGGCGACCAATGCCGCCCATGCCGCCGAAATGGCCGCGGCGGCGGCCAGGGCGGGCGTCGTGAACATGGTCAACCTCACCTATCGCAACGTCCCCGCCTTGCAGAAGGCTGCGGCGATGGTGCGCGAGGGCGCCATCGGCGAGATCCGCCATTTCGAGGCCTCCTACCTGCAAAGCTGGCTGACCCAGCCCGCCTGGGGCCACTGGGACCGCGAGCCGCAATGGCTCTGGCGGCTTTCGACCGCGCACGGGTCCAAGGGCGTGCTCGGCGATGTGGGAATCCACATCCTCGACTTCGCCACCTTCATCGCCGGGATGGATGCCACGCGGGTCTCCTGCCTCCTCCAGACCTTCGACAAGGCGCCGGGCGGTCGGATCGGCGACTATGTGCTGGACGCCAACGACAGCGCCACGATGCAGGTCCGCCTTGCGAACGGCGCGATTGGCACCGTGGCCGCAACGCGCTTTGCCACGGGGCACCTGAATGACCTGCGGCTCAGGCTTTACGGCCTCACGGGCGGGCTGGAAGTGCGCTTTGAAAACGGGATCAGCGCGCTCCGGGCCTGCCTCGGCGAAGCGGACATCCGCGAGGGCCGCTGGCACGACGTGGACTGCCCGGCCGTGCCCACCGTCTACCAGCGCTTCATCGCCGCGATCCGAGGCGAAGGCCCGGCCGAGCCGGATTTCGCACGCGGCGCGGCGCTGCAGGTGCTTCTGGACAAGGCCGAGGCCTCCGCGGGCCAGGACGGCAGGCTGCTGGCAGTCTGAACCTCGAACGAAGGCAGCAAAGCGGGGCGCTGGCGCGCAGATACTTCCTCTCGTGCCAGGCCTTTGCCTCCTGCTCGGGCCGTGGGGGGCGCTTCTCCCCCCAAACCCCTGGAGAGTATTCCCGAGAGGGCAGATGCGCTTGCCCTTTTCCAAATACTCCCGCCGGAGGCAACCCCGAGGAGGAGGCGCAGGCCGACGACGAGGCAAGAGACTTGCGCGCCAGCGCGCCTTTTGAAAACCGCCCCGCCCGGGGGAAGAGGGTCAGCCGATCAGCGCCTTCACCCGGGCGGCGAAATCCTCGCCCCGCTTCTCGAAGTTCGGATACTGGTCGAAGCTCGCCGCCGCGGGCGCCAAGAGAACCACGTCGCCCGGTTCCGCCTCCTCGGCCGCCCGCGCGACGGCGCGCTCCATCGTCTCGCAGATCTCGTGGCGGGTCTGGCCGATCTGCAAGGCGAAGTCGCGGGCGGAATGGCCGATGAGATAGGCCTTCACGACGGATCCCAGATGCGGCGCCAGCGCGGCGATGCCACCATCCTTGCCCAGGCCCCCGGCAATCCAGCGGATCTTCGGGAAGGCCTGCAACGCCTTGGCGGCGCTGTCCACATTCGTGGCCTTGCTGTCGTTCACAAATCGCACCCCGCCGCGTTCACCGACCAGCTGGCTGCGGTGCGGCAGGCCCGCAAAGGAATGCAGCGCGCCCTCGATCAGCTTCGGCGCGATCCCCAGCGACCGGCAGGCCGCATAGGCCGCGCAGGCATTCTGGTGGTTATGAGCCCCCGGCAGGCCCTTGACCTCGCGCAGGTCGATCGACGCCACCTGCCGCCCCTTGCGCCATTCCGCCAGAAACCCCTTGCGGGCAAAGACCGACCAGCCGAAGCCATCGAGCTTCTGCCCCGAGGACACCCGGATCACCCGGTCATCCCCCGGCCCCTGCGCCAGCGCGCCCGCGAGGAAGCGCCCCTCGACCTCGTCCACCCCCACCACCGCGCGGTCCGGCCCGCCCAGGGTGAAAAGCCGCGCCTTGGCCGCGAAATAGCCGCCCATGCCGCCATGCCGGTCCATGTGATCGGGCGAGAGGTTCGTGAAGACAGCCACATCTGGCGTCAGCGCCCGGGCAAGCTCCGTCTGGTAGGACGACAGCTCCAGCACCACCACCTCGCCGTCGGCGGGCGGGTCGATCGACAGCACCCCCTTGCCGATGTTTCCGGCCATCTGCACGGGCTTCCCGGCCACTTGCAGGATATGGTGGATCAGCGCCGTCGTCGTCGACTTGCCGTTCGACCCCGTTACCGCCACGATCTTCGGCGGGGTCTCCATCTCGTCCCATTCGGGGCCGGCGGCGCTCTGGAAGAACAGGCCGATGTCATTGTCCACCGGCACCCCCGCCTCCAGCGCGCGGGCGATGATCGGGTTCGGCACCGGGTAGAGATGCGGGATCCCCGGTGATGTCACGAGGCAGGCCACCCCCTCCAGCGCGGCGTTTCGCGTCAGGTCGGTCAGGGCGAAACCCGCGGCCTCGGCCCTCGCCCGCGCCTCGGGGCTGTCGTCCCACATGAGAGGCTCCGCGCCCCCTGCCCTCAGCGCTGCGGCCGTGGCGAGGCCGGACCGGCCCAGACCCAGCACCGCCACCTTCTGCCCCTTGTAGCCTTTCACCGGGATCATGCGTTTCCCCTTTCCTGCGCGGACAGGGATAGGTCAGCGCCGGCGCAAGGGAAAGGGGGGAGTTCCCGGGATCCGGCCGGACCTGATTCGTGCGTCAGGGCCCGGGGGCAAGGCCGGGCGCCTCGGCCTGACCGGCCGCCCAGAGCGCCTCGACCGCCGACCGGTGGACAGAGCCGGGAAGCTGCGACAGGATCAGCGCACGGAAGTTCCGCACCACCTTCTGCGTCGAGGGGTGCAGGTCGCCGGATGTCTGCCGGAAGATTGTCAGCGCCTCGGCATAAAGCGCCTCAGCTTCCGCAGGGCGGCCCTGCGCCTCGACCACGCCGGCCAGGTTGTTCAACGCCACGCCATAGTCGTGGTGCGCCTCGCCGATCGTGGCGCGGTCCACCTCCAGTGCCAGCCGGAACAGGGTTTCCGCCTCGGGCAGGCGCCGCGCCGCCCGCACCACTTCGGCCAGCGCGCAGACCCGGCCGGCAAAGTCGGGATGCGTGCGACCCGACAGATCCTGATCCAGCTGCAAGGCCTGTCGGTGCAGCCGCTCGGCTTCCTCCAGCCGCCCCTGCCGCTCGCGCAATTGAGCCAACCCCGACAGGCCGTCGATGACGGCCGCCTGCCCGCCCCCCGGCAGTCGCCGCGCCAGGTCCATCGCCTTCAGATGCAGGGCCTCGGCCTCGGCGTCGCGGTCCTGCGCCAGCAGGAGCCCGGCCAGGGCGTTCAGCCTACCGCAATAGTCGGGATGCTCTTCGCCCAGGGCGGTGCGGGTTGCCTCCAGCGCCTTGCGGAGCGCGGCTTCCGCCTCGGGCAGCCGGTCCTGGGCATCCAGCACGCGGGCCAGTTGCGCAAGGTGCCGGGCATGGTCAGGGCCGGACAGGCCCTCGGCCCGGCGCCCGCCCACGACGGCCTTGCGCAGGAAGCCCTCGGCCTCGGCCAGCCGGTCCTGCGCCTCCAGGGTCAGGGCGTGCTCGGCCATGGCCGTCGCCCTGTCGGCGGCCGTGCCCGCCGTCTCGGCCAGCACCAGCAGCCCCTTGCCAAAGCGGAAGGCTGCCGTGAGGTCGCCGATGCGGCAGGACAGCACCCGCGCCTTCCGCAGCGATCTCGGATCGGGATCCAGGCGCGCGGACAGTGCGAATTGCGCCGCGGCGTCGGACCAGCAAAGAGCCAGTTCCGCGATCACTCCCCTGGCATAGGCCAGCCGCGCCAGGACTTCGGCGGGGCCGGTGTTCCTTGCCGCAAGCTCGGCCAGGATCCGGTCCGCCGGCGCCGGATCCCCGTCCGCCAGCGCCGCCCGGGCATCCGTCAGTTGGCCAAGCCCGACGATCCCCGTGGCGGTGACATCTGCAAGAACCCGGTCGATCTCGGCCAGCACCTCGCCCTGCGGATCGTCGGTCCACGACAGGCTTGCCATCCGTTCCAGAGCGTCGTCGAGCGCGGAATGGGCAAGGGCAAGCTCGGCACGGAGCCCTGCAGACTCGGCCGGCGATGCCTCGCGCAGGCGCAGGAAGAGCGTCTCGCACTCGGCCCGCAGGCTGGCCGCCCGGACCTGCAGTGCCGCAGCATGGGCTGACGGACCGCTCATCCGGGAAGCTGCCGTTTCGCTTCGCTGCACCACGTCCCACCTGCAAGGCCCAGGCCGTCCACGGGTGACGGTCGCCACAGCTGTAAGGCAGGCGTCGGCCGCCGGCAAGAATCGAGCACGTCATGCCACACTTGACCCTTGCCGGTGACGATGCCGCGCAACACTCCGCGCGCCGGGGCACCGGGCACCGGCAGCGGCCGGATCAGCCCGCTGGACCGGCCACCAGCGCCTGAGCCTCGGCCTTCATCGGGCGATACCGGAACCGGGCCGAGACGATGCCGTGGTCGTTCGTGCCGCTTTCCTTGTGGTCGTCCCAGTTCAGGTGGTCGTTCATCACAACCATGCCGTCGAACAGCCAGATCCGCTTGCGGCTGTTGTCGTAGAACTCCTGGCTGACAAGGATGTGGTCCAGGCTTTCCATCATGTCCTGGTGGATGTGGGTGTAATAGACATCCCGGGTGTTGCGGTATTCCTGCAGGGTCTGCGCCGTGTAAAGCGCCGCATCGCCGCCGCCGACGCTGTCGCCCAACAGATAGCGCGGCTGCTCCGTCAGGATGTTCGCGGTGTTCGACATCTGGCTGTCGTTGATGTCGCCCAGCACGATCACCGGCGCGTCGCTGTCGCGCATCAGCCCGGTCAGAAGGAACCGCAGCGCCGAGGCCTCGGCCGTGCGCCGGATCGTGGACAGTGCCGCGCCCAGGTTGGCCTGATGCGGGGCGTAGAGCGCGCGGTCTGCGTTGAACCAGCGTTCGCGGAACACCTTTGTCGGGGCCTTGGACTTGAAATGGCAGACAAAGACATGCACCGGCGGCAGGCCATCGCGCGGGCGGATGGTGAAGTACAGCACCGGGCGGGAAAAGCTGCGCAGCTTGACGCTGATCGCGGCGGTCTGCGGATCGTCGCCCCGGCTTTCCAGCACGAAAGCCTCGGGGAAGTCGGTGATCCATTCCGGCGGGCCATCCAGCAGCCCTCTCGCCACCATGGCCGCACAGACGATCCGCTTGCCATCCGCATCGGGCGGGATCAGCAGATCGTAGTCAGCCGCCAGCCCCGCCGCGGCCACCGCGCGCTCCAGCGAGGCGCGATGCCACAACTCCTGGAACCCCATCACATGCGGCCGCAGGCGGGACAGGACTCGGGCCGTCCAGTCGATCTTCAGGTCATAGACGGCCTGCGACCAGCCATCGTCGTCGCGGTAAAGTGGCAGGCCGGGCTCGTTCAGGTTTAGAAGGTTGAAGGTGGCAATGTCCAGCGTGCGAAGCTTCATGGCAAAGTCCTTCCGGTTTCAATGCTGCAACCATAGCACGAAACCGGTCGGAAATTGCACGAAAAGCCGTTACCGCACCTTCAGCGTGGCCAGTCCGATCAGCGCCAGGATCAGGCTGATGATCCAGAACCGGATCACGATCTGCGGTTCGGCCCAGCCCTTCTTCTCGAAATGGTGGTGGATCGGCGCCATCAGGAAGATGCGCTTCCTGGTGCGCTTGTAGTAAAGAACCTGGATGATGACCGACAGCGCCTCGACCACGAAGAGGCCGCCGACGATCGCCAGCACGATCTCGTGCTTGGTGCAGACCGCGATCGCGCCCAGGGCGCCGCCCAGCGCCAGCGAGCCGGTGTCGCCCATGAACACCGCCGCCGGCGGGGCGTTGTACCACAGAAAGCCCAGGCCCCCGCCGCAGAGCGCGGCGGTGAAGACCAGCAGTTCCGAGGTGCCGGGCACATAATGCACGTCGAGATACTGGGTAAAGTCCACGCGGCCCACGGCATAGGAGATGATCCCCAGCGTCCCGGCGGCAATCATCACCGGCATGATCGCGAGGCCATCCAACCCGTCCGTCAGGTTGACCGCATTCGCCGCACCGACGATGACGATCATGCCGAAGGGCACGAAAAAGACGCCAAGGTTCAAGAGCGCGTTCTTGAAGAAGGGGAAGGCCAGTTCGTTGGTCAGGTCCGCCGGGTGGAACATGGCCGCCGCATAGGCCGCCAGCGCCGCGATCAGAAGGCCGAGGCTCATCCGCACCTTGCCGGACACGCCTTTCGTGTTCTGCTTGGTCACCTTTGCATAGTCGTCGGCAAAGCCGATCAGGCCGAAGCCCATCGTCACCAGGATCACGATCCAGACGAAGGGATTGTCCAGCCGCGCCCAGAGCAGCGTGGAAAACATCAGCGCCGAAAGGATCAGAAGGCCCCCCATGGTCGGCGTGCCCGCCTTGGACAGGTGGCTCTGCGGCCCGTCGTCGCGGATCGGCTGACCCTTGCCCTGCTTGCGGCGCAGAAGGTCGATCAGCGGCCGCCCGAAAAGGAACCCGAAGAGAAGCGCCGTGACGAAGGCGCCGCCCGCGCGCACGGTGATATAGCGGAAGAGGTTCAGCACCCCACCGCCATCGGAAAACTCGGCAAGCCAGTAGAACATTTACTCGATCCCTTCCTTCGGGCTGGCGGCCTGCCCCATTTTTCGCAGGGCGTCAACGACCAGACTGACTTTCGACCCCTTCGAGCCCTTGACCAGAAGGATGTCGCCCGCGTCGATCAGGCTGCGGGCGCGCGGGGCGATTTCCGCCGCCGTCTCGACCCAGTCGCCGCGCTGCGCGCGCGGCAGGGCGGCGTGCAGTGCCCGCATCCGGGGGCCGACGCAATGGATCATGCTGACCGCCGCCAGCCCCGGATGCCGGGCTATTGCGGCATGCATCTCGGCCTCGCCCGGACCCAATTCCAGCATGTCGCCCAGAATGGCGATCCGCCGCCCGCCGCCGACCCGGCCGATCCCGTCCGTGGGTTTCGCCGCGATCAGCACATCCAGCGCCGCCGCCATCGAGGCCGGGTTGGCATTGAAGGCGTCGTCGATCAGGTCGAAGAAGGTCTCGTCCACCACGTCCAGCACGATCCGCTCGCGCTGGCCCCGGCCCGGAGGCGGCGCCCAGCGTCCCAAGTCATGCGCTGCGATCGTCGGATCGGCCCCAAGCGCCTCGGCCACCGCCAGCGCCCCCAAGGCGTTCAGCGCGAAATGGCGGCCGGGCGCAGAAACCTTGAACAGCAGCGGCGCGCCGTTCCGTTGCGCCCGACAGACCGTCGCATCCTCGGTGATCCGCGCCTCTGTCATCCGCCAGTCCGCGCCGGCGCCTTCACCAAAGCCCACCGGCCGCGCGGCCACCGCCAGCGCCTTGTCGCGCAGGATCGGTGCGGTCGCGATGTCGGCGTTGAACACCGCCACCCCGCCGGGCCTGAGGCCCTCGAAGATCGCGGCCTTTTCGCGCGCGATGTCCTCGATGCTGTCGAAAGCCTCCAGATGCGCGGGGGCGACCGTGGTCACCATCGCCACGTCCGGATCGGCCAGCCGCGCCAGCGGCGCGATCTCGCCGGGGTGGTTCATGCCGATCTCGATCACGGCATAGTCGGTCTCCGCTGGCATCCTCGCCAGCGTCAGCGGCACACCCCAGTGGTTGTTGTAGCTCGCCTCGGCGGCATGGGTGCGGCCCTGCCCGGACAGGATCTGGCGCAGCATCTCCTTGGTCGAGGTCTTGCCGACCGACCCCGTGACCCCCACCACCTTCGCGCGCGTCCGCGCCCGGGCCGCGGCACCCAGCGCGGTCAGCGCCGCCAGCACATCGGGAACGAGCAGGAGGGGGGCGCCTGCGTCAACACCGTCGGGGATGCGGCTGACCATGGCCGCCGCTGCGCCCTTGTCCAGCGCCTCGGCGACGAACTCATGCCCGTCGCGCTGGTCCTTCAGCGCCACGAACAGATCTCCCGGTTGCAGGGTGCGCGTGTCGATCGACACACCCGAGGCCTGCCAGGCCTGCGTCGCGCGTCCGCCGGTGGCCCGCGCGGCCTCGTCCGAGGTCCAGAGGGTCAATTGTCCTCTCCTGCAAGCTGCCCGGCCGGGCGCTTCCCTCCCCCCGCGTGGGGGAGGGAGAGGGAGGGGGGGATCGCGGCATCGCGGGAGCGCCGCGCCCCGGCCCCCCACCAAGGCCGTTCGCAGGCACCCAACCCCCAACCTCTCCCCACCAATGGGAGGGGAGGCGCCATGTTCCGCCGGCGTTTCATATCACCCCGTCCAGCGCGGCCACCGCGACGCTGGCCTGTTCCACATCGTCGAAGGGATAGACATCGGTCCCGATGATCTGCCCGCTTTCATGCCCCTTGCCCGCAATCAGAAGCGCATCGCCCGGTTGCAGCGCATCGACCGCGCGCAGGATCGCCTCGGCGCGGTCGCCGACCTCGTGCGCCTCGGGACAGGCGGCCAGGATTGCGGCGCGGATCGCGGCCGGGTCCTCGGTGCGGGGGTTGTCGTCGGTGACGTAAAGCACATCGGCGTACTGCCGCGCGGCCGCGCCCATCATCGGGCGCTTGGTCCGGTCGCGGTCGCCGCCCGCGCCGAAGACGATGACGATGCGTCCCATCACATGCGGGCGCAGCGCCCGCAGCGCCGTCTCGATCGCATCGGGCGTATGGGCATAGTCCACATAGACCGCCGCCCCGTTCCGCCGCGTCGCCGCCAACTGCATCCGCCCGCGCACTCCGGTCAGCCGCGGCAGGACGCCCAGCACCGCCTCGGGCGCCTCGCCGGCGGCGATGGCAAGGCCGGCCGCCACCGCCACGTTCTCGGCCTGGAAGGCGCCGATCAGCGCCAGCCGGGTCTGGAAGGCGCGCCCCTGCCACAGATAGCGCACCTCCTGCCCCGTCGCGTCGGGGCGAGCGGCGGCAATCTGAAGGTCCGCCCCCTGCCCCTTGCCCACCGTCAGCACCCTGAGGCCGCGGGACAGCGCCAGCTCGGCCATCTCCGACCCCATCGCCCCATCAAGGTTGATGACCGCCACCCCGTCGTCCGGCAGAAGCCGGGTAAACAGCTGCGCCTTGGCGGCGAAGTAGGCCGCCATCGTGCCGTGATAGTCCAGGTGATCCTGCGTCAGGTTGGTGAAGCCAGCGGCCTTCAGCCGCACCCCGTCCAGCCGCCGCTGGTCGATGCCGTGGCTGGAGGCCTCCATCGCCGCATGGGTCACGCCGCCCTGCGCCGCCGCCGCCAGAAGCTTCTGCAACGTCACCGGATCGGGCGTGGTGTGCCCGCTGGGGGCCGTCCAGGCGCCCTCGATTCCCGTGGTGCCGATGTTGATCGCCTCACGGCCCAGCGCCGCCCAGATCTGCCGGGTAAAGGTGGCGACCGAGGTCTTTCCATTGGTCCCCGTCACCGCGACCACCGTCTCGGGCTGGGCTCCGAACCAGAGGGCCGCGGCACAGGCCAGGGCCGCGCGCGGATCCTCGGCCACGACCAGCGCCACGTCGCTTTCGGCCAGCACCTCGGCCGCCATGCGTGCGCCTTCGGCATCGGTCAGCACCGCCGCCGCGCCCTGGTCCAGCACGGCCGGAATGAACTTCGCCCCATGCACCGCCGTCCCCGGCAGCGCCGCGAACAGCATCCCCGGACGCACCTGCCGGCTGTCCGCCGTCAGCCCCGACAGCGCGGGATCGCGCCCGGCCCGGGCGGTCAACCCGAGGTCGGATAGCCGTGTCGCGCGCGCTGTCATGTCCTGCTCCGGTCAGTTGCTGGCGGCAGTTACCGCATCCAGCGCGACAGGTTCAAGCTTGGGCCTGAGCCCCATCAGAGGCGCGACGCGGCGGATGATCTCGGCCGCGACCGGCACCGCTGTCCAGCCCGCCGTGCGCCGGGTCTCGGACAGCGAGGTGTCCTGGGGTTCGTCCAGGGTGACGATCAGCACATATTGCGGGTTCGAGGCCGGGAAGATCGAGGCGAAGGTGTTTACCACCTTGTCCTTGTAATAGCCGCCCGATTTCTTCGGCTTGTCGGCCGTCCCGGTCTTTCCCGCCACCTCGTAGCCCGGCACCTCACCCAGGGATGCCGTGCCTTCCGTGACCACGCGGCGCAGCATGGCCACGGCATCGCGGGCGGTCTTTTCGCTCATCACCCGAACCCCGGTCGTCGGCCCCTCGCGCTTCAGCAGCGTCGGCTTGATCGCGACCCCGCCGTTGGCAATCGCGGCATAGGCCGCCGCAAGATGCATCGGACTGGCCGACATGCCGTGGCCGTAAGAGGTGGTGATGGTCACGATCTCGGGCCATTTCTTCGGGATCAGCGGCCTTGCCCCCGGCGCCTCGACCAGCTCGACCGGGGTCGGATCGAAGAAGCCCAGCGATTTCAGGAACGCCTGCTGCCGCAGCGGCCCGATCATCAGCGCGATATGCGCCGTGCCCACGTTCGACGACTTGGCAATCACATCGGACACCGACAGTTGTGGCCCATAGTTCTTGCCTTCGAACTCCTTGATCTTGTGCTTGCCCCAGATCATCGGCGCGTTGGCATCGACCATGGTGGAGGGACTCACCAGTCCCAGCTCCATCGCCTGGGCGGCGGCGAATATCTTGAAGGTGGAGCCGAGCTCATAGACCCCCTGCACCGCCCGGTTGAACAGCGGGCTGTCGCCGGGTTCGGCATTCTTGTCCACCAGCGGATTGGGGCGGTTGTTCGGATCGAAGGTCGGCAGCGAGGCCAGCGCGAGGATTTCCCCGGTCCGCGCATCCATCAGGATCGCCGCCGCCCCCTTGGCGTTCAGCATCCCCATGCCGGCGGCCAGCACCTCCTCGACGGTCGCCTGAAGGGTCATGTCGATCGACAGGGTCAGCGGCTTTCCGCCCTGCGCCGGATCGCGCAGCCGGGCATCCAGCGCCTTCTCGATCCCGGCGACGCCCACCACTTCGGCCGAATGGACGCCCTCTGCGCCGAAGGAGGTGCCGCCCAGCACATGCGCCGCAAGCGTCCCGTTCGGGTAAAGCCGCTTTTCCCGCGGACCGAACAGAAGGCCCGGATCGCCGATCTCGTGCACCTTCTGCATCTGTTCGGGGCTCAGCACCTTGCGGATCCAGACAAAGCTGCGCCCGTCGGTGAACCGCCGTTCCAGCGCCCTGGCATCGAGATCGGGGAAGATCTCGGCCAGCTTCTGCGCCGCGCCCTTCGGATCGACCATCACCTTCGGATGGGCATAGAGCGCATGCGTCGTCATGTTCGTCGCCAGCACCCGGCCGTTGCGGTCGGTGATGTCGGCACGCTGCGCGATGATCTCGGCCCCCGGCGCACGCGAGCGCGGCTCGACCGGCTCGGTTGCGGCCATCAGCCCCATCCGCGCCCCGATCGCGCCGAAGGCCATGACGAAGCACGCGCACAGGATCACCAGCCGGAACTGCGTTCGCCCGCGCGCCTTCTCGCGCAGGGCCTCGTGGCGGATGCGCAGGTTCTCCTTCTCGATCGCGTCGGGGTTCAAGCCCTCCTGCCGGGCCTGAAGGATGCGGGCCAGAGGGCGAAGCGGAGTGCGCATGGCCTAAAGCCCCTCTTCCGGCAGGGCAAGCGTGCCCTGGATGTCGGTGGAAAAGCTGATCTCGGGCAGCCTGGCGCGCGGATAGGCGACCTGCGCGGCCGAGCCGAACTGGCTCGGCTCCATCGGCAGAAGGCCCAGCCGGTCGAAGTTGGCCGTGGCCAGGTTGCGCAGCCGGTCGGGGCGGTTGAGATAGGCCCATTCCGCCCGCTGCACCGACAGCGCCTCGCGCAGGCCGACGATCTCGCGTTGCAGCGCCTGCACCTCCTTCAGCGCGGCCTGGGTCGCGTAGTTTTCCCGGTAGGCCCAGAAGCCCAGCGCGATCAGGCCAAGGAAGGACAGGACGTAAAGCACGGGGCGCATCTAGCGGCGTCCTTTCTTCTGAAGCTCGGGCAGGCCCAGATCGGCCGGAGCCAGCGCCCGCGCCGGGACCTGGGTCCGGCGTCCGACGCGAAGCTTGGCCGACCGGGCACGCGGGTTCCGGGCAACCTCGGCGGCATCCGGGGCAACGGCCTTTCGCGTCACCATCTCGAAGCGCGCGGCGGTATCGGCCCGCGCGGGCGCATAGCGGTTGGCGTTGGCCTCATGGCCCGAGGCCAGCTGGAAGAACCGCTTCACGATCCGGTCCTCCAGGCTGTGGAACGTTACCACGGCCAGCAGACCGCCGGGTTGCAGCGCGCGTTCGGCGGCAGCAAGCCCTTCGGCCAGCTCGGAAAATTCCGTATTCACCGCGATGCGGATCGCCTGGAAGCTGCGGGTCGCGGGGTGGCTCTGCCCGGGCTTCGGGCGGGGCAGGCAGCGGCTGACGATCTCGGCAAGCTGTGCCGTCGTCGTGATCGGCTGCACGCCCCGCGCCAGCACGATGGCATGGGCGATCCGGCGCGAGGCACGTTCCTCGCCGTAGTGATAGAGGATGTCGGCCAGAAGGCCCTCGTCCGCCGTGTTCACGAGATCCGCCGCACTCGGTCCGTCCTGGCTCATCCGCATGTCCAGCGGGCCGTCCTTCATGAAGGAAAACCCCCGCTCGGCCTGATCGAGCTGCATCGAGCTGACGCCAAGGTCCAGGACCACCCCGTCCAGCGGCTCGCCGGCCAGCTCATCCAGCTCCGAGAACAGGCCGGCCACCAGCCGGACCCGGTCGCCATAGGGCGCGGCCCAGTCCGCCGCCATGCGCAGCGCCAGGGGATCGCGGTCCACTCCGATCACCCGGTCTGCCCCCGCTGCCAGCAGCGCGCGCGTGTAGCCCCCGGCGCCCAGCGTCCCGTCCAGCCAGACGCCCGCGACCGGCGCACATGCGCGCAGGATAGCGTCGATCAGGACCGGAACATGGGGATCGGCGGGACGGTCGGGAACAGAAGGGCGCGGCAGCGGACCCGGCATCGCCTAGTCCTTCCGCTTGTGCCGCCCGACCAGCGTCAGCGGGTCGATGTCGTCATCGTCATCGTCATCGTCGACCGCGCCGAACTCGGCGTCATAGACATCGCGACGATACAGCCGGAACCGGTTCGACCGGCCGGCAAAGACCACCTCGGACTTCTCGGGCACCTCGCCCGCCAGCCCGATCTTTTCACGCACCCGTTGCGGCAGGACGATGCGCCCGTCCGGCTCCACCTCGACCATCACCGACCGGGTGATGAGGTTCAGCTCGGCCTTGATCCGCTCGGGAGAGCCGTCCTCCATGGACTCGATGTCCGCGGCCAGCTTCTCGGCGCCTTCCTTGCTGTAGCACTCGACGAAATTGCGCTTCTTGCCGCCATAGACCATGTAAAGCCGGGGGCGCTGCGAGTTCGAGGCAAGGGGGTCGTCGGCTTGCAGGATGGCCCGGAAGGCGGCCGGGATCGACACCCGGGCCTTGGCATCTACCTTCTGGTAGATTTCGCCTATGAACCTTTCTGCCATCGCGTTCCGCGACCTTCACCAAAACTTCCCTCGGCCCTGCGATGAAATGAAAATGGCGGATCGGGTTGCTGCCACTACCCGATCCGCCGCTGTCCCATCGCTGGGCGTCCAGCTACGCTTGCCACCTGGGGGAGATGCTGCTCGCTCGCGCGCCGGATCTCTGTGCGACGATGAAAGGGGCTGCCTGTATGAAGCTGCCTTACGCCTTGGTTCGGGGTCTTGAGCCGCCCCTGCCGTTCACTGCCCTTCTCATCGCCGTGAGCTCAAGGTGCATGGGATAAGATGGGAAATCAAGGGAAAAGTTGGGAGGACCAGGACATATTTTGTTTCTGCCACCCCGCAAAAGCAGCATCTTGTGTCGGTGTCGGTCGGCCAGAAGCTAACCCTAGGCAAAGCATGACCAGTTGCCCTCTAAATCTTGTGGCAGCATGGAATCTGATAACAGTCCCGTGACCGCCCATGCTTTCCCGGAGCCGAAACGGAGGCAGAGCATTTCCAGCCCGTCCCGCAGCTTCCCTGACACGGAATCGCCCGGCAATGGCCTCGGCCAACCAAATCCCATGATTTCCCAGAGGTGTGATTCGAAAGACTCAGCGCCCGCCGTCAGGGCCAAGGTGGGTCGGCCGGCGCCGTTTCAGAGCGCCGGACGGCCGAACAGAAGCCGCAGATAGCGTTCCAGGTGGTCCAGCGCCTCGCGCGCGGGCGCGGCATCGTTCGCCGCCTTGGCCAGGATGATCCCGCCCTGCACCGCCACCTGGAACTGTCGCGCCAGGCTTTCCGCCGTGACCCCCGGGACCGGATGGGACGCCAGCGCCTCGGCCAGATGCGACCGGACATGGTCCACGCCGGACCGGATGCTGCGTTCCGCCGCCGCACGGATGGCAGGCGAGCTCTCGTAAGTTTCCTGCACCGTCGTTCCCGCGACGCAGGTGAACTCGGGCAGGGGCTGGTCCAGGATCTCGCGGCGCAGCGCGAGATAGGCGAAGACCCGGTCAAGGGGATCGGGCAGGCGGTTATAGGGATGCGCCGCGAACATTGCCCCGGTCGTCTCGGTCCAGTCGTCGATCAGCGCGACGCCCAGCGCCTCCTTCGAGGCGAAATGGTGAAAGAAGGCGCCTTTCGTCACCCCGGCCGCAGCGCAGAGATCATCGACCGAGGTCGCGGCAAAGCCCTTGCGGCGCACCAGCGACCGCGCGGCCGCGATCAGCCGCGCGCGCGCTTCGCCGCGCGGAACGCGGGCAGGAGTGGTCATGCGGCAGGATCCGGGCTCATGCCTTCTTGTCCAGCAGCGCGGGATCGGGTGTCAACACAGCCCATTTCAGCCCGAAAGGATCGGCCAGCAGACCCCAGGTGTCACCCCAGAACTGCGGCTCGAAGGGGGCAAGCACCGTGCAGCCGGCCGCGACCGCACGGTCCCACCAGGCCTGCCCGTCCGGCACCACCAGTTGCAGATGCCCGCGCGGGATCGGGTCGGTGCCAGCCTCGGCAGACGACATCATGTCGTTGTCGGTCAGCATCAGCGCGCCGCTGTTGATTTCCAGCTGCACATGCATGAATTGACCCGGTCGGCCCTCGAACGGCATCCGCCCGATGTCCTTCGCGCCGAAGGCTTTCATGTAGAAATCGGCCGCCGGTCCCGCCTGCCCGGGAAGGGCCAGATAGGGGATCACGCCCTGCATGACCCGGTCCTCGGGACGATAGCGCTGGTCGTCGGATGTGTCGTTCGGCATCGGTTCGTCTCCTGTTGCCGGATCACGCTGCGGCGGCTTCGACGGCTGCGAGGTCGATGCGCCCCATGGCCATCACCGCCGCGAGGGCGCGCCCGGCCTTCGCCCGGTCAGGGTCCGTCATCAGTTGCAGAACCCGGTCCGGCACCACCTGCCAGGAAAGGCCGAAGCGATCCTTCAGCCAGCCGCAGGGGCCATGGCTGCCGCCGCCCTCGACCAGAGCCTCCCAGAGCCTGTCGGTTTCGGCCTGGTCTGGCGTGCCGACCACGATCGAGACACACTCGGACTGCGGAAACATCGGCCCGGCCTCGAGGATCTGGTAGGGCACGCCATTCAGCGTCAGGTCGATCACCTCGAAATGCATGTTGCCGTCAGGCCCGCCCTTGTCGCTGGCAAAGCTGCTTTCGATCCGGCTGTCCGGGATCAGACCGCAGTAGAATTCGGCCGCCTCGCGGCCACGGTCATTGAACCAAAGACACGTCCTGACGTTATGGGCCATTTCCTTACCCTCCTCCCGGTTTTGCGATCGGTGCAGTGACTCGCGTTCTGTCCAATTAACATACCAACCAGTTGGTATTTGTTCAAGCTGATCCTGCGTCAAAAACAGAAGCCCGCCAGTTGGCGGGCTTTCGGGACAGGTGCGGTTTGCAGGCTCTTACCCGATCCCGCCCGCGATCAGCCGGTCGGCCAGCGCCAGATAGGGCGCGGCCAGAGGACTATCGGTCGCGGCAACGGGCGTGCCGCTGTCGCCGGCCACGCGCACATCCAGCGCAAGGGGAAGTTCCCCCAGGAACGGCAGGTCCAGCTTGGCCGCCTCGGCCGCGACCCCGCCATGGCCGAAGATGTGGCTTTCATGCCCGCAGTTCGGGCAGACGAAGGTGGACATGTTCTCGACCAGACCCAGCACCGGGGTCTTCAGCTTGGCGAACATGTCCAGCGCCTTCCTCGCATCCAGAAGCGCCACATCCTGCGGGGTGGAGACCACGATCGCCCCGGTCAGCTGCGTCCGCTGGCAGAGCGTCAGCTGCACATCCCCCGTCCCCGGCGGCAGGTCGATGACCAGCACATCCAGCCGCCCCCAGGCCACCTGCCCCAGAAGCTGCTGCAAGGCCCCCATCAGCATCGGGCCGCGCCAGACCACCGCCTCGTCCTCCTTCAGCATCAGGCCGATCGACATCATCGTCACCCCATGCGCGACCAAGGGCTCGATGGTCTTGCCGTCGGGAGAGGACGGCCTGCGATTGACCCCCATCATCTTCGGCTGGCTTGGCCCGTAGATATCGGCGTCCAGCAAGCCGACCCGCCGCCCCCGCCGCGCCAGCGCCACCGCCAGGTTCGAAGCGACCGTGGATTTGCCCACGCCCCCCTTGCCGCTTGCCACCGCAATGATCCGGTCGATCCCCGAAATCTTCTGCGGCCCACCCGCTTGCGGCGTCGGGTGCTGGCCGATCTTCAGGCTGGGAGGCGCCGCCTTCGCCGCCGGCCCGTGGGCCGTCATCACCACCTGCACCGAGACCACGCCGGGCAGCGCCTTCAGCTTCGCCTCCGCCTCGGCTTGCGCCGCGCCCAGACTGCGGGCCTCCTCGGGTGTCGCAGCTTCGATCACGAACCGCACGACACCGCCCTCGACCGACAGGGCACGAATCAGATCCCGCCCCACCAGATCGCCGCCGCCGGGGTGCGCAACCCCGCGCAAGACCCCCAGCACCTGGTCCCGATCCACCGCCATCGTTTCAACTCCGCTCAAGCTTTGCACTAAGGTCGTAGCCTTTCAGCCGAAGGGCAAGAACTGTTGACCAAACGCTCAAAATTTCAGCGAACACCTTGGTAAATCATGACATTTTCGTGACCTCAGCCATGCGCTTGCTGCATGGCAGCATTGCCGAAGGGCCCTATTGTGCATCTGCAGCATGAGGTCCATGTTACCGACAACAGCGCGACAGAACGTTGCTGACGAACCTGTAGATGAGGCTTGAGTGACATGGCTTTCGTGAACAGCACCCCCCTCGCCCGCAAGGGTCTGGCCGACCGCCTGGCTGCCCTGCGCGACGTCGTCCTGATGGCGATCGCCCAGCGCCGGACCTACGCCCAGACCGTGGCCGAACTGAACGCCCTGACCGACCGCGAGCTGGCGGACCTCGGCATCAGCCGCATCTCGATCCCCGAGATCGCCCGCGAGGCCGCCTACGGCAAGTAAGAATTCGTGAGGTCCCCTCCTCCTCCCTGGGACCGAAGCGATACGCGGCGATGCCCTCCTCCTCCCTGGCATCGCCGCCCCCATCAGGCCGCAAGGCCCACGACGATCGGGCAGCCTACCCTCCTCCCGGGCTGTCTGGTACCAGCGGCGGCGCTCTCCTCCTCCCTGGCGCCGCCGCGCTGACTTCCGGGCCGCAAGGTCCGACCGGATTTCCGGGCCCACTCCTCCTCCCTTGGGCTTCGGAATCCTGCGGCGGTGCCCCTCCTCCTCCCTGGGCACCGCCGCGCAGAATTCCGGGCCTTGGGGCCCGAAACGGATCGGACGTCCCATCCTCCTCCCGGGATCTCCGAGCTTGCGGCGGCTCCCCCCTCCTCCTCCCTGGGAGCCGCCGCCTTTCCTCCCCTCGCCTGCCCTTGCAACGCCCGATGCGCCGCGGAATAGTCCGCCGACCGGCTGACGCCGCAAGCATGGGGACAGGATGCGCCTTTCCATGATCTCGGCAGCGGCCGTCGCCGCCCTTGTCGGCTACGCCTCGTCGGTGGCGATCCTCCTGGCCGCGGCCGTGGCCCTCGGGGCCACTCCAACCCAGACCGCAAGCTGGCTCCTTGCGATCTGCATTGGCAAGGCCATCGGCTCGGCCTTCCTCTCCTGGCGTGCCCGCGTGCCCGTGGTGCTGGCCTGGTCAACCCCCGGCGCGGCGCTGATCGCCGCCACCTCCGGCATCTCTTTCGCGGAAGGTGTCGGCGCCTTTGTCGTCGCGGGTCTCCTGATCGGCGCGACAGGGCTGGTCCGGCCGCTTGGAGCGCTGGTAACCCGCATCCCCGACGGCATTGCCGCCGCCATGTTGGCCGGGGTCCTGCTTCCGTTCTGCCTGAAGGGCGCCACCGCCGCGCAGAACCTGCCCACCCTCGTCCTGCCGATGGTCGGCGTCTTTCTGGTCGTCCGGCTCTGGAACCCGGCCTTCGCCGTGCTTTCCGCCTTCGCGACCGGCATCCTGCTGGCCGTGGCGACCGGGTCTGACCTGACCACACTCCACCTCGCCGCCCCGGCGCTGGAGCCCGTTGTGCCGGCCTTCCGCCCGTCCGTGGTCCTCGGCCTCGGCCTGCCGCTCTATCTGGTGACCATGGCTTCGCAGAACCTGCCGGGCTTCGCCACCTTGCGCGCCGCCGGATATGAGCCGCCCGTGCAGGCCGCGCTGACGACAACCGGCCTGATTTCCTCTGTCACCGCCTTCTTCGGCGCGCATACCGTCAGCATGGCGGCGATCACCGCCGCCATCTGCCTCGGCCCCGATGTCCACCCAGACCGCGACCGCCGCTGGATCGTGGGCCTGTGCTACGCCGGGGCCTGGCTGTGCCTCGGCCTGCTCAGCCCCACGGTGCTCGACCTTCTCGCCGCGCTGCCGGCCGAGGTGGTGGCCGCCCTGGTCGCCCTTGCCCTCCTTGCCCCCCTGACCGGGGCGCTGACCGGCGCCTTTGCCCAGGCGGACCAGCGCCTGCCTGCCGCGCTGACCGTGGTGGTCACCGCCTCGGGCCTTGTCGCCTTCGGCATCGGCGCGGCCTTCTGGGGGCTGGTCGTCGGGCTGGCGGCCTGGGGGCTGGACCAGCTGGTCCCCCGCAAGGCTTGAAGCGCCGCAAATCTTTTCGAAAAGATTTGCAAAATCCTTCGAAGGATTTTGTCCCCGCCCAAAGCACCCGAGCATTCCTTAACACCACCCTAACAAAAATTCGCAACCCATTGAAATTCCTGCCATCGCCGCGTTTGTCCACCGTGGACAGACACCTTGGACCCCGCTATCCTCGCGCCCGGCCAATCGCAGGGGGACCCCATGCAGACAATGCTCGGCGTGATCGGAGGATCGGGGGTCTACCAGATCGACGGTCTTGAAGGGGCCTCGTGGGTGAAGGTCAAGAGCCCCTGGGGCAAGCCCTCGGACGAGGTGCTGGTCGGCCGCCTGAACGGCCTTCCGGTCGCCTTCCTGCCCCGCCATGGGCGCGGCCATGTCCACGATCCCGCGACCGTTCCCTACCAGGCCAACATCGACGCGCTGAAGCGTCTGGGCTGCACCGACATCCTGGCCGTCTCCGCCGTGGGCTCGCTGCGCGAGGACTTCGCCCCCGGCCATTTCGTTCTGGTGGACCAGTATATCGACCGCACCACCCGCCGCCCGCCCTCGTTCTTCGGCCCGGGCTGCGTCGCCCATGTCAGCCTCGCCGACCCGACCTGCCCCCGCCTCGGCGCGCTGGCCGCGCGGGCCGCGCGGGACGAGGGGCTGACCGTCCACGAAGGCGCCACCTACCTGTCGATGGAGGGCCCCCAGTTCTCCACCCGCGCCGAAAGCCGGATGTATCGCGCCTGGGGGGCCGACGTGATCGGGATGACCGGCTTTTCCGAGGCCCGCCTCGCGCGGGAGGCCGAGCTCTGCTATGCCTCGCTCGCGATGGTGACGGACTACGACTGCTGGCACGACAGCCACGGCGCGGTGGACGTTGCGCAGGTGATTGCGGTGGTCCAGGCCAATGCCGCCGCCGCGCGTGGCCTGGTGGCGCGGCTGCCGGCGCTGATGGACCAGGACCGCCAGCCCTGCCCGCACGGCTGCGACCGCGCACTGACCCATGCCCTGATGACCGCCCCCGACAGACGCGACCCCGAGCTTCTGGCGAAACTCGACGCCGTAGCAGGCCGCGTCCTGTAAAGGAACAACGATGAAAAAGACCGTCAAGGACTACATCCGCACCATCGTCGATTTCCCGCACGAGGGGATCCTGTTCCGAGACGTGACCACCCTTTTCGCCGACCCGCGCGGGTTGCGCATGTGCGTCGACCAGCTCCTCGCCCCCTATGCCGGCCGCCGGATCGACAAGGTCGCGGGGCTCGAGGCGCGCGGCTTCATCCTCGGAGGCGCGGTCGCGCACCAGCTCTCCACTGGCTTCGTGCCGATCCGCAAGAAGGGCAAGCTGCCGGGCCAGACCATCGCACAATCCTACAAGCTGGAATACGGCGAAGCGGTGGTCGAGGTGCATGACGATGCCATGCAGCCCGGCGAGAAGGTGCTGCTGGTCGATGACCTTCTGGCCACCGGCGGCACCGCCGAGGCCGGGATCCGCCTGATCGAACGCCTCGGCGCCGAAGTCGTCGGCTGTGCCTTCGTCGTCGACCTGCCCGACCTTGGCGGCCGCCGGAAGCTGGAGGCGATGGGCATGTACGTCCACGCGCTGTGCGAGTTCGAGGGGCTCTGAACCCCGATACTCGCGGAAAATCCGATCAACGGGCGGCGCGATGAGCTTCCGTTAACCGTCTCGAAAGAGAATCAGCCTAGACAGGTACTTGTCGGGGCTACCCACCCCGACCGCGCTGCCACCCACAGCG
>JBKBJC010000030.1:0-34292 GCA_046294075.1 Tabrizicola sp. | reverse complement strand
CAATGGTACTGCGTCTCAAGACGTGGGAGAGTAGGTCGCCGCCAGACCTGAAAAGAGACAACTCTCTCAAAACGATACACCCCGATCATTACAAAACCTCGGGGACGCAGCACACAGCCGCTGCAAATCGGCGCGGGGTGGAGCAGCCCGGTAGCTCGTCAGGCTCATAACCTGAAGGTCACAGGTTCAAATCCTGTCCCCGCAACCAAAAATACCAGTCTTATCAAAGACTTCAAAGCCGAGCATAACGCTCGGCTCTTGTCGTTTGCAGTCGACATCAACGCCACATCAACACGACACCAGAAAAACCGCACCAGCACGCAGTCGCGGGCATCCGCATGCAGCGGCGGACAACTTTCAGCAGCGTGCATTCCGGTTCACTGCATCGCCAGCTTGAACTCGAGGGCTTCTTGCTGTGCAGTGCCTGATCTCGCTGACAACCGATCAGCATGATACGAAACCCGTATGGAAAACTTCGTAACCCTCCAGATCAGGCAGTTCGGCATAGCGACGTTCAGAGCCGTCACTAGTGACCATAGCGCTCTCATCCGGGTTTGGACCGGGCTGAAACGTCTTGAGCGCGAACTCGGCGCCATCGAGATCGCGGCAGGAAGCCTTGCCGTCATGCCGCCGAGGGTCTCGATGACCATCGAAAACCGCCCCACCGCAGACGAACCCTATACCGCGCAACTGCTGATCTTTCCGGACGACATCGTGCAGAGCGTGCGCCAAGAGACGGGAATGGACGGGAACCCGATGCGGGTCACTTCACGTGGACGGGCGCTTTCCGCATTCGACCGGGCGGCCGCCTATGCCCGAGACCGCCAGGTGCCTGATCGACTGAAGGCGCAAGCTGTGCGCGAAGTCCTGTTGTGGCTCGCAGAGGAAGGCATCGGCTTCGGCAGCTCCCGACCCATAACGTTGAAAGACCGCCTGCGCGTTCTCTTCTCTGCCGACACGGGTCGGGAATGGCATGCTGCCGATGCGGCTAGGGCACTGGCCGTGAGCGAACCGACCCTCCGTCGCCATCTGGCAGCCGAAGGCACGAGCTTCAGAGAGCTGCTTTCCGACGTCCGGATGTCGACTGCACTGGGAATGTTGCAGACCACGGACCTGCCTGTGAACAGGATCGCCCTCGATGTCGGATATGCCAGTCCGTCCAGGTTTGCCATCCGGTTCCGGAAGCGGTTTGGCCTGTCTCCATCATCGATCCGGGTCGGCGACCACAGACTCGTGAGACCGGATGCCAGGTGACAGCGAGGCAAGTCCCGGCTGCCGTCGGCGAGCACACCGGCTCTCCTGCAGCCGGTGTGCGCCCCTGAGCGACGTGCACGTGCCGGCTTGAACCCGGGGCGGGCAGATCCGACCGGGGCCACAATGATCGAAACAGCACCGTGTCCGATCTGCGCGGCACCACGATGGCAAGCAGAGAAAGGTAACTTGAAGCGGCACAGCAAAAGGAAAAGCCATGCCGCGCACGCGCCCACTCCTCACGTTTGTCCTTGCCGCATATGTCGTTCAGGCCGGTTCTCTCCGGGCCGAAATGCAGCTTGACCTGCCGGACGTGAAGGGTGGGGCACTCCAGATCAACCACGTCGCGTCCGGCTATGGCTGCGACGGCTTGAACCAGTCTCCGGAAATGATCTGGACCGGCGCACCGCCAGAGACGAAGAGCTTCATCGTCAGCGCTTACGACCCGGACGCGCCGACAGGGTCCGGCTTCTGGCACTGGATGGCCTTCGACATTCCGCCAAGTGTGGCGGGCCTGGCGGAAGGCGCAGGTGGTTCGGATCACGCGATGCCGAGTGGCTCCGTTCTCGCCCGCAACGACTTCTCCATGAACCGCTACGACGGTGCGTGTCCCCCCGAAGGCAGCACGCATCGCTATGTCTTCACCGTCTATGCCATGCCCATGGAGCACCTGCCGATCGACGCGTCCGCGTCGGCTGCGATGGTGGGCTACTTTGCGAACACGGCCGCGCTGGCCAAGGCCAGCGTTGTGGCTGTCTACGGCCGATAGGCGAGGGTGCAGCAATGACAGATGACGTCTGCCTCATCTCATCCGAAGACATCGAGGCGATGGAGGGGCTTCGGAAGGTCCACTTCCTGAACCCCAATGCCGTGCGCGTCAACAAATCCCTTGGCGATCTCACCGGATTGACCGGATTCGGGTTTCACCTGATCGAGGTGGAACCCGGATACGACACCACCGAGCATCACCTTCACCATCATGAGGATGAGTGCGTGTACATTCTGTCAGGCGAGGCGACAGCGTTCATCGGCGACCGGGAATTCCCGGTCAAGGCCGGTGATTTTCTGGGCTACCGCAAGGGAGGACTCGCGCATTCGATCCGGAACACCGGAACCCGGACCTTGCGCTGTCTCGTCGTCGGCGAGCGGCTTGCGCACGATGTCGGCGACTATCCGCGGCTCGGCAAGCGAATCTACCGGAACCGCGACATGCCGTGGAACCTTGTCGACCACGCGGCCATCGCCGAGCCGAAGGCGGGGGCGAAGAAGTGATCGCCGACGCTGCCCAAGTCGCTTGCGGGAGATGACAGTGAGCATGAGAACGGAGAGCGGCGTGTCGAGCATTTCGGCCGAAGCCTGGATCGCACCGGATAGCAGTGTAATCGGAAACGTGACCATCGGGCCGGGCTGTCGCATCATGCCGGGCGTGCGCATTGTCGCAGAGGCCGGTGGCGCCATTCGACTGGGGCGCAACTGCATCGTGCTCGAGAATGCCGTGATCCGTGCGACGGCACGTCACGACTGCAGCATCGGAGATCACTGCCTGATCGGGCCGCATGCGCACGTCGTCGGCGCCGAAATTGCCGATGAGGTGTTCATCGCGACAGGAGCCTCCGTGTTCCACGGTGCCCGCATCGGCGAGGGTTCCGAAGTCAGGATCAACGCGGTCGTCCATCTTTCGACCAGGCTCGAACCGGGAGCGACCGTGCCCATCGCGTGGGTGGCCGTCGGTGATCCTGCGAGGATCCTGCCGCCGGATCGGCACGAGGAAATCTGGGAAGTGCAGCGGCGCCTCGATTTCCCGGGATCGGTCTATGGGGTCGATCGCACGCAGCCGCACGTCATGAGAACGATCACTGCCCGCCTCGCAGACGAGTTGGGCAGCGATTGATGCCCGAAGAAAATCGCGGGCAGAAGGATCGGACCGAGAGCAACCCGACACGGAGCTGGCACCGCTCCTGTCCGCTCCAATCGGAAGACAATCCCGCATCAGGACAATCCGGAGACAACGCCATGTCCGAAACGATCTTGTACGAAGTCCAGGCAGGCATCGCCACATTGACCCTCAATCGGCCCGAGAAGCTGAACGCGATCAACTACGAGTTGGCCGATGTGTTGCTGATGCGGCTGGACCGGATCGAGGTGGACCAAACCGTCCGAGTGATCATTCTGACGGGGGCCGGAGACAAGGCTTTCTCGGCGGGCGCCGATATTCCGGAGTTCTACGCGAGCGTGCGGGCCGGCCCGGCGGTCGCCCAGAAGGATTTTGTCCGTCGTGGCCAGACGCTCACGGCGCGCATCGAAGCCTTTCCGAAGCCGGTCATCGTTGCCGTCAATGGCCTCGCCTACGGGGGAGGGTGCGAGATCACGGAGGCCGCTCATCTTGCGGTGGCAAGCGACAGGGCAATGTTCGCCAAGCCTGAAATCGCCATAGGCATCCCGCCGACGTTCGGGGGGACACAGCGGCTGCCGCGGCTCGCGGGCCGCAAGCGCGCACTTGAACTGCTGCTGACGGGCGAACCATTCGGCCCTGACCACGCGCTTCAGCTAGGATTGATCAATGCGGTTGTCCCGCATGACTATCTTCTGGAAGAGGCGCGGCAGCTTGCTCGGCGGATCATGCGCCATTCACCGCTGGCAGCAGCTTCAATCATCACGGCAGTCACACGGGGGCTGAACATGAGCATCGCCGAGGGACTGCTCAATGAAAGCGAACAATTCGCGCGCATGGCTGCCACCCATGACATCCGCGAGGGCCTGTCGGCATGGATCGATCGGCGTCCTCCCGTCTACACGGGAACATAGCCGTCACCCGACGTTCCCGATGAGATTCCCAAGAGGTTCGCAATAGGAGACTCGTTGCATGGCCGGCCGGTCGATCCAGTTGGCGAGGAGGTTATGAATGGAACTGGTCTGGTCATTCCTCGCCTTCATGGCCGTCGTGACACTGACACCCGGAGGAGCGACAGCCCTTGCAACCGCTTCGGGCATGACGCACGGCATCCGAAGAAGCATCCCCCTGCTCATCGGCATGGCTTCGGGGATGGCTGCCATGGCCGTGTCTTGCGCCCTTGGTCTCGGAAGCCTCCTGTCGGCTTTTCCGCAGATGCAACTCGCTTTGGCGGTATCGGGAACCATCTATTTCACCTGGCTCGCCTGGAAAATCGCCCGCAGCGGCGCTCCGGGGGCGGCCAACGGGGCGGGTGACCAACCTCTGGCATTCGGCAACGGACTGCTTCTGATCTGGCTCAATCCAAAGGCATGGTCTTTGTCGCTCGGGGTTGTGGCAGCATTCAGCGGCCTGGCTGAAACCCCCGGTCGGCTTGCGGCAATTCTCGCGCCAGCCTTTCTGGGATTCGGCATGCTTTCTCTCTTCCTTTGGTGTGCTGGTGGCGCAGTCCTCGTAAGGCTCCTGTCGACTTCGCGGCAGTGGAGGATGCTGAACATCGCCTTGGCAGCTCTGTTGTTGCTTTCGATCCTTCCCATTTGGTTCGCCTGAGACATTGCAGGCGCAGATGGTCACCTTACCGTTGACGTCGGTTCCGAAAATTGCCGGATGATCGTGGGCGGTCATCGTCGCCGCGGCACCAACAGTCTGATGCTCACGGAATCTTGTAGTCCTTTCAAAGCCCGAATCCGTGAACCGAGCCGGGCGCATCCTTTGGGGGGCTACCCGGCCCGGCTTCCATCGGCAAGCGCGTGCGTGGTAGCTCGGGACATTGTAATGGCCAAGCATCCGGACGATGACGGCATCTTCCAGCAGCGTCTCGACCTCGTCGGCCGCTCGAGCCTGTTTCTCGCGCGTGCAATCGAAAACGGACGCGCAGGACGCGTGCGTCAGAACTGTCCATCGCGCAGGCGCTGCGCAAAGGCCTCGTGATCATAAGGGCGGCGGGCGGTGGCTTTTGGCATCTGGCGTGGGACGGCAGCGGTTCTCTCTCTGGCGTCAAGCCGTTCGGCAGCGTGCCCGGAAAGTTCGCCCGCGCGGCGCGTCCTCAGTAGGAACAGCAGGTTCGTTTTGGCAACGCGGATCAGGCCCAGCTCCTTACGCGCGGGGCCATTGATGAGGATCCTTCCGATCACCGCTGGCCCCGCTTTCTGGTCGTCGAGCCGCGCATGGATCGCGAAGACAATGCCGATCGGAGATATGTTTCTGCTGATGAGGATGGTCAGCTCGGTGGTGATCCCGTGATTTAGTGGTCCCCAAAGGCCCGCGCATTCCTCGGTTCAACGGATCGCCGAACCGCTCCCTGATCCTACTCATCCACTATCCGTGATGTGTGGCTGGGCATTTGCAGTTCCCTCAGTAATCCGTCTCGAGGTAGAGCCCAGCGCAGTCGTAGGCGACGGCGGCGGCTGTCGCGCCGGTGTTCAGGAAGAGGCGCGGCGACAGGAATTGCGTGGCAGCGGGCAGATCGGCGGTGATCTCCTGCTCGAAGACCGCGCCGGAAACCTCGTCGACGACGCGCACCCAGACGGATGACCCATTCGGTGCTGCGGCAATGAAAAGGGTCAGCACCCCGCCCGTTGCGATGGCGAAGGACGCGCCCATGTCCGTCAGGGTGGGCGCCCCGGTGCTGTCGTTCGCGACCAGTTGCCAACGGGTGTGCGTCCCGCGCTGGAAGCCGATCCCGATGCAGTTGAGGACGGCGGCCAGCGTCAGGGTGGTGGCCAGCGCGGCCGTCGAGCCGTAGAGGCCGAAGAAGCTCATGCCGGTTGCCTGCAGGGTCGTCAGCGAAATCCGCGTGACGAAGGTCCAGCCGCCGAGGCCCGCCGCGTTGCCGCGCCAGCAGGCCCAACCTGCGGAGCGCTGGTCGGCGACCGAGTCCGCCACCGCCGCCGAGGTCAGACGCCAGCGGCGCATGCTGGCCGCGAGGTTCGTGGCGGCCAGCGTCGGGTGCGACACGGTGCCGACCGAGGTGATCGGCAGCCCCTCGGTCGTGATCGTGGTGCTGACCGAGGGGGACCAGTTGGCGATGCGGTTCACCCCGAAATGGGGTTGGAGCGGGAAATCCCGTCCAGAGGGGCGCATGACGTCGATCCACGGTGCGCCTGCGCGGTTGCGCGCATAGACGGTGGCCTTGCCGGTGGGCGGCGCGCTGGGGGCCGCGCTGAGCCCTGGCAGGATCGTCGGCTGCGGAAGTTCGATTTGGCCGCTGGTCCGGTCGATCTTCAAGGCTTCAAAGAAGGCCGAACCATCCGGGCTGACCTTGAAGCTGAAATCGTCGTTGCCGAGAAGGCCGATCAGCGCCCGCGCTGAGAAGCCGGTCTTGAAGGCAAAGGCCGCGTCGTTCCCGGCAGCGGCCTTGTTTACTGTGGCTTCGATCCCGGCCCCGGCGTTGTTCAGCAGAACTGCCGGTGTGTTCACCGACAGACGGTTGTAGCTGTCGGCCGTGGCCCCGCCGAGGCCCAGGAGTTGCGCCGTCAGGTTCGCCTGCGGCATGCCGACCTGTATGACGGCATTTGCGAAGGTGACGGTGGGCGTATTGATGACGGTCGTCCCGCCCGCCCCGGCGGTGGCCGAGCCGATGTTCACGACGGTGGTCGACCCGGAGGCACCGCCGGTGCCGATGTTCACGGTCTTTGTGACCCCAGCCGTCGTGGCGCCGGTGCCCATGCCATAGGTGGCGGTCGTCGTTGCCGTCCCGATGGTCGCTGTGGCCCCGGACGTCGTCACCGTTCCCGAGGCGGTTAGCGTGCCGGAGAAGGTCTTGTTGCCAGTGAAGGTCTGGGTGCCCGCCAGGATTGCCAGTTCGGACGAGGTGTTCGGCAGGGCGAAGCTGCGCGTGGTCCCGGCGCTGATCCCCGCCAGCGAGAAGGTGGCCTTCTTCGTGGGATCGGCATCGTTGACGAGGCTGAACACCGCATCCGACACATCGCGCGGATCGCCCACGACCTCCCAGGCACTCCCGGTCCAGACGAGGAACACGCCCTCGGCCGCGACCCAAGTGAGCCAGCCGGTGCGCGGGACGAGCCGGATCCACGCGCCGTCAACCCAGAAGGCGATATTCAGATCCCATCCTGCCCAGAGGCCCGTTGCGCCGGAGGCCACAAGGTGCCTGTTCCCATCCGCGGGGCTGGCCGGGGGCGCGGTGCGCGTGCGGTCGAGGACCGACAGTTGCACCATGGCATCGAGCAGGCGCAGCGCCTCGTTGTGGGTGACATGCTTCTGCGCCTGGGCGGCCAGGAGGTAAGGCAAGCCCAGATGGGTCGTGGTGTCGGACATAGGGGTTCCCGTGGGTTAGGATCAGAATTGCATCGTGACCGCGGCAGGCGTGCCGCGGCCGAGGCGGTTCGAGAGCTGATAGATGCGGATCGCCAGCGTCTGGCCGGGCCCGAGCAGCACGCCCCAGTCGGCGGTCTGCTGGGCGGCGGTGTACAGGACAGAGGTCGTGCCGCTGCTCAGCGTGCGCTTGACGGATGTCCCGTCGAGGATCTGTACATCGTAGCTTTCCAGGCCTTCGGCTAGCGGTACCTCGACCTGTTCCCAGGCATCCGCGACAAGGGCGCGGGATCGGCGCGTCCAGCGGATGGTCAGATCGCCGGGGGCGCGCGCTGTCCGCCATGGCTGTTCGACATGGACAGGGGCGAAGGGGACAAGGCCGCGCCCGGATGGGGTGAAGCCCAGCGCGGCGTAACTGTCATCCGTGACGGCGCGGGTGGCCGGGCCCACGCGCCAGTTCCACGGCAGGCCAAGGTCAGACTCGGCGATGGGCAGCGAGGCCAAGGTCGTGTCCAGGACCACAACCCGGGCCCCGGCCGGGGCGGGATTGCCCATGGCATGTTCCGTCCCGCGCTGGCCGCGCAGGAGGCGGGTTAAGCTGTACCTGCTCGGCGCGATCAGTTCGGCCGCACCAGCCTGGACGATCTCCCAGGCCCCGGCCGTTGCCTCGACCGCCAGTGCGTTCGCCCCACCGAACAGTGCGACGTCCGTCACGCTTTCCAGCGTGCCTGACAGCAGATCGACCACCAGCGCATTGCCCAGATCGAAGCGCGAGGTCGGCCCCGGAAAGAAATCGAAGGCCAACGTGCCGATCCGCGCGCGACTGCCGAAGGTCGTCAGGAGATTGAACCCGTCCGTCGAGGCGCTGCGGAACACCGCGATCTCACCCGGCCAGGGGCTGGCATGCGCGGCGATCAGGGGGCGATGCGCGGGCTGGTCCTCGCTGATCTGCGGCAGGTCCAGCATGACCATCTCTGGCATCCCGAAGACGACGGGGCTGGCCAGCGACGCGGGCCGGGGATCCCCGGGCGGTAGGTCATAGGCGGCGCGGTCCTGGCGCGCCGCCTCGATCCCGCGCGCTTCGGCATCGGACAAGTACACCAACCGGAATTCCACTTCGCGCCCGTCATGCGCGAGCCGGATCACGTCGGCCGGATCGAGGGCAAGACGCGAAGGCGGCAGGCGGAAGGTGGCGCTTTCCCGGCCGATCCAGGCCTCCATCAGCGCGCGGCGGCAGCGGCGCTCGGCCTCCTCGGGCGGCACCGCCATCGGAAAGCTCTCGGAGGCGATCCGGGTCGTGTCCACGGTGATGCGCCGGGCTTCGACGAGGGCCGCGTCGTAATCCTCGTCAGCGCGCGCGACCTGCCATTTCAGCGCCTGGGGCAGCTCCGTCTCCTGGCCGCGGGTCAGCTCGAGGATGTCGCCGTCACGACCAGCTACCAGGTCGTCGGGCGCGAGGGTGGCGACGGAAGCCCGCCCGCGCATGACGAAGCGGATCATGCCCTCGGTCTCTATGGCATCGAACCCGAAATGCCGTGCCAGCGTGGAAATCGACGCGCGGGGGCTTTCCAGCGCGCCGATCACATAGCCCTCGACCGCGCCCCAGAGGCCTGAGACGTCGATCAGGCTTTCCGCCAGCCCGGCGCGCAGGCAGAGGTGACGCACCAGCGCGGCGAGCGATACCGCACCCAGCCGTCCGGTCAGCCAGTGGCCAAGCCTCCAGTTCGGACCATCCGTCCAGACCCCGGTCAGTTCGGGAAAGAACGGATAGGGCCGCGCGTCCCATGTCCAGGCGGCGCATTCGGGCACATGCACCATCCGGCCGCCATAGATTGCCGACATGGGATTGTTGGCCGGGGTGCCCCACCACAAGTAGCTTGCCTCGAGATAGGCGCGCTGGATCGCGTCGTCCCGCCAGCCTCGCGAGAAGTACGGGGTGAAGCTTTCCGAGGACTTCGGGTCGAAGAAAACGTTCGGCTGGTTGGTGCCCCTGTCGATGGCCGGGCAGCCGAGTTCCGTGAACCAGACCGGCTTCGACTGCGGCACCCATGCGGTGGGCGTGCCGCTCTCGACCCCGCCCGGCCGGTTGAAATGCGGGTTCGACCACCAGGCCCGCAGATCCTTGTAGCGGAAGACCCATGGTTTACCCGCGCTGCCATCGGTGATCGGGGTGCGCAGTTGCGCCGACCGGTCTGTGGCGCTGGCATAGAACCAGTCGAAGCCCTCGCCGCCCGCGATGTTGGCCTGCAGGTAGGCCCGGTCATGGATGCCGGGCCAGCCCTCCTCTGCGTCCGCATGCTCGAAGCCGTCGCGCCAGTCCGACAGCGGCATGTAGTTGTCGATGCCGATGAAGTCGATGTTGGCATCCGACCACAGCGGGTCGAGGTGGAAGTATACATCGCCGCTACCGTCCTGCGGGTGGTGGCCGAAGTATTCCGACCAGTCGGCGGCATAGCCGATCTTGGTACCAGCGCCGAGGATGGCGCTCACGTCGGCCGCGAGGGTCTTGAAGGCGGTAACGGCGGGATAGGTGCTGGCCCCCGATCGGATAGTGGTCAGGCCGGGCATCTCGGTGCCGATCAGGAAAGCATCGACCCCGCCTGCAGCCGCGCAGAGGTGCGCGTAATGCAGCACCATGCGGCGCAGACCCCAGTCGCTGGGCGAGCCGGTGAAGCTGACAGTCTCGCCCGACACGCTGAAATTGCCCGGCGTCGCCGCCCCGAACAGGGCCGAAACTTGCGTTGCCGCGGTACCGGTCTTGTCCACCGATCCGGCAAAGCCCGCTGCGGGGGAACAGGTGATCCGGCCGCGCCACGGGAAGGCAGGCTGGCCCGGTGTGGCGGCGTTGGCGCTGTAGGGGTTCGGCAGCGTGTTGCCGGGCGGCACGTCCATCAGCAGGAAGGGATAGAAGGTGACGCGCAGCCCGCGCGCCTTCATCTCCTGGATTGCCTGCACTACGGCAAAGTCGGCAGGCGTGCCGCCGTAGACCGGGCGATCCTCGTCGCCTGCCTCACTCGAACCAGTGGCGTTCGGCAGGCGACCCCGGCTGACCAGATGCGCGTTCGCCCGCGCTACGCCATTGACGGTCCAGACCTTCGGGCTGGTGGCCTTGGTCGCGACCTCGACGCCCGGCTTGATGGTGCAGCTGCCCGCACGCAGGTCGTTTCCGAACCAGGCGACGACGAGGCTGACGCTTTCGACAGCCGGGGCCATGGCCTGCAGCCGATCGAGGGCCACGACGATATCGGCCTGATCTGGCAGCGCGTTCAGGTTCTCGGCCGACGTCGTGCCGCCGAAGCCGCCCGCGCTCTTGCGGACAGCTTCGGTCGCATAGGTGAACTCGCCCGAGGCGGGGATCATGGTCACGGCCTTGACCAGCCCCTCGGCGGTGTCGGCATCGGCCAGTGGCCGGAACACCTCGAAGGACAGTTGCGGCAGCCGGTTGCCGTAGGTCGCAAGCGGCAGTTCCTCGAAGACCACATAGGCCGTGCCGCGATAGGCGGGCGTGTTGGCCGCGCCCATCTTGGCCGCGATGAACGGGTCGGCTGTCTGGGTCTCGTTGCCCGGATACCAGCGCCAGGTGACGCCGGAGATGTCCATCGGCTTGCCGTCGGCCCAGATGCGGCCGATGCCGGTGATCGGCCCTTCGCACAGGGCGACGGCGAAGCTGGCATAATAGAGGTATTCGGTCGTCCGGACCTTTCCGCCGCCGCCGCCCTTGCCGCCGCCCTGCGTGGTGGTCCTGGTCTCCTCGCGGAAGTCGGTGGCCCAGATGATGTTGCCGCCGATCCGCATGCGGCCATAGAGGCGCGGGATGATGGCGCCTTCGGTCGCCGACGTGATCCGCAGGGAATCCAGCCGCTTGCCCTCGATCTTCTGCGCGGGGGCCAGCGAGGACACGATCCAGCTGTCGACCACCGAACCGATGGTGGAGCCGATGAAGCCACCGATGGCGGCGCCGGAAAAGCCGAGGATCGCGCCGCCAAAGGCGGAACCGACGGCACCGAGGACAAGGGTCGCCATTGCGGAAACTCAGGGTTCGGAGGGTTGGGACGTCAGCGTGCGGGAAAGAGGAAGGCGAAGGCGATGCGCCGCCGCCATGCAGGTGTCATCGCTTCCTCTATCACGCCGAGGCGTTCGTAGGCATGAAGGAAGGTGTCGGGTCCGGTGAGGATGCCCACATGCTTGGCGATGGCGCGCGGCATCATGCGGAACAGGATCATCGCTCCCGGTGGGGCGTCGGCCGGTGCGATCTCCGGCATCATCGCCCGCGCCCCCTCGGCCAGCACCTCGCGCGGGCCGGTCTCGCCCCAGTCGCGGCTATAGGGCGGGACCGGGAACGGTTCCGGCCCGACGATTTCGCGCCAGACACCCCGCGCGAGGCCGAGGCAGTCGCAACCGACCCCGCGCAGGCTCGCCTGGTCGTGGTAGGGCGTGCCAAGCCAGGACCGGGCGGCGGCGATGACACGGGTCGGATCGGCAGTCTTCACAGCACCGCTCCCTCGTGGCCGCCGTCCTTTGTCGCGTAGCGCAGCACCGCGTCCTGCCCCGGGATGTGCGGGAAGCCCCGGAAGTTCGCGACATTGGCGAACTTCGCGCCGCAGGTCGCGATCCGCTTGTCGCAGCCCGCCCGGACCACGAAGGCATCCGTCGCCGCGATCTGGCGCACCGGGGCTTCCAGCAGGGTCAGGATCGCCACGCCATCGACGAGGTCGTGCGACAGCACCTCGACCCGCCGCCCCGCATTCGCGCCGGTCGACCATTCCACTAACCCGAAGGCGAACCAGCCTGCGACGAAACTGCCGAGGCCCGAAGCGGTGAACGCCCGGTCCCGCAGCACATCGATGACTGTGCCGGTGCCCTTGAAAGCCGGGTCCTCGAGGTTCACGCCGCAGCGGGGATCGCCCAGCGCGGCGTCGCAGGTTGCCTGGAAGGTCCGCCCGACCGTCTGGCCCAGCACATGGGCGAGGCTCCGCACCTCGGCCACGAAGGCGAGCCGCCCGCGCCGGATCTGGCCGATGGCCCCGCGCCGCAGAAGCACGCGCTGCGCCGGGCTGGCCCAGTTCACCCGCCAGACCTCGACCGCCGCATTGTCCCAGCGGCCGTCGAGGATATCGGTCTCGGTGATCCGGTCCGACGACAGCACACCTTGGGCATCCTGCGCATCGACGGACAGGTCAGAGCCGGATCGAATTTCGGATGCCGTAAGCCCGCTTTCCGGTTCGAACTCGGTGCCGTCGAAGGTGAGGGTTCGGTCGTGGTCGGTGAAGCCGAAGGTCACGCCATCGGCACGGGCGATGCGCCAGCACCAGGCGAGGGTCGTCGTGCCCTCGTCGAGATGCGCCTGCAGCGCGGGCGGGAGGGACTTCATGGCCGGTCTCCCCGCGCCGCTGCCGCGCAAAGGGCGGCGACGAACACGCCCATCGCCCCGCCCACGACCATGCCTGCGAGAAACTCAATCATGGCCGCGGAACCCGCGTTCGAGGCGGTCCCGCAGGCCGATGAGGCCGAGGCCGAGCGCGATCAGCGCGGCAGGCGATGCATCGCCTGAGCCTGCCAGCGTCGCGACGAGGCGGGCGAGATCGGCCAGCGGTCCGGTGGCGGGCAGCGCAAGCGAGGCGGCACCCGTGACAAGGGCGAGCAGCCCCGCCCACCAGGTGAGCGAGTTGGGGCGGATGTAGCGCATGGGATCAGGCCCTCCGGATCAGGGTGGAAAAGAATGCGGCCAGCCGGGCGAGCCAGCCGGTCGGCGCGGTGGCTGAATGAGCGAGGACCGGAGGCGTCGGCGACGGCCCGCGAGCCAAGGCCAGAGCCTCATCCTCGGTCAGGCGACGGATCGGCCGCGAGAAGTCGACGCGGCCCGTGCGGTCCACGGACCAGACCGGGATCGTCCCGCCGGGATAGCGACCGTGGCGGAACAGGTCGCGCTCGGCTTCGCGGCGCGGGAGGATCGAGGCTGGCCGCCGCCAGTTCAGAAACGCGTCGGCGGCTGCAACGCGATTTCCGGCGTTGAGCGCCTTCGTCAGCGTGGCCCTGGCGATGGCGCCGGTGTTGTAGTGGAAGGAGACCAGCGCATCGAACGCATGTGGTTCTAGTGGCACCTTCACGGCGCGTCGCACCTCGGCCTCGTAGGCGGCGAGGTCTGCGCGGAAGAGCCGGAAAGCCTCGCGGATCCCCGTATCCAGATCGGCGGGCATGCCGCGCGGCATTTGGGCCGGATCGGGTGGACCGGCGGCGGCCGTGTGGCCGATGCCGAAGGTCCAGACGGTCTTCACGTCGAGATAGGGTCCGGGCACGATTCC
The DNA here is from genome assembly GCA_046294075.1 of Tabrizicola sp. Taxonomy (GTDB): domain Bacteria; phylum Pseudomonadota; class Alphaproteobacteria; order Rhodobacterales; family Rhodobacteraceae; genus Tabrizicola. Next base: position 20,516 of record JBKBJC010000030.1, on the reverse strand, counting down.
CTCGTGCCGGACGAGGGCCAGGAGGCCCCGGTCGGTCATGTGCATGGGATTACCGGAGAAGTGAGAGGACGAGGATCAGCGCGGCGATGGCAAGGCCGATGCGCAGACGGTGGGAGAAAGTCTGTCCGGGATCGCCTGGCTCGCAGCGAAGGGCGCGCGCGCGGTGGAGAAGGTCATTCATCGTCGGCCCCTCCTTTTGCGCCACGCAGCCGGGCGAGGACGAGTTCGATGAAGGCGGGGCCGAAGACGCCGACGAGATAGGCGGCCGACCCTGCCGCCCCTCCTGCCGGGATCGCCTGCGGCGGCAGGCCGAGCCAGGCGGTCACGAGCGCCATGGAGAGGCTCCCCATTCCGGCCGCGATGAGCCCACCGAGCAGGATGTGGCGCAGCGCGTCGCGCAGCCGCATCCTTGTGGTCAGAGCGTTCGTCGCGCCGCCGAGCGCGCCCCACGCGGCGAGGATCACCGCCGTCGAGGCCGCAAGCTCGCGCAGCACCGCCGCCAGAAATCCGGTCTCGTCGTTCATGTGCGGATCTCCAGCAGCGGGATCGAGGTAATCGACCCCAGGCGCTCGAGGTCGAGGGTGACGTCGAGGGCGTCGGTGTCGAAGCGGACGGGGACGTCGAATTCGAAGCCCGCGGTGATCGCAACGCCGGAACCCGGGGCGGCACCGAAGGTGACGACGCCGGTCGTGGTGTCGACCGTCCAGCCGGAAAGCTGCTCGACCCCGCCGAGGGCGATGCGCACGGTGCCCGCCACCGGCTTGGCGATGGCGCGCGTCCAGGATTGCGCGCCGGAGGCGTAGCGCTTCACCAACTGGAAGGCGGTCGTCGTGCCGTCGCCGGTGCCGATTGGCTGATCCAGCGGCGAATGCTGGCCTGAGGGCAGGCAGGATTTGTGGTCGCCCCAATCCTTGAAGCGGAAGCCGTGCAGGCGCCCGTTCCGCGCCTCGAAGAAGGCGACCACAGCCGCCAGATCGTCGGCGCGGCGGATGCCGTAGGCGACGTCGTAGCGGCGGCGGCTGTTGGCCCAGCTGGCGTTGCGCTCCTCGGCCCCGCTTGCCAGTTCGACGATCTGGGTGCGCCGCTCCGGGCCGCCGCGGGCGCCGCGGCTGATGTTGTCCGGAAACCGGACCTCGTGGAAAGCCATCGTGGATCCTCACATGCCGCGTCGGCCCAGCGACACAGCGCGGGCGATGTCGCTGGCGACCTGTGTGCGGGACTGGCGGAAGCTCTCGGCGTCGCGGGCGTTGATCGTGACATTGACGGTGGACGCGCCCGCCTGGCCGTAACCGGCCGCCTCGCGCCGGGAGAGGACCCGCTCGCCGCGCTGGAGGATCGCGGGCACCTCGTCGGGGCGCAGCCCGGCCCAGCCGCCGGAATGCATGCGCTGCGCACCTGCAAAGGTCAGCGCCGGGACCATGCGGCCGGGACCGGGGGCGCCGACCATTCCGCCCGCATGCAGGATGTTGGCGAACAGTCCACCCGCCTTGCCAAGCGCGCCGGAAAGGGCATTGGCGATGGGGCCGAGGATGAAGCGCCGGGCCGCCAGCTTCGCGAGATCGGCGATCATCGACGTGACCAGGTCGCGGAAGTCGAGCTTACCGGTCTTCACGAAGTCGCCGATGGCGTTCTCGGCGCTCCTAAATGCCCCCACCAGGGCGCTGCCGATATCTGCGCCGATGTCGCGCGCCTTGGCGGCATAGTCGGCGAGGGTCGCGGTGACGGCCTGCCAGCCGGTCAGAGCCTGCTCGGCTCCGGCGACAGTGTCGGCCCCTGCCTGTCGGCCGGCCGCACCGGCGCGACTTGCCGCCCCGCCGGTCTCGTCCATCTCGTCGCCCAGCGCCCCGGCCGCGGCAGCTGCATCGGCGAGTGCAGTCTCCGCCTCGGTGCCCGTGCCGGTGACGGCATCCTTCAGTGCCTGCCAGCTCGTCAGCGGCCGACCGGCGGCATCGGCGAGCATGCCGGCCGCTTCGCGGTAACCTCCAGCCCGTGTGCGGGCGTCCTCGGCCATCGCTCCAAGCCCGAGGTCGGGTGGTTCCAGATAGGTCCGCGCGAGTGCTGCCGAAAAGGCATCGGCAGCAGCAGCGCCCGCGGCGGTTGCGGCGCCCTCGAACGGATTGCCGATGCGGCCGAGTTCCACCGGGTCGAGAATGCCGATCCGCACGCCCCCTTCGCCGGTGGCCCATTCCGGCAGCAGCGCAAGGGCTTCGTTCAGGGTCTCGATGAAGCTGTTGATGCGGGTGACGACACCGTTCAGCATCGCCTCGACACCCGAGATCAGCCCGTTCGCCGCCTGGAAAGCGAAGTCGCCGATGGCGCCGGGCAGACTGCCCCAGATTGCCACCGCGGCGTCATAGGCGCCCTGGAAGATCGCGGCCGTCCGGTCGCCGAAGCTGACGACGCCTGCGATGGTGCCTTCTAGTGCCAACAGACCGGCCGCCTTCAGCCCCTCCCATCCAGCCGCCATGCGGGCAAGCGCCGCATCCAGCGACAGGCCGATGCGCGACCAGACTTCGCGGGCCAGATCGCCGAGCAGCCGGAAGGCCTCGCCCACACCGCCGACCCGAGCGACGAGTTGCGAGAATTGATAGACCAGCTCGCCCGCACCGACGATCAACGCCCCGATGCCGGTGCGGATCAGGGCGCCGCGGACGAACACCAAGGCGGTGGCCAAGCCGCGCACGGATAGCGCGGCGGCGGCAAGCCCCGCGACCCAGCGCCCGGCCATGACCGCAGCGAAGGTCGCGGCGTAGGTGGTTAGCCGCCCGAGGTTGTCGAAGAGCGCCGTGATCGCCTGCACGATGGGCCCCGTTGCGCGCGCCATGTCAGCGAGCCTCAAGGCGACAGCTTCCAGCGCCGGGGCGACGGCCACGGTCAGCCGGTTGACGAGGCCGGTCCAGATCAGGCCGAGCCGCGCGATGGCGTCGCCTGTCCGTTCGATCTGCGCCGCATCCGCCGCGCTGACTGCCACCCCGAAGTCCTGCACATCGCGGGCAGCGTCGCGCAGGGTGGCGCTGTCGATCCGCAGGAAGGCGAGCGCGGCCCGGTCGCCGAAGAGGTCCGAGGCCACGGCCGCCCGCTCGGCCTCGGGCACCAAGCGATTCAGCGCGTCCTGGATCGCGACGATGCGCTGGTCGAGCGGCAGGGCCTGCAACTCGGCGGCCGTCAGGTTCAGCCGCCGGAGCGCGCCAACGGCCGCGCCCGAGCCGCTGGCCGCCTCGGAGAGGCGCGTGGTCAGCTTCTTCGTCACCTGCTCGATCTCGCCCATCGAGACGCCCGCCAGTTCCCCGGCCCATGTCAGGGTCTGGATGCTCTCCACGGTCGTGCGCATCGACTGCGCGAGCTTGGCCTGCGTGTCGATGTTGGCCAGCCCCGAGCGCACCATCGCCACCCCGGCCGCCGCAGCCGCCGCAGCGACAGCCGCCAGCGCGATCCCGGCCCGGCGCGCGAAGTTGGCAAGCCGGGTGTTGGCCAGTTCCATCTCGCGCGACAGGCGACCGAAGCCGCGCGCACCGGCCTCGCCGATCCCTTCCAGTTCGGCACGCACACGTCGTCCGCCCTCCGCCACGAGGCGGACGGAGACCTTCTTCTCGGCCATTGCAGCTTTCCTTGCTTTTCCGGGGTCTCGTTCTTACGTTGGTAGCATCGATCACGGAGGCGTATGATCATGCCCGAGACGGCGACCTTGTCCTCGAAGTTCCAGATCTCGATCCCGAAGGCGATCCGGGGGGCCCAGCATTGGGAAGCCGGTCTGACCTTCGCTTTCATCCCCAAGGGGACGGGTGTTCTGCTTGTGCCGGTTCCAAAGCGGGAGTCGCTGAAAGGTCTCGCGCGCGGGGCTTCCGCAACCGACTACCGTGACCGGACAGATCGTTCCTGATGGTCCTCGTCGACACATCCGCATGGATCGAATGGCTGATCGGGTCGGCCACGGGCGACCGGCTGGCCGAACACCTGCCGGATCAGGCCGACTGGCTGGTGCCGACCATGGTGCAACTGGAACTCGCCAGATGGCTGACCCGCGAGGTGGGCGAGGACAAGGCGGATCAGGTGATCGCCTTCACGCAGGTTTGCCAGGTGATCCCGCTCGACACCGATATCGCGCTTGAGGCGGCCGAGGCTTGCCGCACGCACAGGCTCGCGACGGCAGATGCCATCATCTTTGCCACTGCCCGTGCGCGGGGCGCGACCCTCCTGACCTGCGACAGTCATTTCGAGGGTCTGCCGGGCGTGACGCTGGTCCCCAAGGTCAAGGCCTGAACCCAGAACGGTCGGCACTCGCCATCTGCTCGTTGAGCTTGCGCACCATCACCGCCTCGATCTCGGGCAGCAGTTCGGCGGCGATCAGGGGGTTGATGCCCAGCGCTTGCGCCAGCGCGAGGGCGGCGCCCATGTCCCATCCGATGACGGCCCCCGGCGCGATGCGCAGTTGGCCGCCAAGGCGCTGGGTCAGGTCCCAGACCTGCCAGCCCTCGACCGTCAGCGACCGGTTCAGTCTTGCGGGGCAGTCCGGGCAGGGTACTGTGCAGGCCGCGCAGTAGCCGTCGCCCCCGCCGAAGGACCAGTCGGCGAGGGCGCGGAGGCGTTTTTTTCCTGATCCAGCATGAGGCCACGGGCGACATACTGCGCCTGGAAGGCCTCGAAGACCGGCCAGATTTCCAGGAGGGCATCGATCCCGGCCGGGCTGACGGGCACGAGGTTGCCAGCCTCATCGCCGACGCCTTCCCATTCCAGCATCGCTCGGCGTGCGACGGCCTTGGCCATGGCCAGCGCCATGTCCTCCTGGCTGGAGGTTTCCGGCATGCCGTCGATCATGGGGTCGGCGCGGGCCGAGACCATCAGTGCGGTGGTCAGGGGTGCCACCAGGACGCGCAGGCCGGGCAGCAGGTCCAGCCATTCGGGCTGGTTCGAAAGGTTCAGACGGATCATGGTCAGTATCCCGTGACGGTGTTGACGAGGACGGCGGTGCACATGCGGGCGGGGCTGGTGGCGCGGGCCGCCTGCCAGTCGAAGGTTGCCTGGATGCCCTGCGGCCCGGGAATCTCGATCCGCGGGACCGGCAGGTAGACGGCATGGGCCGTGAAGGTGAAACTGGCGTTGGCCCCGAGACTGTAGGCGAACTCGAGCTCGCAGGGGGTGCCGTCGATGGCTTGGGTCACCAGCGCCGAGTCCGCGAAGCGCACCTCGATCCGGCCGGTCAGCGCCGCCATGCCCGGATCGGCGCCCTCGATCTTGCCGTCGTTCCGGATGGTCTCGATCCGGTCGAGGCCGTTGGCATAGGTGATCTCGGCCGAGACGACGTTGCCCAAGGCGGAGCCGTTCCGCTTCACCACGCCGTTGAAATGGCCGAAGCGTTGCAAGCCCAGCGCCGTCGGGGTTCCAGCCGCGGTGGTGGCGGCAATTGCCTCTCCTTGGGCGATCAGCCGGGCGGTGGCGGTCAGGAGGCCAGATCGGTTCATCTGCCACGACAACTGGTCCATCACGCAGCCCGCATACATCGCGAACCGCGGCACCTCGGGCATGGCGACTTCGATGGCCATCGAGGGCAGGGTCCAGTTCCCCGACTGGAAGGTGTGGGTCTTGGGCGTGGTCCCTGTTGTGGTCGGTGCGCCGAAGGCGGCCTTCAGCCAGAAGCCGAAGGCCTCCACATCGATCGGCACCACCACCTCGCCATCGGCGGTAACGGCGTCCTTGATGGGGGCCAGGGGATCGCGACCGTAACCGAGCAATTCGCTGTTAAGGAGCGGCTGCTCTGCGCCCAGCGTGGTGCGGGCGAAAGGCATCAGCCGATAGCCGCTGGCGGGCGGGGTGCCGTAGACGGTTTCGAACGCAAGCGCCATCTGCGCCCGCGCGCCGTGTGCGCGTGCCATGGGGGTCTCCTATCTGGGGGAATTCAGGCCAGAGGGCCGGTCGTGGTGTAGTGCAGGACGACAGTAATCACCGCTGCCTTCAGCGCCGCCGCGCCCTCGACCGGCAGGTCGACCGAAGCCGGGGCCTCGGGTTCTACCCAGTCGCAAAGTCCGCCCAGCGTCCGGTCGGCTTCCAGCGCCGCGCCGATGGCTGCGATCAGGTCATCGAAAGCACCGGCCCGGCCGGTGCCCGCCTGGACGACGACCTCCAGTTCCGCCCGGTGCTGGTAGTGATAGCGTAACGGCGAGAGCGTCACCTCGGGCTCGCCCGGCTGGCCGTCGCGCAGGATGATCAGACCCGCAGTTGGGATCCGTTCGGGCAGGACCTCGTCGCGCAGGGTGAGGGCGGCAAGCGGCTGCAGCCGCGCGTGCAGCGCGGCGAGGACGGTCTCGCGGGTGGTGGGCATTTGATGTCCAATGGGCGTTTGGTGGATTGAGGTCTTTGCGGACAAGAAGTCCGTTTACGCTCGCCGCGTGAAGGCCACGTTGCAAGGAAGGGATGCAAGACTTAGCATGATGCACCGCTTTGTAGGTGTTTCATGGCAACTGATCTTAGGTCAGCATCCTTGTTGGAAATTTCGCAGGAGCTAACCCGCTTCAAGTATGAACTGCGCGGGCTTTTCCGTTGTCCAACATGTCTTCGCGACTACCCAATATCTAGCAAAGAGATCACCGAAGAGCACATAGTTCCAGACTCATGCGGCGGGAAGATAACGACATTCCTTTGCAAGACGTGCAATAGCTCGTTTGGGCACAAACAGACGCGGTGGTTGTCAGACTGGATTGAGTTAAACGAAGGAAATGGACTTTTCCATTCCGATCCCAAGAAGCAGCGCGCACAGTTGAAGGCTGATGTTCGGACCTTAAACGGATCACTTTCTATCGCAGACGATGGAGCGCTTGAATTTACAACTGATCGAAGAAGATCAAATCCGGTCGACTTCGAAGCTCATTGGAATGGTCCAAAGCCAGCGAAGATTTCTATCACAACAGGGCTGCCAGTTTTCAGCAACGAAAACTCACTCAAAGTAGGTTTTCTGACTGCAGCCTATGGGCTTTGGTTCAAGAACTTTGGCTACTCGTTCGTGCTTCAATCGTCCTTGGACATCGTCCGGCAGCAAATTCTGAATCCAGATACTGAGCTCATGTATTGGAATTATCTTATTGAGGTGCCGACAAGAGAGATTGCCAATCCTTGCATTGGGTTAATGCGCTTTAGGACCGATTATTTTCCTATTGCGCTGATCTATGATCATCTGGTTGTGTTCCCGTCTCCAAAGCTGCCATATCCGTCCAGCACGTCGCCGATGCAATTGTCTAAGAAGGTGATGAGTTTCTCCGACCAAATAGCCTCAAGGTATCAGCATCGTTGCGTTGGCCCAGCCGTGCTGATCTGCGATGGGCAGGAGATCGTCAATCCTGATCTGATCCAGAACGCAACTATCCCTCCGCAATACAGTTGGGTTGATCGTTGGGACTGATACGCCCCCGAACTACCGCTGTAACTTGGTTGTCTGGCTCGTGCTGCCGCCGCGATATCGATGTTGTATCCGTCCCTATCGCAGAAGTCCGCTTCCTTTCTCCTCTATCCACCCCGCCACGATCCGCCCCGGCACGCCGTCGATGGCCCGCTCCGCATCCCGCGCAAGATCGAGCCGCTTGCGCAGCTTGACCTGCGGTACCAGCAGGAAGATCGGCGCTGTGGTCAGCCCGCGGCTGGTCTTTGCTCGTGACGCAACCGCATGTCCCTTACTGTTCAACCGCCCCTCGGCCACCAGCAAGCTCGGACCGCGGCGGCGGTAGATGAAGCGCAGCCCCAGCCCCGTGCGGCGCTCCCATTCGCCGGGGGTGATGCGACCGCCGCGGGTGGATTTGCCCGCGGCCGGGGTGGGGATAGCCAGCCAAAGCCCGTTCTTGGACCGGATCACCGGCCCCGTGTCATGTGCGCCGACGATCACCGGGGCGTTCGACCAGACCAGCGCCGCGGCGTTCAGGCTCTCGCCGCCTTTGGGCCAGGTGGCCAGCCGGATCGAGTTGCCGAGCCGGGTGCCGAGCCCCGCGCCGATGATCTGGCCGCGCCAGGCGGATTTCAGGCCCGCGCCTGCCTCGCGCATGGCGGTGGTGACGGCCTTCTCGCCCGCGCGGATTTCGGCCTGCATCAGGGCGGCCAGGTTGGGGCTGATTTCCAGCTTCAGCCTCATGCGGGCCTCAGGTCCAGCGTCCAGATCAGCCTTTCGCGGTCGCGCAGCGGCTCTCCCTGGATGACATGACTTTCGGCACCGATGACGATCACGTCACCCGGCCGTGGGGCAGGCAAGTCGGCCACGCGCACATCCACCACCGTCGTGTCGCTGACGAACCGGCCAGCGCCGAAGTCGGTGACCCGATCCGGAGCGCGGCGGATGATGCGGATCGGGCGTTCCTCGGAGGTGGTGGCCGAGATCCACAGGGCGGGTGCCGCCATGGAGGCATGGGTGAAGATGCGGTCCATGGCGGCGGCAAAGACGGACATGGGCAGTGCCCGTCAGTTCGACGTGTGCAGGCGGATCGCCAGCCGCGGCCGCTTGTTGACGGGCAGGATCGAGGCCTCGGTCATCACGTCGATCCAGCGGCCTTTCTCGTCCAGATGCTGGCGGGCATAGAGCGGCAGGCCGATGGTGTTGGCGGTTTCCAGGAGGTTCGCCGGGCCGCCATAGGTGGTGAAGGTGTCCATCGTGCCGAGCGGGAAGGCGATCCCCTCGTTCGCCGGGACCAGCCGTTCGGTGACCTTGGTCGAGAGGGTGACGGTGCCGGAATACTCCTCGAACAGGATCCCGCCGAACGGGAAGTTCCGCCGCACATCCTCGCGCAGCGGCTGCGCGCCGGTCGCGGCGTAGAACTTGTAGGCCTCTTCCGTCTTGGGGTGCGCGATCAGCTTGTCGAAGAATTCGCGGCTGACCAGCGCATGGACGGAGGTCATCGCCTCGCCCAGCAAGTTGTCCTCGATGGCGCGCAACACCTCACGGACCTTGCCCTGCACGTTCGTGCCTGCGGTGCCCAGCACGAAGTCGACCGAGATCTGCGCCAGTCCGAATTCGGTGAAGTAGTTGTAGAGGGTGGTGCCCGCGCCATCCTTCACGATGCCGCGGAGCGCGTTCATCTCCATGTATTCCCGCGTCTGGGCATGTTTGCGGCGCATCAGCAGCAGCTTGCGGTTCATCACCTCGACGAGGGGATCGGCTGCATCGAAGGCGCCCAGCGCGGGGGCGCCTTGGATGTCGGCAGGCAAAACCACGTCATCATGCGGGATCCACGGCAGGGCGAAGCTGCGCATGGAACGGTCTTCCCGCGTGCCGACAGTGGAGGGGCCGCCGAGGGGGACGGAGGGCAGCAGGTTCAGGACGCCTTCGTACTGTTCGATGATGACCGAGCGCTGGCTGACCCCTTCGAAACGGAAGAGGCCGATCTGGGCGAGGCGCGTGTAGAGGTTGGGCAGGATGTTGATGGCCTGGGTCATCTCGGCCAGCGAATAGCCGCCAGCGTCGAAGGGATTGCGGACGTGGGTCATGGGGGATGCTCCGGGGGAAAGAGGGGGATCAGACGCCGTCGCGGGCGACGATGCCTGCGGCGGCCAGCTGGCCGATCTTGGTGGTGATCTTTGCCCCGTCATCGACGGTGGCGTCGTAGGCGAGACCCGCGCGCGAGACGATTGCCGGGCCACGGGCCACGACGATGCCGGTGGCGTCCGCGAGGGTTGCGTCCACGGCATGGAGGAGAACGGCCGAGGCAGTCTGCGCGCCATCGGTGCCGCCGCTGGTCGCGAGTTTGTACTTGCCGCTGGCGGTGATGCGGCCGAGGACTGCGCCCACGGGATAGGGCATGCCTGCGAGCAGCGTCACCACCTCGCGGGTGTAGTTCGGGTTGACCTCATATTTGAGGACATCGCCCATGCTGGGCGGTTCCGTCAGGACGGGCATGGTGCAGACTCCATGATGTTGGGGGTGGGGGCGCCCGATCCGGGCGGTGCGCGTCAGCGCGAGGCGGCGGCCGATTTCTTCGCGGCCGCCACGATGGGGCTTTCCTTTGCCCCGGGTGCCGGGGCGGTGGTGATGATGCCCGCGGCATCACTGCGCGCGGCGAGATCGGCCAGGACCTTGGCGCGCAGGGCTTCGGGTTTCACACCCTTGGCGACGGCATCGGCGGCATCGATCTGAATGCCGAGCCGGGCGGCCTGCGCGCAGACCTGAGCGACCTCGGCCGCTTCGGCCCGGATCGCTTCGGGCGACATGTCGGCCGAAGCGGTTTGCGGCGGTGCGACTGCCGCGGGCGCGGCCGGTTCCGGCGGAGCGCTGGCCGCAGGCTGCGCATGATCTTCGGGGGCAGTGGTCATCATCGGGCCCTTTCCTCTGGGGGTGGTTGTGCCACGGGGTGCGGCGGCGAAAGCGCGGAAAGCGGTGACGGGATCGGCCACCTCGTCGGCAAGACCGGCGAAGACCGCCGCCTCTCCGCGGAACACGGCGGCCTCGGTGCCCAGCGCCCGAAGGGTGTCGAGGCGCCGTCCGCGCCCTTCGGCGACGGTTTCGGCGAAGAGCTGGCGGAGATCCTCAAGTTCGCCTGCAATCAGGTCGCGGACGGCCTCAGGGAGTGGCTGATACGGGTTCGCATCGACCTTGCGCGCGCCCGCGTGGATCAGCGTGACGGCGATGCCCTTCTGGTCGAGCGCCCCGCTCATGTCGCTGTGCATGGCCACGACGCCGATGCTGCCGACAGCGCCGGTGCGGGGCAGGATGATCCGGTCGGCCTGGGAGGCCAGCGCGTAGGCTGCGGACAGCGCGTGATCCGCGACGAAAGCCTGCACGGGTTTGACCTGACGCGCCGCGCGGATGCGGTCAGCCAGGTCGAAGGCACCGGCCACCTCGCCACCGAAGCTGTCGATGTCGAGCGCGATGCCGCGGATGGCGGGGTCGGCCAGCGCTGCCTGAAGCTGGGCGGCGATGCCTTCATAGGACGTCAGGCCGGAGGATTGCCCGATCCACGCCCCGCGATGGACGAGCGTGCCCGCGATCTCGATGACAGCGATGCCGTCCACGACGGCGAAGGGCAGGCCACCGTTTCGCGCCTGGCGTTTGGTCAGGTCGTCGCCGAAGAGAGAGCCGCGGGAAGGGAGGTTGGCGGCATCCCGATCTTCGGCCGAGATTTCCAAACCTTCGATGCTGACTTCCCGCCCAACGATCCGAGGGCCAAGCCCGGTCAGGAAGGCCAGCGCCTTGGCGGGATCGACCATCAGGGGCGTGTTGAAGACGCGCTGGGCGATCTGGGTGTGATGCATCATGCGTCCTCCGCGGGCCGGGGTTCCCGGTCCTCGCCATCCTTTTCCTGATTGCCGTCCTCCTGCTGATCCTGTCGCTGGCCCTCGGCATTGCCCGGCGTCGCGCCGCCGCCTGCCGCCTGCGCGGGTGACCCCGGCCGCCGGAAGTCGAGCCCCAGCGCGGCCTCGCGCTTTCGTTCTGCGGCGATTTCGCGGTCGACCTGTTCGGCGTCGTAGCCGCGTTCGGCGATGGCTTGCGTGCGGGACTTCAGGCCCGCCTCGATCTGCAGGATTTCGGCAGCGGCATCCTTGGCCGGGTCGATCCAGTCCCACTTGGTCGGAAGCCAGTCGCAGGCGAGGTAGTGGTGCCGGTCGGTGGCATAGCCCGGCAGGTCGATGGCGCCCGCCAGCACAGCCATGTCCATCCACCGTATCCAGACCGCCCGGCAGAGCTGATGGACCATCACCGAATGCTGGAAGGCCGAGATGCGGCGGCGGAAGTCGACGAGCGCGATCCGCGTATTCGAGAAGTTGCCCTTGGCGGTATCGCCGGTCAGATAGCCATAGGGCACGCCCAGCGCCGCGCCGATCTGCAGGAGTGTCCGGTACTGGAAGGGTTCATAGGTGGACCCGGAGTCCGGCGTCGATGGCGTGGTGACATCCTCGCCGGGATCCAGCCGCACCACCTGGCCCGGTTCGACCTCCAGATCCTCTTCGGCCGGATCAAGGGCGGTTTCCGGGGCGGGCGAGGTGATGAACATGGCGAACATCGCCGCTGTCTTTTTCCGCTCCAGCTCCGCGTCGTCGTAGAGGTCCAGCGTGAAGAGTTTCACCACGGCTGCAGCAAAGCGCGACACGCCGCGCAGCTGGCCTGCTTCGACCGGGTCGAGGATATGGATCACCTCGGACGCGGGCACGCGCACCGTTTCGCCTGCCAGCCCCGGATCGGTCATGTCGCCGGGGTGGCGACGCAAGAAGTGATACGCCACCCGTCGCCCGATCCTGTCGAATTCGATGCCCTGCCGGATCGACCCCGATCCGGGCAGGCTGCGGGTCATGTCCTGGGGCAGCATCTCCGAGGGCAGCATCTGCAGCTGCATCGGCACCGTCAGGCCGTCTTCCGGCCGCCGTGCGCGGATGCGCAGAAAGACCTCGCCCGCCAGAAACACCTCGCGGGCCGCCCTGCGCTGCAGGCCGAAGAAGTCGGTCAGACCCTCGGCATCGGCCTCGTCGGTCCAGGCGAGCCAGAGCTTCTGCAGCTCCTCCTTCCTCGCGGCCTCGGTGATCTTCGACGAAGGCTTGATCCCGTCGCCGACGACATGGTTGGCAAAGGCATCGACCGCATTCGCGGCATAGCCGTTGTTGCGGACGAGCCAGCGGGCCCGGGCGGTGATGGTTTCGCCCGAGGCGGCGATCAGCGTGTTCACATGGGCGCGGGTGGCGCGGAACCCGCGCATGCGCCGGTGGGACTGTGCGGCATCGAACCCGCCGATGATGCTGCCGAGGCGCGCGCGGAAGGCGTCAAGCACCATGGTCACAGACCCTTGGTCGCGACGGTGCCCCAGCGGCGGCGGCGCGGAGCAGCGGAAGCCTTGGCGATCCGTCCCTCCAAGTCCCGAATGGATGCCGCCAGTTCGGCGTCCGAGCCATAGGTCACGGTCTTGCCGTCATAGCTGACGCTGCGCAGCCCGGCGAAGCGGGCTTCCTGCAGTGCCGTGAGCAGGGCCTGCATGCGTTCCAGGTCCATCAGTCCCTCATGAAGTTCGGGGTGTAGGCCCGCCGTTTCCGACGTGGCGTGGTCAGGGTTCCGGCCTTGGGTTGGGCCGGATCGGGTGGTGCTGTGTCGGTAACGACGGCCACTGGCAGGCGGGTTTCGACGCCCGCCTGTGCTTCCAGCCGCCGCCAGGTGGCCTCGTCCCATCGGTCGGCGCCGAGGATCCACGCCGCGGCGCGGGCATAGACCCGGCAGTCCAGCGCCTCGTTCCGCTCGCGCATCTTCTGCCATTCCTGATGGGCATAGCCGCGCTTGTTGCGGATGGTGACCAGCTGTTCCGCCACCAGCTGCTTCAGCCATTCGGTATCGGCCCAGCCGGGCAGGTGGATTGTGCCAGGAGCGTCGAGCACTCCGGTGGCGCGATCCTCGTCCGAGGGCCGTTCGATCCGCAGGAACCGGTAGGTCTCCGCCTTGAACGTCGCCGTTGCCACCGACCAGAGCCTCGCGCCGCGGCGCAGGCGTTTGCCGCCGATGGTGGCGTCGACGAAGGTCGGGCCCGAGACCGGGGCTGCCCGGTTGAACCCCTCGAGCCCCTTCAGGGGGGCCACCTGTTCGAACCCCACCTTGCGCGACCAGGCATAGACGGCTGCGGCCTCGTAACCGGTGTCGATGCCAAGCCGCGCCACGGTCATGAAGGCGCCATTGGCGTGCTGCCACGACCGTCCGAGGAGGGCCGTCAGCTTGTCCCAGGCCGCCGGATCGTCAGGCCCACCCGGAATGGCGATGTGATCGACGAGCCAGCTTTCCAGTCCCCGGCCCCAGGCCCAGATGTCGACCTCGATCCGGTCCCTCTGTACGTCGGCACCCGCGGTCAGGAACAGCCCGGCCATCGGCACTTTACCCGGCTTCCAGGATTCCCGCCGATCTGCCAGCCGTTGCCATTCCGGCGCGTCGCCCGACTCGACCCATGTCTCGCCCAAGAGCGTGTTGCGCGCGACGCGCAGCGTCTCGTCCGACCCTTGGGCCGCCAGCCATTCCCGCGCGACGTCGGACCAGCTTTTCCACCCGAGCGGTGAATAGAGCGCCGAGAGGTGGAAGCCGATGGCCTTCGGATCCCTGGAAACCGCTGTCGCCCGCCACTCACCCTTGGCCAGCATCTCGGTCTTGTGGTGCTCGGCGATGGGCCGTTCGCAACCTTCACAATGGTAGACGGCGGTCTCCGGCTTCCCCTTTGCCCAGCGCAGTCGGTCGAACTGCAGCCATTGCATCGCCCCGCAATGCGGGCAGGGCACGAAGTAGCGCCTCTGGTCCGATGCCTCGAACTCGCGCTCGATCCGGCTCAGCCCCCGAATCGTGGGGGTCGAGACCATGAACACCTTGCGCCGGTGCGAGAAGGTCGTCGTCCTCGCCTCGGCCAGCGTGACCGGGTCACCTTCCTCGTCGGCCGAGGCGGGATAGGCATCGACCTCGTCCAGAAACACATAGCGCGCCGGCATCGACCGCAGGCCGGTGGCCGAATTGGCCCCGGTCAGCACCAGAATGCCGCCGGGGAATTCCTTCGACAACATCGAATTCCCGGCATCCCGCGACCGTGCCGGATTGACCCGCTCGCGCAGCGCCGGGCTGTCCGCAATCAGAGGATCAAGACGGCCCCGTGAGGTGCGCTTCGCCAGTTCCAGGCTCGGCAGCACCGCCAGCATCGGCCCCGGGGCGTGATGGATCACGAAACCGATCCAGTTGTTGCCCGCCTCCGTGGCCCCGACCTGCGCCGCCTTCATGAAGGTGATGCGCTGGGCAGGATGGCCGGGCGAGAGCGCATCCATGATCTCGCGCAGGTAGGGGGCGCGGGCGGTGCGGTACCGCCCCGGTTCGGCTGCGCCGCGTGAGGACAGCCAGCGATGCTGATCCGCCCATTCCGACACCGTCAGGTTCGGATCAGGCCGCAGCCCCTGTCGCCAGACCCGTAGCAGATCCTCGGCGCCATCGAAGCCGAGGTCGAGACCGGCGGTCAGGTCGTTGTCGTCATCCGAGGGAAACCCGGAGGTCGGCGAGGGCGTCGAGCTGTTCGCGGACATGGGCTTCCAGCACCCTCTGCATGATCGCGGTCTCGATCGTCACCGAATCCCCGGATTGCCGTTCCACCTCCGCCATGATCTGCGCCGCCATCAGCGCGGCCACCCGTCCGGGCCAGGTCACCCAGACATCCCGTTCCTGCCGTGCGAGACGAAACACCAGTGTTTCCGCCCGCGCGCGGTCGACCAGCGTGCCCTTCTTTTTCTGGACGGCCAGCTGACGTTCCTGCGCCGCGTAGACCGTCAGCGCCGTGCGCGCCTTGATATACGATGTCGTGTCGCCGGGGCCGCTGGCCAGCCCGTCACCGCCCAACGACCGGCGCTGCTGGTCGGGGTCCGTCATCTCGGCCCGCCGCACGTCCGAGGCCGCGGCGTTGATCGACCCGTCGTCATGGACCACCAGCCGCCCGTTCTTCCGAGCCTTCTGCACCCCGCCGCGGGAGAGGCCGGAATGGGCCGCATACTCGCGTTCGCTCATGCCCTTCATGGCGAGGATAATCCGATCAAGCTGATGATATTGCTTGGTATTCAGTTGATTAGAGGACGCGACAGAGCGAATCTGATCGGAAGGAAACGATGCAACTCACCGAAGGATGCCCCGCCATGACGACCCGCCGCGCCACCGACAATTCCAAAGCCCTCGACGCCTTCATCGCCGCCAAGGCCGAGATCGACACCATGCTGGAGCGCCTGAAGGCCCTGAGCGACGACCACTTCGAGACCCACCCCGACGAGATCAACTGGGGGCATGTCGGCACGCTGAAGCACTACGCGGGTCTGCTGCGCCAGATCACCGACAGCGCCTTCAAGGAAGGCGAACACGCCGCGTGACGCGCCTACACGGCGCGATGGCCGCCCCGTGCGACGACGGGGGTGAGCCCGGACCGTGGCCCCGGTGGGGCCGCGTAAGCCGGGCGAACGTCCGTAGAAGGCCCGCACATCGCGCGCCCTGAGCCACGGAGGCCCCGATGACCACCCCGTCCGATACCCAGTCCCTGATCCTGTCCCGCGCCGCGACCCGGCCCGGCAACCTCGCCCTGCCGCTGCCCGAGGGGCTGGTCGGCGCCGCCGCCAAGATGGTGGTCGGCAAGATGATCGCCCGCGGCTGGCTCGAAGAGGTCGAGGCGAACCTGCGGCGCGGTGAGCCGATGTGGCGCGAGACCGGCGACGGCCACGGCACCACGCTGATCGCCACCGAGGCCGGGCTGGAGGCCATCGGGATCGAGCCGGTGGTGGCCAGCGCCGTCGCCAGCGTGCGGAGGGCGAAGTCCAAGGTGGAACCCGCGCCTGACGACACCGAAACCGCGAAACCCGTCGCCATCCGCGCTGGCACCAAACAGGCGCAGATCATCGCCATGCTCCAGCGCCCCGAGGGCGCGACGGTCGCCGAAATGGTCGAGGCCACCGGGTGGCTGACCCACACGGTTCGCGGCTCGATCTCTGGCGCCCTCAAGAAGAAGCTGGGCTTGCCCATCAGCGCCGAAAAAGTCGAGGGCAGGGGGGCAGTGTATCGGATTAGCGTCTAGATCTTTGTTCAGCTTTGGTGGCTTGCCACCCGTCAGACATGCCGGTGGATGTACTGGTAAAGGGCTTCACGAAGCAGGTCACGCAAGTCATCGAAGTCGTCGGCGTACCCCTTGACGAGCTGCTTTCGCAGCAACTCTGAACGGAAAAAGGCCCCAGTTGCTTCCACAAGGTGACTGAAAATCCATTCGTGATCTTCTGACGCAAGCAGCCAGTGCAAGGCAGCTACACAGTATGGCACGAGGTCGGTCTCGTCCGTGATCTGGCTGACAATGGGTGCTGCCGCGACGGCGGCGAAGTTGACCGAGAGTGGTCGCCCTGCATCATCCGAAATCACTGCCGAGAACTGCATCCCGCGCGACTGCATCTCGGCCTTGATCTGATCGTACTTTTCTTCATAGGCCGAGGCGATAATTCGTCCGACAGCTTCCGCCTGATCCTCAAACGCCAGAGGAATGCCCGCGCTGTGCTTGCGACCTTGAACACCATGGTTGCGGCGATATCCCTCCGGATCCGCCGTTGGCGATACGTCCAGCAAGTCAGCATAGACGCTGATGTTGTAGGGAACGCTCTCGGGCGACGATGGCGCCGTCGTATCACGATCTGTCGAGCGACTGGTCACCGGAGGCTCTTTTCTATACTGTCGGTCGGCGCTCTTGGGCTTCTTGTTTGACCAGAACATACTGAATTCGTTTTTCTTTCAGATTCGGTTCACACGCCCGTAGCTAGCGCCACTCATGATTGGATCGCAATCGCTTTGTTCATGGTTGTGCGCGTAAGCCCTGCAAAGACGTGCCTTCTGCCCCGTCGCCATCTCCCACCGCCGTACGGCCACGTCGCAATAGACCGGGTCCAGTTCCACCGCGCAGCAGCGCCGCCCGGTGCGTTCGGCGGCGATCAGCTGGGTACCAGAGCCGCAGAAGGGTTCGAACACCAGGTCGCCGGGGTCGGTGAAGGCCTCCAGTACCGCCTCGACCAGCGCCACGGGGAAGACGGCAGGGTGTGATCCGGCCGCCCCCAGACCGCCCTTGTGGCGCATGATCCGGAACACGCTGTCCGGGATGCGGTGGCTTTGGATCGCCTTGCCGTAGCCGGTCTTGCGATGGACCGTGCCGTCGGCCCCGCGCAGGCCGCCGCCGCCGAGGGTCTCGCCCGCGTGCTTGCTCTCGACCGTCTTGTTCGGCTTCCGCGGCTGGCGGTTGAAGTGGAAGATGAACTCGTGCGACGGCGCCAGCCGCCCGTTCCAGTCGCCGGGCAGGCCGGGCCCCTGGTCCCAGACATACCAGCCGAACCGCCGCCAGCCCTGCGCGCGCATCCAGTCGACCCAGCCGTCCCAATACGGGATCCATTCGCTGTCGCGGTGCACGAGGCCGAGGTTCACCAGCAGCTGGGCATCGGCGGTGACGGGCGCCGCGGCGAAGACGCCCTGCATCAGCGCATCCCAATCGCCGACCTTCTCCTTCGCCGCGCCATAGTCGCGCTGCTGGGCATAGGGCGGCGAGGTGAATATCAGCGACGCCTGCGCCCCATCCATCAGCCGTGCGACCACGGCCGGGTCGGTCGCATCCCCGCAGATCAGCCGATGCTCGCCCAGCGCCCAGATGTCGCCGGGGCGGGTGATCGGCTCGGCCGGGGCCTCGGGGATCGTGTCGGCCGCGTCATCGTCGATGGGCGAGCGGTCGTCGGCATCGTGTAGCAGCGCGTCCAGTTCGTCCTCGGGGATCCCGATCAGCCCGAGGTCGAAGTCCTCGGCCATCAGCCCGCGCAGTTCCTCGAGGAGGAGCGCCTCGTCCCACCCGCCCAGTTCGGTCAGCTTGTTGTCGGCAATCCGGTAGGCCCGTCGCTGCGCCTCGGTCAGATGGCCCAATATGATGACCGGCGCCTCGGCAATCCCGAGCTGGGCCGCGGCCAGGATGCGGCCGTGCCCCGCAATCAACTCGCCGTCGGCGGCGACGAGGCAGGGAACCGTCCAGCCGAACTCGGCCATGCTGGCAGCAATCTTCGCCACCTGCTCGGCATCGTGGGTCTTGGCGTTGCGGGCGTAGGGCCGGAGGCGGGCCAGCGGCCAGTGTTCGATCCGGCCGGGCAGGAGGGGCGCGTTCATGCCGCGCGCCGCTTTGCCTTCAGGGCGGCGAAGGTCTCGCCGGTTTCCGCCAGCACCGCCTCCTGACCGGTGAAGGACTGCCATCGCTCGATGGCGACATCGACATAGGCCGGGTTCAACTCGATGCCGAAGCAGACCCGGCCAGTGGTTTCGGCCGCGATCAGCGTGGTTCCGGACCCCATGAACGGTTCATAGATCGCCTGGCCGGGGCTCGAGTTGTTCAGGATCGGCCGCCGCATGCATTCGACCGGCTTCTGCGTGCCATGCACGGTGTCGGCGTCCTGATCCCGGTTGGCGATCTGCCACAGCGTCGTCTGCTTGCGGTCGCCCGCCCAATGGCCCTTGCTCTTGGCGCGCACCGCATACCAGCAGGGTTCGTGCTGCCAGTGATAATCGCCCCGGCTGAGCACCAGCCGCTCCTTGGCCCAGATGATCTGCGACCGGATCGCGAAGCCTGCGGCCACCAGGCTCTCGGCCACGGTCACTGCGTGCAGCGCCCCGTGCCAGACATAGGCGACGTCACCGGGGAACAGCGCCCAGGCCTCGCGCCAGTCGGCGCGGTCGTCGTTCAGCACCTTGCCGGTGCGTTTGGTCTTTGCCGCGCCCGCCTGGTTGCGCCAGGAGGGATCATACTCCACGCCATAGGGCGGGTCGGTCACCATCAGCAGGGGGCGGACATCACCGAGCAGCCGCCCCACGACATCGGCCGCGGTGCTGTCGCCACAGATCAGCCGGTGCGCGCCCAGTTGCCAGAGATCGCCCGGCACCGACACCGGTGCGACCGGCAGGTCCGGAACATCGTCCTCGCCCTCGACCGGGCCGTCGCCGCCCAGCGCCTCGGGATCCCGCAGCAGCCCGTCGAGGTCGTCGTCGCTGATGCCCAAGAGCGTCAGGTCGAAATCCTCGGCCAGCAGCCCCGCGATCTCGTCGCGGAGCAGCGCCTCGTCCCATTCGCCCAGTTCGGTCAGCTTGTTGTCGGCGATCCGGTAGGCCCGGCGCTCGGCTTCGTCGAGATGGCTGAGCCGGATCACCGGCACCTCCGTCAGCCCGAGCATGGTCGCGGCCAGCACCCGGCCATGGCCCGCGATCAGCTCGCCGTCGTCGGCCACCATGCAGGGGACGGTCCAGCCGAACTTGGCCATGCTGGCGGCGATCTTCGCCACTTGGTCGTCGCCGTGCATCTTGGCGTTGCGGGCATAGGGGCGCAGCCGGGCAATCGGCCAGGACTCTACCTGGCTCGGCGCGAAGACGAGGTCCATGGGATGGGGCTCGGGATGTGGGGGAGGAAAAGGAAAAGCGCCCGCGAGGGGTTTCCTCCGGGCGCAATTCTTCGATGATCAAGGGGTAGGTCAATGGGGGCAGGTCTGTCAACCCGAAAAGTGAAGCGGATTCAACGGCTTCTGACGAATTGGCTTTCCGTGCTGGCTTCCTGCCACCTGGCTTCCCCGGAGGTGGCTTCCCTGGCTTCCCGCCGGGAATCCACCCCGGCCAGATCGTGATTCCGCAAGCCCCTGATCTGACTCACGAATTCCGGCATCAGGTCGCAAGGTGGCTTCCGCCTGGCTTCCCCGGTGAAAATGCCTCACGCTAGCGAACCGCCGCGCTGCGCCCCCCCGCATACGTTCAGGGCCGGGGAGGAACCATTGGGAGGGGGGGCGGCGTTGCAAGCCGCGGTCTGGCTCGATGAAATATAAATGTTTTCAATATGTTCTCTTTCTGCGTTCGGGCATTTGGCTCACAGATCGAGCAATCCGAAGTCGTGAACCAAATCAAATCTCTTGCGTCTTCAAAGAATTGCAGAGCCTTCAAGGGAGGTTTGGACCGGCCGTTTGGATCGCTGCTTGTGGATAGGCGCGAAACCGAACCAAATCACGGAGTGCTGTAGCGCGTTCCGCGCCGGATACCT
>JBKBJC010000029.1:0-34456 GCA_046294075.1 Tabrizicola sp. | reverse complement strand
TTGCGCCATTGGCGTCGGCCCTGAACGCCGTGCTTGCGGGCCTGCCATTCGCCGTCGCCGAGGAACTTGATCCCGGTGCTGTCAACGAGCAGGTTCAAGGGCCCATCGGCGCGACGATACGGGATCTGGACGGCTAGCGTCTTCTGCCGTCGGCACAGGGTGGTGCAGTCGGGCACCGCCCAGTCCAGGTCCGCCTTCTTGAGCAGACTGGCCACCATCCCGGTCGTTTTCCGAAGTGGCAGCTTGAACAGGACCTTGATGGTCAGACAGAACTGGATCGCCGCATCCGGGAACACCGCAGGGCGACCGGGGCCGCCGTCATGCGGCGCAAGCCAGGTCATCTCCTTGTCCAGCCAGATCAGCAAAGACCCGCGCTTGCAAAGCGACGCAGTGTAGCTGGACCAGTTCGCCGTGCGGTAGCGGGCGTATGCCCGTTTGCTCATGCGGCCTGTCTAGCCGCATGGATTCACGATGTGAATCCCAGGCAGACAGAGTTCTGCAACAACGCCTGTCTGTTGCGCCTGGAAACATGAAGGATCCGCCCGGCAAGGTTGATCCCGCAACCGCCCGACAGGATGCCCGACGCAGGCCAGATCGTTTCCAGACCGGCCCGACCCGGCAAAGAGGCCCGGTTGATCCAGCGTTCCCAGGCACTTGCATCTGGACTCATGCAGAACCCGCCCGCAGTCCGCGAAACCTGACCTTCCCAGACTTCTGGCCGCGTGGCAGAACAGCTCACGCCAAAGCCATTCCCGCCTTTGCCGGCATCCGTGCCATACTACGGCAACGGCGCAATTGCCTGATTCGATAGGTGCCCGATGGACCATACCGTGGACAGACCCAAACTCCCCCACAGGCTGGCGGCCCTTGCCGCCGCCTTCCTCGCCGCCTGGCTTCTGGCCTTCCCCGCTGCGGCCCAGGTCGCGCCCCGGGCCGAGCCGATTACCGGACCAGGCGTCGTCACCATCGGAAACATCGCAACCAATGCCCGGGTCAACGTCCGTAGCGGGCCGGCCGCCATCTTCCCCTCGGTCGGCTCGCTGCCCTGGGGTACCCGGGTGAACAAGGGCCCCTGCATCGGGGGCGGCAGCGCGCGCTGGTGCGAGGTCACGACGATCGACGGCAAGATTTCGGGCTACGTCTCGGCCCGCTTTCTGGTCGAGGGCGGGGCGACGATTCCGGACGATGGCGGGCCGGATTTCTACATCGTGCGCGGGCTGTCGGGCAACGAACGGCTCGGCGTGCGGGTGGAACCCAGGACCGGCGCCACGCTTCTGGCCACGCTGCGCGAGGGCGAGATCGTCCGCAACCTCGGCTGCCAGACCAGCAGCTCGTCGCGCTGGTGCAAGATCCGCTCGACCACCGGCATGGATGTGACGGGCTGGGTCAACGGCCGCTACCTGCGCGAATCCGGGGCGCCGTCAAAGCCGGTGCCGGATGACGGCGGGCCGGATTTCTACAGCGTCCGCGGCCTGCCCGCCGGCGACACGTTGAACGTGCGGACCAAGCCCTCGACCAGCGGGCAGGTGATCGCCCAGCTGGCTGAGGGTGCCAGGGTGCGCAACCTCGGCTGCCAGACCTCGGGCCAGACCCGCTGGTGCCGGATCGAGACGACCGGAGGGGTCAAACTGACCGGCTGGGTCAACGGGCGCTACCTGCGCGAGGGGTGAGCCTTGCGCGTGCGGGAGCCTTGACATCCCGCACGGTCCGGCGCCCTGATCTGGACTCATCTTCCGGTGAGTCCAGCCATGCCTGCCATTCCCGTCGAAGCCTTCTACCTGACCCCCGGCGCGGCCGGATCGCTGCAACAGCAGATCCGCGCCATGGTCACGCAAGGCATCCTGTCCGGCCGCTTCCGCCCCGGCGCGCGGATGCCGTCGTCGCGCGGCCTGGCCGAACACCTGGGCGTCAGCCGGATCACCGTGACCCTCGCCTATGCCGACCTCGTCTCCTCGGACTACCTGACCGCGAAAGGCAGGTCGGGCTATTTCGTCTCGGATACGGCTCCTCTCGCGCCCGAGTTCCCGCAGGCCGAGCCCCGCGCGGAAGCCATCGATTTCAAGGGCCTGACCCGCGGCCGGTTCACGCTTGTCCCCAAGGTGGACCGGCCCGAGGACTGGGACCGCTACCCCTTTCCCTTCATCTATGGTCAGGCCGATCCGGCGCTGTTCGACCACCAGAACTGGCGCCAATGCGCCCTGCGCGCGTTGGGCAAGCGCGATTTCGCGGCTCTGACCACCGACTATTACGACCGCGACGACCCCCTGCTGATCCAGGAGCTTCTGCGCACCATCCTGCCGCGCCGGGGCATCGCCGCGCGCGAGGACGAGGTGCTGCTGACCCTTGGCGCCCAGAATGCACTGTTCATAGCGGCGACGGCGCTCTTGGGGCCCGGCCGCCGCGCGGTGGTGGAGAATCCTGGCTACCCCGCCTGGCGCGCCGTCGTTGCGGCTACGGGGGCCTCTGCCGTTCCGGTTGACGTCGACGCTCAGGGCCTTCCGCCGCAAGTCCCTGACGCGGATGTGGTTTTCACAACCCCCTCGCACCAGTGCCCCACCAACGCCACCATGCCCGTCGACCGCCGCGTGACCCTCTTGGAGGCGGCCGAGGCGAAAGGTTTCATCATCATCGAGGACGACTACGAGTTCGAGATGTCCTTCCTGAAACCCGTCGCGCCCGCGCTGAAGTCGCTGGACCGGGGGGGCAGGGTGATCTACGCCGGCAGCTTTTCCAAATCCGTCTTTCCGGGCCTGCGCCTCGGCTATCTGGTCGGGCCTCCCGGTTTCATCGCCGAGGCGCGCGCGCTGCGCGGGCTGATGCTGAAGCACCCGCCCGGCCACATCCAGCGGACGATGGCCTATTTCCTGGGGCTTGGACATTACGATGCGCTGATCAACCGGATGAAGAACGCCTACCGCCGCCGCCGTCAGGTCATGGCGGACGCCATAGCCGCCGAAGAGCTGACCGTGGCGGGACAGGGCGGCTTCGGCGGCTCCAGCTTCTGGATGCGTGCGCCGGACGGTGTAGATACCGAGGACCTCGCGCTTGGCCTCCGCGGCGAGGGCGTCCTCATCGAACCCGGTCGCGCCTTCTTTGCCGGGGATGGCCCGCGCAATTTCTATCGGCTGGCATATTCCTCCATCGCGCCGCAGCGAATCCCCGACGGCATCGCCCGGATCGCCCGGGCGGTGGCTCGTCGATGACTTCGTCACTTCTCGCGCGCGACCTGAAGCCGAAGGCGCGACGCAGGAGCGGGCGCTGGCCATAGAGGGACGAAGGAACTGGCCCTAAGCTTGGACTCATCGCGGCGCTAGTGTGCCGAGCAGAGCCAGGGAGAGATGCCATGAAGATGACGACCGAGGAAGCCTTCGTGAAGGTCCTGCAGATGCACGGGATCGAACATGCCTTCGGGATCATCGGGTCGGCCTTCATGCCGATTTCGGACCTGTTTCCCAAGGCCGGCATCACCTTCTGGGACTGTGCCCATGAAGGCTCGGGCGGGATGATGGCGGATGGATTCACCCGCGCTTCGGGCAGGATGTCGATGATGATCGCCCAGAACGGGCCGGGCATCACCAACTTCGTCACCGCCGTCAAGACCGCCTACTGGAACCACACGCCCCTGCTGCTGGTCACGCCGCAGGCTGCGAACAGGACCATCGGGCAGGGCGGTTTCCAGGAAGTCGAACAGATGGCGCTGTTCAAGGACATGGTCTGCTACCAGGAAGAGGTCCGCGACCCCTCCCGCGTGGCCGAGGTGCTGAACCGGGTGATCCTTCAGGCCAGGCGCCAGTCGGCTCCGGCGCAGATCAACATGCCGCGGGATTTCTGGACGCAGGTCATCGACATCGCCCTTCCGGCCGTGGTGGAGTTCGAGCGGCCCTCGGGGGGCGACGAAGCCATCGCGCAGGCGGCGCAGCTTCTGTCGCAGGCGAAGTTCCCGGTGATCCTGAACGGTGCGGGCGTGGTGATCGGCGGGGCGATTCCGGCCTCGATGGCCCTTGCCGAGCGGCTGACTGCGCCGGTCTGCGTGGGCTACCAGCACAATGACGCCTTTCCCGGGTCGCATCCGCTGTTCGCAGGCCCCTTGGGCTATAACGGGTCCAAGGCCGCGATGGAACTGATCGCCGAGGCCGATGTGGTGCTTGCGCTGGGAACCCGGTTGAACCCGTTTTCCACCCTGCCGGGCTACGGCATCGATTACTGGCCGAAGGCGGCCAAGGTGATTCAGGTGGACATCAATCCGAACCGGATTGGCCTGACGAAGCCGGTGACCGTGGGGATTGTCGGCGACGCAAAGAAGGTGGCCGATGCGATCCTGGCGCGGCTGTCAACGACGGCTGGAGATGCGGGGCGGGCAGAGCGCAAGGCCCTGATTGCGCAGAAGAAATCGGCCTGGGCGCAAGAGCTGGCCTCGATGGACCACGAGCAGGACGATCCCGGCACCACCTGGAACGAACGCGCCCGCAAGGCCAAGCCCGACTGGATGAGCCCCCGCATGGCCTGGCGCGCGATCCAGGCCGCGCTGCCGCGCGAGGCGATCATCTCCTCCGACATCGGCAACAACTGCGCCATCGGCAATGCCTATCCCAGTTTCGAGGCGGGCCGGAAGTACCTGGCGCCGGGTCTCTTCGGGCCCTGCGGCTATGGCCTGCCCTCGATCGTTGGCGCCAAGATCGCCTGTCCGGACACGCCGGTCGTGGGGTTCGCCGGCGACGGCGCCTTCGGCATCGCGGTGACGGAACTGACCGCGATCGGGCGCCCGGAATGGCCCGCGATCACCATGGTGGTGTTCCGCAATTACCAGTGGGGGGCAGAGAAGCGCAACTCGACGCTCTGGTATGACGACAACTTCGTCGGCACCGAACTGGATACTGATGTCAGCTACGCCGGGATCGCGCGCGCCTGCGGCTTGCACGGTATGCAAGCTCGGACGATGGAGGAGCTGACCGCCGCCCTGCGCAAGGCGATCGAGGACCAGATGACCCATGGCAAGACCACGCTGATCGAGGCCATGATCAACCAGGAACTGGGCGAGCCCTTCCGTCGCGATGCGATGAAGAAACCGGTCGAGGTCGCCGGCATTCGACGCGAGGACATGCGGCCGCAGGTGGTCTGATGCCCTATGACCTGGGCCCCGGCGCGCTGGCCTGGCTTGCCCTTGCCTGTCTGGTCGCCGGCTTCGTGCGGGGCTATTCCGGCTTCGGCTTCTCGGCCCTGCTGATCGCAGCATCCAGCCTGGTGACAAATCCGCTGAATTTCGTGGCGGTTGTGGTCATTCTGGAAACGGTGATGTCGCTGCAACATGCCCGGGGGGCTGGTCCCGATGTGGACTGGCGCCGGGTCGGCTGGCTTCTGGGTGGGGCTGCCGTCGGGTTGCCGCTGGGCCTCTGGATCCTGACCGGAGTTTCCGAGGATACCGCGCGGGCGGTGATCTCGGCCTATGTCCTCGCGATGTGCGTGGTGCTGCTGATGGGCTGGCGGCTGGCCTCCGAGGTGCGGGGCGCGCCGAACGGATTGGCCGGGGTGATCTCGGGCCTGGCCAACGCGCCCGGCATGGGGGGGCTGCCGGTCGCGGCCTTCTTCGCCGCCCAGCCTATGCCGGCGGCGGTGTTCCGGGCCACGCTCATAGCCTATTTCCCGCTGCTCGACCTGTATTCGGCGCCGCTCTACTGGCTGGCGGGGCTGGTGACATGGGACACGCTCCGGGCCTCGCTCATCGCGCTGCCGGTGACGCTGTTCGGCAACTGGCTGGGCGGGCGGCACTTCTTCGGCACCGACCCGCAGGAATTCCGCCGCTTTGCGATCGTCCTGCTGGGCGGGCTGGCGGCTCTGGGTCTTGCGAAGGCACTGCTCTGATGTGGCTGATTGTGAACGCTGGTTCGTCTTCACTGAAGCTCAAGCTCTTTGATGGCGCACGAGAGGTCGGCAAGGCGGCCATCTCCGAGATCGGCCCGGATGGCCATCGCGCGGCAATGGTCGCGGGACTGGCCCAGGCCGGGGTTGCAGTCGAGCGCCTGATAGCCGCAGCGCATCGCGTCGTCCATGGTGGGGCCGACCTGACTGCGACCTGTCGGGTGACGCCAGCGGTCATGCAGCGGATCCAGGCCTGCGTGCCGCTCGCGCCGCTGCACAACCCGGCAAACCTCGTGGGAATCCAGTCGCTTCAGGCCCTGGCGCCGGAACTGCCGCAATATGCGGCCTTCGACACGGCCTTTCATGCGACCAACCCGGATGTGGCGGTCGCCTATGCCCTGCCGCGGACCGAACGCGATCAGGGCCTTCGCCGCTATGGATTTCACGGATTGAGCTATGCCGCATTGGTGCGCCTGCTGCGCGCCCGTGGCGAGTTGCCGGAGCGGCTGCTGGCCTGCCACCTCGGGAACGGCTGTTCCATGGCCGCGATTGCGAATGGCCGTTCGGTTGCGACGACGATGGGCTACTCGCCGCTGGACGGTCTGACGATGGGAACGCGCTCGGGCGCCATCGACGGCAATGCGGTGCTGCGTCTGGCCGAGCTGCACGGGGTGGATAGGGCAGGGCGCATCCTGAACCGGGAAAGCGGCCTTCTGGGCCTTGGCGGACACAGCGACCTGCGGGCGCTGCATGCCGCCGGAACGGAGGATGCCCGCTTCGCCTTGCGCCATTTCGTCTATTGGGCGGTGCGGCACGCCGGCTCGATGGTGGCCGCCATGGGGGGGCTTGACGCCGTGGTCCTTACCGGAGGGATCGGCGAAAACGACGCCTGGGTCCGGAAGGAAATCCTGTCGGGTCTTGCCTACCTGGGAGTATCTCCCGACCTCGATGCCAACGAGCGGAACGAAAGCATCCTGCACAGGGCGACATCGCGTGTCGCTATCCTTGTTGTGCCGGCCGACGAGGAGCGCCAGATTGCGCTGGAGGCGCAGGCCGTCAGGGCCGGGGAGGGCGCGTGAATCAGCCGAGGGTCGAAACGCAAAGGGTGGTGGGCGACGAGGTTCGCCGGACGACCTGCTACATGTGCGCCTGCCGCTGCGGGATCGACGTTCACCTGAAGTCGGGCAAGGTGGTCTACATCGAGGGCAACCGAAACCACCCGATCAACAAGGGTGTCCTCTGCGCCAAGGGGGCGAGCGGCATCATGCAGGTCACCGCCCCCAGCCGTCTGAAGGCGCCGCTGCGGCGGGTGGGACCGCGGGGGTCGGGGGCCTTCGAGGTGATCACCTGGGAAGAGGCGCTTCAGACCGCCGTCGCCTGGCTGAAGCCCCTGCGCGAGATGGCACCCGAGAAGCTCGCCTTCTTCACCGGGCGCGACCAGTCGCAAAGCCTGACGGGATGGTGGGCGCAACAGTTCGGCACGCCGAATTATGCCGCGCACGGCGGTTTCTGTTCGGTGAACATGGCGGCGGGCGGCATCTACACCATTGGCGGCGCCTTCTGGGAATTCGGCCAGCCGGACTGGGAGCGCACGAAGCTTTTCGTCATGTTCGGGGTGGCCGAGGACCATGACTCGAACCCGATCAAGATCGGCATCGGCAAGCTGAAGGCCCGCGGCGCGCGGATCATCAGCATCAATCCCGTCCGCACCGGCTATTCGGCGGTGGCCGACGACTGGATCGGCATCACGCCGGGCACCGACGGACTGCTGATCCTGTCGCTGATCCATTGCCTCCTGGAGGCGGGGAAGATCGACCTCGGCTACCTCGCGCAATGGACCAACGCGCCCTTGCTGGTGAACGGGGCGGAGGGGGCAGAGAAGGGCCTTTTCGTCCGCAACGCCGAAAGCCAGCCCTTCGTGATCGACCGCCGCAGCGGGCATCCCGCGCCCTGGGATGGCAAGGGTGTCCAGCCGGACCTCGGCGCCGAATGGCAGGGCAATCGCACCGTCTTCCGCCACATGGTCGAGGAATACCTCAAGCCCGACTACGCGCCCGAGGCCGTCGCGGCCCGCTGCGGCGTGACCGCGACCCGCATCCGCCAACTGGCGGCGGAACTGGCAGAGGTGGCCTTCGATCAGGCGATCACGATCGACCGCGCCTGGACCGATTTCCGGGGCAATGAACACAAGGACATGCCCGGCCGCCCGGTCAGCTTTCACGCCATGCGCGGGATCTCGGCCCACTCCAACGGTTTCCAGACCGCCCGGGCGCTGCATTTGTTGCAAATCCTGCTCGGGTCGCTGGAGACCCCCGGCGGCTACCGGCTGAAGCCGCCTTACCCGAAGCCGGTCGAGGCGCATCCGACCCCGCATTTCGTCACCGCGCCGGGCAAGCCGCTGACCGGCCCGCATCTGGGCTATGTGCGGTCCCCGGACGATCTCTGCCTGTTGCCCGACGGCAGCCCCGCGCGGATCGACAAGGGCTTTTCCTGGGAAAACCCGTTCTCGGCGCATGGGTTGATGCACATGGTCATCCCCAATGCCCATGCGGGCGATCCCTACCGGATCGACACGCTGTTCCTTTACATGGCGAACATGTCCTGGAATTCCTCCATGAACTCGGCCCGGGTGATGGAGATGCTCACCGAACGCGGCGCGGACGGCGAATATCTGATCCCGCGGATCATCTATTCCGATGCCTATGCCAGCGAGATGGTGGCCTACGCCGACCTGATCCTGCCCGACACGACCTATCTGGAGCGCCACGACTGCATCAGCCTGCTCGACCGCCCGATTTCCGAACCCGACGCGGCTGGCGACGCGATCCGCTGGCCGGTGGTCGAGCCGGACCGGGACGTGCGCTGCTTCCAGTCGGTGCTGCTCGACCTCGGCGCGCGGCTTGGCCTGCCTGGGATGGTGAACGAGGACGGGACGGCGAAGTTCAAGGACTATGCCGACTATATCGCCAACCACCAGCGCCGGCCGGGTGTCGGTCCCCTGATGGGCTTCCGCGGCAATGGCGAGGCCGAAGGGCGGGGCGCTCCGAACCCCGACCAGCTTGCGCATTACGTTGAGAACGGCGCCTTCTATCAGGCGCATGTGCCGCAAGAGGCCGCCTTCTACAAACCCTGGAACGCGGCCTACCAGGACTGGGCCGTGCGTCTTGGCCTTTACGAGACGCCGCAGCCCTATCTGTTCAATATCTGGTCCGAGCCGATGCGGCGCTTCCAGCTGGCGGCCGAGGGCTTCGGCCCTCGCCAGCCGCCCGACCATCTGCGCGACCGCCTGAAACAGGCGATGCACCCTTTGCCGGTCTGGTATGCGCCTTACGGCGACGAGGATGCGGCCTTCGGCTATCCGGTGCATGCCCTGACGCAGCGCCCGATGGACATGTATCACTCCTGGGGCAGCCAGAACGCCTGGCTGCGGCAGATCAAGGGGCGGAATTACCTCTATCTGCCGACGAAGATCTGGCAGGCGCAGGGGTTTCAGGATGGCGACTGGGCAAGGGTGTCCAGCCGGTCGGGGACCATCGTTGTGCCGGTCGCGCATATGGCGGCGCTGAACGAGAACACCGTCTGGACCTGGAATGCCATCGGCAAGCGCAAGGGCGCCTGGGCGCTTGATGAAGGGGCGCCAGAGGCGACGACAGGCTTCCTGCTCAATCACCTGATTTCGGAGCTTCTGCCTGACCGCGACGGGACGCGGCTGTCGAACTCCGACCCGGTGACCGGACAGGCGGCGTGGTTCGATCAGCGGGTGCGGATCGAACGGGTGCCAGCGGAAGAACATCCGCGCGGCACGGTCAAGCCGCTGTTCGACCGACTGCCCGACCCGCCGCGCGCGGGTGGGGGCCGGGCGCAAAATTCTTCGAAGAATTTTGCCAAGAGTTTTCGAAAGCTCTTGGTCCCCGGCCGGGAGGCGGAGCGATGACCGCCTTGCCGCAGAGCACGGAAAAGCGCCTTGGCCTTGTGATCGACCTCGACACCTGTGTGGGGTGCCAGGCCTGCGTCACCGCCTGCAAGGGCTGGAACGATGCGGGCATCGGCCTTTCCGACCAGGATCCCTACGGCGCCGACCCCTCGGGCACCTTCCTGAACCGGGTCCATTCCTATCAGGTCGTGGTCCCGGACGGCCCGGCCCAGGTGGTGACCTTCCCGCGCTCGTGCCTGCATTGCGACAACGCGCCCTGCGTCACCGTCTGCCCCACCGGGGCCAGCTACAAGCGGGCCGAGGACGGGATCGTGCTGGTGAACGAGGACGCCTGCATCGGCTGTGGCCTCTGTGCCTGGGCCTGCCCCTACGGCGCGCGCGAGATGGATGGCGCGCAGGGCGTGATGAAGAAATGCACGCTCTGCGTCGACCGGATCTACAACGAGACCCTGCCCGAAGCGGACCGCGAGCCCGCCTGCGTCCGCACTTGCCCGACCAACGCCCGCCATTTCGGCGACCTGGCCGACCCCGACAGTGCGGTCTCGCGTCTGGTTGCCGCACGCGGCGGCTATGACCTGATGCCCGAAATGGGCACGCGACCCACCAACAAATACCTGCCGCCGCGCAAGAAGGGACCGGGAGGGGCCAGCCCGTTGGAGCCCCTGCTGGACGTGCAGGCGAGCGGCTTCGCCGGCTGGCTCGACCGGATGCTGGGGAAGTTCTGAGATGCATCCCGCACCCTCTGTCATCCTGTTTTCGGTGCTGTCCGGGCTTGGCTTCGGGTTTCTGGCCTTCCTCGGCTGGGGGGCGCTGATGCCATCGGGCTGGGCGGCCTTCCTGATTTGGGGGCTGGGTTACGGGCTGGCCGTGGCGGGACTGCTGGCCGCGACCTTCCACCTCGGCAATCCGAAGAATGCGCTCAAGGCCTTCAGCCAGTGGCGCACGAGCTGGCTTTCGCGCGAGGCCTGGGCCTCGGTGGCGACGCTGGTCCTGCTGGTGCCGATGGCGCTGTCGGACATTTTCGGACTGGGACTGCCGCGCCTGATCGGGCAGGCGGGCGGTGCTCTGGCGCTGGTCACGGTGTCCACCACCGCAATGATCTACACCCAGATCAAGGCGGTTCCGCGCTGGCACCACTGGCTGACGCCGGTGATGTTCCTGACCTTCGCCTTCTCGGGCGGCACGATGCTTTCGGGTCTGGCCTGGGCGCCGGTGCCGATGCTGGTGGTGGGCGCGGTGCTCCTGGCGGTCTGGCGGGTTGGCGACGGGGCCTTCGTGCGGGCAGGGCAAAGCCTCGGCACGGCGACGGGGCTGGACCGGCTGGGGGTGCCTGCAGTCCTGGATCCCGCCCATACGGCAGGCAATTACCTGAAAAAAGAAATGATTTTCGTCGTGGGTCGCAAGCATGCCGCCCGGTTGCGCCGGATCGCGCTGGTGCTGGCCTCGGTCATCCCGGCGCTGATCCTGCTTCTGCCGCTGGGGATCTGGGGCCTCGTGCTGGCCACCTTGTCGCACCTTCTCGGGGCGCTGGCGGCCCGCTGGCTGTTCTTCGCCGAGGCCGAGCATGTCGTGGGGCTTTACTACGGCGCCCGGGAATGATCCTGTCGGGCACATGAGCGCCTTCAAGACCTATGACATCCGCGGCCGTCTGGGGACGGACCTGAGCGAAACCGTCGCCCACCGGATCGCGCGGGCCTTCGCCACGGTGACGGGCGCCGATGCGGTGGTGCTGGCGCGCGACTGCCGCGAAAGCTCGCCCGCACTGGCCGAAGCGGTGGCGGCGGGTCTGGTTGCCTCGGGAGTGCGGGTGCTTGACCTCGGTCTGGCGGGGACCGAGGAGATGTATTTTGCCACCGCACATCTGGGCGCAGGCGGAGGGATCTGTGTCACCGCCTCGCACAATCCGCGGGAATACAACGGAATGAAGCTCGTCGGCCCCGGCGCAGTGCCGCTGCCGGACGGCGATTTCGCCCGCATCCGCGCGCTGACCGAGGCCGGGCACGACCCCGACCGGTTACCCGGTGGCGCGCGCGAGGATCGCGCGGCGGTCCGGGCCGATTATGTCGCGCATGTGGCCGGCCTTGTGGGGCAGGGCATCGGCTCCCTGCGGCTGGTGATGAACGCGGGAAATGGTGCGGCCGGGCCGACGCTGGATGCGCTGGCAGAAGGGCTGGCAGCAAGGGGAGCGCGGCTTGATCTGGTGAAGCTGCACCATGAGCCGGACGGCAGCTTCCCGAACGGCATTCCAAATCCGCTCCTGCCCGAGAACCGCCCGGTCACGGCCGAGGCGGTGGCGGCGGCCGGCGCAGATTTCGGCGTGGCCTTCGATGGCGATTTCGACCGTTGCTTCCTCTTCGACGGCGAGGGCGGTTTTGTCGATGGCGAACATGTCGTGGCACTTCTCGCCGCGGCACATCTGTCGGCCGAGCCGGGCGCCACGATCATCCACGATCCGCGCGTGATCTGGGCGGTTCAGGATGCAGTGCGGAGGGGCGGGGGGCACTCGGTCCTGGCGCCCACGGGGCACATCTTCCTGAAGGCCGCCATGCGCCGCGAAGGCGCTGTCTATGGCGGCGAGATGAGCGCGCATCATTACTTCCGCGGCTTCATGTCCTGCGATTCCGGCATGATCCCCTGGCTGCTGGTCGCGCGGCTGGTGTCGCAGACCGGGCGCAGTCTGACCGATCTGGTGGGCGCCATGCGCCGCGATTTCCCCTCTTCCGGCGAGATCAACTTTCGCGTCGCGGATCTGCCATCGGTGGTCGCCCGGGTCCGGGCCGCGCTGGCACCCTCGGCGCGGGCGACGGACAGTACCGACGGTCTGAGCCTGGATTTCGGCGACTGGCGTATGAACCTGCGGGCCTCCAACACCGAGCCGTTGTTGCGGCTGAACGTCGAGGCGCGGGGGGACGCGGACCTGGTGGCCGAGGGTGTGGCCCGTGTCAGGGCCCTGATCGAGGGGTGAGCGTTCAGACCGAAACCGCGGAGTCGGCCTGTTCCTTGCGCAGGATCGGCCAGCCGCGGCGAAAGACGGGGATCGGCGGCAGGGTATCGGCCAGCGCCTTCAGCCGGCTTTCACGCTGTTGCAGACGGGCGATCTCGGCCCGGATCTCGGCCAGTTCATCGGCGAGGGTCAGTCGGGAAGCAGCCATTTGGTCCTCCTTTGTTCTTCCCTGCCAGCATCGACTCGAAGTCTGAAGACTTTGCTAAGTGCCAGAACGGCCGAAGTCTGTTTCCGGATCCACCGCTTGTCCTGTCGCGCCGCAGGGCGCAGACTTTCGCCAAAACCCGGATCTGCTTGCATGTGGACGTTCAGCCTGCTCAAGGCCCTGGCCCTCTGGGGCAGGATGCTGCCGCTTCTGGCAGTGGGCTTCGCGGTTTTCGCAGCCTTTGCCGGCCTGCTCGCCTTCGCGGCGGTGGCGGGGGCCTGGGGCACCGCGGCCTCGGGGCTTGCCGACGGCCTCACGGGCCAGATCGCCGGTGCCCTGGCATGCGCGGCCATCGCGGCTGTCGGTATCATGCTTTGGCGTGGGCGCACGCTCTGCGCGCTGAAGGCGATGCAGATTGCGCTGATGTCCGACCTGCAGGATCGCATCCGGGTGCCCATGGGTCCCGGACAGGTCGGCGCGGCGCGGGGGCGGGTGGCTGCGCGGTTCGGGGCGGCGACAGACCTGCTGGCGCTCTGCCGTTTCGTCCGCAACGTGACCGGCTACATTCCAGCGGTCGCCATGGATGGCGCGAGGCTGCCCGTCTTGCGGGTGCTGGGGCGGGCGATCCAGGGCGGGCTGGTGGAGCGGGCCGTGCTGACCCACGCCTTCCGCGCCCGGCCCGAGAACGCCTGGGAAGCCGCGCATGACGGTCTGGTCCTGACCACCCAGAACGCGCGCGACCTGCTGGCGACCGCTGTCCGGCTGAATGCGTCCGGCTGGATCGTGACGGCAGGCCTGTTCCTCTTGCTTGTTCGGCCATTCGCCGGCCTTGCAGCCCTCTGGCCCGGCGAGAGTCCGGTGGCGGCATGGGGTGCTGCCGCGCTGGCCGCGCTGGCCCTCCGTGCCGCGCTGGTCCAGCCATTCCTCACGGCATGCTTCTGCCAGTCCTTCCGCGCCCTTGTCTCGGGCCAGGCTCCGCTGGGCGAATGGCGCGGAAGGCTGACCCAGGTCTCGGAGGCGTTTGGCCGGCTGGGCGAACAGGCGATCGCATGGGATCCCGAGGGCCGCAACGCAGCCTGAACCGTCCCGCAATGTGACATCCAAGCGCATGAAATCGCACCGGATGCCGGTTGCGGCAGTCTGGCATATGTGGCAAGACTCGCCCCAGCACCAAAAAGACCGATGAGTTCAGAATGAGCGAATTCGCCAGCCGACGCGTGATGATGGTGGATACGCAGGTCCGCCCGTCTGACGTGACCAAGTTTCCGATCATCGACGCCCTGCTGACAGTCCGGCGCGAAAGCTTCGTGCCGAATTCTCTGCGCGAGGCGGCCTATGTGGGCGAGAACCTGCCTCTCGGGCCGGCCCGCGTGATGCTCGAGGCGCGCACTCTGGCCAAATTGCTGGACGCGCTGGACATCCAGCCGGGCGAGCTGGTGCTCGATGTCGGCTGCGGACTTGGCTATTCGGCCGCGGTGATTGCCCGGCTCGCCGAAACCGTCGTTGCGGTCGAGGAAGACGAGGCCCTGGCCGCCGAGGCGCAGCGGCTCCTGTCGGAAGAGGGCGTGGACAATGCCGTGGTGGTGGCGGGGCCGCTTGCCGCAGGCTCGGTCAAATGCGCGCCCTATGACGTGATCACGGTCGAGGGTGGTGTCGAGGTCGTACCCGACACGATCCTCGCGCAGCTGGCGGAAGGTGGCCGGATCGGTGCGTTATTCATGGACGGTCCGGTCGGGACCGCCCGGATCGGCTACAAGACCTCGGGCCATGTGACCTGGCGGCCTGTCTTCAACGCCTCGGCCCCGGTGCTGCCCGGTTTCGAGGCGGCCCGCTCGTTCGTACTTTAGGCCGGCGTGGCCAACCCGGCCCTGCAGAGGTCCGGTCTCGAAAGGATTGCCCGGCGTCGTGGCAGGGCGTGAGGAAAGTGAAAAGCATGCGCGGTTGGCTTGTCTCTCTGGTCGTTGCCCTTGCTGGCGTCACTGCGGTGCCGGAGGGCAGGGCCGAGACGCTGACCGACGCGCTGATCGCCGCGTACGCCAATTCGAACCTTCTCGACCAGAACCGTGCCGTGTTGCGGGCGACGGACGAGGATGTGGCGGTGGCGGTGTCAAGCCTGCGACCGGTGGTATCCTATGCTCTGCAGGGCGCTTGGCAGCGTGCCGACATCACCACGATCTTCGGGCCGGGCGTGTCCGAGAGCCTGTCGGCGTCGCTGTCTCTCAGCGCCGAGATGACGCTGCTGGACTTCGGCCGACGGCAGATCGGGATCGAGATTGCCCGCGAAAGCGTGCTCGCCACCCGGCAGGCTCTGGTCGATGTCGAACAGAACGTGTTGCTGGCGGCCGTCCGCGCCTATGTCGATGTCCGGCTGGCGCAAGACGTGGTGGCGCTGCGTCAAAGCAACCTGCGGCTGATTACCCAGGAGCTGCGCGCCGCGCGCGACCGGTTCGACGTGGGCGAGATCACCCGGACCGACGTCTCGATCGCCGAGGCGCGGCTTGCGGCTTCGCGCGCGGCGCTGGCCGCGGCAGAAGGGCAGCTCAAGATCGCGCGCGAGGCCTACAAGGCCGCGACCGGTGCCTATCCGCATGCCCTTGCCGCCCTGCCCAGGGCGCCGGCCTTGCCGCGCACTCTGGAAGAGGCGCAGGCCGTGGCGCGGGCAACGCATCCGCTGTTGCGGCAGGCGCAGCACCAGGTGACGATTGCCGACCTTCAGGTCGAACTCGCCAAGGCGAACCGCCAGCCCACGGTCGGGGTGGGCGCGACGCTCGGCCTCAGCGATGGCGGTCAGCAATCGCAGTCCCTGGGCCTGACCATGAACCAGACGCTCTATGCCGGTGGGCGCCTTTCCGCATTGCAGCGCAAGGCGCTGGCGGGCAAGGATGCCGCGCGCGCCGGGTTGCAGCAGGCTGCCGTGGGTATCGTGCAGAACGTGGGCGTCGCCTGGGCGAACCTTGCGGTCGCCTCGGCCTCGATCGAGGCGTCGGACCTGCAGATCCGCGCTGCGCAGGCCGCCTTCGACGGCGTGCGCGAAGAGGCTGCGGCGGGCACCCGGACCACGCTGGACGTGCTGGATGCCGAACAGGAACTGCTCGACGCCCGCAATGCCCGGCTGGAAGCCGAGGCGCAACGCTATGTCGCGGTCTATCAGGTGCTGGCAACGATGGGCTTGTTGACGGTCGATCACCTGAAGCTGGGCATCCCGACCTACGACCCGGAAGCTTACTATGGCGCGGTCAGGAAAGCCCCTGCGCACAGCGCGCAGGGCAAGAAGCTCGACCGGATTCTGGAAAAGATCGGAAACTGACCGCGCCGTCTTGGCGACAATCCGCGTTTTCTGTTGCTATTCGGGGGGTTGTGGCGTTAAGTTGAGGCCACAAGCGCGCAAGCGAGCGGATTATCCCAATGGCCGGCCCCCTAAGCTCGGAAGAGATCGAGGATGTCGTTTCCTCCGTGCGTCGTCTGGTGTCGAACGAATTGCGGCCGCGAACGCTCAGCCGGGACCTCAGTGCCGATCGCCTGCTGCTGACTGCAGCCCTGCGGGTCGTGCCCGAGTCCAGTCCGCTGGCGCCGCTGGTGCTGGACGCTCCGGTGCTCGAGGCCCCGTTTGCCGCTGACAGTTTGCCCGGGAACATGGTGCCCGGCGATGCGAGCCATCTGCCGCCCGGAGATCCGGGCGGAACAGGGCCTGACGCCGTGTCTGGCGATCGCGTCGGCGAGCCGACGGCGGCTCCCGCAGAGCAGCTTGACGCTGTCGAACCGGATTTGCCCCCGATCCTGCCGGACCCCGAGGCCGGGACCGAGCCTGCCGCCGCGCCGTTTGCCGAAGGCCTGGACAGTGCCGCTGCCACCGAAGTCGCCGGATTTGGCGACCTGCCAGACGAGAGCGAGGCGGTCTGGGAGAACGGCCTGTGGTCCGAGCCGGGTCCTGTCCCTCTGGGCGAGCTTGCCCTTGCCGTGGAAGAGGCCGAGGTTCTGGTCGGTGCCACCGGGGCCGAGCCGCTGGCGGACGCGGGTATGGCGGATGCTGCGCCATCTCGCGACTGGGATCAGGCGGAGGATGCCGTGACCGACCCGGATGAGCCGGTCCCTTTCGTGCCGGTTCACCGCCGGGCCGAACAATTGGCCGCTCGCCAGGCATCGGCCGAGGCCGCTTTGCATGAGCAAGCCAGTCATCCGGGCGGTGCTGCGGACAGCGAGGCCGCTCTGGAGCCAGAGCCGGGATCAGAGCCGACCGAATTCGTGGATGTCGATGGCATGCCCCTCGCCGTGCTGGACGAGGCGGCCCTGCAAGAGATCGTGCGTCAGACGCTGCGTTCCGAACTTCAGGGCGAACTGGGTGAACGGATCACCCGCAATATCCGCAAGCTGGTGCGTGCCGAAATCAACCGTGCTTTCCTGGCCCGCGATCTGGACTGATACTCTGCGTCCCGAAAAGAATGGCGCGCGCCCTTGCGGACGCGCGTCTTGTCGTCTTTGCGGCAGACCGGCGCTCAGGCGGCT
Source organism: Tabrizicola sp. (assembly GCA_046294075.1). Classification (GTDB taxonomy): domain Bacteria; phylum Pseudomonadota; class Alphaproteobacteria; order Rhodobacterales; family Rhodobacteraceae; genus Tabrizicola. The sequence continues at coordinate 17,014 of JBKBJC010000029.1, read as the reverse complement.
TCGGCCTGCTCCAGTTCCAGTGCATGGCGGCGTTCCGACTCCTCGCGGCTCAGCGCGACCGAGGTGCGCACGCCCTTGGCGACGAATTCCATCAGCCCTTTGACCACGCGCTCATTGGGGTCGATTCCGGCGCAGGACAGCACTTCGCGGCCGTCGCGCGACCGCGCCCAGCGGGCAATCTGATCCGGACCGTTGCCATACTTCTTGTCGTCGGCAATGGCATCGTCCAGAGCCGCCAGGACAACGGCGGCAAAGAGTTTGCGTGCACGTTGGCCCTGCTCGAAGTTGAAGGCGGTGCTGTCGATGGCGTCACGCATGTTGGTTTCCTTTGTTCTTGCTCTTGTCTTTCGCGGCGTCCGGGGTTTGTAACGGTTTGGACACGATTCGGGGGCTTCCGGTTTGGAATGACGGCCATGCAGAAAATGCATGGCTCTGGCGGACCGGATCATTATCTAGTCGGTCCCGACCGGAACCGATAACGACATTTAGGGACAGGTCGCAGCATTTCAACCTTTGGTAAGGATTTTCTTGCATGACCGCGCGGTGGCGGGGTCAGGCAACCGTCACCCGTGCCGGACCTGCCGCAAGGGCACCCTCGGCGCGGTCGAGGCGCAGGTGGGCGATGCCGGCGCCGCCGGCCTGGGTATAAAGCCGTCCCACCGCCCTGCCGTCGCGGTCGGTGATCTCGGTGCCGACCGGTGCCACACCCTCGACGCTGACGCGGACCAGTCCCTTGCGCAGTTCGGTCTTGTGCTTCATCCGCGCGGTGACTTCCTGGCCGACGTAGCAACCCTTGCGGAAATCCACGCCGTGCAGGCGTTCGAAGCCCGCTTCAAGGATGTAGCTGTCCTCCGGCACCAGTTCGATCCCGCTTTCCGGGATGACATGGTCCACCCGGATCCGGTCCCAGTCGATCGCAGGATCGGTGCCGGGGGGCCCGGACCACGCCCGCCAGCCCAGGGCGGGATGGCGCGGGTCGGGCAGGGCGCCTTCGGGCGGCGCGCCAAGCCCGCGCAGGACATGCAGCGCCGAGGGCGCGATCTGCACATCGGCGCGCAGCCGGTACAGTGTCAGCCGGCGCAGCGTGTCGGCGGCCAATGACGCGGCGATGTCGATCAGAAGCGTCCCGTCCTGCCGGCGGACGACGAAGAAATCCGCCAGATACTTGCCCTGCGGGGTCAGCAATGCGCACCAGACGATGCCGGGATCCGTTTCCAGCGGTCGCAGGTCGTTCGTCACCAGGCCTTGCAGGAAACGCAGGGCGTCCTTGCCGGTCAGTGTCCAGACCACGCGGTCGGGGGCGGTCTCTCCTTGGCTCATGGCCGCAAGACTAGGCTGGCGATGTCGCAGGTGGAAGGGTCAGTCACGCAGTTGTGCCTCCTGCAACTGTGCATATAGCCCGCCACGCGCCATCAGGACCTCGTGGGTGCCTTCCTCGATCAGCCTGCCGCGGTCGAGCACGACAATCTTGTCCGCCCCCTGCACCGTGGACAGCCGGTGCGCGATGACCAGCGTCGTCCGCCCGCTCCGCGCGCGCGCCAGGGCCTGCGACACCGCCGCCTCGGTGCGGGTGTCCAAGGCCGAGGTCGCCTCGTCCAGCAGCAACACCGGGGCATCCGCCAACAGAGCGCGCGCGATTGCGATGCGTTGCCGCTGCCCGCCCGACAGGGCCGAGCCGCGCGTGCCGGCCGGCGTGTCCAAACCTTGCGGCAGCGATCCGGCGAAAGCGGTGACTTCCGCGTCGATCAGCGCCCGTTCCAGCCGCGCCTCGTCGATGCCCTCGCGGCCCAGCAGCAGGTTTTCGCGCAAGGTCTCGTCGAACAGCGAGGCATCCTGCGAGACCGAGGCGAGCAGCGCGCGCTGGTCGAACAGGCTCATCTCCTGCACATCGACGCCGCCGATCAGGATGCGGCCGGCCTGCGGTTCGATCAGGGCCGAGATCAGCTGGAACACCGTGGACTTGCCCGCGCCCGAGGCGCCGACCAGCGCCGTCACCTTGCCGGCCTCGGCCGTAAAGCTCAGACCGTCCAGCACGGGGCGGTCGGGATAGGTGAAGCGGACATCCTCGAAGCGGATCTCGGGCGCGCCGGGCGGGGGCAGGGCGCGGCTGACGGCGGGGCGGCGGGTCTCGGGTCTGGTGTCGAACACGCTGTAGATGCGGGCCAGGCTCGCCTCGGCCACCTGCCATTGCCCGGCCAGGTCGCTCAGCCGCCGGATCGGCTGGAAGGTCAGCGCCATGGCGGTGAAGAAGGACATGAACTCGCCCGTGGTGCGGTTGCCGGCCGCGACCTCGCTGCCGCCCAGCATCAGGACCGCGAAGAAGCCGATTCCGGTGATGACATCGACCAGCGCCGGCATGGCAGCGCGGCCGGCGGCGGATTTGATCTCGGCACGACGGATCGTCTCGATGATCCGCTGGAAGCGGCCGGCCTGATAGGCCTCCATCCGGTTCAGCTTGACCGCCTGGATGCCGTGGAAGATCTCGTCCAGCCGGGTCGCGCGCAGGCCGGACTGATGGCGGGTCAGCATGGCCTTGCGCCAGAGATAGCGGCGCAGCAGCACCGCCGGGATCAGGAGAAGCGGCGTGCCGATCAGCGCGGCCGCCGTCCAGACCGGGTCGATCGTGATGGCGACCACGAACAGGCCGACCAGCGACACCACGTCGCGCCCGACGCCGCCGATGACCAGCACCGCCGCGCCCTGGGCGGCCATGGTGTCACCCTGCACCCGCTCGATCAGCATGCCCGGCGCATGGGACTGGTAAAAGCCCGCGTCCAGCGTCAGCAGATGCCGCACCAGGTCCACCTGCATTGCCCCCGCCGCGGTCTGGTTCACCCTCGCCAGCAGCCAGCGCCCGACCACCGAGGTCACGGCGCGCAGCAGGAACAGGCCCAGGATCGCCCCGCCGACCCAGATCAACAGGCTCGATCCGCCTGGGGCGAAGACCTCGTCGAACAGCGGCTTCAGCATCCAGGACAGAAGGCCCAGCGTGGACCCCTCGACCATCATCACCAGGAAGGACAGCGCCATCAGCGGCAGATGCGGCCTGAGGTAGTCGCGCCAGAATCGGCCGAACAGCTGGCGAGAGGTATAGGCGCGTTCGGTTTGCAACGGCAGGACCGCCTTCCATTGGATCAGGCGGGGTTTACCGGGAAAGCCCGTCCGCCTCAAGCAGCCCAGGTTGACGCGGGCGGTTGGCGGGCCTAGCCATGGCGGACCCGCTCAGGAGACCCCCATGACCCTAGCCGCCGGCCGCCCCTATCTGGCCATCCCCGGACCCTCGGTGATCCCCGACCGCGTGCTGCGCGCGATGCACCGCGGCTCGCCCAACATCTACGAAGGCCCGCTGATCGACATGGTGGCCGGCCTGATGCCCGACCTGCGCCAGCTGGCCGGGACCACGGGCCATGTGGCGATCTACATCGGCAATGGCCATGCGGGCTGGGAGGCGGCGAATGCCAATCTCTTCTCGCGCGGCGAGAAGGCACTGGTTTTGGCCACGGGCCAGTTCGGCCTGTCCTGGGCCAATTCCGCCCGCGCGATGGGGGTCGATGTCGAGGTGCTGGACTTCGGCAAGTCCGCTCCGGTGGACATGGGCCGCGTCGAGGCCGTGCTGCGGGCCGATGCGGGGCACCGGATCAAGGCGGTGCTGACGACGCATGTCGATACCGCGAGTTCGATCAGGACCGACATCGCCGCGCTGCGGGCCACGCTCGACGCGGCGGGGCACCCCGCGCTGCTGGCGGTGGACTGCATAGCATCCCTGGGCTGCGACGAGTTCCGCATGGACGACTGGGGCGTCGATGTCATGGTCTCGGCCTGCCAGAAGGGACTGATGACCCCGCCGGGTCTGGCCTTCGTCTGGTTCTCGGAGGCCGCCCGGCTGCGCTGCGGCCGGTCAGACCTTGCCACGCCCTACTGGGCCTGGGGACCGCGCGCCGAACCCGAGGAGTTCTGGCAGTACTGGGACGGCACCGCGCCCACCAGCCACCTTTACGGCCTGCGCGAGGCGCTGGACATGATCCGCGAAGAAGGGCTGCCGCAGGTCTGGCACCGCCATCGCGTGCTCGCCGGCGCGGTCTGGGCCGCCTTCGAATCCTGGGGCACGGGTAACCCTGCCATCGCGCTGAACGTGGCCGACCCTGCATATCGCGGCTGCTCCGTCACGGCCGCGCGGCTGGGCGCACCGCATGCCACACGGCTGCGCGAATGGTGCGAGACCAGGGCGGGGGTCACCCTGGGCATCGGCCTCGGCATGGCGCCCTCGACCGACCCGGCCTACCACGGCTTCCTGCGCGTGGGCCACATGGGCCATGTCAACGCCCACATGACCCTTGGCGCGCTGGCGGTGATGGAGGCGGGGCTCGTCGCGCTGGACATCCCGCACGGGCCGGGTGCGCTGGCTGCTGCGGCGCGGGTGGTGGCTGAAGGGGCCTGAGACGCCCATCCCCGGCGGGTCCGGCCTGCGCGACCTTGGCCGCTCCCGGAGGGTTTCACACCCTCCGGACCTCCCGTGGGATATTTCCGGAAGGGAAAGCCGCTCAGCCGCCGTTCCTGGACAGCCATTCCTGCATCCACTGGATCTCGGCTTCCTGCGCGGCAATGATGCCCTCGGCCAGCTTGCGGACCTCGGGATCCTTGCCGTGCTCCAGCACGATCTTCGCCATCTCGACCGCGCCCTGATGGTGCGGGATCATGCCCTTGATGAAATCGACATCGGCATTTCCGGTGAACGCAATGGCCATGCCCTCGTGCATCCGGGTGTTGGCCTCCATGAACGCCATGGAGGCGGGGCCCATGTCGCCTGCCATCATCTCTCCCGACATCATGTGGCCCTCATGGCCGGTCGATGCCTCTTGCGCGACAGCGGTTGCCGCGGCGGCGGCCGCTGCGATCATCAGGGCGAGCGTCAGGGGTTTCAGCATCTTTGGTCTCTCCGGGTTGTGAGTCTGGCGCTTTTTCCGACCTTCCCGCATGGGAAGGAAACTCATTTCGGCGTGAGGCGCGATTGTCACCCTTCCGTGCACGACCCAAGGCGATCTGTGCGCAGCGCCCCCCTTTCCGCTGACGCTGCCTTTGCGTATCCTGCACCCGGGTGAAAACCACGGAAGCGGTGCAAAGGGTGAAGCGCAAGGGGCAAAGGCCCGTCGTCGGGATCATCGGCAACAGCTACCTCATCAACGGCAGCTATCCGTCGCATTCCGCCGGAACGATGAACACCGCCGCGGTGGCCGAGGTGGCTGGCTGCCTGCCGCTGATCATCCCGTCCGATCCGCGTTATGTCTCGGTGGAGGAGTTGCTCGACCTCTGCGACGGGTTCCTGCTGACCGGCGGCCGCCCCAACGTCCATCCCAGCGAATACGGCGAGGAAGAGACGCCCGCCCATGGCGCCTTCGACCGCTGCCGCGACGCGATCACGCTGCCCCTGATCCGCGCCTGCGTCGATCGCGGCCAACCCTTCCTCGGCATCTGCCGCGGCTTCCAGGAGGTGAACGTGGCCCTGGGCGGCACGCTGCACCCCGAGATCCGCGACCTGCCGGGGCGGATGAACCACCGCATGCCGCCCGATGGCACGCTGGAGGAATGTTTTGCCCTGCGCCACAGCGTGACCTTCACCGAGGGCGGCGTGTTCCACCGCCTGATGGGCGCGCGCGAGGTGATGACCAACACGCTGCATGGCCAGGGGATCGCCCGCCCGGCGCCGGGCATCGTGATCGACGGCTACGCTTCGGACGGCACGCCGGAGGCGATCTACGTCAAGGACGCGCCGGGCTTCACCCTGTCGGTCCAGTGGCACCCGGAGTGGAATGCCGGAAACGATCCCGTGTCGCGGCCCCTGTTCCAGGCCTTCGGTGCGGCGGCGGCCGGTTGGGCGGCCGGCATCCGGCCAATGGCCGATACGCGCCGGTCCGCCTGAGGGCAGGCACTTGCGCCAGATCAGGGCGGACCGGACCTGTCAGGGCTAAAGTTGGTGCAACCACAGGAAAGGGGTGCGCCATGCATCTGCTGATCGCCTATGCCACGACCGACGGCCAGACCCGCAAGATCGCCCGCTTTGCCGCAGACCGGCTGGCCGGGCAGGGCCACGCGGTCGAGCTTCTGAACCTCGAGGATGCCGAGGGGCTGGACCTCTCCCGCTTCGATGCCGCGATCCTTGCGGGGTCGCTGCATGCCGGGGGCTACCAGAAATCCCTGTCCGGCTTCGCGTCCGGCGCGCGGACAGAGCTCGCCCTGATGCCCACGCTGTTCCTCGCCGTCTCGCTTTCGGCCGCGGGCCAGGACGCCGAGGACTGGGCCGGCCTGCACAAGTGCCTGGCCGAATTCGAGCAGGAAACCGGCTGGACCCCCGGCCGGGTCGAACATGTCGCCGGGGCCTTCCGCTTTTCGGAATACGACTTCTTCCGCGCCTGGGCGATGCGGCGCATCGCCGACATGAAGGGCGAGAAGGTCGAACCCGGCAAGGACAAGGAATACACCGACTGGGCGGCGCTGGGGGCGACGCTGGACGCGTGGACGGCGGGCCTGACCCCCAGGGTCAGAGCGGGCGCAGCTTCAGCTTCGTGATCCGGTTCTCGCGCCGCTGCACCACGGTGAAGCGGAAGCCGTGAAAGCTGAACACCTGGCCCTCGTTCGGGATCATCTGCGCCTCGTGGATGACGAGGCCCGCGACGGTGTTCGCCTCGTCGTCCGGCAGGCGCCAGTCCATCGCCCGGTTCAGGTCGCGGATCGTCATCGCGCCATCGACCAGCCAGGCGCCGTCTCCGGTCTCGGTCAGGCCCGAATCCTTCTTCACCACGTCGAACTCGTCGGTGATGTCGCCGACGATTTCCTCCAGGATGTCCTCCAGCGTGATCAGGCCCTGAAGCGCGCCGTATTCGTCCACCACCAGCGCGAAATGCGTGCGCCGGGCCAGGAACTCGCGCATCTGTTCGTCCAGCGTGGTGGTGTCGGGGACGAAATAGGGTTTCATCGCCACCTTCTCGATCTTCAGCGCCTCGATCCCCTGGACCGAACCCTCGTCGCCACGGATCAGCCGGTCCACCTCGCGCAGGAGATCCTTGGCATGGATCACGCCCAGGATGTTGTCGTCGCTGTCGCGATAGATCGGCAGCCGGGTATGGGACGAGGCGAGGACGCGGGTGATGATCTCTCCGGGCGGCAGGTCGGCGTCGATCATCTCGATCTGGCGGCGATGCCGCATGATCTCGTCCACGGTGCGATGGCCGAGGTCCAGCGCGCCCAGCAGGCGGTCGCGGTCCTCCTTCTCCACCGCGCCCTCGGAATGACCCAGCGCGATCGCCCCGGCGATCTCCTCGCGCAGCGCCAGCATGGCACTGCCTTCCTCGGATTTCAGTCCGAACAGCCGCAAGATGCCTCGCACCAGCGCCCGGACTACGGCGACGACGGGCGAAAAGACCACGATCAAGAGGCCGATCACCGGGGCAACGCGGGTCGCGACCGGCTCGGGGAAGGTGATCGCCACGGTCTTGGGCATCACCTCGCCGAATATCAGCACCAGCGCGGTCATCGCCAACGTCGCCAGCGCCACGCCGCTGTCGCCGAAGAGCCGCGTCAGCAGCGCGGTCGCCAGCGCGGCCGACAGGATGTTGACGATGTTGTTGCCCAGAAGCAGCGCCCCGATCATCCGCTCGCGGTCCTCGGTCACCAGCATCGCGGCCTTCGCCCCGCGCGATCCCTTGTCGGCCTGAGCCTTCAGCTTGGCCCGAGAGGCGGCGGTCAGCGCGGTTTCCGAGCCGGAGAAGAAGGCAGACAGGACCAGAAGCCCCAGGATGGCGGCGGTGGTCAGCCAGAAGGCGGTGTCAAGCGAGGCGTCGGGCATGGGATCCTTCGATGGGTCAGTCGCGGGCCTTGCGGGCCAGGGGATGCCGGGTCAGGACAAGGTCCTTAAGGTGCTCGTCCAGCACATGCGTGTAGATTTCGGTGGTGGCAACGTCGGCGTGGCCCAGCAGGGTCTGGATCACCCGCAGGTCGGCTCCGTTGGCCAGCAGATGCGTGGCGAAGGCATGGCGCAGCACATGCGGCGTGACGCGGGCGGGGGAAATCCCGGCCAGCACCGCGACATCCTTCACCAGCGCGTGGAAATACTGCCGCGTCAGGTGCCCCTCGCGCCCCTCCCCGGGAAAGAGGAAGCGCGACGGCGCGCGGCCCGCCTGCCGCGCGGCCTCCTCGGCCCGGTCGCGGTGGGCAAGCCAGGCCGCCAGCGCCGTGCGGGCCGGGTTGGACAGGGGCACCATCCGCTCCTTGCCGCCCTTGCCGCGCACCAGGATCATGCGGGGATCGCCGCGGACGGCGGCGACCGGCAGGCCGACCAGTTCGCTGACGCGCAGGCCTGTGGCATAAAGCAGCTCGAACAGCGCCGTGTCGCGCAGCCGGTCGCCTTCCGTCCGGCCCCGGGTCCGGGCGGCCTCCATCAGCCGCGCGACCTCGGCCTCGCTCACAGTCTTGGGCAGTCCCTGAGCCTTGCCGGGGCCGGTCAGCCGCAAGGCCGGATTGTCGCCGCGCCAGCCTTCCTCGAAGGCAAACCGGTAAAGTTGCCGGATCGACGCCAGCCGCCGCGCGCGGGTGGCCTGCGACAGGCCCTCCGTGTCGCAGCGGACGAGGTAGTCCTCCACCGCCGCGCGGTCGGCGCCCGCCAGGTCCGATCCACGCCGGTTCAGCCACTCGGCGAAATCCACCAGATCCCGGCCATAGGCCAGCTGCGTGTTGCGTGCAGCCCCCAGATCGGCGGCCAGTGCGTCCAGGAAGGTCGAGATCCAGCGGCTCGACTCTGGGTCGGGCATGGCTGCCTAGCCCCTCCGTTCCAGGATCATCAGCTCCAGCGCGGTGCGCCGGGCCACAGACTCCATCCCGGCCAGCCGCAGGATCGACAGGCCCTCGGTCACGCCGCGCAGGTCGCCCTTGACGCCACGCCCGATGCTGTCGATCGCAACTAGGACCGCTTCGCCGGTGCGGTTGCCATCCATCAGCCGCTGGCCCTCCACCGAAGGGGTGGGGGTGCGGAAGGCGGCGGAGATCGCCCGCGCCATGCTGTCGGGCGGCAGCGCCCCGGCCCCGCGGCCGAGCGCGATCGCCGTCAGGAAGGCATCTTCCGGCGTGGCAGGGCTGGCTTGCCGCGCCCAGGTCTCGGCTTGCGGGGACAGAAGGCCCACCCGGAAGGCAATGGCCGCCGCTTCGCCGGTCAAGGGCAGGTCCAGCAGCGCCTTGGCATAGATCGTGGCGAAGGGCACCTCCAGCTCCACCTCCTGCATCCGGGCCCAGACGGCCGGGAGCGTGGCCGCGACGCGCTCGGCCTTGCCCGAGGCAATGGCGGCATCGAAGGCCTGGAAGGCCGCCGCCCGGTCCCAGACCCCGCCCGAAGCGGCAGGGGTGTTTTCGGTGTAAAGGCCAAGGATGACGTTCGGCGGGATGGTCCCGGCCCGGGTCAGCCGCTCGGCGGCCTCGATCCTGGTCTTCCATCCGGATCGTGGCCGCAGTTCGGCATAGGAGAAGGCGATCGGCAGGCCGTCGGTCGGCAGGGGTTCGCCGATCGCGGCATAGATCATCCAGTCGAGCGGTGTCACCGGGTTCGGCGCGGGCGGCACCGGCTCGCCCTCGTAGATGTCGGGGTCGAGAAAGCGCGACAACAGCGCCTCCTGGTCGGGGCTGATCTGTCCCAGCGCGCTGGCGGTGCGGATGGTCAGCGCGGCAGTGTCCCAGTCGCCCGACCGGGCCATGCAGAAGATGCGGGCAGGCAGGGTCGGCGCCAGATGCGGCGCCTTGGCCATGCTGTCGCAGGCACGGTCCTCGGCTCCGGTCAGAAGCGCCACGTCGAACGACCGGCGGAACAGCTCGGGAGTGGTCATGCCCGCCGCCTCGATCAATGCCGCCGCCTGCTCCAGCGCCCCGAGCGCCAGAAGCTTGTCGACCCGCACCAGGAGCAGCTCGCCCCGTCCCCCGGCATCGACCGGCGCGGCCAGTTCCGCCAGCAGGATGGTCAGGAACAGCTGGCGCAGCGCCGGCAGGGCCTCGTCGGGATGGGCGACCAGGCTCTCCGCGATCTCGCGCGTGCGGCCTGCCCCCCAGAAGTCGCGCGGCAGGCCCGAGACTGCCTGCGCGATCAGGCCGACGCCATCGGGCGCGGGGCCGTCCAGCGACGAGGTGGTCACGTCCGCGGGCAGCGCGCTCCCGGCGGCGGCGACGGGGGGTTCGTCGAGCAGTGCAAGACCCGCATCGTGTGGCGCCACGGCCGGCGTTGCCACCGATTGCGACAGCCAGTCGATCGCCGACAGCGGCCCGCCGGTGGCACCGGCTTCCTGCGCGGGCACCGGCTGGCCGGACAGGATCAGGACAAGGAGACCGGCACTACTCGTCCGCATTCAACACCACTGGCTTCTTGACCTCACCCTGCACCGGGGTCAGGTCGCCCAGATAGGCATAGACCGTCAGTCCGAGGAAGCCAAGAATCACCAGCAACAGCAATGCCTTGATGATCCGACCCATGCGCTAGCCCTTCCTCGACTTCTGCCATGGGCTACATCCCATGGGCGATTGTTGCCGCATCACGCCGCCCGATCTGCGGCGATGCGCGGGTATCCGTGCGAATGTATATAGCATTCGGCAACAGATCACGCCATTGAGGGGGAAAGTTTTCCCGTCGGCAAGTCCTTGCCCGGGACTGGCGACGCATCAGGTAGCGGGGGACATGGCGGGGCTTGCGAAGACGGTGGTGCTGGTGGGGATGATGGGCGCGGGCAAGACGGCCGTCGGCACCGCGCTGGCCCGGCAGCTTGGGGTCGAGTTCCGCGATTCCGACGACGAGATCGTCCGCGCCGCCAACCGCTCCATCGCCGAGATCTTCGAACGCGACGGCGAGCCCTTCTTCCGCGCCCGCGAGACCGAGGTCATCGCCCGCCTCCTGCGCGGCACGCCCTGCATCCTGTCCACCGGCGGTGGCGCTTTCCTGTCCGAGGCGAACCGCAAGCTGATTCACGATGTCGGGGTCTCGGTCTGGCTGAAGGCCGACCTCGACCTTCTGTGGCAGCGCGTCCGGCACAAGACGACGCGGCCGCTTCTGCGCACGCCCAACCCACGCGAGACGCTGCGGGCGCTTTACGAGGCGCGTCAGCCGTTCTATGCGCTGGCCGACATCGTTGTGGAAAGCCAGCCGGACAAGTCCGTCGAGGAGATGGCCAGACGGGTGCGCGAGGCGCTGAAATCACGACCGGACGTGCTGGAGGACGCAAGTTGAACAGGGTTGCGGTGGATCTGGGGGATCGGTCCTACGAGGTGCGGATCGGCCCCGGCCTGATCGCGCGCGCGGGCGAGGAGATCGCGCCGCTCTTGCGTCGTCCCCGTGTGGCCATCGTCACCGAGGAAACGGTCGCCGCCCGCCACCTGCCGGCGCTGACCGCGGCGCTTCAGGCTGCGGGGATCGCCTCTGCCGCACTGGCCCTGCCACCGGGCGAGGGCACGAAGAACTGGGAAAACCTGGCCCGCTGCACCGAATGGCTGCTGGAGCAGAAGGTCGAACGCCGCGACGTGGTGCTGGCCTTCGGTGGCGGTGTGATCGGCGACCTCGTGGGCTTTTCCGCCGCAATCCTTCGCCGTGGGGTGCGCTTCGTGCAACTGCCGACGACGCTGCTTGCACAGGTGGACAGCTCGGTCGGCGGCAAGACCGGGATCAACACCGCGCAGGGCAAGAACCTCGTTGGCGCCTTCCACCAGCCAAGCCTGGTGCTGGCCGACATTTCGGTGCTCGACACGCTGCCCGACCGCGACTTCCTGTCGGGCTATGGAGAGGTGGTGAAATACGGCCTTCTGGGCGATGCCGCCTTCTTCGACTGGCTGGAACGCGAAGGCCCTGCAATCCGGGCGGGCGATGCGGCCGCGCGGCTGCGCGCGGTGACGCGCTCGGTCGAGATGAAGGCGGGGATAGTTTCCCGCGACGAAACCGAGGAAGGCGAACGCGCGCTGCTGAACCTGGGCCACACCTTCTGTCATGCGCTGGAAAAGGCCACCGGCTATTCCGACCGGCTTCTGCATGGCGAGGGGGTGGCGATCGGCTGCGCGCTGGCCTTCGCGTTGTCGGCGCGGCTGGGCCTGTGCAGCCAGGAAGACCCCTCGCGGGTCCGGGCGCATCTTGCGTCGATGGGGATGAAGGTCGATCTGGCCGACATTCCGGGCGAACTGCCGGGGTCCGAGGCGCTGATCGCGCTGATGGGCCAGGACAAGAAGGTGGTGGACGGCCGGCTGCGCTTCATCCTCGCGCGCGGGATCGGCCAGGCTTTCGTGGCCGAGGACGTGCCGACCGATGCCGTCCGTGCTGTGCTTGCGGACGCCCTCGCCGCGTGCCGTCCGAGATAGCTGCCGTCAGAACAACAGCTTGTAGACGTTGCCGTTGGTGTCGCTGGCCTGGCCCGTGCCGCTGGCGGTGCCCGACCCGATGACGAAGGTGCCCTGCACCCGGGTGCCATCGTCGCAGACCGCATAGATCTCGCCGTTGTTGACGCCCGCGACGGTTTCCCGTTTGGTGCCGACCTCCCCACCGGTCTTCTTCAACGTCAGCGACATGCCTTGCGAGTTCGAGACAACCCGCGGCGTCAGCGAGGTCCATGTGCCGGTGCATTTGCCGCGCCCGGGCAGGCGGAAGCTCAGCGGTCCCGAGGTGCTGTCGGTGTTCTTCGCCATGGCCCGGATGACCAGGGTCGGATCGGCATCCGCGATCTCGCCCGACAAGGGATAAAGCTGCATGGTGCTGGTCGCATCGGCGCAGGCGGCCAGCGGCAGGATCATGGCAATGGCCAGACGACGGGCCAGGTCGGGCGACCGCAGGCGTGACGGGATCGGGTCAGGGGTCATGGGCGAAGGCGTCTCTGCTCGGCCGTTACCGGCGCATCTTCTTTGGGTGGCTGGCCGGGACCGGCGCGGCGCGCCTTGCCCGACGACCGCGTCTATGAAGCGAAACCTTGCCTCTGTCCAGCCCGTTGCCGGGCCGGTCACGCCGGCGCAACGGCGCTGTGGGAATCCTGCACGGCATAGCGCAGGAAAGATCGCAGCGAGGTCAGCGCCCGGTTGCCGGGACCCTTGAGCGGGCTTTGGGCCGGATGCCAGCCGCCGCCCGCGTGGTTCAGGATCGACTGCGGCATGTGCCGCATCAGGCCGGTGATCGTATCGGCGATGATCTCGCTGGCCACCGGGCCCAGATGCTCGCCACGGCCGTGGTGCCGCGCCTCGGCCAGTACATAAAGCCAGGCCGGCGTCTCGGCCAGCATGCCCAGTTCTTCGGCCAGCTCACGCAGGCCCTTCGTGCCAGGCGGACTTTCGGGCAGGGCAGCGCGCAGGTCGTCCCCGTCCAGCGCCTCCAGCCCGCAGGCGCCGGCAAGCGCCTGGCCAAAGGCGATCCGGCGGTGATAACCGCGCATCAGGTTGCGGAACAGGATCGAGCCGTGCGCCGCGATCTCAGAGGTTCCCATCGCGTTCAGCATCTCGGGCGCAAAGGTCAGGTCGATCTGCTCGGCCCCGACCGGACCCGCTACCGGATCGGGCGCGCGCTTCGCAGACCGGGTCATCCGGTCCCAGTCGATGACCCAGTGGTCGGGCAGTTGCAGCGTCTCGGCGAGGCCCGGCTGTCCCATGTTGCGCTGGGTGGTGAAGTCGAAGAGGTGCTGCAACTTCGCCCCCTCGCGGTCGAACCGACCGCCGCGCCCGAAGTTGCGGTTGAAGTCGTAGGTCGTGCCGACCATCGAATGGCCAAAGCGGAAGGCGGCGGTGGTGAACTCCAGCGGCACCAGGCGTGCTGCGGGCAGCTTCTGCGCCCGGTCGGCAAGCGGGGTCCGCAGACTGTCCGGTGCCAGAAGGTTCGCCAGGAAATCGTGCAGGATCAGCCAGTGATAGTGCAGCGTGACCAGCTGCCGGGCCTTGGCGAAACAGGTTGCCGGGTCGGGCGTTCCGGGTTCGAGGGCCGTGACGGCCTTGTTGTGGACCAGCATCAGCGCCAGGTGCAGCTGGCTGACGATCAGGTTCTCGTCATTCCTGCGGTCGGCGATCAGGGGCTGGCCGTCCCGCCGCAGGATGTCGGGCGCCTCCGTGTCGTGGTGGATGCGCGCCGGATCGCGGCCCTTGTCGATGAAGAACTGGTCCGGTTCCCGTCGGGTCTTGCCCAGCCGGAACCGCTTGCCGTCGGTCGCGTAAAGCGCCCGGATTCCGGGGTCGGCACTGTCCGGTCCGTCGCCGTAAAGGCTGTCCAGCGCCAGGGGTTCGGCCTGTTCGTTGACGAAGTTCGCCAGGATCACCTCGGGGGACGCCCGCCGCGACCTGTCGAGCCCGGGCGGCAGTCCGGTGTCGATGACGCCGGTGCCTTCCGGCGGAGCGGCCAGCGTGACCACATCGCCCACCGGGGCCGAGATGTCATGGTTCACGAACTGGCCGAAATAGGTATAGACCGGCGCCAGCCGCATCGGCAGCACCTGCGGCGCCGACAGGGCGGTGCGGCTGTCCTTCTCGAAGGTCCTGAGCCTGCGGAAGGTCTCGGCCGGGGTGGTGCCGCAAAAACAGCCGACATCGGTCTGTCGCGCCAGATCGGGGAACAGGTAGCAGTAGCCCGATTGCGAGCCCCCCGCCGCCGCTGTCCGCGGCGTTGCGGGCGGCGAGAGGCCGAAAAGACTGTGCGGGGTCGAGATCGGCGGCATTGCGGCCTCGCTGCGAAAGGCTCAGAAGGGTTCGGGCAGGATCGGGGCGGGACTGTCGGGACAGAGCCGGGCAAAACGCGGGCACAGGATCCGTCCCCGTATCGCGCAAAGCCCGGGCACGAGGACCCGCACCGCCGGCAACGGGTCGCCGGGCAGGGTGAGATCGACAGCCAGGGCCCGATGGCCAAGCGCCGTCAGCCGCTCCAGCAGCGCCGGCATCTCCAGCGGTTGCGCCGGCCTTGCCGGGCCCGGGCGGAACTGCGGCTGCTCGGCCAGCGATGCGGCAGCAAGCCAGGCGGCAGCCTCCGGATCGCCGGCCGCGCGGGCATGGTCCAGGCTCACCTCGGTCTGGACCATCTCGGTCACCGCGGCGAGTGCTGCATCCTCCAGCACGGGGCGCGCGGCCGCACCCATGGCGACAGACCGCCCGTCCGGGTCGGCGGCGACCGCCACCACGACCGGCAGGCCGATGTCGCTGGTGATCTCGATCAGCCGGGTGACCCGGGTGCGCTGGTGCAGCCACCAGAACAGCCGCGGCTGGTGCGCGTCGATGATCTCGGTCGACACCGCGCCGCCGGGGCGCCGCCCATGCCACCACAACGCCACCGCATCGCGTTCCACACATTCCCACAGGCCCCGTGCCAGGGCGCTGTCCCGGTCCGGGCCCACCGCGCAGCCAGTGGAATTGGCGTCCTCGTGCAAGGGCTCGCCCAGAACTTCCGCGCAGTCGAGGTAGACCTCCTGCGCCGGCACCTCGATGGCCGCGCCGCTGACCAGGTCGGTCGCCGCGACCACGGCGATCCCGTTGCGGCGCGGCAGCCGGCGCAGGTCGGACAGGTGGTGCTGCGCCAGACTTGCGCGCAGCTCCAGCGCCTCGGCCCCGGCAGCCAGCATCGCCAGCTGCGGGGTCAGGCCGCGCCCGGCCGGCAGGCGAGGCTTCAGACCCGTTACGCCTTCGTCCGTCGGCATCGCAACGGCCAGGAACAGGGGCGCATCGGGCTCGTCCAGGGCCAGCAAGTGGAAGTCATCGGCCAGGGCGCGCGCCATCCGCGCGATCAGCTCGGCTGGATTTTGCTTCATGGCCGTATTCAAGGCAGGATGACCGGCGGGATCAAGAACGGAATCGGAGGCGGCCGGCGCATTTCACGCTGGCATCACGAACCGGCGGAATAGTGGGTCCCGGACACGCGGCGATGACAGCCAGGGCACAGGGAGAGACAGAGGAATGGTGGGATTCTTCAATCTGAAAAGCAATTCGATCGCCGACCAGGAAGAGACCGGAGAGGCGATCCTGCGGGTCGCCAAGAGCGTTTTCAAGGACACGCCGAACTCGGAATGGAAGAAGTTCAACGACGACACGCGCGGCTGGCTGCATGCCAACGGCTATCGCTACGACGGGCCGGGCGCCGGACCGAACGGCGAGATCCCCGACAGCGTCCAGATCGTGCCGGTCTACGACACGCCGAACCGGATGCATGTCCGCATCCCCTCGGCCGACGTGTTGAAGACCCCCCCCGACGTGGTGGACGAACCCTCCTACGGCAACAGCAAGTCGACCCGCTTCAAGGTTCTGCTTGCCCGCTATTTCATGCGGCACTGCCGCTAGAAGCAGGGTCCGGGTCAGGCGGTTTCCACAGCGATGGCCCGGGCCAGCCGGATACCCTTCTGCAAGGCCAGCCGGCCCTCGGGCCAGGTGATCGGCAGGGTCTCCAGCACCCAGGCTTCCAGCTCTTCCTCGGTCGGGGGGGCCGGTCCTTCCCACAGCTGCGCCGCGATCCGGCGGAAGGTCTGGTAGGCGCGGGTCGCCTCCTGTTGCCGGCCGAGGTGCGCATAGGAGGCCACCGCCCAGACCCCGAGGTCGGGAAAACCGTCGGGACATTTCTCGACCGTGGCAATGGTCGCCTCGTGGTCGCCGGCCATGAAGTGGATGCCCGCAAGATAGGCGGTGTAGTATTCCGGATAGATCGGGTTCAGCCGCAGCGCCTGTCGGGCCAGGTCCTTTGCCAGTTCGACATGGCCGAGGAACCCCAGCCCGCTGGCCGCCGCGATCAGCGTCTCGGCATCGTTCGGATTCATGTCGACCGCCAGCCGGAAATGCGAATTGGCCCGTTCCGGCGACCGGGCGATGGCCCAGTTCCAGGCCATGCTGATATGGCAGCGCGGATCGTAGGGGTCGAGCGCAATGGCCTCGCGCGCATGGCGGAAGGCGGCGGCGCAATCGGCCTTGCGGTTGGGATAGCCCGGGCGGACCATGCAGCGTGTGCTGAGAACCTGCGCCAGGCTGGCATGGCAACTGGCCAGGCCCGGATCCAGTTCGATCGCTCTCA
>JBKBJC010000028.1:0-34961 GCA_046294075.1 Tabrizicola sp. | reverse complement strand
GGAAGAACTTTTCCATCGCCTTCGCGTCGAAATTCTCCATAGCCGGCATGAAGGCCTGGGCCATCTTCTGGCCCTGCTCCATCCAGACGGAAAACATCTTGGCGAAGTCGTCGGTCATGGGCTCACCGATACGGCGCGTCGAGTTCGAGGTTGCGGGCGATCTCGGCCTCCCAGCGTTCGCCGTTCGCAAGGAGCTTTTCCTTGGTGTAGAACAGCTCTTCCCGGGTCTCGGTCGAGAATTCGAAGTTCGGGCCTTCGACGATGGCATCGACCGGGCAGGCTTCCTGGCAGAAGCCGCAGTAGATGCACTTGGTCATGTCGATGTCGTAGCGCGTGGTGCGGCGGCTGCCGTCCTCGCGCGGTTCGGCGTCGATGGTGATGGCCTGGGCCGGGCAGACCGCCTCGCACAGCTTGCAGGCGATGCAGCGTTCCTCGCCGTTCGGATAGCGGCGCAGCGCATGTTCGCCGCGGAAACGGGGCGACAGCGGCCCCTTTTCGTGCGGGTAGTTCACCGTGGTTTTCGGCGCGAAGAAGTACTTCATGCCGAGGCCGAAGCCCTTGATGAAGTCCGCGAGCAGGAAGTAGCGCGTCGCGCGGTTCCAGTCGATGTTCGCCATCCTCAGCCTCCAATCGTCCAGCGGGCCCAGAAACCGCCCAGCACCTCGAATTTCGCCAGGAAGGCGACTATCACCACCCAGGCAAGGCTCATCGGCAGGAAGACCTTCCAGCCGATCCGCATCAGCTGGTCATAGCGGTAGCGGGGGACGATGGCCTTCACCATGGCGAAGATGAAGAAGAACAGCCACATCTTGGCGACCATCCACCACCAGCCGTCGGCGAGGCCGGGGATCGGCGACAGCCAGCCGCCGAAGAAGAGCAGGCTGATCAGCGCGCACATAAGGAAGATCGCGATGTATTCGCCGGCCATGAACAGAAGGTAGGGGGTGGAGGAATATTCCACCATGAAGCCCGCAACCAACTCGCTTTCGGCCTCGGGCAGGTCGAAGGGCGGGCGGTTCGTCTCGGCCAGCGCACTGATGAAGAACAGGAACACCATCGGGAAATGCGGCAGCCAGTACCAGTTGAAGAGGCCCCAGTCCCCGTCCTGCGCCGCGACGATGGCGCCGAAGTTCATCGCCCCCGTCGAGATGATGACGCCGATGATGATGAGGCCCAGGGAGACCTCGTAAGAGATCATCTGCGCCGCCGAACGCAGGCTTCCAAGGAAGGCGTATTTCGAGTTCGAGGCCCAGCCGCCCATGATGACGCCGTAGACCTCGAGGCTCGACACGGCAAAGACGAACAGGATCGCCACGTTGATGTTGGCCAGGACCCAGCCGTCATCGAAGGGGATCACCGCCCAGGCCAGGATCGCCAGCACGAAGGACAGCATCGGGGCCAGGAAGAACACCGGACGGTCAACGCCCGCCGGGACGACGATCTCCTTGACCACATATTTCAGCGCGTCGGCCACGGATTGCAGCAGGCCGAACGGCCCCACCACGTTCGGGCCGCGCCGCATCTGCACCGCGGCCCAGATCTTGCGGTCGCCATAGACCAGGAACAGCAGGCTGATCATCACGAAGGCCACGATCAGAAGGCTTTGCGCCGCGATCAGCACCGCCGTTCCGAACCCCGTGGCAAGAAACCCGTCCATGTCAGTCCCTCATCCTCAAGCCGCCAGTCCTATTCAGTCGGTATTCCAAGCGCTGCACATTCCGCCACCGCCGCCTTGACGTCGATGGTGCGCAGGCCCTCGGGCAATTCGGTCGAGAGCAGATAGACCGCATCCCCCACCCATGTCCGCCCGTCCCTCTTCACGATGGTCCGCACCTGACGCGCGAAGCCAAACCCTTGATCCAGCGCATATTGCGCGGCAGCACAGCGGCCGTATGCCTCGACATCCCGTCCCCCGTCCCCTCCCCGCAGGGCAACGGTGACGCTGACCATGTCCTTGTCGAGCAGGATCGTCGAGACCCCCTGATAGACCGGCGCTTGCCCGCGTTCCTCTGGCACCTCTCCGCCGGGCGTGCAAGCCCCAAGCGCCGCTGTCGCGGTGCCAAGGGACGCGATCAGGGAGAGGCGCTGCACCATGCTACTCTGCCGCAATCGGGGCCGCCGCACGGGCCGTGGACATCGCCGACAGCTCGGCCATCACCACCGAAGCACGAGCGATGGGGTTCGTCAGGTAGAAGTCCTTGATGGCATTGCGGAACGCTGCCTTGGCCGGAGCCTTCACAGGCAGAGGTTGCCAGTCGTTCTCCGGCACCTCGTCGATCCGGCCCAGGTGCGGATGCGCCTTCACCAGCGCCGCGCGCAGGCCCGCCAGCGAATCCCACGGCAACTGCTGGCCCACTTCTGCCGACAGCGCCCGAAGGATCGCCCAGTTCTCTTTCGCCTCGCCGGGGGCGAACCCGGCGCGGAAGGCAAGCTGCGGCCGCCCCTCGGTGTTGACGAACAACCCGTTTTCCTCGGTATAGGCCGCGCCGGGCAGGATGATGTCCGCGCGGTTGGCCCCCCGGTCACCGTGCGAGCCCTGGTAGATCACGAAGGGCGCATCCGCCCCGTCCCGGCTGATCTCCACCTCGTCCGCGCCCAGGTTGTAGATCACCTGCGCGCCTTGCGTCGCCATGGCCAACCCGCCCTCGGTCACGGCGCCCACGTCCATCGCGCCCACGCGCGCCGCCGCCGTGTGCAGGACCATGAACCTCGCCCCCGCCCCGGTGGCATAGGCCATGGCCTGGCTCAGCACCGCCTCGCCGTCGGCCTCGTTGATCGCACCCTGGCCGATGATGACCAGCGTGTCGTCCTTCCGGGTCACCCGGCCGACCAGATCGACCAGCGACGCGCGGTCGGTGCCCATGTGCTTGTAGTCATAGGTCAGATCGGCCGCCTCGCCGATCAGCCCGACCGTGGCGCCCGCCGCCCAGGCCTTGCGGATGCGGGCGTTCAGCACCGGGGCCTCGACGCGCGGGTTGGTCCCGATCAGCAGGATCACCTTCGCCGTGTCGATGTCCTCGATCTTCGCGGTGCCGACATAGGCCGAGCGGTTGCCGATCGGCAGGCGCGCGCCATCCGTGCGGCATTCGACATGCCCACCCAGCGATTCGACCATCAGCTTCAGCGAATACGCCGCCTCGACCGGCACCAGATCGCCGACGAGGCCGGCAACCTTCCTGCCCTTCATCGCTGCCGCGGCCTTCTCCAGCGCCTCGCCCCAGGAGGCTTTCCGGAGCTTTCCGTTCTCGCGGACGTAAGGCGTATCCAGCCGCTGCCGACGCAGACCGTCCCAGACGAAACGGGTCTTGTCGCTGATCCACTCCTCGTTCACGCCGTCATGGTTGCGCGGCAGGATGCGCATGACCTCGCGGCCCTTGGTGTCGATGCGGATGTTCGACCCCAGCGCATCCATCACGTCGATCGACTCGGTCTTGGTCAGCTCCCAAGGCCGCGCGGTGAAGGCATAGGGCTTGGAGGTCAGGGCCCCCACCGGGCAGAGGTCGATGATGTTGCCCTGCAGGTTCGACTCCAGCGTCATGTTCAGATAGCTGGTGATCTCGGCATCCTCGCCGCGGCCGGTCTGGCCCATCTGGGTGATCCCGGCGACCTCGGTGGTGAAGCGCACGCAGCGGGTGCAGGAAATGCAGCGGGTCATCTTCGTCTCGACCAGCGGTCCAAGGTTCAGATCCTCGCTGGCGCGCTTCGGCTCGCGGTAGCGGCTGAAGTCCACCCCATAGGCCATCGCCTGATCCTGGAGGTCGCATTCGCCGCCCTGGTCGCAGATCGGGCAGTCGAGCGGGTGGTTGATGAGCAGGAACTCCATCACCCCCTCGCGGGCCTTCTTGACCATCGGCGACTTGGTCTTGACGACAGGCGCCTCGCCGTTCGGGCCAGGCCGCAGATCGCGCACCTGCATCGCACAGCTTGCCGCCGGCTTCGGCGGGCCGCCCACGACCTCGACCAGGCACATCCGACAGTTGCCGGCGATCGACAGCCGCTCGTGGTAGCAGAAGCGCGGGATCTCCACCCCGGCGACTTCGGCCGCCTGGATGATGGTCATCGCACCATCGACCTCGACCTCGATCCCGTCGATGTTGATTTTCTTGAGGTTGGTCATGGCCTTACTCCGCCGTCCCTTGCAGGCGGCCATGGTGTCCCACAGCCGCGTGTCCGTGATGTATCAGTTGTCCGCCGGGGTTCACTTCTTCGACCTCAGCAGGTAGCCGATCAGGCTGTTTGCGGCAATCTCTGCCTCGCCGATGGCGCAATAGGCCTCGGGCTTGCCCGGTTCAGCCCCGCGCACCTTGAGCCATTCGGCAGCTTCGATCTTGAACTTCGCCTTCTCCTCTTTCGAGGTGACGAATTCCCGCACTACCTTTGCCTCGTATCCCTGGTTCAGGGCATAGTCGCGCAGCTTGTTCAGTTCACCCAGGGCGCGCAGCGCGCGCGGCTCGATCGTCGGACAATTCTTGGCGATGGCATCGCCGATAAAGCCCTGCAACAGCTTTTCGTGGATCACCGGTTCTTCGTTGATCGGCACCAGCGCCAAGGCGGGCGTGGCGGCAAGGGTCAGGGCGATGGTCAGAGTGCGAAGCATTTTGGCCTCCTTGGCTGCATGCAGCTGCCGACGACCGGCGGCTGCTCGTGCGCCGCAGTTGGGGCCAACCCCCGTTGATATGCCATGACAAGCCATCCGGTTCAGTGGCTTGTGACCGCAGGTGATCACACTTGTCATGCGCAGCCTCCCGGGTAAACCCAGGCGCCGGTCGCGGGATCATACCGGTCGTAAATCGAGACGTTCACCCTGCCCCCGCAAACCGCATCAGCAGCCTTGCGCGCCGCCGCACCTTCCCACATCCGGAACGGCTGGCCGTTGTTGGTGACGCGAACGGCACCCTGCCTGGCAGGCGATCTCTCCGCCATCCCCACGCAGGCCGCCTGAGCGAGCATCACCGAAAGGGCCAGAGCCATCCGCATCACTCTGCCGCGACCGCGGAGATGCGCCCGGTCTTGCGGGCCTTGATCCGGTCCTCGATCTCGTCCCTGAAGGCGCGGATCAGGCCCTGGATCGGCCAGGCCGCCGCATCGCCCAAGGCGCAAATGGTGTGGCCCTCGACCTGCTTCGTCACCGACAGAAGCATGTCGATCTCCTCGATCTCGGCCTCGCCGCGGACCAGGCGGTCCATCACCCGCATCATCCAGCCGGTGCCCTCGCGGCAGGGAGTGCATTGGCCGCAGCTTTCGTGCTTGTAGAACTTCGACAGCCGCCAGATCGCCTTGATGACGTCGGTCGACTTGTCCATCACGATGACCGCCGCCGTGCCGAGGCCCGAGCGCTGCTCGCGCAGCCAGTCGAAGTCCATGATCGCGTCGTCGCATTGTTCCTTGGTCAGCAAGGGCACCGAGGACCCGCCCGGGATCACCGCCTTGATGTTGTCCCAGCCGCCACGGACCCCGCCACAGTGGCGATCCAGCAACTCGCGCAACGGAATCGACATGGCCTCTTCCACCACGCAGGGCTGCATGACGTGGCCCGAGATGCCAAAGAGCTTGGTCCCGGTGTTGTTCGGACGCCCGAAGGACGCGAACCAGTCCGAGCCCCGGCGCAGGATCGTCGGCACGACCGCAATCGATTCCACGTTGTTCACCGTGGTCGGGCAGCCGTAAAGCCCCGATCCTGCCGGGAACGGCGGCTTCATCCGCGGCATCCCCTTCTTGCCTTCCAGGCTTTCCAGCAGCGCGGTCTCCTCGCCGCAGATGTAGGCTCCGGCACCGTGGTGCAGGTAAAGGTCGAAGTCCCAGCCCGACTTGGCTGCATTCCTGCCCAGAAGCCCCGCGTCATAGCATTCGTCGATCGCGGCCTGCAGCGCCTCGCGCTCGCGGATGTATTCGCCGCGGATGTAGATGTAGCAGGTGTTGGCCCCCATGGCGAAGGACGCGAGCAGCGCCCCCTCGATCAGCGTATGAGGGTCGTGCCGCATGATCTCGCGATCCTTGCAGGTGCCCGGTTCCGACTCGTCGGCATTGATGACCAGATAGGACGGGCGCCCATCCGACTGCTTGGGCATGAAGCTCCATTTCAGACCCGTGGGGAACCCCGCGCCCCCCCGCCCGCGCAGGCCCGAGGCCTTGACCTGCTCGATGATCGTGTCGCGCCCGCGCTTGATGATCTCGGCGGTGCCGTTCCAATGGCCACGTTTCATGGCGCCCTTCAGGCTGCGGTCATGCATCCCGTAGAGGTTGGTGAAAATGCGATCCTGATCCTTGAGCATTCGGTCTTCCTAACTCTGGCGTCCGCGCCAGATCTGATACGTCACCACCAGGGCCCAGACGAAACCCGCAATGGCCAGAAGGTCGAAGAGGAACACGAAGCGCGTCTCCAACCCGAGTTGTCCGCCCAGGACCTGGGCGCCCATCCACACCAGCATCGTCCCGGCCAGGACCATGGCCACCAGCCGCACCTGTCGGGCGCGCTGAAGGTCGGCCGGGTCGGGACGGTTCTGCATGTCGGGCGCTTCTCCGGGGTCTCAGTAGTTGTTGGTCTTGGCGCGTTCGCGGAACGCCTCAAGCCCTTCGTTGACGATGATCTTCGCCTGCGCCACCCACTTGTCGCGGGTCACGCGGCCCTTGAAGCCCTTGAGGTTGGCATCGACCCAGGCCACGTCGGCATCCGACCAGCCGGCGATCTGCTCGAAGTGGTAGAACCCCAGTTCGTTGACCAGCTTCTCCATCGCCGGGCCGATGCCCTCGATCTCCTTCAGGTCGTCGGCCTTGCCGCCGCGCGGCGCGGAAAGCCGCTCGGGCCCCGCATGCGCCTCGGCCGGCATCGCGGCGAAGGCTGCCGGGCTCGCGACAGCCTCGGCCACCGGGGCCGCCCGGACCGGGGAAGCCGCCGGCGCAGCAGCCCGTGCCGACCCGGCACCCCAGGGCAGACCCAGGATCGCCCCGACCAGCAAGGCAACGACGGCGCCGATCGCTGCGGCGGGCATGTAATCGAACTTGCCGACCGCGATCAGCGCGCCGACGGCAACCAGCCCGGCCGCTGCCCCGATGATCCATCCGCCCAGCCAAGGGGCATTCACGTTCTCTGCACTGCGCATTCCATGTCACTCCCGTCAGGGCGGCCCGGCGGTCCCGGTTGCCGCGTTGCTTCGTTTGACCGTCACGCCTTGGCGGCGGCGGCGGCTTCTTCCTTCGTCCCTCCATTCGCCAGGATCTTCGCCTGGAGCACCCATTTGTCGCGTGTCGCGCGGCCCTTGAACGATTTCATCTCGGCATCGACCAGCGCGACATCCGCCTCGGTCCAGGCGGCGATCTGGTCAAAGTGATAGAAGCCCAGGCTGTTCATCAACCGCTCCAATGCCGGGCCGACCCCGTCGATCAGTTTCAGGTCGTCTGCCTTGCCGCCGCGCGGAGCGGAAAGGCGCACCAATCCGCTCGCAGGAGCCTTTGCGGACTTCGATTTGGGTCCAACCTTGGCCTTGCTGGCGGCTCTGGCTCTGGTGGCGCCTTCGGGCGCCGCCGCGGCCTCCGGCTCGGCGGCCTTGGCTTTCAGTTCGGCCTTGCCCTTGAACCCGGCCGTCGGCTTGGAGGTCGCCGGCGCTGGCGTTGCAACCTTCGTGGCAGCCTTCACGGCCGGCTTGCCGCCCGCAACCGACTTGGAACCCGACTTGGCAGCCGTCTTGGCTTCGGCCTTCGGTTTGGCCGCCGTCCTGACCGCGGGTTGCGACGGAGGAACCTCGGGCGAGACCGGGGCGGAAGCCTCTGGCAGGACCTCATCGACCGGATCGATCGGGGCCGGCTGCGCTGCCCGGGCTGCGGAGGCCGGCGTGGCTTCGGCTTGTTGCGGCAGGATCAGCGGCGCGGGCTCGACCTTTGCCAGGGGTGTTACCATCGCAACCCGGCGCTGCGGGACCGGTGTCGCCGGATCGGGCCGAACCGGCACCGCCACCACCGTCGAGGCCTGCGCCCCTTCGATACCACTTACCCGGGTGCTGCCCTCGGCCAGTGCCGAAGCCGGGACGATCCGGCGCACATGGCGCTCGGCCTCGGCGTCATCATGGCGGTTCACCGCGACCGCAAGCCGGTAGAGGATCAACAGCACGATCAGTGAGATCGCCAGTGCGAAGGCCAGCGAGGGAAACAGCAGGTAGTGGAGGATATGGCGCAGGATGACATAGAATATCAGGCCCGAGGCCACAACCAGAGCCCAGCCTCCCCTGCCGATCGTCGTGTCGTCGTCCTGGTCCAGCATCCACCCGCTCCTGTCGCCGGTCAGGCCAAGGCCGGACCCGGGCGATCACATACCACACTCAGTCGCGTGCCACCGCTGCGGCGTCTTCGACCGAACCGCCCGCCGCAAGGATCCGGGCCTGTGCCACCCACTTGTCGCGGCTGACACGACCCTTGAACCCCTCCAGGTTCTCGTCGACCCAGGCAATCTCGGCGTCAGTCCACTCGGCAATCTGGTCGAAATGGAAAAAGCCAAGCCGGTGACACAGCGCCTCGAGCTTGGGACCGATGCCGAGAATCAGCTTCAGATCATCCGCCTTGCCCTTCCGCGCCGCCTTCAGCGCCTTGGGCTTCCTGCCCGCCACGGCGACCGGTGCAACGGCCTCGGGCGTTCCGCCGGAGGTGGCACCTGCAGCCTTCGCGGCACCCTTCGAACGGGGCTTCGCCTCCGGCGCCGCGACGTCGGCCACAGCCGCCGGGGCCACCGCCGACGGCATCGGCTCGGCCGCTTGCGCCTTGGCAGGCTTCGCCTTTGACGCCACGCCCAGCCAGGGGGTCGTCAGCGGCACTTCGGTTCCGTCGATCCGCTTGACCGTGTCGCCGATATCGACGGCAAGCTGCGCGCTGGCATTGTACTTCCGGCGTCCCGCCTCGAACTCCTTCAGGCTGGTCAGCCCGCCCGCAGGTTCGGCCGCATAGCGCCCGTTCTGCGGTCCCGGCACCGGGACCTCGCCATTACGGAACCGCCCGATCAGCTCTCGCAGCTTCTCGCCGGTCAGATCCTCGTAATAGTCCTTGCCGATCTGGGCCATCGGCGCATTGGCGCAGGCACCCATGCATTCGACCTCTTCCCAGCTGAACTTGCCGTCCGCCGACAGCGTGTGCGGGGTAGGCGCAATCAGCTCCTTGGCGACCGCCACCAGATCCTCGGCCCCGCAGATCATGCAGCTGGTGGTGCCGCAGATCTGGACGTGCGCCACCGACCCGACCGGCTGCAGCTGGAACATGAAATAGAAGGTCGCCACCTCCAGCGCACGGATGTAGGGCATGCCCAGCATGTCGGCGACGTGTTCAATGGCGGGGCGGGACAGCCAGCCCTCCTGTTCCTGCGCGCGCCACAAGAGCGGGATGATCGCCGATGCCTGCCGGCCCTCGGGATACTTGGTAATCTGGGCCCGTGCCCATTCCAGGTTCGCCGGGGTGAAGGCGAAACTGTCGGGCTGGGTGTGGTGCAGACGGCGCAGCATGGCTCAGAAATATCCTCTGGCGAAGGTCAGGACCACGGCTGCCACGGCGCCCGAGACGGCACCCATGACCAGCTTGTGGCCGTAGCGGGACCCCAGAACCCCGGCGAGGCCGGCGACCGCGCCCAGGATCAGGGTCCAGAGATTGAAGGTCACGTCCGGCATCAGCGGTCGATCTCCCCGAACACCACATCCATCGTGCCGATGATGGCGCTGACGTCGGCCAGCTGGTGGCCCTTGCAGATCCAGTCCATCGACTGCAGGTGCAGATAGCCCGGCGCACGGATCTTGGCGCGGTAGGGCCGGTTGGTCCCGTCCGCCACCAGATAGACCCCGAACTCGCCCTTCGGAGCCTCGACGGCGGCATAGACCTCGCCCGCCGGGACGTGGAAGCCCTCGGTGTAAAGCTTGAAGTGGTGGATGAGCGCCTCCATCGAGGTCTTCATCTCCGCCCGCTTCGGCGGGGTGATCTTGCCGCGGGCGAGGACATCACCCGGTTCCACCCGCAGCTTGGCGCAGGCCTGCCGGATGATCGAGGTCGATTCCCGCATCTCGGCCATGCGGCAGAGATAGCGGTCATAGCAGTCGCCGTTCCTGCCGACGGGGATCTTGAAGTCGAACTCGTCGTAGCACTCGTAGGGCTGCGCGCGGCGCA
This sequence comes from Tabrizicola sp., assembly GCA_046294075.1. Taxonomy (GTDB): domain Bacteria; phylum Pseudomonadota; class Alphaproteobacteria; order Rhodobacterales; family Rhodobacteraceae; genus Tabrizicola. The sequence goes on along the minus strand of JBKBJC010000028.1, from coordinate 24,830 downwards.
GGTCCCAGGCCAGGCCCGACCCGCGCACCATGACCCCGGAATAGCCCCACTCCAGGATATCCTTTTCGGTGACCACACCGATGTCGGCGTTGCGCTGCTTGAAGATGCGGTTTTCCGTCAGCAGGCCGTCGATGTCGTCCAGAACCTTGGGGAAGGCCTCGGCCCAGGCGTCGATGTCGTCGATCAGCTGCGGCGTCAGGTCCTGATGCACACCGCCCGGCCGGAAATAGGCCGCGTGCAGCCGCGCCCCGCAGGCGCGTTCGTAGAAGACCATCAGCTTTTCGCGCTCCTCGAAACCCCAGAGCGGCGGGGTCAAGGCGCCCACGTCCATCGCTTGTGTGGTCACGTTCAGCAGATGGTTCAGGATGCGCCCGATCTCGCTGAAGAGCACCCGGATCAGGCTGGCGCGACGCGGCACGACCGTCCCGGTCAGCCGCTCGATCGCCAGGCACCAGGCATGTTCCTGGTTCATCGGCGCCACATAGTCCAGCCGGTCGAAATAGGGCAGGTTCTGCAGGTAGGTGCGGCTTTCCATCAGCTTTTCGGTGCCGCGATGGAGCAGGCCGATGTGCGGGTCGCAGCGTTCAACGATCTCGCCGTCCAGCTCCAGCACCAGACGAAGGACGCCATGCGCCGCAGGATGTTGCGGGCCGAAGTTGATGTTGAAGTTGCGGATGCGCTGCTCGCCGGTCTCGAAATCGGTCGAGCCGTCGTCATAAGTGTTCCTGCGGATATCGCCGTCCATCATGCCACCGCCTTTTCCGCCTTGGCCATCGCCTTCGGCACGAATTTCTCCCACCGGACGACGGCGCGCTGATGACGCCCCTCGCCGATCATGTCCACCCCGTCATGCGCCCGGCACCTGAACCAGATGAAGCGGCCGTCGATACTCGTGACCTCGCTTTCCACCGTGACCGTAAGACCGGGCGGGGTAGGCGCGACATGGCTGAAATCGACATGCGTGCCCAGGGAGCCTTCACCGTCCTCGTAATAGGGCGCGATCTGTTCCACGCAGGCCCATTCCATCAGCCCGACGAAATAGCCCGTTGCCAGTACCGCCGGCATGTCCTGGAACCGTGCCGCCTCGGGGTAGAGCGCCGGCACCGTGTGCTGCGGCCCGATCCGGTGGCGGAACACCGCCCGGTCGCCTATGGCAAGACCCGGCTTCACTTGGCCTCGGCCTTCTGGTCACCGGGCAGGATGTAGTCCGCACCCTCCCAGGGACTCATGAAGTCGAACTGGCGGTATTCCTGGACCAGCTTCACCGGTTCATAGACGACCCGCTTCAGCGCCTCGTCGTAGCGGACCTCGGTGTAGCCCGTGGTCGGGAAGTCCTTGCGCAAGGGATGGCCGCGGAAGCCGTAGTCGGTCAGGATCCGCCGCAGGTCCGGGTGGCCCGAGAACAGGATCCCGAACATGTCGAACACCTCGCGCTCGAACCAGTTGGCCGCGGGGTGCAAGCCGGTGATCGAGGGCACCATCTCGTCCTCGCGCACCGCCACCTTCACCCGGATGCGATGGTTACGGTACATGGACAGGAAATGGTAGACCACATCGAACCGCTGCGGCCGTTCCGGGTGGTCGACCGCGGTGATGTCCACAAGGGTCGAGAACCGGCACGAGGCATCGTCGCGCAGGAATTCGACCAGGGCTTCCAGGTTGCCAAGGTTCGCCACGACGGTCAGTTCGCCAAAGGCGATCGCAGTCGAGACCACGGCCTCGGGCTGCTTCAGCTCGATGATCCCGGCCAGTTCCTGAAGGGCTTCGCTCATGATTACCTCACCAGGGTGCCGGTGCGACGGATCTTCCGCTGCAACTGAAGGATGCCGTAGAGCAGCGCCTCGGCCGTGGGCGGGCAGCCCGGCACATAGACATCGACCGGCACGATGCGGTCGCAGCCGCGCACCACCGAATAGCTGTAGTGGTAATAGCCGCCCCCGTTGGCGCAGGAGCCCATGGAAATCACATAGCGCGGCTCGGGCATCTGGTCATAGACCTTGCGCAGCGCCGGGGCCATCTTGTTGGTCAGCGTCCCCGCCACGATCATCAGGTCCGACTGGCGCGGCGAGGCGCGCGGCGCGGTCCCAAAGCGTTCCAGATCATAGCGCGGCATCGAGGTGTGCATCATCTCGACCGCGCAGCACGCGAGACCGAAGGTCATCCAGTGCAGCGACCCGATCCGCGCCCAGTTGATGATGTCCTCGGTGGAGGTGAGGATAAACCCCTTGTCCGACAGCTCGCGGTTCAGCGCCTGGACGGCGACCTCGTGGTCGGCACCAGCGGCGTTGCCGGTCATCACTCCCATTCCAGGGCCCCCTTCTTCCATTCATAGGCAAACCCGACGGTCAGCACCGCCAGGAACAGCATCATCGACCAGAAGGCCGCCATGCTGATCTCCCCGAAGGCCACCGCCCAGGGGAACAGGAACGCCACTTCCAGGTCGAAGATGATGAACAGGATCGACACCAGGTAGAACCGCACGTCGAACTTCATCCGCGCATCGTCGAAGGCGTTGAAGCCACATTCATAGGCGCTGACCTTTTCGGGGTCGGGGTTTCGCACGGCCAGGACGGCTGCGGCCAGGATCAGCACCAGGCCCAGGCCCACGGCGACGGCAAGTAGGATGAGGATGGGCAGATACTCTCGGAGGATCAGGTCCACGAGGGGGCTCCTTGACTGCTGGCGGCGCGCGTGCGGGCGGGCATGTCGGCCCGCCATGTCTCCCCGCCCGTTTACTCTGAGGCCCTGCCGGGGTCAACCGAAGGCGGACCGGAATCCGGGCCTTGCAGGTGAAGAAGTTTCATCGAACCAAGCCCTTCACCAAGGGGTCTCAAGGTCGGTTTCCCCGACCTTGACCGCGCAGGCCGACCCGCCTTTCCTGCCGCCATCACGAAAGGACCGATCCCATGCACCCCGCCCTGCTTTCCGCCCTGCTTCTGGCTTTCCTGGCCACCAGCGCCACTGCGCAGACCTGTTCCATCGACCGTGCCGCTGTCGAGGCGCGCATCGCCGAGCTGGAAAGCCGCTATGTCGGCGTGCTCTCCGACATCGGCTGCGACAACCCGACGCTGCCCGCGCACCAGCTCATGTGCGGCGCTGCCACCGGCGAAAGCGGGGACGACACGCTGTGGCGCATGGGGCGGCTGAACGATCTGGCCTGGGTCCACGCCGTCGAGAATGCCACTGCGACCGCCTGGGACATGAACCGGCCGACCGAGCCCGATCCCGACTTCATTGCGCAGCGCGACCAGTGCACCGACACTGCCTGCCTCTGCGCCGTGCTGATCGAGGCGACGAACGGCAACCTCGGCGGCACCTCACCCTACCCCGAGCCCTATTGACACCAGCTGCCGCGCAACCCGCCCGCGTAGTGGCGCGCATGGCCCGCCCGGATCATCAGGCGGGCCACATCCACCCCGTCCAGCTCCATCCGCACCAGCGCCCGACCGTATTGGTCCGTGCCCTCGCGCCGCAGCACGATTCGGTCGGCCTTGCGGATCAGCGTCCGCAACGCCCAGCTTGCCTGTTCCGCCGCCACGAACTCGGAAAGGCAGCCGGGCGAATATTTCTCCGGCGTGTCATAGCCCAGAAGCCGCGCGCTGATCATCCCGTCCTCGGCGCAGATCAACGACACCGTGTCCCCGTCCACCACCCGGAAGATCCGGCAGTCCCCCGCCAAGCCGACCGCGGTCCGGGTCGCTGCGTTGATCAGGTCGGCCACCGTGGGCACGATCACCAGACCCGCCAGCGCCAGCCCGATCACCGCCTTCAGATAGAAGCGCGGATCCGCTATCCGGCGCAGGCCCCGCGTCAGCGCCCCCGCCGACCGCGCCGGGCGGAACAGCCAGCCCATCAGTCCGCCGCAGGCGCCGCGACCGGGGCGAGATCGCGCGCCTCGGCCGCCGCGCGGACCTCGTCGGCGATGATGCGCGCGATCTGATCCACGTCCTCGGGCATGAAGGTCAGGGGCAGCCGCATGTCGATCAGCCCGGCCAGCACCCGGTCGCTCTGTGGCAGGGGCTCGGGCCGCGCATACTGCCAATGCGCGTAGCGGCTGGTGAACCCCTGCGGCTCGGCCGCGCCGAACCATTTCAGTTCCACCCCCCGCGCCGCGGCCCCCGCCACGACCGCGGCCACCCGCGCCGCCTCCCAGCCCGGCAGCAGGAACTGGAAGGACGAGCCCACATAGTCCTCGTGCTGCGGCCTCTCGATCAGCTTCAGCCCCGGCACGCTGCGCAGCCCCCGCTCCATCCCCTGATAAAGCCGCCGCCAGCGCGCCCGGCGATCATCCAGCAGCCCGACCTGCGGCCGCAGGATCGCTGCCCGCAGGTTGTCCATCCGGGACGAGACGTTCGGCACCTCCAGCTTCAGGCGCTCGAACACCTCCGGCGGGGGCGCCGCGCGGTGGCGGGCGTAAAGCATGTAGGACCCCGACAGAAGCACCGCCCGCGCCGCAAGCTCGGAATCGTCGGTGACCAGAAGCCCGCCCTCGCCACTGTTCATGTGCTTGTAGGTCTGCGTCGAGTAGCAGCCGAGTACCCCGTGCCGGCCCGAGGGCACGCCCTTCCACTTGGCGCCCATGGTATGCGCGCAGTCCTCGATCACCTTCAGCCCCAGCCGGTTGGCCAGCGCCATCAGCGTCTCCATGTCGCAGACATGCCCGCGCATGTGGCTCAGAAGCAGCACCTTCGCCCCGCTGGCCAGCGCCTGCGCCTCCAGATGCGCAAGGTCGATGGTCAGGTCCTCGGTCACCTCGACGAAAACCGGCCGCGCGCCGATCGAGGCGATCGCCCCCGGCACCGGCGCCAGGGTGAAGGCGTTCGACAGGACCGGCTCGCCCGGCTTCACCTGCAAGGCCCGCAGGCCGCAGGCCATCGCCGCCCCGCCCGAGGCCAGCGCAAGGCAATAGTTTGCGCCGACATAGGCCGCGAACTCCTCCTCGAGGGCCGCCGTCTCGGCGACCTCTCCGGCCACCGTGTTGTAACGATGCAGCCGCCCATGCCGCAGGACGGCCATCGCCGCGTCGATCCCGGCCTCGGGGATCGGCTCCTGCTGGGTGAAACTGCCGTGGAATGTCTCGCTCATGCCTTCTCGGACCTCTTCAGACTCAGGAAAAGCGCCGTCGTCAGCGCAAGGAACCCCGCCGCCACCCAGTAGGCAACGTCCGTCGACCGCCAGGCGCGGCCCTCGGCCCAGAAATGCCCGAAGATGAAGGCAAAGAACACCGTGCCGAACAGCATGGCAACATTGGTGACGGCGGAAATCCCGCCCTGCAACTCGCCCTGTGCATCCTCGGGCACCCGCCTGGTCAGCATCGAGGTCAGAAGCGGATGCACGAACCCTTCCGGCCCGTGCAGGATCATCAGCGCGATCACCGCGCCGAGCGACCCGACGAACCCGTAGCCCAGCAGCACCAGCGTCGCGCAAACCAGCCCGAACAGCGCCACCTGCCATTCACCGAAGCGTTTCGTCGCCGGGCCGGTCAGGAATCCCTGGAAGCCCCCCGCGATCAGCCCGAAGATCGCCAGCGTGGCGCCCACCATCGCCTCCGGCCAGCCGAACTTGGCAATCCCCCAGAAGGTCCAGATCGCCGGATAGACCGAGGTGGAAAAGAAGAACAGCCCCATCACCATGACCATCGGCAGGACGCCGCGGTAGCTGGCAAAGACCCGGAATGCGCCGAGCGGATTGGCCCGCCACAGTTCGAACGGCCGGCGGTTCTCCGGCGCAAGCGATTCGGGCAGGACCAGCATCCCGTAGACGAAATTGATCAGCGAGATCCCAGCCGCCACCCAGAAGGGCACGCGCGGGCCCAGCTCTCCCAGCAGGCCGCCGATCGCCGGGCCGATGACGAAGCCCACACCAAAGGCTGCGCCCATGTAGCCGTAGGCCCTGGCCCGGTCCTCGGCCGCGGTCACGTCGGCGATGAAGGCCGAGGCGATGATCCAGCTTGCCCCGCACACCCCGGCGATGATCCGCCCGACGAACAGCCATTCCAGCGAAGGCGCCAGCGCCATCAGGATGAAGTCCATCCCCAGCCCGAAGATCGCCAGCAAGAGAAGCGGCCGGCGCCCGAACCGGTCGGCCAGATTCCCCATCAGCGGCGCGAAGACGAACTGCGCCAGGCTGAAGGCGGCAAACATCCAGCCGCCGATTACCGCCGCCCGCGCGATGTCCACATGGCCCACATCCTCGATCAGCTTCGGCAGGACCGGCATGATCAGACCGAACCCCACCATGTCCAGAAAGACCGTGACCAGCACGAAGGTCACCGCATGGCGGCTCACCGACCGAGAAGCCTCGGTCGCACGCGCCGCCGGATGGTCCGAAGCCTCAGTCATGGGCCGCGACCGTAGGGTCGGCGGAAACGACTGTCAAAGGGGGGATCGCCGCCCTCCCCCTGCAGCCACCATGCGTGCCCGTCAACCGCCGCGCGCGCCCGGCCCATTCATCTGTCTACAAATTTCCCCTCCGGAGGCACCCGAGCCGGCGGGCGCGCAGCGCCAGAGGCGCGACGACATGCTTGCCCTCAGCGCAGGAGTGAACACCCGCCGCTTCCGGAGACCGGCCCGGAAACTGGGCGCCTCCCCTCCCCCTACGTGGGGAGGGGATGGGGGTGGGGGGCCTCCGCCACACCACCTCGGGCAGGAGTTAAGACTTCCTTGATGCCCGCAATCAAGTCACGGATTTCATTGATGCATCAGAAAATGTCCACCGTGGACACATCAGCGGATCAGCCGCCCCGCCAGCTCGGGCAGATCCTCGAACCGGTCCAGCAGCGCGGCTGGTCGGAACCGCGAAACGCCCGCCCCCTCCGGACCGAAGGTGACCAGCGCCACCGGCACCTCGGCCGCAACTCCGGTTTTCGCGTCCGTCTCGGTGTCTCCCACCAGCATGGAGCGCGCCACCACGCCCCCCGCCCGCTCCACAGCCGCCCGATACGGCATCGGGTCGGGCTTCCTCACCGGGAAGGTATCGGCGCCCACCAGGGCCCCGAAGGCCCCCCGCACCCCCAGCTCTGCCAGCAGAAGCTCGGCCAGACCCTCCGGCTTGTTGGTGCAGATCGACACAGCGAAGCCCAGGCCCCTCAGCGCCTCCACCGCCTCCATCGCACCGGGATAAAGCCGCGTATGGGTGGCGATCCCGGCCCGGTAGGCCTCCAGAAGGCGCGGATAGCCTGCATCGACATCCGCCTCGCTACAGTCCAGCCCCAGCCGCTCGAACCCCAGCCGCAGCATGGCACGGCCGCCGTGAAAGGCGGTCAGTTCATCCCCCGGCCCCAGCACAGGCCGCGGAAGCACCGCATTGGCCGCCGCCAGCAGGTCCGCCGAGGTGTCCGCCAAAGTTCCGTCCAGATCGAACACTACACAGCGCATGCGGGCCTTCCTGTAACGTGGCGTGAGGAGCGGCCCCCTTGCCACCCGGTCCATGGGGGGTAAAACGGGCGCAACGATAAGGAAAGGGGCAGAATGCAGGTTTCAGTCATCGTCTTGGCAGCCGGTCAGGGCACCCGGATGAACTCCGACCTGCCCAAGGTCCTGCACCCGGTCGCTGCCGCCCCCCTCCTCCACCACGCGCTCGCCACCGCCCGCAGCCTGGATCCCTCCCGCATCGTCACCGTCACCGGCCACGGCGGCGAGGCGGTTGCGGCCTCGGCCCGCGCCTTTGACGAGGCGGTGGAAACCGTGGTCCAGGACCCCCAGCTCGGCACCGCCCATGCCGTGGCCCAGGCCGCCCCGATCCTGGCGGATGCCGAGGGCGAGGCGATCGTGCTTTACGCCGACACCCCCCTGATCCGCGAGGAAACCCTGCGCGCCATGCTTGAGGCGCGGGACCGCCACGCGGTCGTCGTCCTGGGCTTCCAGGCCCGCGACCCCGGCCGCTATGGCCGGCTCATCACGCAAGGCGACGAACTCCTCGCGATCCGCGAATTCAAGGACGCTACGGCCGAGGAACGCGCGCTGGACCTGTGCAACTCGGGCGTCGTCTGCGCCGAGGCGCGCACACTCTTCTCGCTCATTGCCGAGGTAGACAACGACAACGCGGCCGGCGAATACTACCTGACCGACATCGTCGAACTGGCCCGCGAGCGTGGCCTCTCGGCCGGAGTCGTCCTGTGCGATGAGGCCGAGACGCTGGGCGTCAACACCCGCGCGCAGCTGGCCGAGGCCGAGGCCGCCTTCCAGGCCCGCGCCCGCGCCGCGGCGCTGGAGAACGGCGTGACCCTCACCGCGCCCGACACCGTGTTCTTCGCGCTGGACACCTGGGTCGGCCGCGATGCGGTGATCGGCCCGAACGTGATCTTCGGCCCTGGCGTCACCGTGGAATCGGGGGCCGAGATCAGGGGCTTCTGCCATCTGGAAGGCTGCCATATCAGCCGCGGCGCCACCGTCGGCCCCTTCGCACGGCTGAGACCCGGCGCGGAACTGGCCGAGGACGTGCATGTCGGCAACTTTGTGGAAATCAAGAACGCCATCCTCGACGAAGGCGTGAAGGTCGGCCATCTGACCTATCTCGGCGATGCCCATGTCGGCGAACACACCAACATCGGCGCGGGCACCGTGACCTGCAATTACGACGGGGTGATGAAGCACCGCACCACCATCGGCAAACGCGCCTTCATCGGGTCGGACACGATGCTGGTGGCTCCAGTCACGGTGGGCGACGGGGCGCTGACCGCAAGCGGATCCGTCATCACCGAGGACGTGCCGGCAGAAGCGGTCGCCATCGGCCGCGCCCGGCAGGTCACGAAACCGGGCCTTGCCACCCGGATGTTCGAAAAGTTGAAAGCCATCAAGGTGGGCAAGGCGAAAGGTCATTAGAAATGTGCGGTATTGTAGGGGTATTGGGCAATCACGAGGCGGCGCCACTGTTGGTCGAGGCGCTGAAGCGGCTGGAATATCGCGGCTATGATTCCGCCGGGATCGCCACGGTCAACGAGGGCCGTCTGGATCGCCGCCGGGCGGTTGGCAAGCTCGTGAACCTCTCGGACCTGCTTGTCCACAACCCATTGGCCGGAAAGGCCGGCATCGGTCATACCCGCTGGGCCACGCATGGCGCGGCGACGGTCAGCAATGCCCATCCCCACCGCGCCGGCGGGGTTGCAGTCGTCCACAACGGCATCATCGAGAACTTTCGCGAACTGCGCGCCGAACTGGCCGCCGACGGCTATGTCCAGGAATCCGAGACCGATACCGAAACCGTGGTCTTGCTGGTCAAGCGCGCCATGGACCGGGGGGCCTCTCCGGTCGAAGCGGCGCAGGAAACCTTGTCGCGCCTGCACGGGGCCTTCGCGCTCTGCTTCCTCTTCGATGGCCAGGACGACCTGATGATCGCCGCCCGCAAGGGCTCGCCCCTCGCCATCGGCTGGGGTGAGGGCGAGATGTTCGTGGGCTCTGACGCCATCGCGCTGGCGCCGATGACCGACCGGATCACCTATCTGGAAGAAGGGGACTGGGCCGTCATCACCCGCGCGGGGGCCGAAATCTACGACGCGCAGAACCGCCACGCCAACCGGCCCGAGACGCGCATCCAGCTGGATGCGACCCGGATCGAGAAGGCCGGCTACAAGCATTTCATGGCCAAGGAAATCGCCGAACAGCCCGTGGTCATTGCCGATGCGCTGAAGCACTACACCACGGCCGACGGCGTGCTGCGTCTACCGGAAGCGCTTGATTTCAAAGGGATAGACCGGCTGACCCTGGTTGCTTGCGGCACGGCCTCCTATGCCTGCCATGTCGCGAAATACTGGTTCGAGCAGATCGCGGGCCTGCCCGCCGACATCGACATCGCCTCGGAATTCCGCTACCGCGAACCGGTGCTGTCACCCGCCTCGATGGCGATCTTCGTCTCCCAGTCCGGCGAGACCGCCGACACTCTGGCAGCCCTTCGCCATGTGAAGGAGAAGGTGGCGAAGGTCGTCTCGGTGATCAACGTGCCTACGTCGTCCATCGCCCGCGAATCGGACCTCGCGCTGCCCATCCTCGCGGGGGTCGAGGTTGGCGTCGCCTCGACGAAGGCCTTCACATGCCAGCTGACCGTGCTCGCGCTGATGGCGCTGAAGGCGGCGCAGGATCGCGGCCGGATCGACGCGCGGGGTCTCGCCGCAAGGCTCGAAAGCCTGCGCGCGGTGCCCGGGGTCATGAACGCGGCGCTGGCGCTGTCCGACCCGATCGCACGGGTGGCCGACGATCTGGCCAAGGCGCAGGACATCCTTTTCCTGGGGCGAGGCCCGATGTTCCCGCTTGCATTGGAAGGGGCGCTAAAACTTAAGGAAATCAGCTATATACACGCCGAAGGTTATGCATCGGGTGAACTGAAGCACGGCCCCATCGCGCTGATCGACGCCGACGTTCCGGTGATCGTTCTGGCCCCGAAGGATGCGCTGTTCGACAAGACGGTGTCGAACATGCAGGAGGTGATGGCGCGCAACGGCAAGGTGCTGCTCTTGTCGGATGCCGAGGGCGTGGCCGAGGCCGGTCCGGGCACCTGGAAGACCCTGACCCTGCCAGCGGTAGAGCCGCTCTGGGCGCCGATCCTCTACGCGGTTCCGGCGCAGCTGCTGGCCTACCACACGGCAATCGCCAAGGGCACGGATGTTGACCAGCCGCGTAACCTCGCGAAGTCGGTGACGGTGGAATAGGCTGATCCGGGCGGGACCGGGCGGCGTATCTGATAGAAACGGAGCTGCCCCATGCAACGCAGAACCCTCCTCCTCGGCCTTGCCGCCCTGCCCCTGGCCGCCTGCGCCACCACCCCCGCTGCTCCCCCCACCGCGGGCCCGCCGATCACGCTGATCTCGGCCTTCCGCGGCCGCACGACGGGCCGCGGCCATTTCCGGGTCTGGCTGACCGGCGACGAACGCCGCTTCACTGCGCGGCTCAACGGCACGGTCAGGGGCCCCGAGGGCGCGCGCGTCCTGACCGTGGTCGAGGACTTCGCCTATGACGACGGCCAGAAGGACCGCCTGACCTGGGTCTTCCGCGAAACCGGCCCCGGCCGCTGGACGGGAAGGCGCGAGGACACCGTGGGCGAGGCCAGTGTGGTCGAGGAGAACGGCGTGATCCGGCTCACCTATACCGCAGACTTCAGATCACCTTCAGGCGTCAACCGTCTGGGATTCGAGGATATTCTCTACGCCACTGCTGACGGCACCATTGTGAACGACGCCGTGGTCACACGCGCCGGGATCGCCGTCGCCTCGGTCCGATTCGTGATCCGCCGCTGACTTGCCTTCGGTGCGGCAAGCTGGCAGGGATCTCCGATGAAGGAGACCGGCGCATGACCCCCTTGGAGGAACTTCAGGCCCGTGCGAATCCGGCGCAGGCGGCACGGATGCCGGCCTACCACAAGGCCAGTCGCCCCTACCTGGGCATCCCGGTGCCCGAGATCGCCACCCTGGCCGACCGCTGGCGGGCCGAGCTTACGCTGGAAGACCGGATCGCCTTGGCCGCCGGGCTCTGGCAGACGAACATCCACGAGGCGCGGGTGGCGGCGGCGAAGTTGCTGGCCCAGGCCCGCATCCGGCCCGATGAGGCGACCTGGGATCTGATCGTCTCCTGGGTGCCCGATTTCGACGCCTGGGCCATCGCCGACCACGCCTCGATCGCGGGCCAGAAGAGGCTGGTGGCCGACCCAGCGCGCCTCGATACGGTCGAAGGCTGGGTCGCCAGCCAGCACATGTGGACCCGCCGCGCGGCGCTGGTGATGACGCTGCCCTGGACCAAGCAGAATTTCCCGAAGGCGCAGGATCTTGCGATCCGGTCCCGCGTGCTGGGCTGGTGCGCGACCCTCGCCTCGGACCATGACTGGTTCATCCAGAAGGCCGTCGCCTGGTGGCTGCGCGACCTGTCGAAGCACGACGCCGAGGCGACCCGCGCCTTCCTTGCCGCGCATGGCCAGCGCATGAAGGCCTTTGCCAGGAACGAGGCCGCGCGGCATCTGGTTGCCTGACCGCGCGTTCTCCGACGTCATCGGCTCGCCGCGGGAACCCGCGAGGAGTGGCGAAACCATCGACGAGCCTGCGCCTCAGGCCCCGCGATGCCGCTGCCAGCCAATCCGGTCGAACAGCGGCGCGTAGGCCCCGGCCAGGGCGCGCAAGCTGGTGCCATCGGTGCGGCCCGCCGGCTCCCAGGCCTTGGTGGCTACCCCCAGGATGCGCGGGGCGATCATGCCTTCGGCCTGATGGTCCTCGGTGGTGAACTCGCCCCAGAAACAGGCCTGAACTCCGGCGATGCGGGGGGTGATGTCCTCGGCCCCCTTCGGCACCGGGTCCCAGGCCACCGTCTTTTCCAAAGGTACGAACCCGGCCCAGGCCGCCCCCCAGTCGTCGGGGTCATTGCTGTGGGCCAGATCGAAATAGGCGTTCTGCGCCGGACACATCACCACGTCATGCCCGCGCCGCGCCGCCTCAATTCCCGGCCCCTGCCCGGTCCAGCTGAACAACAGTGCGCCGTTGCCGATGCCACCCTGACAGCCCTTCGCCGCCTCTTCCCAGGCCGCAACCCGGACCCCGCTTTCGCCCAGCGCAGCCGCCAGTTTCGCCAGCATCCAGCCTTGCACGTCGACCGATGTCACGAGCCCCTCGCGCGCTTTCAGCGCGGCCACGGCCGGCGATCCGCCCCAGGCGCCCGGCGGTGCCTCGTCCGCGCCCAGATGCAGAAGGCCGAAGGGGAACATCCCCGCCACCTCGCGTGCAAGCGGTAGCAGCAAATCCCAGGTCGCGGGAATGGCCGGGTTGACGATGTTATCCAGATAGCCCTGGATCGAGACCTCCTCGCCATTGTCGCCGGGGTCGCGCAGGCCGGGGACGGCCTTGATCATTGCGTGGGAATGGGCCGGGACCTCGATCTCCGGCAGGACCTCGATCTGCAGCGCCTTGGCCCGCGCCAGCACCCGCGCGACATCGGCCTGCGAATAGCTGCCCCCGGCCCGGATGCCGCCGCCAAAGACCCCCGGCACCCGTTCGCCCTCGCCCCGGAAGGCGGTGCGCTGCCAGAGCAGGGGCTGCGTCGCCACCTCCAGCCGGAAGGCCTCGTCATCGGCGAAATGCCAGTGGAACCGGTTCATCTTGACCAGCGCCATCAGGTCCATGAGCCGCAGGATGAAATCGACGCCAAAGAAGTGCCGCGCGCAGTCCAGATGCTGTCCGCGCCAGCCGAAACGCGGGCGGTCGGTGATCGTGCCGCAGGGCAGCCGGCCGTCGCAGGTCTCGCGCAGGGACAAAAGCGTGATCCCGGCGTAATGCAGCCCCGCCGCCCCACCGACCGCGACCGACAGGCCGGAGGGCGCGATGGTCAACCGGTAGCCCTCGGGGCCGAGGGTCGCATCCTCGGTCACGGCGAGGGCCGCGCTGCCCGGTGCAAGCAGGGGCGCAAGGCCAAGCCGTGCGGCGAGATCGTCCACCCCCTGAAGCCCCGGCAGCGGAGCCAGCGTCACAAAGCCCAGCGTTCCGCCCGAAGGCTGCCAGTCCTTCGGTTGCGGCACCAGCGGCAGGCGATCGGCAACGAGGGGCGGCGCCGGCGGGCCCTCGGCCGGCCTCAGGCCCAGGTCATTGCCCGGCGGCAAGGGCAGGCAATCGCGCCCGACCCGCAGGTAGGCCCCCAGAGGCAGCCAGGCCCGGTTGCGCGGGGCGTAGTCGGGGTTGGCATGTTCCAGCACCACCTCATGCACCGCCCCCGGCAGCAGGTCCGGCAGCGCCACCTCGGCATAGCCCGCCACCCGCCGCGCCAGCGTGCCCCCCGACACGACATTCGGGGCCGCCAGCAGCGAAAAGCAGAAGGTGGGCGCGGTCAGTGCCCGGTCGGTGCCGATCAGACAGCGGATCCGGCGCCCGTCGATGCGGGCGATGAAGGTCAGGCTCATGGTGCGTCCAGCCTCAGTTCGGCGATGAAGTCGTAGATGTCGCTGCGGTAGAGGCCGCGGGTGAACTCGATCGGACGACCGACCGGCAGATAGGCCGTCCGGTCGATCCGCAGCACCGCCGCCCCCTCGGGCAGTTGCAACAGCTTCGCATCCACCGCCGTCAGGTTGACCGCCGTGATCCGCTGCACCGCGCGCGTCGGCGCCGTGCCCGTCCCGCGCAGCACGTCGTAAAGCGAGGTCTCCACCGCCTCGGGATCGGGCAGGATGTCGGTGGGCAGCGACGACCATTCCAGCGCCAGCGGCGTGTCGTCGGCAAAGCGCAACCGTTCCACCCGCGCGACGCGGTCGCCCGATGGCAGACCCAGCGCCATCATCTCGTCCGGGGACGGCAGGAAGATGCCCCGGCGCAGGATGCGGCTGGACGAGGTCTTGCCGCGCTGGCGCATGTATTCGGTGAAGGACAGCAGCGCGGACAGGGAATGTTCCATCTTGGGGCGTGCGGGCCGCACGAAGGTGCCCGCCCCGCGCCGCTGTTCCAGAAGCCCGTCCTCGACCAGTTGGCTTACCGCCTTGCGCACCGTGACCCGGCTGACATCGGCAATCAGCGCCAGCTCGCGTTCGGGCGGCAACCGGGATTCCGGGGCAAGCTCGCCCGCGCCGATGGTGGCGGCCAGGTGGCGGTACAGCTGTTCATAGCGCGGCCCGCGACCGGCGCGATACCAGGCCTCAGGGCGGAAAAGCGCAAGATCGTCGTCCAATGTCGCCCCCAAATTGGTATTGTATTGATAGGACCATTCCTATCCGCACAACCATCATGACCCCAGAGACCCGCAGAAAACAAGCGGGAAACGCGGTCTGGTCCGGTTTTTCTGCCGCTTTGGTATTATATTGGTAGCATCTGAGTGAATTTCTGGTATGGTCGGGACCAGCACACGATTCGGGCATCAAACCGGATCGCCTCTGGGGGATAGGGATGACCACAGCTATCGGAACCGCACGGCCCGAACGGACGCGCCGCAAAGCCCTGTCCGACCGCGCCTTTGCCTGGGCCCTGATTGCGCCTGCCATCCTGTTCATCGCCATCATCGTCGCTTGGCCGCTGGTCGAGACGATCCGGCTGTCCTTCACCAACGCCTCGCTGGCAGGTGAGGACTACGTCGGCTTCGCCAATTACGAAAAGCTGTTCCAGGGCGGCAAGTTCGGCGAGATCATCCTCCGCACCTTCGTCTGGATGTTCTTCTCGGTCAGCCTGAAACTGATCCTCGGCCTGATCGGGGCCAGCCTGCTGATGGCGGTCGTCCCCGGGCAGGCGCTGTTCCGCATCCTCATCATGCCGCCCTGGGTGATCCCGATCGCCATGGGCTGCCTTGGTTGGCTGTGGCTGTTCAACGGCGATTTCGGCATCATCTCGGGCGTGGCGCAGAGGGTCGGCATCACCGACGGCCCCTTCGCCTTCCTGGCCTACCGCAATTCCGCCTTCTGGTCGGCCATCGTCACCGACGCCTGGGTCGGCACGCCGATGGTGACGCTGTTCTTTCTGGCCGCGATGCAGGGGGTCAGCCGGGACCTTTACGAGGCCGCCTGGGTCGATGGCGCCGGCCGCTGGTATCGTTTCCGCCGCATCACCATCCCCCAGATCATGCCAGTGATCGTTTCCATGGCGCTGATGTCGGCGATCTGGACCTTCAACAGCTTCGAGATCATCTGGATCCTGACGCAAGGCGGCCCCCGCGGCGGCACCACCACCATGATCATCGACACCTACAAGGTCGCCATCGCCAACCTGCAATTCGGCGAAGGGGCCGCGCGCGCCGTCATCATCGTCATCATGCTGGCCCTTTTCAGCCTCCTCTACCTCTGGGTCCTGGGCCGCGTGAACCGCAAATACGGGGTGAAGTGACATGATGGACCGTTACACCCTCCTGCAGAAGATCGGCATCTACTTCGGGATCGCGGTCTTCCTGACCTTCATCCTGCTGCCCTTCTTCGAGATGTTCATGACCTCGCTGAAGCCGCTGAACCACATCTTCCGCGCGCCCTATCAGTTCTGGTCCGACGACTTCAGCTTTGACGCCTATACAAGGATGTGGGAGCGCGTGCCGCTTCTCGGCCGCTACATCTGGAATTCGATCTTCATCGCCACGTCCGTCACCGTGATCGCGATGATCGTGATCGTCCCGGCAGCCTATGCCTATGCCCGGCTGGATTTTCCGTTCAAGACGCAGTCGCTGGGCCTGTTCCTGTCGGTCAACATGTTCGCCGGCGCCGTCCTCTTGATCCCGCTGTACAAGCTGATGCGGCAACTGGGCCTGCTGAACACCTACTGGGCGATGATCATCCCCGGCGTGGCCTTCCTGATCCCCACCGGCATCTGGCTTCTGCGCGGCTATCTGGAGAAGATCCCGAAAGAGATGGAGGAAGCCGCCTACATGGACGGCGCCTCGCGGCTTTACACGCTGCGCCGGGTGATCCTGCCGCTGGCCGGGCCGGGCCTCGTGGTGGTGGCGACCACCGTGTTCATCACGGCTTACGCCCAGCAGTACCTTTTTGCCGTGACCTTCAACTCCAACGGCAACCTGCATCCGCTGCCGGTCGGCCTCTTGCAGTTCATCGGCTACCAGAACGTCGAGTGGAACATGATGATGGCCGCCGCCCTGACCGGGATCACGCCCGTCCTTCTCGTGTTCCTCTTCCTGCAACGCTACCTCGTCGCCGGTCTGACGGCGGGGGCAGTGAAAGAATGACAGACCGTTCAACAAGGAGGCTACCCATGACCACACTGAACCGACTGGCACTTGCCGCCGTCCTGATGGGCGCGACCGCCCTTCCGGCACTGGCCAAGGACGTGCACTACATCATGTGCGGCGACGAACGGCAGGCCGAAAAGGACTCGGTCGCCGCCTTCGAGGCCGCGAACCCCGACATCAAGGTCAACCTCGAGTTCCTGCCCTGGGGCACCTGTTCCGAAAAGGCGATGCAGATGGCCGCTGCCGGCGACCCGCCCGCGCTGGCCTACATCGGCTCGCGCTTCCTGAAACAGCTGTCCAAGGCCGACCAGATCCTGCCGATCGAGCTGACGCCGGAACAGGAAGCCGCCTACCAGCCGGGGATCCTCTCCACCGTCGAGGACGGCGGCAAGCGCTGGGGCTTCCCGCATGCCTTCTCGAACAAGGCGATGTTCGTGAACTGCGACCTCTACGCTCAGGCGGGCCTGGAATGCCGGGTGCCTTCGACCTGGGACGAAATGAGGGCGGACGCCGCCGCGATCAAGGAAAAGGCCGGTGTGGCCGGCATCGGCATCGCGGGCAAGGACTTCGACAACACGATGCACATGTTCCTGGACTTCATGTATTCGAACGGCGGCACGGTGATCGACACCGTCACCGGCGAGGTGAAGTTCGATGACGTGCCTGCGCGCGAGACCTTGCAGCTTTACGCCGACCTCGTGCCGGTGATGGCCGAGGGCGCGACTGCCTTGGAGCGCGGCAACCTCCAGGCCCTGTTCGAGGACAACAAGATCGGCATGTATGTCACCGGCCCTTGGGGCATGGGCCAGCATGCGGCCAAGAACTTCAAGGCCGGCCCGATCCCGCATGGCCCCTCGGGTGGTTCGGGCTCGATCCTCATCACCGACTCGATCGCCGTGTTCAAGGGCTCGGGCGTCGAGGAAGAGGCGATGAAGCTGGCCGCCCATCTGACCTCGGGCGCCTCGCAATACGGGCTTGACGCCGAATGGGGCCTGCCGCCGATCCAGAAGTATGAGGATCAGGGCATCACCGACGTCTACTACGCCAAGCCGGAGTGGAAGCTGTTCCTCGACACCACCCCGACCGGCAGCCCCGAGCCGATGGTCTACAACTTCGCCTCGCTGCAGGCGGTGTTCACCAACATGATCCAGGGCGTGCTTCTGGGCGAGATCACCGACATCGACGCCGCCGTGACCGAGGCCGCCGAGGGCATCAAGGCGATCCAGTAACCGCTATCGGCGGGCCGCGCGACCCTGCGGCCCGCCCCCTTCCTGCCGGAGAAACCCATGGCCACGCTCGACCTTACCACCATCACCAAGGATTTCGGCGCGCACAAGGTGCTGTCCGGCATCGACCTTGCAATCCGCGACAGGGAATTCGTGGTGTTCGTCGGCCCCTCGGGCTGCGGCAAGTCCACGCTGCTGCGCATCATCGCGGGGCTCGAGGCCGCGACCTCGGGCCGCATCCTGATCGACGGGCTGGACGTGTCCGACGCCGCCCCGGTGGACCGCGGCATCGCGATGGTGTTTCAGAGCTATGCACTTTATCCGCACCTCTCGATCTACGAAAACATCGCCTTCCCCCTGCGCGTCGCCCGCCTGCCCGAGGCCGAGGTCAAGTCCAAGGTCGCCCGCGCCGCCGACATCCTGCAACTGACCGAAAAGCTTTCCCTGAAACCCGGCCAGCTGTCCGGCGGCCAGCGCCAGCGCGTCGCCATCGGCCGCAGCATCGTGCGCAACCCCAAGGTGTTCCTGTTCGACGAACCGCTCTCGAACCTCGACGCGGCCTTGCGCGGCGAGATGCGGGTGGAACTTTCCGCCCTGCAACGCGACCTCGACGCGACCATGGTCTATGTCACCCACGACCAGGTCGAGGCGATGACCATGGCCCACCGCATCGTGGTGCTGAACCAGGGCCGGATCGAACAGTTCGGCACCCCGATGGAACTCTATCACCACCCCGCGACCCGCTTCGTCGCCACCTTCATCGGCCAGCCGAACATGAACCTGATCCCCGCCAGCGTCACCGGCACCGGGGCCGACGGCCTGACCGTCGCCTTCCACGGCGGCGCCCAGATGACCCTTCCCGTCGATCCCGGCGCTGCCCGCAGCGGCGACCGGGTGGAAGTGGGAGTCCGGCCGGAAAACCTCGCACTCGGCCAGGGCCTTGCGATGCGGCTTCGCGTTCTGGAACGGCTCGGCGGCACCGCCATCGCCTACGGGATGATGGGTGACGGGCTGAAGCTCTGCGCCGCCCTGCCCGGCGATACCACCGTCCACGAGGGCGAAGAGGTCGGCCTGACCTTCGCCCCCGCCGACGCCCATGTCTTTGACGCCCATGGCCGCGTGCTGCGGCGGCGGCAGGCCCCGGCGCTGGCCGCCTGACGAAAGGAGTAAGCGATGCGGATCGTCACCTCAGGCATCGGCCTGCGGGCAGGTCACGTCTTGACCACCCTCATCGAAGAAATGCCGGAGGCCCGGGTCGTCGGCTACTACGACCCGCAGCCGACTCACCTGTCGATGATCGGCAAGGACACGCCCCGCTATCCGTCGGTTCAGGCGATGCTGTCGGACGCCCGCCCCGACCTCTACTGCGTCTTTTCGCCCAACGTCTTTCACCTTGACCAGATCCGCCTCGGGCTTGAGGCCGGGGTGCAGGTCTTCACCGAAAAGCCGGTGGTAGTGTCGATCGAGGAAACCCTCGAACTCGCGCGCCTGCTGGCCCTGCACGGCGGGGCCAACCGCGCCATGGTCGGCCTTGTCCTGCGCTATTCGCAGCACATGGTGGACCTGCGCGCCGCCCAGGCGCAGGGCTGGCTGGGCGAGATCACCAGCCTGGAGGCCAACGAACACATCGGCCCCTACCACGGCGCCTTCTTCATGCGCGACTGGCGGCGACGCACCGACCTTGCGGGCGGCTTCATGCTGGAAAAGTGCTGCCACGACCTCGACATCTACAACATGGTCACCGGCTCGCGCCCCCGGCGCGTGGCCAGCTTCGGCGGCAGGAAATCCTTCGTCCCGGCCAATGCGCCCCGGTCGAATGCCGAGGCCGAGATCTTCCACGTCAAGAAATCCGTCTGGGAAGCGATCGACGATCCCTTCACTTCGGACGGCGACATCGTGGATTTCCAGACCGCGATCCTGGAATACGAATCCGGCGCCAGCCTCGCCTTCCACACCAACCTGAACGTCCCCGACGAACACCGCCGGTTCTGCGTGATGGGCACGCATGGCATGGCCGAAGGCGATTTCGTGCGCGGCTTCCTGCGCGTGACCGCCCGCGACGGCCGCCGCCTGGCCGACCATGACTACAGCCAGGGCACCGCGATGAAGGGCGCACATTATGGCGCCGACACGCTCATGTGCCGCGACATCGCCGCCTACCTGCGCGGGCAGACCCAAAGCCTCCCCGTCTCCATCCTCGACGCGATGGAGGCCGGCACCGCCGCCCTCGCGCTGGATCAGGCCCGGACCACCGGCCAGATCGTCGACCTGACCGACACCTGGGCCGCGCTCGACACCCACGGCCTGCGCCAATGACCTCGCCCTTCCCGCATTTCATGTCCCCAAATATCCCCGCCGGAGGCTCCGCACCCCGAACCCGCGCACCGCATCAAGACAGTCCCACACGCCCCCCCACGCGCCTCCCCTCCCCCTCCGTGGGGAGGGGCCGGGGGTGGGGGGCTACGACGGAAGCCAAGAAATGATCGACCTCTCCCCCGACGCCGGCCAGCACATGGCGCGCGAGATCGCCGAGGCCCCGGCAGTCTTTGCCGCCTCCGCCGCGCAAGCGGTCCGCCTGCCTGATCTGACGGGCATCCGGGCGGTCTACACCATCGCCCGCGGCTCCTCGGACGCCGCCGCAAACATCCTGTCCTACGAGATCATGCGCGAAACCGGCCTGCCCGTGACCTCGCTGCCCCCCTCGATCTTCTCCGTCGGCCAGGGCGTCCGCCTTGACCAATCGGCTGTCCTCGTCGTCTCGCAGTCCGGGGCCTCGGACGACCTTGTCCGCTCTGCCAAGGGGGCCGGGGCCGCCGGGGCCAGGGTGATTGCCCTGACCAACGCCCCGGCCAGCCCGGTCGAGGCCGCAGCGGACACCACCCTGCGCATCGGTGCGGGTCCCGAACTTGCCGTCCCAGCCACCAAATCCGTCGTCGGTGCCATAGCCGGCGGCATGGCTCTCCTGTCGGCCCTTGTCCCGGCCTATGCCCCGCGCGCCATCGTCTCGGCCGCTGCCCTTGCCGCCCTGCGCGGCAAGGAACTGCCCCAGACCAAGGCCCTCCTCGCCGCCCTCCTCCGCGCCTCCCATGTCTACGTCATCGGCCGCGACACCGGCTTTGGCGCGGCGCAGGAACTGGCCCTCAAGCTCAAGGAATGCTGCGCGCTGCACGCCGAGGCCTATTCGTCGTCCGAAGTCCTGCACGGCCCCCTGCAACTGGTGACGAACCCGCTCCTGATCCTGATCCTCGACACCGAACAGCCGGACGTCCAACCCAGCCTCGACACCGCCGAGACCCGCTTCCGCGTCGCAGGTGGCACCGTGTTCCGGCTGCGCCCCTCCGGCGCGGGTGCCACCGACCTCACCCCCGCCGCCGCCGCCGCTGCCCTTTTGTGCCTGACCTACCCTCTCGCGCTGAAAACCGCGCTCGCCCTCGGCCATGATCCTGACCGCCCCGCTACACTTTCCAAGGTGACGCAAACCCGATGACCTCCATCCTGTCCTCCCCTTGCCCGTTTCCGGAAATACTCCCGCCAGAGGCGCGTCCGAGCCGGTTGCGCGTGCTTCACGCGCAGAGGCGAGACAAAAGACTTGCGCCGCAGGCGCGCAATCTGCCTGCCACCTGCCGCCTGACCCGACGCCTCCGCCCTGGCGCGCCCCCTCCCCCTTGTGGAATGGGGCCGGGGGTGGGGGGCACCCGGCCGACGCACAAGGACCCGGAATGACCGACCTCGCCCGCCATGCCACCAGCCGCGAAATCCACGCCCAACCCGCCATCTGGCGTGACTGGGGTGCTTGGCTACCCGTGGCCGACCTCCGCGAATGGATTTCCGAAGCCGGCGTCGATGAAGTCTGGTTCTGCGGCGCCGGCACCTCGGCCTATATCGGCGACATCCTCGCCGCTGGCCTTGAGGGCAAACCCGGCCCTCGCCTGCGGTCCGTCCCCACCACCGACATCGTCGCCCGCCCCCGCGCCTATCTGACCGGCGCTCCGAAACTGATCGTCAGCTTCGGCCGCTCCGGCAATTCGACCGAAAGCCTCGGCCTTCTCGACGCCCTCGACGCCCTCGCCCCCGCCTGGCCACGCCTCAACATCACCTGCAACGCCACCTCGGCCCTCGCCCGGGACGCAAAAGCCAGGGTCGTCACTCTCCCCGAAGCCACCCACGACCAGGGCTTTGCGATGACTTCCAGCTTTTCGACCATGCTCCTCACCGCCGCCGCGATCTTCGACGGCAGCCTCCCGGCCCCCCAGACCCCGGCCCGGTTCTCCAGCCTGGCTGACAGCCTTGCCACCCTTATTCCCGCCTTCACGACCCAGACGCAGGCAATCCGCCGCCCCGCCCGCGCTGTCTTTCTCGGCTCTGGCCCCCTCGCCTTCGCCGCCCGCGAAGCCGCGCTCAAGGTGATGGAACTGTCCGCGGGCCAGATCCCCGCGCTCTGGGACTCCAGCCTCGGCTTTCGCCACGGCCCGAAAAGCTTTACCCGGGACGAGACCGATCTCTGGCTCTTCCGCTCCGCCGATCCCCACACCCGCGCCTATGACGACGACCTCCTTGCGGAACTGCACGTCCAGTTCCCGGCCAGCCGGATCACCGCCCCGGACATCCCCCAACCCTTCGGCGACCTCTGGTCGGCCCCACTCTACGTCGCCCTCGCGCAACTTCTCGCGGTCCACTGGTCCGATGCGCTCGGCCTGAACGTCGACGATCCCTTCGCCGGCCAGGGCACGCTGACGCGCGTCGTCTCGGGTGTGCGCCTGCACCCGGTGACGCGATGATTGCTGCGGGCATCGACCTCGGGGGCACCAAGATCGAGGCCCAGATCTTTGGCCCCGACTGGCAACTTGCCGTCCGCCAGCGCTGGCCGACGCCGAAGGACTATGCGGGCCTCCTGTCCGCCATGTCCGAGGCGATCCGCTGGTGCGACGCCCATGCCCCCGGCCTGCCCGTCGGCATCTCCGCCGCGGGCCTCGTGAACCCCGCGACCGGCCTTGCGCTGACCTCGAACCTGCCGGCCACAGGCAAGCCCTTTCCAGCCGACCTCGCCGCTGCCGCCGGCCGGCCGCTCGCCTGGATCAACGACTGCCGCGCGCTCACCCTGTCCGAAGCCAAGTTCGGCGCCGCCAAGGGGGCCGACCCCGCCGTCGGCCTGATCCTCGGCACCGGCGTCGCGGGCGGCGTCGTCACCGGCGGTCGCCTCCTGCCCTCGCCGGCCGCCACCGGGGGCGAGTTCGGCCACTTCCCCCTCGCCGCCGGCCCCGTCATCGCGCACAACCTGCCCATCCTGCGCTGCGGCTGCGGTCGCCAGGGCTGTGCGGAAACCTATCTCTCCGCCCCCGGCCTCGCCCGCATCGCCGCACGGCTGACCGGCCAGGACCACGCGCCCGAAACCATCGTCGCCGGCCGCGCCATGACCCCCGCCTTCGGCCTCGCCTGGGAGATCTGGCTTGACCTCGCCACCGAGTTTCTTGTCACCCTCTGTCTCACCCTCGACCCCCAGGTGATCGTCCTCGGCGGCGGCCTCTCGCGCGCGCCCGGCCTGACCGACGACCTCAGCCGCCGCCTCCCCGCGGCCACCCTCAAGGGCTTTCCGATCCCCGCGATCCGGCTGGCCGAAGGCGGCGACGCCTCCGGCGCGCGCGGCGCCGCCCTCCATGCCACGAACGAGGCCGCCCATGCCTGACCTCCGCCGGATCATCGCCCGCAACCGGGCCGGAGAGGCCATCGCCATCCCCTCGGTCTGCACCGCCCATGCGCAGGCGCTCGAGGCCTCCCTCACCTTGGCCGAAACGCTCGACCAACCCCTCGTCGTCGAGGCAACCTCGAACCAGGTCAACCAGGAAGGCGGCTATACCGGCCTGACCCCGGCGGCCTTCATCGGCTTCGTCCAAGACATCGCCGCCCGCGCGGGGGTCTCGCCGTCCCGCATCCTCTTCGGCGGCGACCACCTCGGCCCTCAGGCCTGGCGCCACCTGCCCGCCGAACAGGCGATGGACAAGGCGCATCGCATGGTCGCCGACTATGCAGCGGCAGGCTTCACCAAGCTCCACCTCGACTGCTCCGAAGGCTGCGCCGGGGAACCTGCCCAGCTTCCCGATGCTGTCACCGCCGCCCGCTCGGCCGCGCTGGCCGCAACCGCCCTGAAACACGCGCCGGACCCCGCCGCGCTTCTCTTCGTTATCGGCACCGAGGTCCCGCCCCCAGGCGGAGCGCGCGCGGACGACCACGGCGACATCCCGCCCACCACCCCGGACAGCGCGACGGCCACCCTCGCCGCCCATGCCAAGGCATTCGCCGCCGCAGGCGTGCCGCACGATCTGGCCGGCGGCCTCGTTGTCCAGCCCGGCGTCGAGTTCTCTCCGATGGAGGTGCATCACCTGCCGCTGTCCCGCGACCCCGGCCTGCTTGCTGCGCTCACGGACTGGCCGGGCCTCTGCCTCGAGGCCCATTCCACCGATTACCAGCACCCCGCGGCCTACCCCCGCCTTGCCGAACTGGGCTTTGCCTTCCAGAAGGTCGGGCCCGCCCTGACCTTCGCCTGGCGCGAGGCGCTCTACGCGCTCGACACGATCCGTGCCCAGAACGGCTGGGCCACGGGCCCCTCGCTGCCCGACACGATGGAGGAGGTGATGCTTGCCAACCCCGCCCACTGGCAGGCGCATGTCCACGGCCAGACCGCCGACCCGCGCAGCGAACGCCACTTCGGTCTTGCCGACCGCATCCGCTATTACTGGCCCGCCCCCGCGGCGCAACAGGCCGTCTCCCGCCTGTTGGCCGATCTCGACGGAAGGCGCCTGCCCGATACGCTGCTCGCCGCCCATTTCCGCGCGGAGGAGATTGCTTCTGCCCGCGAAAGCCGCCATTGCCTGCCCCGCGCCCTGGCGCTTGCCCGGGTGCAGACCGCCCTGCGCCCCTATTTCTTCACGGGATCCCGGCCATGACCGCCTCACCCGACCTCTGGCTTCTGCCCGATGCGATCCACGACGGCACGCGG
>JBKBJC010000002.1:0-189323 GCA_046294075.1 Tabrizicola sp. | reverse complement strand
GAGAACGTGGACCCGCTGCTTTACCTTGCCGATGGCGGTCCGGAACCTGACGAAAAGCTCGCAAGCGACGCCTATTTCGACTTCTTCGCCATCGCGCCCGACGGGACCGTTTCGACCGAGACCGCCACGACGATCTATGGCCGTTCCAAAGGCGCCCTGCCGGCGGGGCGTTACCAGATGCGCACCACGCTGCACGAGGTCGTCGTGACGCAGGAGGTGGAGATCGGCCCGGACAGCGAGTTGTCCCAGCCCGTCGCGGTGCTGGATGCGGGCATCCTGAACCTTACCCTGCGCCCGGCCCCCGGCGCCGAGCCCGATCCGGACGCCTTCTGGGAAATCCGGGGCCCGGACGATGTTTCCGACTACGGCTACCAGCGTGCCTTCCGCGTCTTTCCGGCCGGGGAATACGGGCTGAACGCACGGCTCGGGTCGGCCGAGGTCAGCCAGTCGGTGACGATCGAGGCCGGCAAGACCACCGATCTCGACCTGGTGCTCGGCGTCGGCCTCGCCGCCGTCGAGGCCACCTATACCGAAGGGATGAAGGTCGAGGGCGGCGACCATTTCGTCGAGATCTTCGAGGCAAGGACGGCCATCGACGGCAGCCGCAAGTCCATAGACTATGGATATGGCGCGGGGCTCACCTTCGACTTGCCTGCCGGGGACTATGTCGCAGTCGTGACGCTGGGTGCCGCAAAGGCCGAAGTGCCGTTCTCGGTCAAGGTGGGCGAGCGGACCGACATCACCGTGCCGCTGAACGCGGGGGTCGCGGCCTTCACCGCGCCGGGGAACGAGTTCATCGAGGTCCTCGCGGGCAAGGCCGACATCAACGGCAACCGCGCCTCGCTGGCCTACGGCTACGGCCCGACCTTGCAGACCACCTTGCCGGCGGGCGACTATCTGGTGGCTATAAGCAAGGAAGACAAGCGGGCCGAGACGCCCCTGACCGTCAAGGCGGGCGAGCGGACCGAACTGGTGCTGACGCTGCCTTAATCCGAAAGGAAAAAGGCCGCCCGACCGGCGGCCTTTCGCTTGAGGCTATTCCGCAGCTTCCTGCGGCGGTTCGCCATCCGCCTTGCTCTCGCCCTTGGGCTTGCGCGGTCCGCGCGGCCGCCGCGCGGGGCGCTCCTCCGCGACCCGGGCGTCGGCCACGACGGGCTCGGCCGCGCTGCGCAACTGCGCGGCGGATTCCGGCGTTTCGATAAGCCCGGTTTCGTCGGCCGTGCCGAGGTCGATCACGTCGGCGATCACCGGCTGCTCCTCGGACCCGAGGTCGCGCTCGGCCCGGTAGTCGCGGTTGAAGTCGCGCCGTTCGCCCCGGTCGGGTCGATCGTTGCGCTCGCCGCGATCCTGGCGCTCGGGAC
The DNA here is from genome assembly GCA_046294075.1 of Tabrizicola sp. GTDB lineage: Bacteria > Pseudomonadota > Alphaproteobacteria > Rhodobacterales > Rhodobacteraceae > Tabrizicola. The sequence continues at coordinate 187,962 of JBKBJC010000002.1, read as the reverse complement.
GGTCGCCGCGCGGCTGGTTCTGATGGCCGCCGCCATTGCCGTTCTGCTGTCCGCCGTTCTGCTGATACTGCTGCTGGCGCGCCTCCTGTTCGGCGGCCATTTCCTTCATCGCTTCGGCCAGCATCCGGGTGTAGTGCTCGGCGTGCTGCAGGAAGTTCTCGGCCGCCACCCGGTCATTCGACAACTGCGCGTCGCGGGCCAGCATCTGGTATTTCTCGATGATCTGCTGCGGCGTGCCGCGGACCTTGCCCTCGGGTCCCGAGCTGTCGAAGACGCGATTGACGATGTTGCCGAGGCTGCGCGGGCGGTTCTGGTTGGAACGCGAGCGTTTCTTGGAGGAGCGCATCTTGTCCTTTTGATGGCTTTGGCCCGCGACCGCCGCCCGGCACGGGCAGCCTGAATGAAGTCAGCAAGGCCGGCATTGTGCTGGGGGCAGGTATGAACCCGCCCAAAGCTGGCTTTCAGTAATCACAGGTCCCGGCGGCTGACAAGCGCAAATTGTGCGACAGCTTCGTTTTGTGGCTGGATCAGGCGCAACCGCACCTGTCCGCCGCGCCGCCTGCCGTCGCCGCGACCACCCGGTCCCGGCCGTCCAGGTCGGGCAGGATCCGGATGCCCTCTAGCCCCGCAGCCGCGAAAAGCGCTGCCACCGCCTGCCCCTGGGTCGGCCCGATCTCGACCAGAAGCCGCCCCCCCGGCATCAGCCGCGCCCCAGCCCCGCGCGCGATGGCGCGGTAGGCCCCCAACCCGTCGCCGCCCGGCGTGAGGGCCGCCGCCGGCTCCCAGTCGCGCACCTCCGGGACCAGGGACGGCATTTCATCGGCCGCAATGTAGGGCGGGTTCGACACGATCAGGTCGAAGGCGCCCGACACGCCCGAGAACCAGTCCGAGACCTGGAACCGGGCGCGGTCGGCCAGCCCCAGATCGCGTGAATTCTGTCTGGCAACCCCAAGAGCAGCCTTGGAAATATCGGTCCCTAGCCCCCGTGCCACCGGCATCCCCTTCAGGCAGGACAAGAGAAGGCAGCCCGTCCCGGTGCCAAGATCGAGAACCTTCGCGAAGGGCCTCGACAGGGCCTCGGCGACCAGGGTCTCGGTCTCGGGGCGCGGGTCCAGCGTGTCGCGTGTCACCTTGAACGGCAACCCCCAGAAGAGCCGCGTCCCGGTGATCTGCGCCACCGGCTGGCGCGAGATCCGCGCGACGATCGCCGCCTCGTATGCCCTCGCCTGCGCCGCGGCCATCTCCTCGGGAAGGTGCAGCACCAGCCGGTCGGGCGCGATCCCCAGCGCATGGGCGAGGAGCAACCGCGCATCGCGGGCGGGACTCTCGATCCCGGCGGCGGACAGCCTCGGAACGGCAAGCCGCAGCGCCTCGGCGGCTGTCACGCCTCCATCTCCGCCAGACGTTCCGCCTGATCATGGGCCACCAGCGCGTCGATCACCTCGGTCAGGTCGCCGCCCATGATCTGCGGCAGGGCGTAGAGCGTCAGGTTGATCCGATGGTCGGTCATCCGGCCTTGCGGGAAGTTGTAGGTGCGGATGCGTTCGCTGCGGTCGCCGGTCCCCACCTGGCTCTTGCGGTCGGCCGAGCGTTCGGCATGCAGCCTTTCGCGTTCCGCCTCGTAAAGCCGCGAGCGCAAGACCTGCATCGCGATCTCGCGGTTGCGGTGCTGCGACTTCTCCGACGAGGTGACGACGATCCCGCTGGGTATATGAGTGATCCGGACCGCCGAGTCGGTGGTGTTCACATGCTGCCCGCCCGCGCCCGAAGAGCGCATCGTGTCGATGCGGATGTCGCTGGCGGGGATGTCGATGTCCACCTCTTCTGCCTCGGGCAGGACGGCCACCGTCGCGGCCGAGGTGTGGATGCGCCCGCCGGCCTCGGTTTCCGGCACGCGCTGAACCCTGTGGACGCCGGATTCGTATTTCAGCCGGGCAAAGACTCCCTCGCCCGAGACCAGGGCCACCAGTTCCTTCAGCCCGCCGAGATCGCTGGCCTGTTCCTCCAGCACCTCCCAGCGCCAGCCCATGCGCTCGGCATAGCGCTGATACATGCGCGCAAGGTCGGCCGCGAACAGCGCCGCCTCCTCGCCCCCGGTGCCGGGGCGGATTTCCACGATGGCCGGACGCGCATCGGCCGCGTCCTTCGGCAACAGCGCCAGGCGCAGCGCCTGTTCCATCTCGGGGATGCGCGCCTTGAGCCGGGGAAGTTCCTCCTCGGCCAGCGCCTTCATCTCGGGATCGGCCAGCATCGCCTCGGCCTCGGCCAGATCGTCCAGCGCCTGTCGATAGGCGCGGATGTCGGCGACCACGGGTTTCAGGTCGGTGTATTCGCGGCTGATCCGGGCGATTTCGGCCGGCGCGGCGCCTGCGTTCAGCTGCGCTTCGAGAAACTCGAAACGCTCGACGATCTGGGCGAGTTTGTCCAAGGGAACCATGCGCGCGGTTTGGCGCGGAAGCCGGGGCCGGTCAAGGGGTGGCGGTCGGTGCTCAGCCCGGAGCGCGGCCGTAATGCTCGATGATCCGGCGCCGCAGCCCGCCAAGCGCACGGTCGGTCCAGTAGAGCCGCCGCCCCTTGCGATCGACGACCATGGCGCCCTCGGGCAGCGCCGCCAGATCCTCGCCCTTCAGCCTGACGCCCGGAAAGGTCACCGCGATCAGCCCCGCGCGGCGGCGGCGGATCCAGGGCAGGCTGCCACGCAGATGCACAAGCCAGCGCCAGGGCAGCATGTATTCCGTCGGGAACTTGACGGCCAAGGTGCCAGGCACGGCCCGCATCACGGGTTGCGCCGACCAGGAAATGAAGCGTTCGTCGGCCCGCAGGGGCTTGAAGCCGGCAATTCCATACCGGGCGAACAACTCGCGGAACCGCGCGGCGATGTAGGCCGTGTGCGCCGGATGATAGACGACGATCGAGGAATTGCCGCGGGCATAGCGCCGCTGCCCGCTCACGCGGTAGAGCCACCGTGCGAATGCCCCGAAGGGCAGCATCGCGCTTTGCAGGATGGCCACGGTATGCGGTGTCTCCATCACAGACAGAAGCCGCGATACATCTCCCAAAACCATCGTGTCGAGATCGAGATAGATCGCCGGCAGGTCGTCGGGCACCACGCCGGTCTCGAACAGGCACAGCTTCGCCTGGCATCCGGGCCCGCGGAACTCGGGCGCGAGGAACCACTCCGGGATCGGGCGCAGCGCGACGGCGGGGTCCAGCCCCTCGCGCGGGCGGTCCGACAGAAGGACGAACCGCGCCGGCCCCTGCGACTGGGCACGGATCGAGGCGACCAGACGGTTGATCTCCGACACCGGGTAACGGTCACCCCAGGCGATCAGAACGCATTGCCAGTCTGCCATCGCAACTCGCCGAAAGGATCAGGATGCGGGGGCCGGACAGGCAGGCCCCCGCATTCCCTTCGCATGGCTGCGCAGCCGCCGCAAGTTCAGCCCGAAGGCCCTGTGGCGTTCAATTCTGCTTGCCAGGCTTGCAGTCGCGCCGCATTGACCCCCCAGTCGTAATCGCCGAACCGCTGGCGGGCATAGAGGCAGAGGCCGCGTTCGGGCAGGATCTGGGCCGTGGTGTAGTCGGGAAACCCCAGGACCAGTGACCGCGTGACCCAGGTGACATGACCCTCGCCCACCGACCCGGCAATGCGCTCGGTCCGGGGCGTGGCGCCCGCGATGGCGTCCAGGCGTTCCAGTGCGCCGGCGGGATCGTCCGGCAGCTGGTCCGGTCCCAGACAGACCAGGACACCGCGGTCGGCCGAGACATCCGGCGCCCCCAGGTCCACATGCCAGCGGCCAGGGTCCAGGGGTGCAAGGCGAACCCAGGCCGCGCCTGCGCCCAGTGCAGCCAGAGCCAGAAGAAGGATCCACCCTGACATCCGCATCGCCTACCTCTGCGTCCGCGCCCAATGATACAGGCAGATCAGCTCGTAGGCCACATGCGCCCCGGCAATCGCCGTCGCCCCTGTCGTGTCATAGGGCGGCGAGACCTCGACGATGTCGCCGCCGACCAGGTTGATCCCCGCCAGATCGCGCAGCATCGCCGCAACCTGCCAACTGGCCAAGCCCCCCCAGACCGGCGTCCCGGTGCCCGGCGCGAAGGCCGGGTCGAGCGCGTCGATATCGAAGGTCAGGTAGGTGGGCGCGGTCCCCACGATGTCCTTCACCGTGGCGACCACCCGCTCCACCCCCCATTCATGCGCCTCGCGCGCGGTGATGACGTTGACGCCCAGGTAATCCTCGGTCGTCGTGCGGATCCCGATCTGGACCGAGCGCTTCGGGTCCACCGCGCCCGCCTTCACCGCCTTGTAAAGCATGGTGCCATGGTCGATCCGCGCCGGGTTGTCGTCGGGCCAGAGGTCGGAATGGGCGTCGATGTGGATCACGCCCAGGGGCCCGAACTTCTCCGCATAGGCCTTCAGGATCGGCCAGGTGATGTAATGGTCGCCCCCCAGCACCACCGTCCCCGCCCCGGCCCTCAGGATGGTGCGGATGTGATTGGTCAGCGTTTCCGGGAACTCCGGCACATTGGCATAATCGAAGGCCACATCGCCGTAGTCGATGATCGACATCTCCTCCAGCGGGCTGGTGCCCCAGCCCGGCGGCGGGTCATAGGGCATCAGCGCGCTCGCCTCGCGGATCGCGCGCGGGCCGAAGCGGGTGCCGGAGCGGTGGCTGACCGCCTGGTCGAAGGGCACGCCGGTGATCGCCAGATCGACCCCGGTCAGATCCTTTGTCCAGGTCCGCCGCAGGAAGGATGTCGCGCCGCCGAAGGCGTTTTCAAAGGCATAGCCCCGCTGCGTGGGGCGGGTGAACGCAGTATCGACCTGCGTTTTGGCGTCTTCAAGTGCCATGGTGATGGTCTCGGGTCTGTCGGCGCAGTCGTTCAGCGGAGACGCGCGGATCCGGGAAGGGCAGAAAACCCCTGCCCAGCCCGCTTGTCAAGCCCGAGGTCGGATCATCCCAGCCGGAAGCCCTCGCGCACCAGTTCGTCCGTCACCTGACGGATGGCGCGCTCCAGCGTCTCGGCCACAAAGTCGATCTGGGCCTCGGTGATGACCAGGGGCGGCGACATCACGTTCAGATGGCCCATCGGGCGGACCAGCAGGCCCATCGCCTCGGCCGCATTCGAGATGCGCTTGGATTCGTTCGCCGCCTCCGGCAGCACCGCCTTGGTCCCCTTGTCGGCCACGCTTTCCACGCAGAGCATCAGCCGTCGCCCGCGCACGTCGCCGATCAGCGGCAGGTCCGTCAGCTGCGCCATCCTCGCCTCGAAATAGCGCCCGACGCGGTCAGCCTCTGCCATCAGACCCTCGCGCTCCATGATCTCGATGTTCTTCAGCCCCGCCGCACAGGACACCGGGTGCCCGGAATAAGTGAAGCCGGCGGTGAACCAGCGCGCCCCGTCCTGCGCCATCGCATCCCACATCCGGTCGCTGACGATCAGCGCGCCAAGCGGCACATAACCCGAGGTCAGCCCCTTGGCGGTGCAGATCATGTCGGGCTGCACGCCGAACACCTCCCGGGACGCGAACCAGTGCCCAAGGCGGCCGAAGGATGTCACCACCTCGTCGGCGATGAACAGGATGTCATGGCGCCGGCAGATGTCCCACATCCGCTTCAGATACCCTTCGGGCGGCACGATCACCCCGCCGCTCGCCTGAATGGGCTCGGCGATGAAGCCGCCGATCCGGTCCGCGCCCACCCGGTCGATCAGCGCCTCGAACTCGGCCACCAGAGCGTCGCAGAACTCCGCTTCGGTCATCCCCTCGGGGCGGCGATAGGGGTTCGGAACCGACAGGTGATGGATCCCGTCCTCCTTGTAGCGGAACTCCGGCACCCGGTCGCCCGGCCGCTTGCCGACCGATTGCGCCAGGTAGGTGGAGCCGTGATAGCTGTAGTCGCGCGCGACGATGTCGGTCTTGCCGGGCCGGCCCATGCAGGTCTGGTAATAGGCCACGGCGCGCACTGCCGTATCCACCGCTGTCGAGCCGCCGGTGGTGAACATCACCCGGTTGAGGTCCCCCGGCGCCAGCTCTGCCAGCTTGGCCGCCAGCCGCGCCGAGGGGTCGTTCGTCACATCGACGAAGGTGTTGGTAAAGGCCAGCCGCTCGGCCTGCTCGGCGATCGCTTGCGCCATTTCCTTGCGGCCAAGCCCGATGTTGGTGCACCACAGGCCCCCCACCGCGTCCAGATAGCGCCGCCCCTCCGCGTCCCACAGGTAACAGCCCTCGCCCCGCGCGATGACCAGCGAACCCTCGCGTTCGAAGGGTCCGAAATTCGTCCAGGGATGCAGAACGTGGCTGCGGTCCATTTCCCAAAGCTCGTGCGGGGTGGGCCGTGCCAGGGCCAGAGAGGCGGTCATGTCGGGGATCCTTTCCGGGGAATGATACGAACGGATAACAGCCCCAGACTACCACTTTGATCAAAATCCGGCCAGTCCCCGTGCCGATCCAAAGGTTGGGGTGGGGCAAGATATGGTGTCCAAAGGTTGATCCGGCCCCATTAGGACCATCGGCCGGGCGCTGGACCCGCGGCCCGGCGATTCGCACGCCTGCCTTTCGCGAACAACCCCGGAAAGGCTGGCGGAGGCATCCCTCTGCCGGAGCGCAGAGCCGCAGACGATCAGAACACCTTCTGTTGCGCCTTCGAGATGGTGAACCCGTGCCCTTCGGCATTGGTGCAGGTCATTCCGGTCCGCGCCGAGACGCACGAGATCCCGCCGAGGCTGACCGCCTCGCCATAGGGAAGCACTCCGTTCGAAGGGTCGCCCACTGCGTCCGAGACGCAGGCCAGATAACCCTTGCCGCGATCGTCCACCGCGAAGGAAGAACCCCAGTCGAACTCGCAATCCGCCGGGGCCCGCGTGTAGCTTGGGGTCAATTGTGCCATGTCGCAGCGCACCGAGGCGCCGCCCGACCAGCGATAAAGCCCGCACTGGATGTTACCCGTCGGCGACTGGAAGCCGAGATAGTCCTCGGCCCGGGCCGGGGCTGCTAGGGTCGCGGCGGATAGCACGCACGCGGCGAAAAGGCTGGACAGCTTCACGGCAATCTTCCTTCCTGTGACTTGCGGGCCGGTTGCGGCCCCTGCGAATGTCCCCAGAAGGCGCCGTCATGGGCCCCGTCGTCAAGTCTGCTCTGGCCTATGTGCTGCCGGTCTTTGCGCTGGCCTTCTGCCTCGGTGCGCTGCGCGTGACCCTGGTCGCCCCCAGACCGGTCCCCTCGCCGCCGTCGCGCTGGAGGTGTCGGCTTCGGGATGATCCCGCCCTTGCGTCAGCCCGGCGGCTGAGCGCGCTCGACCAGCCGTGCGAAGAAGCTGGCGCCGATGGGCGCCGCGTCATCGTTGAAGTCATAGGCCGGATGATGCAGCCCCGCTCCCGGCCCGGTGCCGAGGAACAGATAGGCCCCCGGCCGCGCCTCCAGCATGTAGCTGAAATCCTCCGACCCCATCTCGCGGTTCGCCCGGGCATCGACCGCCTCGGTGCCCGAGACCTCGCGGGCGACCTCGGCGGCGAACTCGGCCTCCTCCTCGTGGTTGATCGTCGCCGGATAGCCCCAGTCGTAATTGATCTCGGCCGTCACGCCATAGGCCGCGGCATGGCCCTCGACGATCTCGAAGAACCGCTTCTTCAGCAGCGCCCGCACGTCCGGCTTGAAGCAGCGGATCGTGGCGGCGAACATGCCCTCCTCGGGAATGATGTTCGAGGCCGTCCCGGCATGGATCATCGTGACCGAGATCACGGCCTCGTCCAGCGCATGGACGTTGCGCGGGATGATCGTCTGCACCGCCTGCACCATACCCACAATGGCCACCACCGGATCGACGCATTCATGCGGCGTGGCCCCGTGCCCGCCCCGCCCCGTGACCTTGACCACGGCCGTATCGACGCTGGCCATCAGGGGGCCGGGCGTGGTCTGGAAATGGCCGAAGGGAATGTTCGGCGCGTTGTGGATGCCATAGACCTGCCCGATGCCGAACCGGTCCATGATGCCCTCCTGCACCATGACCTGCCCGCCGCCGCCATCCTCTTCCGCCGGCTGGAAGATCAGCGCCACGGTCCCGGCGAAGTTCCGCGTCTCGGCCAGATATTTTGCCGCGCCCAGCAGCATCGTCACATGCCCGTCGTGCCCGCAGGCGTGCATCTTCCCCTTCACCCTCGAGGCATGGGGCGCCCCGGTCATCTCCTCGATCGGCAGGGCGTCCATGTCGGCGCGCAGCCCGATCACCGGCCCCGGCGCCCTGCCCCGGATCAGGGCCACGATCCCGGTCTTCGCGATCCCCTCGTGGATCTCGTCCACCCCGATCTCGCGCAGCCGCTCGGCGATCCAGGCGGCGGTCGCGTGACACTCGAACCCCAGTTCGGGGTGCTGGTGCAGGTAGCGACGCCAACCCTTCATGTCCTCGGCATAAGCGGCGATGCGGTTCAGAACGGGCATGATGTCGGATCCTCGGCGGTCTGCGGCAAACTTTGATCAAATCCGAAATGCACGCGGACCGCAATGCACCTTCCCGCGATGCACGGGTTCAGGAGGATAAGGACAGCCCTACCTTTCCGCCCCTTGTGGCGACAAAGCGGCCGTGCGCGACACCCTGTTGCGAAACTGCACCATGTCAGGGCCGGACGTATCAGGCGATCCGGTTTCCATCATCGACATGCGCAAACGATGGTATCTTGTATAAAGAATTCGTGAATACGGAGAGCAAACAATGAAGAAACTTGCGCTTGCAGCAACCCTGGCAACCCTCGGAACCCCCATCTTCGCCGGTGGCCCGACCGTGGTCGCCGCAGATCCGATGCCCGCCGCCGCGCCGGCGCCGGCCGCGGTGTACGACTGGTCCGGCCCGTATGTCGGTCTTTCGTTCGGGAAGACGAGCGGCGATGTGACCGACACTTTTACAACCTACGATCTCGACAGTGACCGGGCGACGGGAGCATTCGTCGGATACAATGTCCAGCGTGGACGAATGGTCTATGGTGGTGAACTTGCGTTCACTTCGACCGATACGGTTGTTATCGGTGCTGGAGGCGACGATACCTTCGACTCGATGCTCGACCTGCGCGGACGCGTCGGAATCTCGGCGGGGAAGGCGCTTATCTACGGTGCTTTGGGCTATTCGAAAGCAGAAATGACCATCAATGGAACCGACGGCGCCTCCCTATCGGGCCTGTCCTATGGTCTGGGCGTGGATGTTGCGGTGTCCAGCAGGATCTTCGTCGGGATCGACTACACGCGCCGGGACGTGGATGGTCGGAACGACGCCGACACCTTCGATCTCGATGCAACGGTGAACACAGTCGGCCTCCGCGTCGGCCTGTCGTTCTGATCTCAAGCCTGCGTGGGGGCTGGCAACTGCCCCCGCGCTCATTCTAGGCTGCGGTCAAATCACGCCGTGAGGCTGCATGACCGACACCCTCCCCCCTTCCGCCATAGACCGGCTCCTCGCCATCATGTCCCGCCTACGCGACCCTGACACGGGCTGCCCCTGGGACATCGAACAAAGCTTCGCCACCATCGCCCCCTACACGCTGGAAGAGGCGCACGAGGTGGCCGATGCCATCGAGCGCCAGGCCTGGGACGAGCTGCGCGGCGAACTGGGCGACCTCCTGTTCCAGGTGGTCTATCACGCGCAGATGGCGGCCGAGGCTGGGCACTTCACGTTCGCCGACGTGGTGGCCGCGATCTCGGACAAGATGATCGCCCGCCACCCGCATGTCTTCGGCTCCGAAAGCCGAGACAAGACCGCCGAACAGCAGACCCGCGACTGGGAGGCGCAGAAGGCCCGCGAACGCGGGACCGCCCGCACCCTCGACGGCGTCGCCACCGCGCTGCCCGCCCTCACCCGCGCGCTGAAACTCCAGAACCGCGCCGCCCGCGTCGGCTTCGACTGGCCCTCGACCACCGAGGTGCTGGACAAGCTGGTCGAGGAAGCCCGCGAGGTGGTCGAGGCCCGCGATACCCTCACCCACGACGCCCTGACCGAGGAAATCGGCGACCTCCTCTTCGTCATGGCGAACCTCGCCCGCCACCTGAAGGTGGACCCCGAGGCCGCCCTGCGCGCCGCCAACGCCAAATTCACCCGCCGCTTCGCCCGGATCGAGGACTGGCTGGCCGAGACGGGCCGCAGCCCCGCCGACAGCGATCTGGCCGAGATGGACGCGCTGTGGAACCGCGCCAAGGCCGAGGACAAGGCGCGGCACGACACCTGACCGCCCACAAAGACTGACTAAATCACTCAACATCTTGACCAGAGTAAACAGTCGGATTTAAACACGCCATAAACCGACAAAAGGACTCAACCATGTTCCGCCTTTCCGCCATTGCGCTTCTCGCCTGCACGACGCCGCTTCTCGCGCAAGGGGTCAACGTCTATTCCCACCGCCAGCCGGAACTGATCCAGCCGCTCGTCGATGCCTTTACCGCAGAGACCGGGATCACCGTCAACGTGGCCTTCGTGGACAAGGGCATGGCCGAGCGTCTGATGGCCGAGGGCGACCGCTCGCCCGCCGACCTGGTGCTGACCGTGGACATCGCCCGGCTGGTGCAGATCGTCGAGGCCGGCGTGACCCAGCCCGTGCAGTCCGAGGTGCTGGAGGCGAACATCCCCGCAAACCTGCGTGACCCCGATGACCACTGGTTCGGCCTGACCGCCCGCGCCCGCATCGTCTATGCCGCGAAGGACCGCGTGGACCCAGCCGAGATCACCACCTACGAGGACCTCGCGTCAGAGAAATGGAAGGGCCGCATCTGCTCGCGCTCGGGGCTGAGCGACTACAACATCGCGCTGCTGGGCGCCTACATCGTCCATCACGGCGAGGAGGCGGCGACGAAATGGGCCGAAGGACTGAAGACCAACCTCGCCCGCAAGCCCGACGGCGGCGACCGCGACCAGGTCAAGGCCATCGCCGCCGGCGAATGCGACATCGCCATCGGCAACACCTATTACATCGGCCAGATGCTCGCCGACCCCGAACAGCGCGCGGCTGCCGAGGCGGTGAACGTCACCTTCCCGACCTTCGAGAACGGTGGGGCGCACCTGAACATCTCGGGCGTGGCGATGACCAGATCCGCTCCGAACAAGGAGAACGCCCTGAGGTTCTTGGAATGGCTGTCGGGCGACGAGGCGCAGAAGATCTATGCCGAGACGAACAACGAATATCCGGTGAAGCCCGGCGTGGAACGGTCGGCGATCGTCGCCTCATGGGGCGAGTTCACCGCGGACCCGACGCCCTTGGCCGAGATCGCCAAGGCCCGCGCGGCGGCCCTGAAGATCATGGAGACGGTGAACTTCGATGGCTGAGCGCGCGCTGGCGCTCCTCGGCAGGCCTGCGCGGCCGGAGGGGGGCGCCAGCGGATCAGATCCAGACCTGCACGTTCAAGGCCAACCCGGCAACATCGCGTGCGAAGTCGGTCTCGCACGGGTCCGGCACGACGCCGTCAGGTTGGCAGCCGAGAACCGCGATGTCGAACCGGCCCGGCACAGACCGGGACGGATCCGCCCCGGATTGCCTACCGGGCGGCGGCAATGTGTTGCCCTTCCGGTCCCTGCGGGGCACCTTTCTGTTGGCTGTCTCCCAAAGCCGCAGCAACCCGGCTTGTCGAGGACAACCTGCAACCGTGACCTCCGTTGCCTTGGTCAGGAGGCACAGACCCGCAAGCTGGATACAGGCTTACTTTCCCGCGCCGCGGTCGAGGACATCCTTCCCGGCCATGTCATCAGCTTCCCGGTCAACCTGCGGCACGCGATCTTGCCGCCGCTCTTTGCGGACAGCCGGATCTGCCATGTCTGTTTCCTCTCAAGCCTCGCCTTCGCCTGTGTAGTCTGGCTCAAGCTGCGCAAGACGGGCTCTGATGAGGCAAAGAGCTTCCTGTTTCCACAGCGGATCCGGAGCCATCCCTCGGCTAGGCTCGATGCGGTGTCCGCAACCTCCCGGGGCAGGACGCCGAGCGGCTGCGATGGCTTCGGCATCACCTGCGGGCTGCTGGTTGCGCTGACGGCGAAATGGCTGGACCATCTGCCCGACATGGTCTGGCTCCTCGACGCGCCGGTGTTCATGTTCATGTTCCTGTTCAACTTCATGGGCGACGACCCGCGCGGTTCGCACGTCAGGCTGCGCTGCCCGGTCGCAGGTCGACACGTTTCCCCCGCCCATCACCACGTTCACCAAAGCTGCCACCCGGACCATCTGGACAAGAACTTCGGCTTCATCCTGCCGTTCCGGGACGTGCTTTTCGGCACTTGTGTGATGCCGGAGGACAATCGCGACACCAGGTTCGGAGTGACGGGGAAGGATCGCGGTGCCGGGCCGAACGGCTGTCAGCGGCTTTGGTCCTGCCCTTCCGCCATGCGTGGCATGTGCTGACCCGACCGAAAGCCGCCGCGCCCGCGACAGCCGAGCCCGTCCCGGGAAATTCGGGCGCCAGGTTCCCGGATGAGGGCTCGCAGAAGGTGTGACGCGCCACACCGATCGCTCCGGTCGGACGCGCCGCCGCGATCATGCCATGAACTCCACCGACAGCACCGTCGGCAGATGCCGCGCCACCTCCTGCCAGTTCTCGCCCTCGTCTTCCGACAGGAACACCGATCCCGAACTGGTCCCGAAGGCCACCCCGCCGGGCGCCGAAGCCATCCCCTGCCCCTTGCCCTCCGATGTCTCGCCGCCGTCCTCGGTCTTGCAGACCAGCGCCCTTGACCCCACCGGATAGCGCCCCGGCAAATCCCCGTTCAGCGGCAAGACGCAGGCCAGCCCGGTCTTCGCCGGATGCGCCGCCACCGGGAAACCGAAGGTCGAAGGCAACCCCGCTGTCACCTCCGCCCAGACCTGCCCGCCGTCGCGGCTGCAATACACCACCTGGTGGTTGTGCATGTAGATAAGCCCCTCGGCCGCGCCGAAGGTAAGGTTGTGGACGCAGCAAAAGATCCCTTGCTCCCGCCGGAACTCTACCCCACCCCCCAGCCTAAGGCCGCCACACCACAGCGCACCGCCAAATTTCCTGACCATCTGGACAAACTTCCGCCGATACCGCTAACTCCCCGCGCCAGAAGGAGCCTGCACATGTCCCGCAAGATCATCATCGACACCGACCCCGGCCAGGACGATGCCGTCGCCATCCTCCTTGCGCTGGCCTCGCCGGAACTGGAGGTGCTTGCCCTTACCGCCGTTGCCGGGAACGTGCCCCTGCCCCTCACCCAGCGGAATGCCCGCCAGATCGTCGAACTGTCTGGCCACCAGACGCCGGTCTATGCCGGCTGCGACCGGCCCCTGAAGCGCAAGCTCGTCACCGCCGAATACGTCCACGGCAAGACAGGCCTCGACGGCATCCCGCTGCCTGACCCGACCCATCCGCTGCAAGAGCAGCACGCCGTCGACTACATCATCGACACGCTGCGCGCCCACGCCCCCGGCACCATCACCCTCTGCCCCCTCGGCCCCCTGACCAACATCGCCACCGCCTTCCAGCGCGCCCCCGACATCATCCCCCGCGTGGCCGAGATCGTCCTGATGGGCGGCGGCTGCTTCGAGGGCGGCAACGTCACCCCCGCGGCCGAGTTCAACATCTACGTCGACCCCGAAGCCGCTGACATCGTGTTCAAATCCGGCGTACCTCTGGTGGTCATGCCGCTCGACGTCACCCACAAGGCCCTGACGTCACGGGCGTGGGTCGAGGAGATGCGCAGCTTGGGCACCCCCGTCGGCCAGGCCGTCGCCTCCTGGACCGATTTCTTCGAACGCTTCGACACCGCCAAGTACGGCAGCGATGGCGCCCCCCTGCACGACCCCTGCGTGATCGCCTACCTGATCGAGCCCGCCCTCTTCACCGGCCGCCACATCAACGTGGAAATCGAGACCAGGAGCGAACTCACCCTCGGCATGACCGTCGCCGACTGGTGGCGCGTGACGGGCCGCGCGCCCAACGCGATGTTCATGGGCGGCGTGGACCGGGAGGGGTTCTACCGGCTGTTGACGGATCGGTTGGGGAGGTTGTGAGGGGGCAGGTTTCAAGAAACTCTTGTGAAAGCGAGGCTAAAGTTTTAGGTACCCATCTCGAAGAATTCTGCAAGCAACAGTAGCTGCGTTTCGTGTAGCTATATCGTTGCGCCCTTCATCATAGGAGCCACTTTTATCTCCGCAGACATCTGAAATTCCACGAACGATGAGGGAGCTTCGTTCATTACCTCCCACTAACTTTTGAAACTGAGCAAATGCACTCAGGAATCCAAACGACTCCATGTCTACCGCATATGCTTTTGTGTCCAAATCCTTTGCAAGCAGAGTTTGATAATGTCCGGATGCAACCACTTTTTCCCATGAAAAAATGTATGTATCCAAGTGAACTCGAGGTGTGCGGCTGACACCTTTGCCTGACTTAAGTCCTACATCTAAGCCTGTGCCTTGCTCATCTCTTGTCTTTGCTTCAGTTACAAAACTAGTGCCAAAACCGATGTGCTCGAGGGTTTTATCCTTGCGCCTGAGTGTATATCGCTTTCGGTCCTTCGTAAATGCTGCGAGCCCTGCGGTTGATTCCGGCTTTGCACCACCCCAAAGGCAATAACCCCCTGCGTCCTCGAGCTTATCGTAGTATTTTGCGATGACGCCAAGTGTGGGAACGACAACGTCGTACACAGTACACTTGTCTGGTCTCAACGATCCAGCTGTGCCAACAAAAATTGTAAGATTTGGCCTAAACGCTGCCAACAGATAGCCGGTACGGCTGGCAGCTGCTACGTTTCCCATCTGACCACAATCTGCTAGAACTAGAGCTTCCTCTACCCCAGCACTATTTGCGGGCAGTGTGAAGGTTGCGAATCCGTCTAAGAGCGGGTCTTCTCGCGAAAAATACTCTGTCACAATCTTTGTGACTTCAGACTTCTCTTCTGGCTTTGCACTGAGGATGAGTGCGCCAACTGGCTTACGGAGTGGCGGCAGCATTCCGAGATCAAACGACGTTCTTCGCGAAACTCAGCACTTGCGAGCCAAAACTCACTTCCGAAACCCCAAGAAAGCCCGCAATTGTTTCAAACCTTTCCGCATGTCGTATCAGGTCATTACTCCGGTCAACAAAGGCATCCGAAGCTTCGCGCTGCGAGAACAGAACTACAACGCTGCCGCGCTCGGCTCCAACTGGTTGCAGGTCTCCAGGCAGGAGTGCGTCAAGGTAATCCCGAAACATCGCAATGCGGTTAACGTGCCTGAACGATGGCTCGCCGATGAACGAGACCTTCCATACTGCGGCCGCATCGACATCACCGGTCAAATGTACGTCGTGGTTATCCTTGAGCTGAGAAATCAGTTCGAAGATACTCACGGGATCGTGCGGCATCTGAACCTCATGCGTTTCACTCATCGAAGACTCACCCAACATCATTTACTCTTGCATGTTCAGCACCTAGAAGTAAGGGATAGCTTCCTTCCGTTCAAGACAGCACTGTTACCGATCGCTGAACGGTGCGTCCAAAGTACAACAGTGCGGAACACTACGGTCCAACCAACGGACCCCAAAAAGGTTCCAATGAAACGATTGTTGTACGGCCTTAGGCACCATCGTGGCCCACTTTGCTGCATCTGAGTACGAACGGTACGTCGCCAATTTGCGCGACGACCGAACTCTCTTCATTAACCATCCCCTTAACAAACCCCTAATGCCCACGCGCAACCCGTTGCTTCCAAAGCATAATCCGAAAATGTCCACCGTGGACAGCCGTCGCCCTTGGCTAGCCCCCACCTCACCCCAGCGGGAGGACGACCGAGAACCGGCTCCCCTCGCCCACCACGCTCTCCACCCTCAGCCAGCCCCGATGCCGGCTCACGATGTGCTTCACGATGGCCAGCCCCAGCCCCGTCCCCCCCATCTCGCGCGACCGGTGGGTGTCGACCCGGTAGAACCGCTCGGTCAGCCGCGGCAGGTGGACCGGGTCGATCCCCTCGCCCTCGTCCGCCACCTCGACCCGCACCGCCGGCCCCCGCACCGTCTCCTCCGGGGTCAGCGTCACCCGCACCACCTGCCCCGCCGCCCCGTATTTCAGCGCGTTCTCGATCAGGTTGGTGAAGACCTGGGTCAACTGATCGGCATCCCCCGGCACCAGCACTGGATCGCCCGTCAGCTCCACCCGATCCCCCGTCTTCTCCGCCACCCCCCGCAAGGACGAGATCACCCCCTCCAGCAGCGGCTTGAGCGCGACCGACTCCTTCGGTCGCACCCGCTCCTCGGCCTCGACCCGGCTCAGCTGCAACAGGTCGCGCACCAGCCGGTTCATCCGCCCCGCCTCTGCCTCCATGATCCCCAGGAACACCTCCCGCGCCTTCGGGTCGTCTTTTGCCGCGTGTTTCAGCGTCTCGATGAACCCCATCAACGCGGTGAGCGGCGTTCGCAGCTCGTGGCTGACGTTGGCGACGAAATCCCGCCGCATCTCGCCCGCCTTCTCCTCCTCGGTCACGTCGCGGAACACGCACAGCACCAGCCCCGCGCGCAAGGAGGATACGGTGACCTGGAATACCTGCTCCTGACCCTCGCGGCGCAGCGACATGCGCGCCTCCTGCGGTGGGGTGTCCGGCCCGACCCGGCCGATCGCCTCCAGCACGCCGGGCGCCCGCACCGCGATCGCCGGGTGCCGGCCAACGATCCCCTCGCCCAGAAGCGCCACCGCCAGGGTATTGCAGGCCTGCACCCGCTCGCCGTCGCCGATCAGCATTGCCGGCAGGGGCAGACCGGCCAGCAGCCTCGATATCTCGACCTCGGTCATTCGCGTATCTCTCCACCCTTGCGTGTATTGCGACCCTTGTCATGCGCAGGAATACCAGTAAATTCTTGGCAGTAAATGTAACGCGGTGCGGGACCGGCCCTTGTCCGGAACAGTTGTCGGCCCCGGCGCAAGTCTTTTTTCTGTCGATTTGGCGGCGCCTCACCAGGAGATAGAGGAGTGAAGTCGCAAAAGCTCAGGTGCCTGGTGATCGGGATCCCGGAAGCGAGAGCGGCCGAGGGCAGCCTGCGGCCGGAGGAGTTTGCCTCGATACCCTTGGATGAACTGAACGGCTACCTGCCCTTTCCGCCCGCGTTGGAGCTGGTCGTTGCGCCGCTGTTCTGCAACAGGTTCGACGCGCTGGAGATCATCGAACGCCTCGGGGCGCAGGATTACCGAAAGACCTTGCGGGTCGTGGCGCCAAAACTGCCCAACCGGCAGATCGTGCTGCGCGAGCTGCGCAGCCATGCGGCCCGGCAGGGCATCACCATCGAACTGGTCGAGGAAGGCTGAGCCGGATCAGACCCGCGTCAACCCGGCCTTGAACCGCCGCGCATTGGCCTGGTAGCCCGAGGCCGAGGCCAGAAGCCGCGCCCGCGCACCTTCGTCCAGCTGGCGGATCACCTTGCCCGGCGCGCCCATCACCAGGCTTCCGTCGGGGATCTCCTTGCCCTCGGTAACCAGCGCGCAGGCACCGATCAGGCAGCCCTTGCCGATCTTCGCCCCGTTGAGGATCGTGGCGCCCATGCCGACCAGAGTGCCCTCGCCGATGGTGCAGCCGTGCAGCATCGCCTTGTGGCCGATGGTGCAGTTGGCGCCGATGGTCAGAGGATAGCCCATGTCGGTGTGCAGCACGCAGTTTTCCTGCACGTTGGTCCCGGCGCCGATGCGGATTTCCTCGTTGTCGCCGCGCGCCTGTGCGCCGAACCAGACCGAGGCATCGGCCTCGACCACCACCTTGCCGATCAGCGTGGCCTCTTCGGCCACCCATGCCGAGGGGTCGATGGTCGGCGCGATCCCGTCAAGCGCATAGATCATCTGGCATCGAACTCCCGGTTCAGCTCGCGGACGAAGGCGGACAGGCCGGGTTGGCGCTCGCGTTTCAGCCGCTCGGCGGTGAGAATGGTCTTGAGGCTTTCGAAGGTGCGGTCGAGATCGTCGTTGACCAGCACATAGTCGTATTCTGCCCAATGGCTGATCTCGTCGCGGCTTTTCGCCATGCGGCCGGCGATCACCTCGTTGCTGTCCTGGGCACGGGTGCGCAGGCGGCGGTCAAGCTCGGCGATCGAGGGCGGCAGGATGAAGATCGACACCACGTCGCCGCGCATCGCCTGCTTCACCTGCTGTCCGCCTTGCCAGTCGATGTCGAAGACCGTGTCGGTGCCCGCCTCCATCGCGGCCTCGACCGGGCCGCGCGGCGAGCCGTAGAAATTGCCGAAGACCTCGGCATGTTCCAGCATCTGGCCTGCCGCGACCATTGCCTGGAAGTCTTCGCGGCTGCGGAAATAATACTCGCGCCCGTCCTGTTCACCCGGCCGCGGCTTGCGCGTGGTGGCCGAGATCGAGAAGCGCATCGTCGGATCCCAGGCCATCAGCATCCGGGACAGCGTGGATTTCCCGGCCCCCGAGGGGGACGACAGGATAAGCAGGAGCCCGCGCCGAGGCGAGATGGCGGTCATCGGTCATTCCACATTCTGGACCTGTTCGCGCATCTGATCGATCACGGTTTTCAGGTCAAGGCCGATCCGGGTCAGCGCCAGGGACTGCGCCTTGGAGCAGAGCGTGTTCGCCTCGCGCATGAATTCCTGCATCAGGAAATCCAGCTTGCGGCCGACCGGGGCGGTATCGGCGACCAGCGCGCGGGCGGCAGCGACATGGGCCGAGAGGCGATCCAGTTCCTCGGTCACGTCGGTCCTGACCGCGATGACGGCCAGTTCCTGGGCAAGGCGGCTTTCGTCCACCGCATCGGTCGCGGCCAGAACCCGCGCCAGAGCCTCGCGCAGGGTTTCGGCCTGGGTGCTGCTGCGGGTGGCCGTCTCGGCCTGCGCCTCGGCGGTCAGCGCGGCGATGCGCTCAAGCTGGCCCGACAGGACCTGCGCCAGGGCCGCGCCCTCGGCGCTTCGCATCGCGGCGAAATCGGCCAGCAACCCCGGCAAATCGGCCAGAAGCGCCGCGCGCAGCGGGGTGGTGTCGGTCTCCTGCCCGCCCTGGTCGATCACGCCGCGCAGGGTCAGCACATCGGCAGCGGTAGGTTGGCGCAGGCTGACACCGGCCGCCGATGCCGCCGCCTCGACCCGCGCCAGCGAGGCCAGCGCCGCGCCAAGCGCCGCCTCGTTCAGCGGAAAGCCCGCGTCCGCGCGTCCCTCCTCCGGCGTGACCTTCAGCGTCAGGCTGACATTTCCGCGCGGGATCGCCTTCTGCAGCTCGGCCCGGATCGCCGCTTCCAGCCCCTCGATCCAGTCCGGCACCCTCAGCCGCAGGTCCAGCCCCTTGCCGTTCACCGACCGCAGGTCCCAGATCCAGCCATAGCCCGCCCCGGCCCCCCGCCGCGCGGCAAAACCTGTCATCGAGATCATGCTGGCCCCATTCAACCGCCGCGTGCGGTGTTTACCATTTGATTAGTTTTTCCGCCGAATCTTCCTGATCCGCGCTAGGGTTCCTTCATGGCGCAGCGGACCCTTGCGCCGCAAGGCCCGCGTTGCCCGTCTGGTGGAGAGTGTGATGACCCCGCGTTTTCTGGATCGCTTCCGTCCCGGCACCGTGCCTCAGCCAGCACCGACGTTCACCGGGCTGGCGCAGGTCCGCGCCTATTGGGAAGGTCTGCGCCGCAACGGCGGACTGCCCGACCGCGCAGCGATCGACCCGCGCGGCCTCGTCGGGATGCTGGACCGGGTGTTCCTGGCGGAACGGATCGGGCGCGGGCTGGTGCAGGTGCGTGTCGCCGGATCGCGGCTTGCCGACCTTGCCGACATCGACCTGCGCGGCCTGCCGCTCAGCTGCCTCTTCACCGTCGAGTCGCGCCCCCAGCTGGCCCTGCTGACAGAGCGGGCCTTCGCGGCCCCTGCGGTGGTCGAGCTTGACCTCGGCGTCGACCGGGCACCGGCAATCGGTCCTGTCGCGCGCCTCCTGCTCCTGCCGCTTGCCGACGAGGGCGCCTGCCGGCCGATGCTCGGCGCCCTGAGCTTCGGCGTCGACGCCCCGCCACATGGCAAACTTCAGCTGCACAGCTGGCGCGACGAGGTGCTGCCGCCGCAATCCGGAACAACCCCCGGCGTGACCCGGCCGGTGCCGTCCCGACCGATCCGGCGGATCGGTCATCTGGCGCTGGTCCACGTCAACGACTGAGGCCCGCGATCCCGAAACAAGAGCGGCGGCAGGCCACACCGCTAGCTCCGGTCGTCATGCCTCGCACCGAGCCTTAGAGAGCCACGCGACGCGCGGCTTCTCGGTGAGATGACAGCTCCTCGGCCACGAGAAAGGCCAGTTCCAGCGATTGGCTGGCATTCAGGCGCGGGTCGCAGGCAGTGTGATAGCGGTCGGCCAGGTTTTCGTCGCGGACCGCGCGCAGACCGCCGGTGCATTCCGTCACGTCCTGGCCCGTCATCTCGAAATGCACGCCGCCCGGCACGGTGCCTTCCGCCTTGTGGATGGCGAAGAACTCCCGCACCTCGCGCAGCACGCTGTCGAAGGGCCGGGTCTTGTAGCCCGAGGCCGCCTTGATCGTGTTGCCGTGCATCGGGTCGCAGGACCAGACCACGTTCGCGCCCTCTTCCCGCACCGTGCGGATCAGCCGCGGCAGGTGATCGCCCACCTTGCCCGCGCCGAACCGCGCGATCAGCGTCAGCCGGCCAGGCTCGTTTTCCGGGTTCAGCTTGGCCATCAGCACCTTCAGGTCCTCGGCAGTGGTCGTGGGCCCGCATTTCAGCCCGATCGGGTTCAGCACGCCCCGGCAGAATTCGACATGCGCCCCGTCGGGCTGGCGGGTGCGGTCGCCGATCCAGATCATGTGGCCCGATCCGGCCACGTTCTGCCCGGTAATCGAATCCACCCGGCACAGCGCCTCTTCGTATTCCAGAAGCAGCGCCTCGTGGCTGGTGTAGAAATCGACGCGGGAAAGCTCGTTCGCCGTGTCGCTGTTCACCCCGGCCGCGTTCATGAAGTCCAGCGCGTCGGAAATCCGGTTCGCCATCTCGCGGTAGCGTTCGGCCTTGTCATGTTCGGCAAAGCCAAGGGTCCAGGAATGGACGCGGTGGATATCCGCGAACCCGCCGGTCGAGAAGGCGCGGAGCAGGTTCAGCGATGCCGCTGCCTGGGTGTAGGCCTGCAACATCCGGGTGGGATCGGGGATGCGCGCCTCGGGCGTGGGCTCGAACCCGTTGATGATGTCGCCCTTGTAGCTGGGCAGTTCGATCCCGTTGACGACCTCGGTCGGGGCAGACCGCGGCTTGGCGAACTGGCCGGCCATCCGGCCCACCTTGATGACGGGAACCTTGGCGGCATAGGTCAGCACCACCGCCATCTGCAGCATCACCCGGAAGGTATCACGGATGTTGTCGGCGCTGAATTCGGCAAAGCTTTCGGCACAGTCGCCGCCCTGCAGGAGGAAGGCCTTGCCCTCCGCCGCCTGGGCCAGAGCCTTCTTGAGCCGCCGCGCCTCCCCGGCAAAGACCAGCGGCGGATATTTGGCCAGCTGGGCCTCGACCGCGTTCAACAACCCCTGGTCGGGATAATCCGGCATCTGGATCCGCGGTTTGGCGCGCCAGGCCGATTTCGTCCACCCCTTGGTCATCGTGCTTCTCCGGTCCGTCCATATTGCGGTAGCGCAATCGCGCTGGGGTATACGCCGCCGTTTCAGCCTTTGCAAAGGGCGATTGGGCGAAAACCGCCGCTTTCGGCCCTTGCGGCTGCCCCGATTTTGCGGTTCGATGGCCTGCAAACGACACGAACAGGTCGCAGACATGACGCTTGCGCCGCTCAAGGCCACCCAGACGCAAAAGCCTGCCGGCGCTCGGAAGTTTGTCTTCGTGCTGCTGGACAAGTTCACGATGATCTCCTTCGCGGGCGCGATCGAACCCCTGCGGCTGGCCAACCGGGTTGCCGGCGAAACGCTATACACCTGGGTGCTAGCCGGTGAGGGAAGCGAGAAGTCCTGTTCCAACGGGGCAACCTTCCGGCTGGAGATCGGGCTGGAGGAAATGGACCGAGAGGACACCATCCTGGTCTGCGGCGGCCTCGACATCCAGCGCACCACGACCAAGGGCGTGGTCAACTGGCTGCGGCGCGAGGCGCGGCGCGGCGTGACGATCGGCGGCATCTGCACGGGCGGACATGCGCTGGCCAAGGCCGGGCTCCTCGACGGGAAGAGGGCGACGATCCACTGGGAAAACCAGGACGGTTTCGCCGAGGAATTCGAGGAGGTGAAGCTCACCAAGTCGGTCTATGTCATGGACGGCAACCGCTGGACCACGGCGGGCGGGATTTCCTCGATCGACCTGATGCTGAAGATCATAGCCGCCGACCACGGCGAGGATCTGGCCAATACCGTCGCCGACCAGCTGATCTATTCGACGATCCGCACCGATCAGGACACGCAGCGCCTGTCGATCCCGACCCGGATCGGGGTGCGCCATCCAAAGCTCTCCCAGGTCATCCAGATGATGGAGGGCAACATCGAGGACCCGATGTCGCCCGCCGATCTGGCCGAGGAGGTGGGCATGTCCACCCGCCAGCTGGAACGCCTCTTCCGCCGCTACCTGAACCGCAGCCCCAAGCGCTACTACATGGAATTGCGCCTGCAAAAGGCGCGGAACCTGTTGATGCAGACCGACATGAGCGTCATAAACGTGGCGCTTGCCTGCGGCTTTGCCAGCCCGTCGCACTTCTCCAAGTGCTACCGTAGCCATTACAACACAACGCCCTACCGGGAACGCGGCACGCAGGGGATACCGGGAAGCGTCCCGGTTCGTCTGTCGATCTAGCGTGCCGCCCGGCTTCGCGCCGCATGTTCCTGCGGTTCCAGAAGGGACTTTCCTTTTTCACAGCGCCTCTCTACGCTTGCCGTCAGGATTTCGATCCAACATGGGAGACACACACAAATGAAGAAACTTCTGCTGGCCGCTTCGGCCTGCGCGCTGATGGCTGGTGCCGCGGCGGCCGAGGATGTGAAGCTTGGCATCCTGATCGGCTTCACCGGCCCGATCGAATCGCTTACCTCGCACATGGCCAACGCTGCCGAAGCCGCGATGGCCGAAGTGAATGCCTCGGGCAAGGCCAAGAACACCTACGCCTCGGTCCGCGGTGACTCGACCTGCACCGACGCCGCCGCGGCGACCGCCGCTGCAGAGCGCATGATTACCGCCGAAGGGGTCAAGGGCATCATCGGCGGCGACTGCTCGGGCGTGACCCGCGCGGTGCTGACCAACGTCGCCATGCCGAACGGCATCGTGATGGTCTCGCCCTCGGCCACCTCGCCGGCACTGACCGCAGACCCGGACAATGGGCTCTTCTTCCGCACCGCGCCGTCGGATGCGCGCGAAGGCGAAGTGATGGCCGACATCCTGACCGAGAAGGGCGTCAAGTCGATCGCGCTGACCTATTCGAACTCGGACTACGGCAAGGGGCTGGCCGAATCCATCGCCAATGCCTTTACCGCCAAGGGCGGGGTCGTGACGATCAATGCGGCGCATGACGACGGCAAGGCCGACTATTCGGCCGAAGTCGCGGCGCTGGCAGCGGCCGGCGGCGACCTCCTCGTGGTGGCGGGCTACCTCGACCAGGGCGGCAAGGGCATCATCCAGGCCTCGCTGGACACCGGCGCCTTCACGACCTTCGGCCTGCCGGGCGGGATGGTGGGTGACAGCCTGCCCGCAGCCATCGGCCCGGCCCTGGACGGATCCTATG
This sequence comes from Tabrizicola sp., assembly GCA_046294075.1. GTDB lineage: Bacteria > Pseudomonadota > Alphaproteobacteria > Rhodobacterales > Rhodobacteraceae > Tabrizicola. The sequence continues at coordinate 164,320 of JBKBJC010000002.1, read as the reverse complement.
GGCAGGTCGCCCAGTCGGACAGCCCCGGGGCGGCGATCCTGGTGGAAATGGGCAAGGCCAACGACCCGGCCTTCGATGCCACCTCGCCCTATTCGCCGGAAAGCTATGACGCCGCCGCGCTGATCATGCTGGCGATGGAAGCTTCGGGCTCGACCGATCCGGCCGTCTACAAGGACAAGATCCTGGAGATTGCCAACGGGCCGGCCGACGGTTCGGGCGTCAAGATCCTGCCGGGCGAGCTTGGCAAGGCGTTGGAGCTGATCGCCGCCGGCACCGCCATCGACTATGACGGCGCCTCTGGCGTGACGCTGATCGGCCCGGGCGAATCCGCCGGCCGCTACAAGCAGTTCGAAGTCAAGGGCGGCAAGTACGAAACCGTCCAGTTCCGTTGATCCCTGTGATCCTCGGATGAAACGGCGCGGCCCGGGAACCCCCCGGGCCGTTGCTCAAGTGAAGGCCGCCGCCATGGGCGAGACGAGCCACGACAGGGGAAGCACATGATCCGGGTCGAAAAGCTGCACAAGCATTTCGGCGGCTTTCATGCCGTTGACGGCGCCTCGCTGGAAATCAGGACCGGCACGATCACCGGGCTCATCGGCCCGAACGGTGCAGGCAAGACGACGCTGTTCAACGTGATCGCCGGCCGCTACAAGCCGACCTCCGGCCATGTCTACATGGACGGCGAGGACATCACCGGCCTGCCGCCGCACCAGCTGTTCCACAAGGGACTGCTGCGCACCTTCCAGATCGCGCACGAGTTCGGCAGCATGACCGTGCGCGAGAACCTTATGATGGTGCCGCCGCGCCAGTCGGGCGAGAAACTCTGGAACGCGCTGTTCTCGCGCGGGCAGGTCGCAGAGGAGGAGGAACGCATCCGCCAGAAGGCCGACGAGGTGCTGGAGTTCCTGACCATTTCCCACATCGCCGATCAGAAGGCCGGCATGATCTCGGGCGGGCAGAAAAAGCTGGTGGAACTGGGCCGCACGATGATGGTCGATGCCAAGATCGTCTTTCTGGACGAGGTCGGCGCTGGCGTGAACCGGACGCTTCTGAACACGATCGGCGATGCCATCGTGCGGCTTAACAAGGAGCGCGGCTATACCTTCTGCGTGATCGAGCACGACATGGATTTCATCGGCCGCATGTGCGACCCGGTGATCTGCATGGCAGAAGGCAAGGTGCTGGCCGAGGGCACGGTGGACGAGGTCAAGAACGACGAGCGGGTGATCGAGGCCTATCTGGGCCGGGGCCTGAAGAACAAGCTGAAGGAGGAGGCCGCGCATGGCTGAACCCTTCCTGATCGGCGAGAACATGACCGGCGGCTATGGCGCGGTCGACATCCTGCACTCCTGCACGCTGGCGGTAGAGCCCGGTGAGATCGCGGTGATCGTCGGTCCGAACGGTGCCGGCAAGTCCACCGCGATGAAGGCGGTGTTCGGGATGCTGAAGCTGCGCCAGGGCGCGGTCCGGTTGGCAGGCGAGGACATCACCTCCCTCACCCCTCAGGCGCGGGTGCGCAAGGGCATGGGTTTCGTGCCGCAGACCCACAACATCTTCACCGGCATGACGGTGGAGGAAAACCTGGAGATGGGCGCCTTCATCCGCGAGGATGACAGGATCCACGACACGATGGAGCAGATCTACGGCCTTTTCCCGATCCTGCGGGAAAAACGCCATCAGAAGGCCGGGGAACTGTCGGGCGGTCAGCGCCAGCAGGTCGCGGTGGGCCGGGCGCTGATGACCCAGCCCAAGGTCCTGATGCTGGATGAACCGACAGCCGGTGTCTCGCCTATCGTGATGGACGAACTGTTCGACCGCATCATCGAGATCGCCCGCACCGGGATTTCCATCCTGATGGTGGAGCAGAACGCCCGTCAGGCGCTGGAGATCGCGGACAAGGGCTATGTGCTGGTGCAGGGTGCCAACCGCTATACCGACACCGGCAAGGCCCTGCTGGCCGACGCCGAGGTCCGCAAATCCTTCCTGGGAGGTTGACGATGACACGCCTGGCGCTTTCGGCCCTGTTGGCCCTGATCCCGTCTGCTGCCCTCGCCGGGTTCCAATGCAGTATCGACCGGCAGTGCGGAGGCGGCACCTGCGAGCCTTTCACCGGCGATCCCTTCCTGATCGAGGAAATCGGCGACGTCTGGCGGATCTCTTGGCAGGGCCAGGCCTGGGAGGGCTACCTGACCTCCACGATCGAGGCGGGCGGCGAAGTCTCGATCGTGATCCCGCCGCAGAACGGCGTGTCGGGGCTGGTCTCGATCTTTTCCAACGGCGAGATCCTGTTCACCGCCCATGCCATGGGTGACATCGCGGTGGCAATCACCGGTTCGGGCACCTGCATGGCGGACGGCGGCTGAGCGATGACCACAAACCCAACGAACCCCGCGTGACCCGATGGATCTTCTGAACGCCCTTACGGCCTTTCTCAACTTCATCCTGGTTCCGGGGCTTGCCTACGGTAGCCAGCTTGCCCTGGGTGCGCTTGGCATCACCCTGATCTTCAGCGTGCTGCGCTTCTCGAACTTCGCGCATGGCGACACGATGGCCTTCGGCACCGCCTTCGTGATCCTCTTCACCTGGTGGTTCCAGTCGATGGGGATCAGCGCGGGTCCGCTGCCGACTGCGCTTTTGGCCCTGCCGCTGGGGATCCTCGTCACCGTCGCCATGGTCCTGGCGACGGACCGGGTGGTCTACCGCTTTTACCGCAAGCAGCGCGCCAAGCCGATCATCATCGTCATCGTCTCGACCGGCGTGATGTTCGTGATGAACGGGCTTGTGCGCATGATCATCGGAACCTCGGAGCAGAATTTCACCGATGGCGCCCGGATGCTGCTGAACCCGCAGGATTTCAGGGCCGCAACCGGCCTGACCGAACCCTTGGCGATCAAGACCACGCAGGCGATCTCGGTGGCGGCAGCGGCGATCTGCTGTGTCGCGCTGTTCTGGTTCCTGCAACGCACGCGCACCGGCAAGTCGATGCGCGCCTATGCCGACAACGAGGACCTGGCGCTGTTGTCCGGCATCAACCCCGAGCGCGTGGTGACGATCACCTGGGTCATCGCGGGGACACTCGCCTGCATCGCGGGCACGCTCTATGGCCTCGACAAGTCCTATCGCGGTGTCGTCTACTTCAGCCTGCTGATGCCGATGTTCGCCGCGGCAATCGTCGGCGGGCTCGGCTCACCCCTTGGGGCGGTCATCGGCAGCTTCATTGTCGCTTTCTCCGAACTGATCGTGACAAATGCCTGGCGCAAGATCTTCAGCTACCTCTTGCCGCCGGACTGGCTGGGCGACGGGCTCTATCAGGCGCTGTCCACCGACTACAAGGTCGCGGTCTCTTTCGGCATCCTCATCATCGTGCTCCTGTTCCGCCCGCAGGGCATCTTCGGAGGCAAATGACATGGCGCGCTATCGCAATCTATTGATGTTTGCCGGCGTGGCCCTGCTGTTCATCCTGACGGGCATGCTGCAAAGCTGGAACCTGTCGCTGAACATCCTGAACCTCGCGCTCTTGTCCTGCATCATGGCAATCGGCGTGAACATCCAGTGGGGTTATGCCGGGCTGTTCTCGACCGGCATCGTCGGGTCGGTCGCGCTGGGGGGGCTGGCGGTGGTTCTGGTCTCCTCCAAGCCGGTGCCCGAGGGCTGGGCGGCCGGCGGGCCGCAGATCGTCGAGGCGCTGGCCTTCGCGGCGCTGGCCATCGGCCTGGCCACCTGGATGTACCGCAAGCTGAAGCCCGGCAACGGCCGCACGCTGGCGCTGGCACTGTATCTGGTGGTAGCGTTCTTCATCTACCGGATGATCCTCGACCCGGCCGTGACCGCGGTCGAGGCCAACAACCCCGCGCAGGCAGGCAACATCGGCGGGCTCGGGTTGAACTCGCTTGTCGCCTGGCCGGTGGGTGCGCTGATGGCCGCCGCGGCCGCCTGGGTGATTGGCAAGATCGCCCTTGGCCTGCGCGAGGATTACCTTGCAATCGCCACCCTCGGCATTGCCGAGATCATCGTCACGGTCCTGCGCAACGAGGACTGGCTGGCCCGCGGGGTGAAGAACCTGATCGACCTGCCCCGCCCGTGGCCGGTGCCGAAAGAGGTGGACCTGCAACTCAATCCCCTGTTCCTCGAGCCCGTCGCGGCGATGAACCTGGATCCGGTCACCGCATCCACGATCTTCGTCAAGCTGCTTTACGCCACGATGTTCGGCATCGTGCTCGCCCTGCTGGTCTGGGGGTGCGAGCGCGCCCTGAACAGCCCCTGGGGACGCATGGTGCGCGCGATCCGCGACAACGAGATTTCCTCGGCCGCAATGGGCAAGGACGTGAAGTTCCGCCATCTCCAGATCTTTATCATCGGGTCGGCCGTGGTCGGTCTGGCGGGGGCCATGATGACCTCGATGGAGGGCCAGTTGACCCCGCCCTCCTACCTGCCCCTGCGCTTTACCTTCCTGATCTGGGTGATGGTCATCGTCGGCGGGTCGGGCAACAACTGGGGCGCGATCCTTGGCGGTCTGCTGATCGGCTGGCTGTATCTGGCCGTCGAGTTCCTGGGGCCGCAGGTGATGGCCATCCTGACCTCGGGCTTGCCCGCCGGTGCGCTCAAGAACCACCTGCAGGACACTGCCGCCCACATGCGCCTGCTGACGCTGGGCATGGTGCTGCTGGTCGTCCTGCGCTTTGCGCCGAAAGGGCTGATCCCCGAGAAGTGACGCGCGGCACATCCGGGTCGCGATCCGGCTGCGACATTTCCTGTCGCAAATCCTCATGCCTTCCGGTCCCTGCCCCGCCATGGTGCGGCAGAACTGGACTGCTGGGAGAGATAGGATGAAAACCCATGCCCGTGTGGTGGTGATCGGCGGCGGCGTCGTCGGCTGTTCCGTCCTCTATCATCTGACCAAGCTTGGCTGGTCCGATGTCATGCTGATCGAACGCTCCGATCTGACCAGCGGTTCCACCTGGCACGCGGCGGGCGGCTTCCACACGCTCAACGGCGACACCAACATGGCCGCGCTGCAAGGCTACACCATCCGGCTCTACAAGGAGCTGGAAGCGATCACTGGCATGTCCTGCGGGCTGCACCATGTGGGCGGCGTGACGCTGGCCGACAACGAGGCCCGGTTCGAGATGCTGAAGGCCGAACGCGCCAAGCATCGCTACATGGGTCTTGATACCGAGATCCTGTCGCCCGAGGAGATCCGCAAGCTGACCGATGGCCTCGTAAATGTCGAGGGGGTCCTCGGCGGGCTTTATGACCCGCTGGACGGCCACCTCGACCCATCCGGCACCACCCATGCCTATGCCAAGGCGGCCCGGATGGGCGGGGCCGAGATCGTGCTGCACAACCGCGTGCTGGAGACGAACCCGACCAAGGACGGCTGGGACGTCGTTACCGAAAAGGGCACCGTCCAGTGCGAGCATCTGGTGAACGCCGGCGGCCTCTGGGCGCGGGAGATCGGGGCAATGGCGGGCGTTTACCTGCCATTGTTGCCGATGGCGCACCAATACCTGGTCACCGACGACATCCCCGAGATCATGGAGATCCTGAAATCCGGCCGCGAATTCCCGCATGTGATGGACCCGGGCGGTGAAAGCTATCTGCGCCAGGAAGGCCGCGGCCTGTGCATCGGGTTCTATGAAAAACCCTGCGAGCCCTGGTCGGTGGACGGCACGCCCTGGGACTTCGGGCATGAGCTCTTGAACGAGCAGTTCGACAAGATCGAGGATTCGGTCAATTTCGCCTATCGCCGCTTTCCGGTGCTGGAACGGTCTGGCGTCAAGCGGGTGATCCACGGGCCCTTCACCTTTGCCCCGGACGGCAACCCGCTGATCGGTCCGGTGCCGGGGTTGCGCAACTACTGGTCGGCCTGCGCGGTCATGGCGGGCTTTTCCCAGGGTGGCGGCATGGGCCTCGCCTTGGCGCAATGGATGATTCATGGCGAAGTCGAACGCGACCCGCGCGGGTTCGACGTGGCGCGGTTCGGGACCTGGACCAGCCCCGGCTACACCGTGCCGAAGGTGATCGAGAACTACCAGATGCGGTTCAGCGTCAGCTATCCGAACGAGGAACGCCCCGCCGCCCGCCCCTTCCGCACCACGCCGATGTACGAAGTTTTCGACAAGATGAACGCGGTCTGGGGCCAGCAATACGGGCTGGAGGTGGTGAACTATCACGCCCTGCCGGGCGAACCGCGCCATGAGACGCCGACATTCAAACGCTCGAACGCCTGGGAGGCTACGCGCCAGGAGGTGATGGCGGTGCGCGAGGGCGTCGGCATCAACGAGGTGCAGAACTTCGGCAAGTACCTCGTCAAGGGCGCGGGCGCGCGGGCCTGGCTGGACCGGATCATGGCGGGCCGCATCCCGCAACCGGGGCGGCTGTCACTGACCCCGATGCTGGCGCACAGCGGCAAGATCATCGGCGATTTCACCGTGTCCTGCCTTTCCGAGACCGAGTTCCAGCTGACCGCCAGCTACGGCGCGCAGGGCTGGCATCAGCGCTGGTTCGAACAACATGCAGAACCAGGCGTAACCATCGAGAATATCTCGGATTCCCGCTCGGGCTTCCAGATCGCCGGACCCAAGGCCCGCCAGCTTCTGTCCCGCGTGACCCGCTCGGATGTCAGCGCCGAGGCCTTCAGGTTCATGGACGTCAAGCGCATGACCGTGGGCATGGCGAACTGCATCGTCCAGCGGGTCAGCTACACCGCCGATCTCGGCTACGAGATCTATACCGACCACATGTCGGTCCGGCACCTGTGGGATGTGCTGTCGGCGGCCGGCAAGGACCTTGGCCTGAGGCCCTTCGGGATGCGGGCCATGATGTCCCTGCGGCTGGACAAGTGGTTCGGCAGCTGGGGCCGCGAGTTCAGCCCCGACTACACGCCGGCCGAGACCGGCCTTGACCGGTTCATCGCCTGGAACAAGCCCGCCGACTGGATCGGCAAGGCCGCCGCCCTGAAGGAAAGGGCCGAGGGTCCGAAGCGCCGACTGGTGCCGATCGTCGTCGATGCCAAGGATGCCGATGTCGTTGCCTGGGAGCCGATCTGGCTGGATGGCGTGGTGGTGGGCTGGTGCACCAGCGGAGGCTACAGCCACTGGACCGGCAAGTCGGTGGCGCAGGGGTTCATCCCCGCCGATCGGGTGCAGGATGGCCTGGAACTGGAGGTCGAGATCCTTGGCGAACGCCGACCCGCGCGAGTGCATCTCGCGCCGCTCTGGGACGATGGTGGCCGGATGCGGGCCTGAGGTCGCATTGACATGCCGGGTGCCCGCGGCAAGCATGAAGGCATGGCCCCCCCTGTCGCGATCCTGATCCTCGCCGCCGGAGCCTCGACCCGGATGCGGGGGCGGGACAAGCTGATGCAGCCGATCGGCGACCAGCCGATCCTGCAGCGGGTCGCAGGGACGGCACTGGCGACCGGGATGCCGGTCTGGGTCACCCTGCCCTCCGCTTCCGCGACGCGGCAGGCGGCGCTGGAGGGACTGGCGGTTCGCATCGTGCCGGTGCCGGATGCGCAGCTTGGCATGTCCCGCTCGCTGGTCCGTGGGCTGGAGGCGGTCTTGGCCGCAGAACTTGCACCCGATGCAGGTCTGCTGGTCCTGCCGGCCGACATGCCCGACTTCACCAGCGAGGCGCTGGATGCGCTGATCCGTGCCTTCCGCTCGGAACCGCACCTGATCTGGCGCGGAAGCACGCCAGAGGGTCAGCCCGGTCATCCGGCGATCTTTCCCCGCGATCTCTGGCCCGAGCTTGCGAAGGTCAAGGGCGACGAAGGGGGCAGGTCCGTTCTTCTCGCCCACCGGGACAGGCTTCGCCTGCTGCCCCTGCCCGGCACCATGGCATTATGCGATCTGGACACGCCAGAGGACTGGGCCGCCTATCTTGGCCGCCCGGTCTGATCAGCGCGACAGGAGGACCTTCGCCTCGTGCGCCTTCAGCGACAGGCGCGCGGCCGGGAACACATCATCGCCCGCGGCGAGTTCCGGGAACAGGTCGAGGACTTCCTCCCGCGCCGCCGCGTCCAGAGCGCACAGGGTCCGCTCGGCCGGCTGGAAGCTTTCCGTCCAGATGCCGTCGGACAGCACGATCTCGTGCCGGTCGAACAGGATGTGGACGTAAGTGACCCCTTCGGCCGGCAACGCACGGCTGACCTCGGCCGAACCGACCAGATGCTTCGCGGGCACCAGCACCTCGGCCTCGCCGAAATACATCTCGGCCCGCGCCCCCTCGATCAGCAGGCGGTGCTGCGGCGACACCAGCATCGACCGGTCGGGCTTGGCGGCGCCAAGCGCCCCGGCCGCGATGCGAACCGGCTGCAACTGCGGGCGCGCCTGCAACTCCGCCTTGGAAAGCCGGCGCTGGCCGATCCAGCGCAGCGGCTGCAAGCCGTTGTCCCGTGTCACGACCATGTCGCCTGCACGCAGGTCCTCAACCGCGACCGGGCCATGCTCGGTCATGATCCGGGTTCCGGCCGTGAAGCAGACGATCACCACGTTCTCGATGTCGGTGAAGGTCAGCGTGCCGACGACCGTGACGCCATCGGGCCCGAAGAAGGTGATCGTCCCGTTTTCCTGGTCCAACGGATTGTAGGTCACGTCGATCCGGGACCAGCCGAAGCCGGTGATGTCGACCGTAAGGGTATCGTTGTCGATCCCGCCGCTGCCACCATCAACGACCTCGCTGCCGAGCACGTCGTTCAGCGCACCGGTAAAGCTCATGTAGATGGCGTCTTGGTCGTCACCGCCGTTCACGACATCCGTTCCAAGACCCCCATAGAGGATGTCCTGCCCGGTACCGCCCTGAACCGTGTCGTTGCCGGCGCCGCCGTAAACTGTGTCGTTCCCGGCATCGCCCAACACACTGTCGTTGCCGGCATCGCCATAGAGCAGATCGTTGCCGGCACCGCCGTAAAGGGTGTCGTTCCCGGTACCACCGTAAAGGGTGTCGTTGTCGGCATCACCGGACAAGCTGTCATTGCCACCGCTGCCGTAAAGCAAGTCATTGCCCGCACCGCCGATCAGTGTGTCATTTCCGGTCGAAGAATCGGGGACAGTCGTTGCAGTGATGTCGAAATTGTCGATCGCCCAGGATTCGTCGGAAACTGCCTGATTTGTCTCCGACGCCAGCCCAATCGTCAGGGTTGGCTGAGTATAGCCCGATGCTGAAATATCGACACGCCAGAGCTCATCGGGGAAGGTCGCCCCAGTGATGTTCACGTTCGTCGTGACTGGCGTGAACGTGATCGTGTAGGTGACGCCATCAACTGTGACCGTGCTCGACCGCGGATTGTCGAAGGTGGTCCCGAACTGGAACAGTTCGAAGGCAATTTCCTGTCCGTTGATCTGTATCCTGAACCCATCGCCGCGACCGGAGGACCAACTTGGATTGTTCGCATCCCACGAATCGATGATGTAGAGATCGAACTGGATTGCCACATTCTTCGACCCCGGGCCCAGGTCGTAACTCTTGCTTATAACTCCTGACGTCCCGGCGAAGCGGCCAAGCACATCTCCGGCTCCTGCGACCGGCGTTGTGGAATTGTTGGACCAGCCAGTGGCACCGCCATCGAATTCTTCGCTGTAGTTTACGGATTGCGGGTTTGCCGGATCGTCATCACCATAAAGGATGTCGTTACCAGTGCCCCCGTCGAGGCTGTCGTCTCCCGAATTGCCTATGAGAGTGTCGTTTCCGCCACCCCCGGAAAGTGTGTCTGCGCCGGCACCGCCTGCCAACCTGTTAGCGCCAGTCGTGCCAACAATACCATCATTGCCCAAACCGCCGATCGCATTTTCGATCGATACCAGCGTATCGGCACCGTCACCCGTGGCGGAACCGGCACCCAGGTCGATGGTCATGTTGCCGGACACTGCGGAATAGTCTACGGTGTCTGTGCCTGCGCCACCATCCAGCCTGTCGTTTCCTGCGCCCCCGTGTAACGTATCGTTGCCCGCACCACCGTAGAGGCTGTCATTTTCATTGCCGCCGTACAGCAGGTCGTTGCCTACCCCACCATACAGATTGTCGACACCGACCCCACCAAACAGCAGGTCAGACCCGTCATCTCCATAGAGCAGGTCATTTCCCGTCCCGCCATAAATCCGGTCGTTATCGACGCCCCCGTATAGAGAGTCGTTCGCAGTCAGACCGCGGATTGTGTCATTGCCACCATTGCCATAGATGATGTCGTTGAAGTTGGAGTCGAAATCTCCAACAAGGCTATTGTTGCCGCTACCGCCGTTTATCGTACCCATACCAGACGTCCCTTGCGCACAACTGTAAACTAGTCCCGTTTTTGTCGATTTTCTGTCCGAAACGCGCAGATGTAGTGCCAATCAGCGCGTGTCGTCACAGACTTGGAGGTGACTACCCCCCGACTTTCTCGCAGGACCTTACAGTGCATGAGCCTTGAATGCCAGTCATTCAACCCCGGGTTCACTCAGGATCCGGCGCGCTTGGCCATATGTCGCTCGTCCGGCCGCTGTCTTGAGCTCGGGGAACAATTCGAGGATCTCCAGCCGCTGCGCATTGCCGATGCCTTTCAGCGAGGTGTCGTCGGGGTGGAAGGTCTCGGTCCAGACGCCATTGGTCAACACCACCTCGTGCCGGTCGCACATGAAGTGGATGTAGGTCGTGCCGCTGGACTGCACGGTATGCACCCCCTGCGCGGCCAGATGCTTGGCCGCCACCAGAACCTCGCGTTCGCTGTAGCGGACGGAAACCCGGCTGTTGGTGACAAGGACACGGTGGTTCGGCGACACCATCATGTCCCGCTCCGGCAGGCCCTTGCCCAGCGAGCCCTGCTGGATGAACACCGGCAACAGATGCGGGTCGGCCTGGAAATCGTGCAGGAACATCTGGGTCTTGCCGACCCAGCGCACGGTCTGGATGCCGTTGTCGCGGGTGACGACCCGATCTCCGGCCGCGATCAGCTCTACCGGAACCTCGCCGCGCTGCGTTGTGATCAGGGTGCCGGGGGTAAAGCACGGCGTGGCGCGCGGCGTCCGCTCTGTGCCCGGGACGTCCATCTCTGGCTGTAAGGTGTCGTCCGACAACATGACCCTCTGCTCCCGCTCCACGATGCCCCCGCGAACGGCGCGCGAAGGTCCATCCTGCATACCGTCCCGTCCCTGAGCGACAAAAGCAGAAAATTGTTGTTAAACAAGGGCAACACCGGCGGAATTCAGCCCAAGCGTGTGCTCCCTTCGCCAGATGTGGCGCCCAGACCGGCGGCGGGACGACAGGGACCGGAATGCATGCATGATCAGGGCTCTGCAATGACCTGATCGGAAAAGCCTTTCAATCTTTGCGTGCATGGAGGGCCGCAGAACATCACATCCGCGAGAACGCGACACTCAACTGCCTGTTGACTGGCGGGCGTCTGTCCGCTCGACCGGTCCCGCACGTTCGCCGACGATTTGGTGTTTCCCGATTACCGGACAAACCGGCCGTTTTCGGCGGAATAATCTACCCCACGCAAAACGCCTTCGAATCGGCGCAAATCCCGAGAAGGATGAACTGGTGCCCGAGGCGAGACTCGAACTCGCAAACCTTGCGGCGGAGGATTTTGAATCCCCTGCGTCTACCATTCCGCCACTCGGGCCACCGGCTGCGGGTCTAACCCCTTGGCCCGCCGCCGTCAACGCATCACAGGTTGTCGGTCTGGAACGTGTCGCAATCGGCCATCTGGCCGGATTGCAGACCGATCATGAACCAGCGCGACCGCTGTTCCGAGGTGCCGTGGGTGAAAGTGTGCGGCATCGGGCGCTGGCCGGCGTTCCGCTGCAACGTGTCGTCACCGATCTGGCGCGCGGCATTGACCGCCTCTTCCAGGTCGCCGCGTTCGACCACGCCCAGGGTCTGCGCCGCCTCGCGCGCCCAGATGCCGGACAGGCAGTCGGCCTGCAATTCGATCCGCACCGAGATCGCGTTGGATTCCGCCTGGCTGACCTGCTGGCGGATCTGGTTGGCCTTGCCGAGGATACCGAGCTCGTTCTGCACATGGTGCCCGATCTCATGGGCCACGACATAGGCTGCGGCGAAGTCTCCCCCTGCCCCAAGCCGCTGGTGCAGCGTGGTGAAGAACGCGGTGTCGAGGTAGACCTTCTTGTCCGCCGGGCAGTAGAACGGCCCCGTCGCCTCGGAGGCACCTCCGCAGGCGGAACGGGTCGCCTCCTTGAACAGGACCAGTGTCGCGGGCTGGTAGGTGCGGCCAAGCTGAGCCTTGAACACTCGGGTCCAGATCTCTTCGGTGTCGCCGAGCACGACCGAGACGAACTCGCCCTCGGCCTGGTCCTCGGCCGTCATCTTGACCGGTGCGCCCCCCGAGGCGGCGGGATCGCCGGTGCCCAGAAGCTGACTGGGATCGACCCCGAGGAACATCGCGATCAGAACGACGATGATCGCCCCGCCGCCGCCAAGTCCGGCCACCTGGCCTGCCCTGCCGCCGCCCGCACGGCGCCGGTCCTCGATGTTGCTGCTGCCCCTGCGCCCACGCCATTCCATGTCGTCACCCCTTCCCGCAGCCGGTGTGTCCACGGTGGACAATCCGGCTTACCAAATAAAAATCAGCAGGTTGCCCGCGGACGTTCATGATTCCTCAACCAAGTTTCCCGGACACCTCGCACAAATCCTATCCGCAGCTCTGTCAGTTCGGAAGCGGGAATGCACGCTTGCGCGAGGCAGCGGTCAATCCTCTTTCCCTTTCCGAGCGCGGCACCTATGGTCGCGGCGCATCCGGAAAGCTGAACGCATGACCCTGACCCGCCCCACCCTGATCCTGATCGCCACCCTCGGCTCTGCAGCCATCCTGGGCGGCGCCTTCGCCTTCCAGTATGTCGGCGGGCTCGCCCCCTGCCAGCTGTGCCTTTACCAGCGCTGGCCGCATGCGGCGGCGATCCTGATCGGCGTGCTCGCGCTGGCGACGGGCTGGCGCGGCCTGGCCTGGGCCGGCGCGCTGGCGGCGCTGGCGACGGCGGCGATCGGGGTGTTTCATGTCGGCGTGGAACAGCTTTGGTGGGAAGGTCTGGCGACCTGCACCGCAGGCTCGATCACCGGCATCCCGACTGCCGATCTGCTGGACCCGACCAAGGATGTCGCGGCGGTGGTGCGCTGCGACGAGATCGCATGGTCGATGTTCGGCATCTCGATGGCGGGATGGAACGTGATCCTGTCGCTGGGTCTGGCGGCGACCTGGGTCATGGCCGCGCGCCGGGCCTGAACCAGAGAGCGGGGGCGCTTCGCCCCCCGCACCCCCAGAGAGTATTTTCGAAAAGAGCAAGCAGAGGAAGGCGTTGTTCGCCGATCCTCTAGCTTTCGGCGACAGGTGACGAGCCGCAGAGGCGGGCGTGTTCCTGGATCGCGAAGCGGTCGGTCATGCCGGCGACATAGTCGGCCACAACGCGGGCGAGCCGGGTTTCGTCGATCGCGGCGGCGACATCCGCCTGCCATTCGGGCGGCAGAAGCTGGGGCTGGCGGAGGAAGAGCGGAAAGAGGTCGTCGATCATCCGCGTGACCCTTGCGCGTTCCCGCATGACGGAGGGCGCACGATACATGCGGTGGAACAGGAAGCTTCGCACCGCCTTCAGATCCTGGTAGAGGGGTTTGGAGAAGCGGATGACCGTCGTGCCCATGTGGCGGATCTCGTCCACCGACTTGGGCTGCGCGCTGGCCAGCCGGTTCTGGGCCACGGCGATCACGTCCTCGACCATGCGGCCGAACACCCTGCGCAGCGCCTCGTGCCGGCGACGCATCCTTTCGAGCCCCGGATAGAGGCGGTCCACCTCCTGGAAGGCCGGGCCGGTCACAGGAAGGTCCATCAGGTCGGCCTCGGTAAACAGGCCCGAGCGCAGTCCGTCATGCAAGTCGTGGTGCGAATAGGCCACGTCGTCGGCGATGGCGGCGACCTGGGCCTCGGCCGAGGCGTGGCTGTCGAGTTCGAGATCCCATTGGGCATTCACTTCGGCCAGCGCATAAGGCAGCGGGCCGTCATGCTTGCGGTCGGCATTGGGGCCGGTGACGGGCCCGTTGTGCTTGGCGATGCCCTCAAGGGTTTCCCAGGTGAGGTTCAGCCCGTCGAAATCGGCGTAATGCCGTTCCAGCCGGGTCACGATCCGCAGCGCCTGGGCATTGTGGTCGAAGCCGCCATAGGGCGCCATGAGCCGTTCCATCGCATCCTCGCCGGTATGGCCGAAGGGCGTATGGCCAAGGTCATGCGCGAGCGCCACCGCCTCGGCGAGGTCGGTGTTGAGGCCAAGCGCCCCGGCGATGGTGCGTGCGACCTGTGCCACCTCGATCGTGTGGGTGAGGCGTGTGCGGTAGTAGTCGCCTTCATGTTCGACAAAGACCTGCGTCTTGTGTTTCAGTCGGCGGAAGGCCGAGGAATGGATGATCCGGTCGCGGTCGCGCTGATAGGGCGAGCGGAAGGAGGAAAGCTGCTCGGGCCAGAGACGCCCACGGCTTTGATCGGGCTGGCAGGCGAAGGCGGCGAGCATGGGCTGTCCTTGTGAGGCACGGTCAGGTTCCATATATTCGTGCAGGATGCCGATGGATACGGGAACAGCCATGGAACTCACGCTTCCTCCAAGGGTGACCGACCGGGCCTTCGCCCGGCTGGCCGAGATTGCCGCGGCCACGGGCGACGCACGCGCCCTGCGCGTGGCGGTGGACGGCGGCGGCTGTTCGGGGTTCCAGTACTCGATCACGCTGGACGAGCCCGCGGCGGACGACCTGGTGCTGGAGAAGGACGGCCAGCGCGTGCTGGTGGATCAGGTCAGCCTGCCGTTCCTGGCGAACGCCGTCATCGATTTCACCGACGAGTTGATCGGTGCGCGGTTCGTGGTGGAAAACCCGAACGCCAAGTCAAGCTGCGGCTGCGGCACCAGCTTTTCGCTTTAGGCCCCCTCGCCGCGCTGCCGCAGCGTGCTAACATCCACGTTCTGCAGGTGCGAGGAACGATCATGCGGGTATTGATGCTGGGCTCCGCGCCCATGGCGGCAGAGGCGACGCTTTGGCCGCGCGAGCCGTTCGATCTGGTGCTGGCGATCAACAATGCCTGGCGGATCCGGTCGGATTGGGACGTGGCGATCCACCCCTACGACTTTCCGGCAGAACGGCAGGCGGTGGCAGGACCGGGCAAGCGGATCGTGACCGAAGCGGAGTTCGTGCCGGCGCAGAATGTCTACGGGGGCTTTGTTTACGCTGGCGCGACAATGGCATTCACCGCGGCCTATTGGGCATTGCATGCACTGAGGCCGGAGGTCATCGCGGTGTTCGGCTGCGACATGCAGTATCCGGCGTCGGGGCCGACGCATTTCTACGGCTTGGGGACGCCCGACCCGCTGCGGCAGGACGTGACGCTGCGCAGTCTGGAGGCGAAGGCGGCGCGGCTGATGCTGCTGGCGGCGCGTCAGGGTTGCGCGATGGTAAACCTGTCCACCGGGCCGTCGCGGCTGGTGTTTCCCCGCCTGGGTCGGGCACGGGTCGCCGGCGCGCGACCGCTTCATTGCGATGGACGGATGGTGGAGGCGGCGTTGCGGCGCGAGGCGGAGCTGGGCTACCTGGTGGCCTCGGGGCGCTACTGGGAGGAAGCGGAGAGGTTCGACGTGGCCGAACTGGACCGGCTGGACGCGATGTGGCTGCAGGCGGCGGCGGTCCCGCTGCGCCGGACGGCTTGAGCCAGGCGCGCGGCGCGCCTAGGGTCGCGGAAAGCGGAGGGCTGCGCGATGAAACTGGCGACGTTCAACATCAACGGGATCAAGGCCCGGGTCGACGCCTTGCAGGCCTGGCTGGAGGAAGCCGCGCCGGATGTCGTCTGCCTGCAGGAGATCAAGTCGGTGGACGAGGCCTTCCCGCGCGAGATCTTCGAAGGGCTGCGCTACCGGGTCGAGACGCACGGGCAGAAGTCGTTCAACGGGGTGGCGATCCTGTCGAAGCTGCCGCTGTCAGACGTGCGGCGGGGCTTGCCGGGGGACGACAGCGACGAACAGGCGCGCTGGATCGAGGCAGTGGTGGATGCCGGGCGGCCGGTCAGGGTCTGCGGGCTCTACCTTCCGAACGGCAACCCCGCTCCGGGGCCGAAGTTCGACTACAAGCTGGCCTGGATGGCGCGGATGGAGGCCCGGGTGCGCGAGCTGCTGGCGGCGGAAGAGCCGTTCGTCTGCCTTGGGGACTACAACGTGATCCCGCAGGCGGTGGATGCGGCCAGACCGGAGGCCTGGGCGACTGACGCGCTGTTCCTGCCGGAAAGTCGGGCGGCGTTCCGGCGGATCGCGCATCTGGGGCTGACGGATGCCGTGCGGGTGCGGGATGCGGCGCCGGGGCTTTACACCTTCTGGGACTACCAGGCCGGAGCCTGGGAGCGGAACAACGGGATCCGGATCGACCATGTGATGCTGTCGCCCCAGGCCGCGGACCGGCTGGAAGCGGCGGGGATCGACAAGGCGGTGCGGGGGGGCGACAAGCCGTCGGATCATGTACCGGTCTGGGTGAAACTGGCGGCGTGAGGAAGGATGTCCACGGTGGACAAAACCCGATACGCTTTTTTGTCAATGCCTTGGCCGTGACCGTCAGGAAATTGGAAAGGTTTCCAATCGGCGGCTCTCGTGGCGAGCCGGTGCTGAATCGGGCGCCTTCGGCGCACGCCTTTTCTCTCGCCTCTGGCGCAAGCGCCAACCGGCTCGGGCCGCGGGGGTGCTTCGCCCCCCGCCCCCCCGAGAGTATTTGTGAAAGGGCAAGACCGGGCGGCAGGGATCTGGGACGCGGAGGGTGGCGGGGTGGGTCCCGACCTAGGGTATGGTCTGGGTCACATCGTGGTCGTAGAGCCAGTCGAACCGGCTGAGCATCGCGCCGGGAGAGAGGCGGCCGAGGAGCCTGAGGCCGGTGTGGCCGATCATCCGGGGCAGTCCCGACAGGTGATAGGCGTGCGCGTTGGCGTTGGCGGCGGCGACGATGCGGCTGGTCCGCGGCCTGCGCACAGCCTGGTAGGCGGCCAGCGCGGCGGCGGGCGTGTCGTGGCGGGCGAGGCTGTCGGCAAGAACCCAGGCATCCTCGAGCCCCATGCTGGCACCTTGCGCCAGGAACGGCAGCGTCGGATGCGCGGCATCGCCGAGGATCGCAACCCCGCCCTGCCCCATCGGCCTGACCCAGGTTTCGGCGACGCGATGGCGGAAGAGGCCCCAGAGCCACGGATCCTCCACACGGTCGAGCCAGGCGCGGACCGGCGGAGAAAAGCCCGCGAAGGCGAGCCGCAGATCCATCGGATCGTCGCGCAGGGTCCAGCTTTCCTCGGCCCATTTCGCGCGTTCCTCCACGGCGACGATGTTGCGCAGGGTCCCGCCGCGCAGCGGATAGCTGACGAGGTGCCGGCCCGGCCCCATGTGGACCTCGGCCACCGGCGCGGCACCGGGGTCGCAGGGGATCAGCGCGCGCCAGGCGACCTGGCGGGTGAAGAAGGGCGTCCCGGGCCCGTTCAGCGCCGCGCGGATCCGGGAGTGCAGACCGTCGGCCCCGATCAGGAGCGGCGTCTCGATCCGCTCGCCCCCGTCCAGCACGACGACCGGCCGGGGGCCGGACAGCACCACGGACTCGACGCGGGACAGAAGCCGCAGGGTCACGCCCGCCTCTTGCGCGGCGGACAGAAGCAGCGCGATCAGGTCGGCGCGGTGCAGGAAGTGGTAGCCCTGCCCGGGCCGCAGGCGGGCGAGGTCAAGGCGGGTGACCGTCTCGCCCGTGGGCCCGTCGATCAGTTGCACCGCCTCGGCGCGGATCGAGGCGGCGTCAAGCGCGGCCTGAAGGCCAAGGGCGCGCAGGACGCAGGCGCCGTTGGGCGAGATCTGGAGACCCGCCCCCACCTCGCGGATCGCGTCGGCCTGTTCGAGTACCGTGACCTGCGCCCCATGCAACGCCAGCGCCCGCGCCACGGCCAGACCGGCGACACCGGCGCCGACAACGGTTGCGGATTGACCGATCAAGGACATCGCTTACCCCCGGCATGACAACGCCGGACCTCGGGCCCGGCGTCAAGTACGCAAGCCGTCGCGCGACCGCATCAGTCGTCGCGATGCACCTTCTCGCGCCGTTCATGCTTTTCCTGGGCTTCCAGGGTCATCGTGGCGATCGGGCGCGCGTCGAGCCGCTTGAGGCTGATCGGTTCCCCGGTCACCTCGCAATAACCGAATTCGCCGTTCTCGATCCGGCGAAGGGCCGCGTCGATCTTGGCCACCAGCTTGCGCTGGCGGTCGCGGGTGCGCAGTTCCAGCGCACGGTCGGTTTCTTCCGATGCGCGGTCGGCAATGTCGGGCACGTTGCGGGCCGAGTCCTGCAGGCTGTCGATGGTTTCAGCCGACTGTTCCAGCAGTTCCTGCTTCCAGGTCAGCAGCTTGCGGCGGAAATATTCGAGCTGGCGGTCGTTCATGAACGGCTCGTCCTCGGCGGGACGATAATCGTCGGGCAGGAAAACCTCGGCCTTCATCGAAACTCTCTCCTTCGTGCCGGATCGCTCCGACAGGTGGGCTTCTGTCATGGGCGCGCTCCTGTTGCGCGGGCATGTATCGCAAGCCCGGAGGATTGTCACTAGCGGTTGCGACATTTTCCGGGCGTGAGTAGGGTTTGCCGGTGGCAGGGAAACAGATTGTTGATCGCGCGATGAAATTTGCCTCGACGAAAACCTATGTCGCCTCGGAGGACCTGGCGCTGGCGGTGAACGCGGCCGTCACGCTGGAGCGGCCGCTTCTGGTGAAGGGAGAGCCCGGGACCGGCAAGACGGAGCTTGCACGACAGGTGGCCGGGGCGCTGGGGCTGCCGCTGATCGAATGGCATGTGAAGTCCACGACGAAGGCGCAGCAGGGCCTTTACGAATACGATGCGGTCAGCCGGCTGCGCGACAGCCAGCTTGGCGAAGCCCGCGTGCACGACGTCAGGAACTACATCCGCAAGGGCAAGCTCTGGCAGGCCTTCGAGGCCGAGGACCGCGTGGTCCTTCTGATCGACGAGATCGACAAGGCGGACATCGAGTTCCCGAATGACCTGTTGCAGGAACTGGACCGGATGGAGTTCCACGTCTACGAGACGGGCGACACCATCCGCGCGAAGGCTCGGCCAGTGGTCATCATCACCTCGAACAACGAGAAGGAGCTGCCGGATGCCTTCCTGCGCCGCTGCTTCTTTCACTACATCCGTTTCCCGGATGCCGAGACGCTGGCGGCGATCGTCCGCGTGCATTTTCCCGACATAAAGGACCGGCTGCTCACGGCGGCGCTGACGCAGTTCTACGAGATCCGCGAGGTGCCGGGGCTGAAGAAGAAGCCCTCGACCAGCGAGGTGCTGGACTGGCTGCGGCTTCTCCTTGCCGAGGACCTGGCGCCGGAGGATCTGCGCAGGGATGCCCACAACGCCCTGCCCCGGTTGCACGGCGCGCTTCTGAAGAACGAGCAGGACGTGCAGCTGTTCGAGCGGCTGGCCTTCATGGTGCGGGGGCAGCGGTAGGCCTGCGTCGGCCGAATCGGCGGACTGTCGGGTGTTTTGCGGCCGCGGCGGCCGGTTCCGCTGCAGCCGGCGACAGGGACTGTAACATTCCGTGATCCCCTGTGGATAAATCTGGCACCGCAAGTCACTTCAACCCCGAGGGCTAGTGGTCTGAAAATTGCCGTTTTTCCGGGAATTGACTCCGGGACGTGCAGGACCGGACACTTGGCCTGTCCCCGAAGCTGCCCGGGGCGCTGCCAGACAGGTCCTGCCCATGCGTCTGCCCCTTCTGCTTGCCGCGCTGTGCGTGGTTACCGCCTGCGGCGAGCCGGCACAGGTCTCCAAGGGCGGGCCGAGCGAGGACGTGGGCGTCGGCTTCGGCACACCCGGTGGATACCGGATGGTGGCGCAGACGGACAGCGGATCCTCGTTTGCCCGCGACTTCATGGACCTGACCTTCGCGATGGAGAGCGGGCGGGCCTTGCAGACCTTCAGCCGCTTCGAGGGACCGGTGACGGTGGCCATGACTGGCAGCGTCCCCGCGTCGGCGACCCGCGATCTGGCGGCACTAATCGGCCGGTTGCGGTCCGAGGCGGGGATCGACATCTCGCACACCTCCGGTGCGGCCGCGATCACGGTGGAATTCACCGGTCGGGCCGAGTTGCGCCGGATGGCCCCCACGGCGGCCTGTTTCGTGGTGCCGAACGTCGGCTCGCTGGCCGAGTTCCGCCGCAAGCGCGGGTCGGATGCGGTGGACTGGGCGCAGGTCACCCGGCGCGAGCGGGCGGCGATCTTCATTCCCGCCGACACCAGCCCGCAGGAGATCCGCGATTGCCTGCACGAGGAACTGGCCCAGGCGCTGGGCCCGCTGAACGACCTTTACCGGCTGACGGACAGCGTGTTCAACGACGACAATTTCCACTCGGTCCTGACCGGCTATGACATGGCGATCCTGCGGCTTACCTATTCGCCGCAGCTTGCCAGCGGAATGAGCCTTGCCGAGGTCGCCGCGCGGCTTGGCACGGCGCCGGTCGCGCGGTCAGGAACGTCGTCGGACTGGATCCGCGAGATCGAGACGGCGCTGGGCCGGAGCGGATCGCTGGCTGCGCGAACGGCGGCCGCCAACCGGGCGCTGGCGCTGGCCGAGGCAGCAGGCTGGCAGGACAACCGGCTGGCCTTCACTCATTTCGCGTTGGGTCGCCTGATGGCCGCAAGCGACCCGGTGCGGGCGCAAGAGGCCTTCCGGCGCGCTGCCGAAATCTACGCCCGCCTGCCGGGAGCCGAGTTGCACCTTGCCCATGTCGACATGCAGATCGCCGTGCTTGCATTGGCCGGCGGCGTTCCCGAAGAGGCCGCGCGCCTGGCCGACCGGGCGATCCCGGTGGTGCGGCGGCATGACAATCCGGCCCTGCTCGCCTCGCTGATGCTGGTCAAGGCCGAGGCGTTGGAGGCGCTTGGCAATCCGGCCGCTGCGGTGGCGCTGCGCATGGACAGCGCGCCCCATGCGCGCTATGGCTTCGGTTCGGAAGCCATGGTGCATAGCCGGATGCGCAGCGTTGCAGCGGCAGCAGGGCGCACAGAACGGGGCTGAGAGGGCGCGAGACGACAAGCGCCCTGGAAATGGGGCGGCATGTTCGTGATCGGCGGATTTCTTGTTGGGGCAATTGGCGGCGGCCTTCGGGCCCGGGCACGAGGAGGAAAGCCGGCGGATATCCTGCAATATGCCGTCGTCCACGGCATGATCTTCGCGATCATGGGCCTGTTCCTGACCATCTATCTCGACCGAATGATGCGGGTCTGATGGCGGCGCGGGGGGCGGAATCCGCCAGAGTTCCGCAGTCTGGCCCTGCAAGGCTTCGGCCCGACCTGCCGGACGGCATCGGGGCGTAACGCATGTTCCTGCCGTTCTTCCAGACCCTGCGGGAGGAAGCGGTGCCGGTCTCGCTGCGCGAGTTCCTGTCGTTTCTCGAGGCCATGGCGGCGGGGCTGGTGATCTACGACCCCGAGGGGTTCTACCACCTCGCCCGGCTGACCCTGGTCAAGGACGAACGCCACATCGACCGGTTCGACCGTGCCTTCGCCCGCGCCTTCGCGGGACTGGAGGCGGTGACGGCCGAACAGGTGCTGGCGGCGCTGGACCTGCCGCGGGACTGGCTGGAGAAGCTGGCCGAGCGGCATCTGAGCGCCGAGGAGCGGGCACAGATCGCGGCGCTGGGCGGGTTCGACAGGCTGATGGAGACGCTGCGCCAGCGCCTGGCCGAACAGAAGGGCCGGCATCAGGGCGGCTCGAAATGGGTGGGCACGGCCGGCACCAGCCCGTTCGGCGCCAGGGGCTACAATCCCGAGGGCGTGCGCATCGGGCAGGACCAAAGCCGCCACCGCCGCGCGGTCAAGGTCTGGGACCGGCGCGAGTTCCGCAACCTCGACGGCGATGCGGAGATCGGCACGCGGACGATGAAGCTGGCGCTGCGCCGCTTGCGCCGCTGGGCGCGCGAGGGGGCGGCCGAGGAGCTGGACCTCGACGGCACGATCCGCGCCACGGCGGCGCAGGGCTGGCTGGACGTCCAGACCCGGCCCGAACGGCGCAACGCGGTGAAGGTGCTGCTTCTCCTCGACATCGGCGGATCGATGGACCCCCATGTCCGGGTGATGGAAGAACTGTTCACCGCCGCGAAGGCCGAGTTCCGGCATCTGGAGGTGTTCTACTTCCACAATTGCGTCTACGAGGGGCTCTGGCGCGACAACCGCCGCCGCTGGGATCAGCAGACCCCGACCTGGGAGGTGATCCGCACTTATGGGGCGGACTGGCGGGTGATCCTGGTGGGCGACGCGGCCATGTCGCCCTACGAGATCACCCATCCCGGCGGTGCCAACGAACACTGGAACCGCGAGGCCGGCGAGGTCTGGCTGCGGCGGCTGCGCGCGCAATGGCCGCATCACCTGTGGATCAACCCGGTCGAGGAACGGGCCTGGGGCCATACCCGATCGACGGCGATGATCCGCGAGATCTTCGAGGGGCGGATGGTGCCGATGACGCTGGACGGGCTGGCGCGCGGCATCAGGGAGTTGCGATGAAACGGTTCCTCGACCTGTGGCGGGCGCGGCCCGTGCTTGGCTCGGCCTTCCTGCTCGCCTGCGCCGTGACGCTGTTCTTTGCCGGACGGCTGGTGGTCTTTTCCGTCTACTGGTCCACCCACCGCGAGCTGCCGGTGCAGGGCTGGATGACCGTGGGCTATGTTGCGAGGTCCTGGGGCCTTGACCCTCGCGCGCTGGACGCCGAGGCCGGCCTGCCCCTGCCCGAGGTCAAGGGCCGCCCGCAGCCGCTGAACGAGATCGCCCGCGACCGCGGCGTGCCGGTCGCTGAGGTGATCGCCGAGGTCGAGGCGGCACTTGCCCGGCTGAAGGCGCAAGAGGGGTCGGAATGACCGACTGGCTTCTGGGCCTGGTGCCGCAATACGGGCTGTGGCTGCTGGCGGCGACGACCTTCCTGTCCTGCCTCGCGCTGCCGATCCCGGCCTCGATCCTGATGCTGACCGCCGGGGGGTTCGCGGCGGCGGGGGATCTGGTTCTGTGGCAGGCCTTCGCGGCGGCGGCGGCGGGCGGGATCGCGGGCGACCAGCTGGGCTTCTGGGCAGGCCGGGGATTGGGGACGGCGGTGCTGTCGCGGCTGCGCGCGGATCCGGCGCGCGACCGCCTCTTGGCGAAGGCCGATGCGATGATGGACCGCCGGGGTCTGGTCACGGTGTTCCTGACGCGATGGCTGCTCAGCCCGCTGGGGCCGTATGTCAACGTGATCGCCGGCAGCATGCGCCACCCCTGGGCACGGTTCACGGCGGCGGGGGTTGCGGGCGAAGCGGTCTGGGCTGGCCTCTATGTCGGCACGGGCTACGGTTTTGCCGGCAATGTCGCGGCTGCGAACCAGGCCATCGGCTCGGCCTTGGGGATGATCGGCGGCGCGGGGGCGGTCGTGGCACTGGGCTACTGGCTGTTCGGTCCGGTCGAGGGCAAGGCGGCTTTGCGCGGCCGGGACGGCTGACTATATTGCGGCGATGAGCAGACTTCTCCTCCCCCTGATCCTGGTCGTCGGCTATGCCATCCTCATGATGCGCTTTTCGGTCTGGCGCACCCGGAAGATGCTGGAGCAGAACTCGCGGCCCCTGACCGACCCCTCGATCACGCGGCTGGCCGACCGGATGGCCGCGGCGCTGGACATCCCCGGGATCGAGGTCAACGTCTTCGAGGTGGAAGCGGTCAACGGCCTCGCCTCGCCGGACGGGCGGATCTACCTGACGCGCGGGTTCCTGAACCGAAAGGCGCGCGGCGAGGTGACGCCCGAGGAGCTGGCATCCGTGATCGCGCACGAGATGGGCCATGTCGCCCAGGGCCACATGCGGCGGCGGATGATCGACTTCACCGGGCAGAACGCGGTGTTCGTGATGCTGTCGGCGGTGCTGAACCGGTTCCTGCCCTTCATCGGCATCTGGATCGCCAACCTTATCTCGACCGCGCTGATGGCCCGGCTGTCGCGGCGCGACGAGTTCGAGGCGGATGCCTGGGCTTCGGCGCTTCTCATCAAGTCGGGCATCGGCACCGGGCCGCAGAAGAGCCTGTTCCGCAAGCTCGAGGCGTTGACGCAGAACCGGGCCGAGGGCATCCCGGCCTGGCTTCTGAGCCATCCCAAGACCGAGGAGCGCATCGCCGCCATCGAGGCGAACGAGGCGCGCTGGCTGCGGTAACATTGGCAAAGCCCGGTCCAGGCTGTAGGACGGCAGGACGACTGCTGCGGGGGGCTGGACTTGGGAACGATCGACGGGCTGCCGCCCCTGCGCGAGGTGATCCGGGCGCATGACCTGGTGGCGAAGAAGCAGCTGGGGCAGAACTTCCTTCTGGACCTGAACCTGACCGCCAAGATCGCGCGGGCGGCGGGCAACCTGACGGGGTGCGACGTGCTGGAGGTCGGCCCCGGGCCTGGCGGCCTGACGCGGGGCCTGCTGGCCGAGGGCGCGCGGCGCGTGGTGGCGGTGGAGAAGGATGCCCGCGCCCTTCCCGCCCTGGCCGAGATCGCGGCGGCCTATCCGGGGCGGCTGACGGTGCTGCACGGCGACGCGCTGGAGCTGGACCTGGCCCAGCACCTGACGCCGCCGGTCAAGATCGTGGCCAACCTGCCCTACAACGTGGGCACGGAACTTCTGATCCGCTGGCTGACGCCCGAGGTCTGGCCGCCTCTGTGGTCAAGCCTGACGCTGATGTTCCAGAAGGAGGTGGCCGAGCGCATCGTGGCAAGGCCGCGCACAGAACACTACGGGCGCCTCGCGCTTCTGGCGCAGTATCGTTGCGAGGCGCGGATCGTGATGACCCTGCCGCCCGAGGCCTTTACCCCCGCGCCAAAGGTCCATTCGGCGGTGGTGCAGCTGACCGCCCTGCCCCAGCCACGCTTTCCCTGCGATTTCATGGTTCTGCAACGCATAACCGGCATGGCCTTCAACCAGCGCCGCAAGATGCTGCGCGCCAGCCTGAAGGGCCTAGATCCCGAGATCGGGGCGATCCTGGACAGCATCGGCATCCCGCCGACCGCGCGGGCCGAGGAGATCGGGCTTGAGGGATTCTGTGCCCTTGCCCGGGTTGTGGCCGCAGAGTAGGCGCTGCCTGGCTCAGCCCGATCCCTGCGCCTGGTCTGGCGTGAGACTGCGATCCAGCGCCGCGCCCAGCATTTCCAGCCGTATCGGCTTGGCCACAACCGCAGAGAACCCCCGGCCAAGGTAGTCCTCTACCTGATGCGTCATCACGTTTGCCGTAACGGCAACCGCGCGCGGCAGCGGCTTTCCAAGCGCGCAGGCAAGATTGGTCAGCGCATCGAGGGTCTCGATCCCGTCCATGACGGGCATCGCGATGTCGAGTAGCACGGCATCGAAATCTTCGTTTCGAAAGCGCTCGATCGCCTCGGTCCCGTCTTCGACGATCACCGCCTCGACCCCCAGGGCATGCAGCATGCTGTGCAGGATGATGCGGTTGGTGGCATTGTCCTCGGCGGCAAGCACACGGACCCCGGGCAGGCGCAGCGCGCTGCTGTTGCCGCTGCGGTCGCTGGTGCGGTCGAGGACCGGGACCTTCAGCCAGACGCGGGCGGTGACGCCCTGCCCCTGGACCGAGGTCAGTGCCACGTCCCCGCCCATCAGCCGCGCCAGCCGCCGCACGATGGGCAGGCCGAGGCCGGTTCCGACATGGCTGCGCCGCGATCCGCCCATGCCTTGCGAGAATTCGTCGAAGGCGCGGGCGATCTCGGCCTGCGACATGCCGATGCCGGTATCGCTGACCCGGATCACGATCGAGCCGGGGTCCGAACAGTCGATCTCGACCCGGACCTCGCCCCGGTCGGTGAACTTCAGCGCATTGCCGATCAGGTTGTGCAGGATCTGGATCAGCCGCTTCTCGTCGCCGAGCCGCGTCTCCTCGGCCGATCCCCCGATGCAGCGCGCCTGAAGCCGGATGCCCTTTTCGTCGGCTGCAACCTGGTGCAGGGCGGTGACCCGGAACAACACCTCGGCCAGCCGGATCGGCCGCGGGTCCAGCACCATACGTCCCGCCTCGATCTTGGCGAGGTCGAGAATGTCGTTGATGACGCCCAGAAGATGTTCGCCGGAATCGCTGATGACCCGGACCATGGCCTGTTCGGTCGGATCGGTCAGCCGGCCGGACAGCACCGTCGCCATGCCGAGGACCCCGTTCAGAGGCGTGCGGATCTCGTGGCTCATCGCGGCCAGGAAGTTCGACTTGGCGCGGTTCGCGGTCTCGGCGGCGGTCATCGCGGCGCGCAGCCGGGCCTCGACCTCCATCTCGTCGGTGATGTCGGTGAAGGTGCAGACGACCGCCAGATCGGCGCCCGCTGCCGACAGCCGCGCGGATGTCACGGCGACATGGCGGGTGGCTCCGGTCGGCCAGACCAGACGATGGCGCAATTCGTGCATGCCCGGCTGACCGGAGAGGGCGCGCGCAACCGGCAGGTCTGCGGGATCCAGCGGTTCGCCCTTCACCCCGCGCACCTCGGCCGCGGCAAGCAGGTCCAGAAGACTGTCACCGGGACCGACCGGGCGTCCCAGAACCCGGGCGGCGGCGGCGTTAGCGAAGAGGATGTAGCCCTTGTCGTCCACGACGACGATGCCCGAAACCGAGGCCTCCATCACCCGTGCAAGGGTGTCGCGCTCGCGCGCAAGCGCAGACTCCAGCGCCTTGGCCGGCGTGATGTCGAGGTTGATGCCGCTGGTGCGGACCGGATAGCCCGCCTCGTCCCATTCCGACACCTGGGCCCGGGTCAGCACCCATACCCAGTGTCCCTGCCGGTGGCGCAGGCGCACCTCGTGCTCGACCTGCCATTCGCCGGCTTCGAAGGCCTCGCGTTCATGCGTGATGAGCGCCTCGGCATCGTCGGGATGCAGCATCCCCAGCCAGCCGGACAGAGGCAGCGGATTGATCTCGACCGCCTGGTAACCAATGATCTCGGCCCAGCGGTCGCTGACGAGGGTGACACCGGTGCGCAAGTCGTGTTCCCAGGTTCCGACCTTGGTGCCGTCGATCACCTGGCTGAGCCGCTGTTCCGCCTCGGCCTGGGTCGAGACGTCCAGCGTGATGCCGGAAATCCGGCGCGGGCTGCCATCCGCCCAGCGAAGGGCGACATGGCCCCGCGTCAGCAGCCACAGCCAGCGACCGTTCGCGTGCCGCATCCGGCAGCGCAGCGAGAAGTCGTCGCTTCCTTCCAGGAACACCTGACGCTGGACGGTCGCGACGGCCATCCGGTCTTCGGGATGAACCAGATCGATAATGGCGTCGAGACCGACAGTCTGATCCAGCCCAAGCATTGCGCCCCAGCGGTTGTTGATCGCGCTGAAGCCCTGCCCGGCGTCCCAGTCCCAGACCGCGATCTCACCGCCGTCGACCACCTGCTGCAGGCGCCGGTCGGCCAGGCGGCGGGCGGTCACGTCCTCGTAAAGCCCCACCGTCTCGCGCGCGGGCGTCGCGCGTTCGCGCACCCAGATCAGACGTCCGTCGGCGAAGGCATCCTCGTTGTCCCAGACCTCGGTCAGCGGGCGGTTCAGGCGGCGCTGGAGATTTTCCTCGTCGCGCTCTCCCTCGGCGCCGAAGACGCCGCGGTCGATGGCGGCACGCAGCAGATCGTCGTAGAGCGCGCCCTCGCAGATCAGGTCGGCGATCCGGCTGAACACCCGGACATAGGGGCGGTTCCACAGCACCAGCCGATCATCCGCGTCGAAGACCGCAAAGCCGTCGTCGAGCGCCTCGATCGCGGCCAGAAGCCTTGCCTTGGTCGCCGCCAGAGCCTGGCTTTCGGCCTGGAGCGCGGCCTCCTTTTCGCGCACTTCGGTCACATCCTCGATCAGCGACCAGACCAGCCGCCGTCCATCGGGATCGACACTGAGAAAGCAGCGCGTGATGGCCGGAAAGGCCGTTCCGTCCGCGCGGCGGAACCGCGCCTCGACGGGGCCGTAGCTGCCGGTCGCCTTCAGCGCGGCCACCGACTGGTCGATCACCCATGCGCTTTCCTCCGGCAGGATCCGCCGCACATCGACATCCCGTCCGGCCTGAGGGTCCAGCCCGAACATCTCGCGGAAGGCGCGGTTGCCGTCCAGAACCAGCGCGCTGTCGAAATCGTTCACCAGGATGGCATGCGGGACCATCTCGAAGAAGGCGGTGAACTGGCCTTCGCGGAATGACAGAATCTGGCTGAAGCGTTCGGCCACCGAACTGTCGCGGATGACGACCAGCAGATTGGCCTCGCCGGACGCAGCGGCCGGTGGTAGCCGGGCCACCGAAACCTCGTAGCCGTGCGGTGCAGCCAGGGTCGAGAGGCCGCCGCTGCGGGTCGGCGCGGCGGTATCCGCCGGCGGGTCGGCCAGGAGGTCGGCCAGCACACCGGAAAGGGGCGCGGGCAGGACCTCTTCCAGCGGGCGGCCGATCCCCGTCCGCACAAGCCCCGCAAGCGAGGGCAGCTTGTCACTGTGGCAGGCGACGATCCTGCCCGAAGGCGACAGTTCGATCGCCAGGCCGGGCAGCGCATGCAGCGTCGCGGCCAGATGACTGCACGCCGAAGCCTCGTCCCTGCCGGCCTCGATCCGCAGCAGCGCCGACGAGACCGCCCGACCGATCGATTCCAGCAGGAAGACGAAGTCGCGCGGCCAAGTCTGTTTCCGGCAGACGCTGTTGAAGCCTATCACGCCGATCAGCCGCGCGTCGTCCATCAGCGGCACCATCAGCGCGGAGCCGCCTTCGATCCGGCAAAGGAAGTGTTGCTCGGCCGAGCCCTCGGGCAAATGATCGAGGTCGGGCACCGCCACCGTCTGGCCCGCCTCGAACCTGGCCTGCCAGGCTGGCAAGCGGTGCGCCGGTTGGGCCTCGCTGCACGGTTTCAGTGCCGGCACGCCCGGTGCGATCCATTCGTGGGTATTGCGGTAGCCCGTCAGCGGATCGAAACGGAACACGAAGGTGCGCGCGAAGTCACCAGCCTCACCCAGCGCAGACAGCACGCAGCCGATTTCGGCATCGACGTTGGCCGGCGTGACATCGAGCAGCCGGTTCATCAGTTCGACCACGCGGTACACGAGCCGTCCAGGCTCGACCGTCGTCATGCTTGGCGGACCAGCTTGGCTCATGCATCCTCGATCCCGGCCGCCCGAATATTCCCCAGAAGTTGAGTGCCCGCAAGCAGACTCGTCTGCAAACCGCATCACCCCCAAAGACCAAGGGGTGTCGCGGCGTGGCCCGGAAAGACGGGCCCCGGATCGCGCAGGCGCATGTGGCCGGTCAGCAGCTCGGTCAGCACATCGCGGTAATCCGTCACCACCGCAAGATCCGCGCCCTCTTCCAGCGCCGCGTTGGCCAGACCCGGCCAGCGCCCGATCATCCGCCCGCCCCTCGCCTGCGGGCCCAGCACCAGCATCACGTTGCCCCGCCCGTGGTCGGTGCCGCCGCTGGAGTTCGAGACCAGCCGGCGGCCGAACTCGCTCATCACCACAACCGAAACATCCTGCTGCCATGGCCCAAGATCGCGCCAGAAGGCCATCAGCGCCTGCGACAGCGCCGCCACCTGGGCCGGGAAATCGGCGGCCTGGTTCACATGCGTGTCCCAGCCGGGGAAATCCACGGTGGCAATGCGCAGGCCCAGATCCGCCTTGATCGTCTGGGCCACGGTCATCAGCGGGCCGGTCAGGGGATTGCCCTCGGGGTAATCGACACTCGCGGCATAGGTCCGCAGCGTCTGGTCCTCGGTGGACCAGAACCTGTCCCGCACCAGATCAGACAGGCCGATCAGATCGGCAATCGGCCGTTGCAGCGCGCCGTGGTTCCCGAACCCGGCGGCCAGCCGCGTCTGCAACAGGTCGGACAGCCAGTTCCCCTGCGCCAGCACCAGATCGGCCAGTGTCTCGGCCAACGCGGCATCCGCCCCGATCAGGCTGGCCGGGCGCATCGCACCGACCGCAAGCGCCGGCATCGGGCCGCCGGGTGCCGCTGCACGCAGCCAACGGCCGAGCCAGCCGGAGGCATCGTTGAGCGAAGCCTCAGCGCCAAAGATCCCGCGCTCGATCCGCGCCTCCGCGTCGAAATGGCTGCGGGTGGCCTCGGGAAGCCCGGCGGCATGGATCAGCGACAGATCGCCCGCGTCGTAGAGGTCGGCAAAGGCTGCGGCCGCCGGGTGAAAGCGGAAATCTACATCGGCGATGTCCTGCGCGATGGGCCGCCCCGCATTGTCGCCCTGGCGCAAGACCCGCAGCGCCTCTGGGCGGGCGGCAATGAAATCGGGGTCCGAGGTCGGCGAGACCAGCGCCAGCCCATCCGCGCCCCCACGCAGGAACACCACCACCAGGATCGGATCGCGGGCCATGGGCGCACCTATCGCAAGAGGAATTCGGGGGTCAGGGCGGCGAAGGCCACGGCAGATCGGCCAAGGCCCCTGCGATCCTCGGCTGAAAGCGCATCGAGCGGCGCGGAGAGGTCGAAGCCGAAGGCATCTGCCAGATCAGCGGCGATGCCCGCCCCCTGCCCCGGTGCCAGCGCATCGGCATGCTGCGCAGCGAACTCGCCAAGCGTCGCAGCATCGCCCGCTGGACTGGAAAGGTCGGCATCCGCGCCGTCGAACCAGTCCTCGAAGGCGGAAATCGCCAGATCCACCAAACGGTTCAACGTGCTGGCGCCGGTCCAGGCTTCGATCCGGTCGGGGTGCCCGGTCGGCGGGCCGTAACCATGCTGACGCCATCCGGCGCGGCCGAGCTGCCAGTGAAAGCCATTTTCAGTAGATGTCGCCTCGGCCCCGGTTGCCCGGTAGAGCGCAGCGAGGAGTTCGAACGGCCGGCGAAGCTTTGCGGGCGGCGCGGAAAAGTCGGGGGACAGGACCAGGACACGCACCACCTGGGCGATCTGGTCGGGCGCCTCGGTCCGGGCGAGGAAGGTTTCGGCCATCCGGTCCACCAGCGCGCCGGGCGGGTCGTCGGCGAGGAAGCGGCGCGCCAGTTTCTCGCAGACGAAGCGCGCGGTGCCGGGATGGCGGGCGAGGATGTCGAGCACCTCCTCGCCATCCTCGAGTGGGCCGCGATGCGGCGGGAACTCGCGGCCCAGGACGCGCTTCTGGTAAGGGTCGTGCCAGCGCGCGACATAGTGCAGCCGACCGGTGCGCGGCGCCTCCTCGCCCTCGGCCAGCCAGCGCCCGTCGCCGACCGACCAGCCGGTGAAGGCGCGCGCCACCTCGTAGACATCGAGATCCAGATAGCCCGCCGCCAGACCCTCGGTCGCGCCGGGCACCTCGCGCCAGTCGGAATGGCGGTCGTTCAGATAGTTGCCGGCGCCGAGGGTGTGCAGTTCCAGAAGCTCGCGCGCGAAATTCTCGTTCGCGGGCGAGGCGCGGCTGTCGGCATTGTTGAGGTAGCTGAGCATGGAGGGTGCCGCCGCGACCTCGCCCAGAAGCGTGCGGAAGTTTCCCAGGGCGTGCGACCGCAGCGCCCGGTCATAGAGCGCGAAGGGGGCAGCGGTGGTGTGGTCCTTGTCGGCGTTAACGTTGAAATGGTCATGCCAGAACTGGGTGACCATTTCGCGCAACTGTGCCTCTGCATGGACAGCGCGGATCAGCGCGGCGGCGATGACTTCCTGCGCGGGACGCATGCGTTCCGAATATTCCATCGCGCGGCCGGGCTGCCATTCGAGAAGCGGCACGATAGCCTCGGGTCCGGCGGACAGAAAACCGAGCGGGCGCATCTCGTCCCGCGCCTCCCACCGGCCGTTCTCGTCCTCGCCTGCGTCATAGGCGATGCGCAACCGCGCCAGGGCCAGCCGCTCGGCGAGCGCAGCGTCGTCTTCGGGGCGCAGGGTCAGTTGCCGGTCCAGCCAAGCCTCGCGTCCCAGCGCGGCGATCTCGGCCCGAGAGGTCGGCGAGGCACCGAAGGTCAGTCGGTTCAGCCAGAGGTCATCGGCCCTCTCGGACGCCGCCAGCGGGCCGGTCGCCGGGGGCAGCGCAGCCGCGGCCAGCGCCGCAATCAGCCGGGTGTGGAACATGCGCCGTGTCAGCATGGGCGGCCCTCCGCGCCGGAATCGTGCCACGAGACGGCCCGATTCCGCCATCGGTGCCAGATCGCGGCCAGCGGAACCTTGCCGCTCAGATCCCGGTCAGGACCGCAAGAAGCGCGAGGAGCGCCGGGACCGCCTGGATGAAAAGGATGCGCCGCGAGGCGGTGGCCGCGCCGTAGAGGCCCGCGACGGTCACGCAAGCCAGAATGAAAAGGGCCAGCTCTTCCCCCTGACCGGGCACGCCCCGCCAAAGCGCCAGGATCAGCCCGGCAGCAAGGAAACCGTTGTAGAGGCCCTGGTTCGCCGCCATCACCCGGGTGTTGGCGGCAAAGTCAGGCGAGACGCCGAAGATGGCGCGGACTGCCTTCGTCTCCCACAGGACCATCTCCATCGCCAGGATGGCGAGGTGGATGAACGCCACCAGGGCAACGAGGGCGGGGGCGATCATGCGGCCGGCATCCGGGTCTCGGCCATCTCGGCATACCAGGAGGAGCCGAAGGGAATCGCGGCATCGTCGAAATTGTAGGCGGGATGGTGGACCATGGCCGTGTCGCCGTTGCCGAGGAAGATGTAGGCCCCGGGGCGTTCGTTCAGCATGAAGCTGAAGTCCTCGGCCCCCATCAGCGGCGCGGTGTCGGTATCGACATGGCCGGACACCTTCCGCGCCACCTCGGCGGCGAAGGCGGTGTTCTCGGGCGTGTTGACCGTCACCGGATAGCCGCGCTGGTACTGGACCTCGGCCCGGGCGCCGAGCGCAAGCGCGGTGCCCTCGACGATCTGGCCGATGCGCGCCTCGACCTGATCCTGCACCTTGGGGTCCATGGTGCGGACGGTGCCCTTCATCTTCACCACCTGGGGAATGACGTTGTGCGCGGTGGAATCGGTTTCCACGGTGCAGACGCTGACCACCACCTGTTTCAGCGGATCGACATTGCGGCTGGCGATGGTCTGGAGCGCCACGATGATATGCGCGCTGACCACGGTGGTATCGACGCAATCGTGCGGCTTGGCGGCGTGGCCGCCCTTGCCCGTCACCACGATCTCGAACTGGTCGGCCGCGGCCATCATCGCGCCGGGGCGGATCGCGAAATGGCCCACCGGGATGCCGGGCATGTTGTGCATGCCGTAGACCTCCTGCACGTTCCAGCGCGCAAGCATCCCATCCTTCACCATCTCGCGCCCGCCGCCGCCGCCTTCTTCGGCGGGCTGGAAGATGCAGACCACGGTGCCGTCGAAATTCCGCGTCTCGGCCAGGTATTTCGCGGCCCCCAGCAGCATCGCGGTATGCCCGTCATGGCCGCAGGCATGCATCTTGCCCGGAACGGTCGAGGCATAGGGGACCCCGGTCTGCTCGTGGATCGGCAATGCGTCCATGTCGGCGCGCAGGCCAACGACCCGGCCCTGCGTGTCCGTGCGTCCCCGGATCACCGCGACGACGCCGGTGCGGCCGATGCCTTCCACCACCTCGTCGCAGCCGAAGGACCGGCAGAGCTCGGCCACCTTCGCAGCGGTGCGGTGCACGTCGAACAGAAGCTCGGGATGGGCGTGGAAGTCGCGGCGCCAGGCGGTGATCTCGGGCAGAAGCTCGGCGAAACGGTTCTTGACGGGCATGTCTGGTCTCCTTCACCGACAGGGTGAACCCGTTGCCCCGAAACGACAAGCCCCGTCTGTGAGGTTGGGAAAACCGGAATGTGATCGCGAACCTGTTGCGAAAGTCGCGCATTTCCGCCAAGGCGTCGCAAAAACGTCATGAACCCGGCTTGTTGCGGCCAGAGGCCCGCGCAATATCGGAACAAGCGCCAGCGAACGGAGCAGTCACATGGCCAAGACCCCGACCCAGCCGCAGCAAGGCGGCGCCTCCAGCCCCAGCCCGCAGCAGCAGGGTCAGCAGGCCGGCGGAGCGACCCAGCAGGCCGGTCAGCCGATCTTCCGCGACTGGGCGTCGATCTGATCCTGCCCCGCCGGGCGGCTTGACAACATCCGGGTCAGCCGCGACCTTGTGCGTGTTTTGTTCTCGCCCATGCGTCCCGCAATGCCCGAGCCCGTATCGTCAATTCCAAACCTCGGACCCGCCTCGGAGGCGGCCTTCGGTCGTGCCGGGATCACCACGGCCGGGCAGTTGCGCGAACTGAGCGCCGACGCTGCCTATCGCCGGCTTCTGGACAGCGGCGTGCGCCCGCATTTCATCAGCTATTATGTGCTGGTGATGGGCTTGCAGGGGCGGCCCTGGAACGACTGCAAGGGCGAGGAAAAGAAGGCTCTGCGCCAACGCTTTGACGCGCTCTGTGCCGGGTTCAACCGCTCTGACGCCAAGCTTCGCGCCGATGTCGAGCAGATCCTGAACTTTCTAGGCGTGGTCGAGCGCGACTAGCCGTCGGCCTCATTGCGCCAGAAGCGCCGGCATGCGCAGGTCGGACATGACCCCCTTCGTCGCCCCGCCGAGGACGAAGTCGCGCAGTCGCGAATGGCCGAATCCGCCCATCGCCAGAAGTTGCGCGCCCGCGGCCCGGGCCGCGTCCTGCAGTGCCGAGGCGATGCTCCTTCCCTCCAGCGCCAGGCTTGCCGCGCCCGCCTGATAGCCGCGATCGGTCAGGGCCGCGGCAAGACGATCGGCGATGCCGGTTCCGTTGAGCGCCTTTTCGTCCACGACCGTCAGCACCGTCACCCGCCCACCCTCTGGCAGAAGCCGCAACGCATCGCCGAGGGCACGGGTGGCCACCCGGCTTTCGTCCCAGGCGACGGCGATGTGGTCGACGCGGCCCACCCCGGCGGACGGCGGCATGAGGATGAACGGGACACCCGAGCCGAAGACCAGCGCCTCGGCCATGTCCTGCGTGGCCTGCGTGTCCGGCGACCATGGCACAAGCGCCAGATCGAAATAGCGCGCCGCCGCCGTGGCCAGGCCGGAAGCGCCGCCCAGGAGCGGCCGGTGCTGCACGAAGCGGATGGCTTCGGCGCCACCGGGGCGCGCCGCGATCAGGGCGCGCAGGCGATCGCATTCTGCCCGGCTGCGGTCCTCGGCGGCGCGCGCCATGCCATCGACGTTGACAAGAAAGCCCCCGAGGGGGGAGGCGACGGGCGGGATATCCACCGCGAAGGTCGCGACCTGCATGCCGTGGCAGAGGGTGGCTGCCAGATCGACGGCGGCCAGGATCGCGGCATCCGAGGCCGGCTCGGGGTAGGTGTTCAGCGGAATGTAGGCGGTGCGGTCCGGCATGGCGTCGTCTCTTGTTGCGGGATCGGGCAGGTGATCCGGGATCACCGGGACGTCGAACGACAGAAACATGTCTTGTCCGGGCATTGTTTGATCCAGGTCAAGCAAACATGGCAATTCCAGGCTATCCTGCAGCGAAACACCATTGCCGGCAGACAACGATGCCCAAGGATGACTACCAGACCGTCAGGGACGTCGCCGACCGCCTGAAGGTGGCGGAGGCAACGGTCCGGCAATGGATCCGGGACGGTGAACTGCGCGCGATCGACATCGGCAAGGGCTGGCGGATTGCGGATGCCGACCTGGAGGACTTCCTGCGGGCCCATGAGACGGCACCGCGACGGCAGAGGTCCGGTTCCGGCCCGGCTTGCGGTCCCGAGGCTGCGGGATGGAACTGACGACCCCGTTTGCCGAGGTTGCGCTGCTTCTGGTGATGGCGGCGGGGATTGGCCTGATCGGCACCCTGGCACGCCAGCCGCTGATCGTCAGCTTCATCGCTGTCGGCCTGATCGCCGGACCGTCGGCGCTGGACGTGGTGCGCTCGGACGAGCAGATCGCCCTCTTGTCCGAACTCGGGATCGCAGTGCTCTTGTTCCTGGTCGGCATCAAGCTGGATGTGAAACTGATCCGGTCGCTGGGCGTGGTCTCGGTGATGACGGGGTTGGGACAGGTCGGGTTCACCGCAATCTTCGGCTATCTGATCGGTCTGGCACTGGGACTGGACCATGTCACCAGCCTTTATGTTGCGGTGGCGCTGACGTTCTCCTCGACCATCATCATCGTCAAGCTCTTGTCGGACAAGCGCGAGATCGACGCCCTGCACGGTCAGATCGCGCTGGGCTTCCTGATCGTGCAGGATCTGGTGGTGGTGCTGGCGATGATCGTGCTGTCGGCCATCGGCATCGGGACCCCGGGCCATGGCGGGCAGGAAGACGGGTCGGTCCTCACGGTCCTGGCCTCGGGCCTGGCGCTGGTCGGGGCGGTGGTCCTGTTCGTGCGCCATGTGGCCGATCCCCTGACCGAACGGCTGGCACGCGTGCCCGAGCTTCTGGTGATCTTCGCCATCGCGCTGGCGGCGATGTTCGCCGCGATCGGCGATGCTGTCGGTCTTGGCAAGGAGGTCGGCGGGCTGATGGCCGGGGTGGCACTGGCCTCGACCCCCTACCGCGAGACGATCGCGGCGCGCCTGGCCCCGCTGCGGGATTTCCTGCTGCTGTTCTTCTTCATTGCGCTGGGTGCGACGCTGGACCTGTCGCTCCTGGGGACCCACCTCGTCGGAGCCATGGTCTTCTCGCTGTTCGTGCTGATCGGCAACCCGTTGATCGTGCTGGCGATCATGGGGGCGATGGGCTACCGCAAGCGCACCGGGTTCCTGGCCGGGCTGACCGTTGCGCAGATCAGCGAATTCTCGCTGATCTTCGTCGCCATGGGCGTGTCGCTGGGCCATGTTACGGAGGACGCGCTGGGGCTGGTGACCATGGTCGGGCTGGTGACCATCGCCGCCTCGACCTACATGATCACCTGGTCGCACAAGCTTTATGCTCTGGTCGAGCCCGCGCTTGGCGTCTTCGAGCGCAAGGGCACCCCGCGCGAGCGGACAGAGGCCGGGGCCAACGACACCCGCAGCTACGGGGTGATCCTTTTCGGGCTTGGCCGCTTTGGCACCGCCATCGGGCTGCGGCTGAAAAAGCGGGGCATCCGGGTTCTGGGGGTGGATTTCAACCCGCAGGCCGTGCGGCGCTGGCGCGACCTGGGGCTGGAGGCCGATTTCGGCGATGCGGGCGACCCGGAGTTCGTCGTCGGTCTGCCGTTCCGGGGGGTGGACTGGATGGTGACCACCGTGCCGATCCATGCGACCGGGTTGAGCCACGAGGACATGCGACGGACCCTGATCCAGCTGGCGAGTGCGGCCGGGTTCACCGGCCGGATTGCTGTTGCGGCCCATGGGGCGGCAGACGCGGCTGTCCTGGCCGAGGCCGGCGCCGATCTGGTTCTGGAGCCGTTTCAGGATGCGGCCGACCGCGCGGTGGCGCTGCTTTGCGGCGCGGCCGAGGAGGAACGCACCGAGTTTCCGGGGATTGCGGCCGAGGGCCGCGACCCGGCGTGACACCGGCGTGCGAACGCGGCTCCGGGCCAGGCTGCGGGCCGGATCCTGCTTGCGCCGGCGCGGACCGGTCTAGGGCGCGGGGTCGGCCACGACCGACACGCCGTCGGCGATCGTGTCGGCAGGGTGCAGGATCACCCGGTCGCCGGCCCGAAGGCCGTCCACAACCTGCGCGATCGACTCGTTCCGTTCCCCAAGCACAAGACGCTGCACCCGGGCGCGGCCGTCGCGGACAACATAGGTCGCCCAGTCCGACCCGTCCCTGAACAGCGCCCCCACCGGGATCGTCAGCACGTCGTCCGCGCGCCAGAGCGCGATGCGGGCAATGACCCGGAAGCCGTGGCCCAGCCCCTGCCACTCGTCGGGCGACCCCGAAAGGCCGAGGATCACCTTGACCCGCTGTTCGTCGATGCCGAGCGCCGAGGTCCGGGTGACTGCCGAGGGCTCGACCCGTTCCACCCGTGCGGGGATCTCGGCCCCGCCCCAGCCGGCGACGGTGGCAGCCGCCCCTTCCCTCACCCGAACCACGTCGCGCGACAACAGGTCCACCACGATCTCCAGATTGCCGGGATCGCCGATCTCCATCAGCGGCGTGCCCGCCTGGACCACCTGCGCGCTTTCGGTCAGCACCCGCAGCACCCGACCCGAGACCGGGGCAACGATATCGACACAACAGCGGGTTTCCTCGCCGTTCCGGTCGGCCCGCAGCACCGCCAGCGCGCTTTCCATTTCCTTTTCGCGCACCGCGAGATTGGCAAGCGCGCTGGAGACGGCTGCCCTTGAGCTACTCCCCAACTCATGGACAGATTTCCGCGTGAGTTAAGCTACTGCCTGCACCTGCTGATCGGTTTGGGTTAGGGTGAAGTAGACAACTGCGGGCGGTTGACCGCCATGGGCAGTGTGTGGGCGATGTTGGTTGTAGAATGTGATCCAGCGCCCGATGCCGGCTCTGGCCTGCGATCCGGTTTCCCATGCGTGCAGGTAGACGCATTCATACTTCAGGGACCGCCAGAGGCGCTCGATCAAGATGTTGTCGATGCAGCGCCCTTTGCCGTCCATCGAGATCCGGGTGCCGACCCGCTTCAGCAGGTCGGTCGAGGCGAAGGACGTGAACTGGCTGCCCTGATCCGTGTTCATGATCTCGGTTGGGCCGAACTTGTGGATCGCCTCGTTCAGCGCCTCGATGCAGAAGTCGGCTTCCAGCGTATTCGAGATGCGCCAAGCCAGCACCTTGCGGGTGAACCAGTCCATGATGGCGACCAGATAGAGGAAGCCCTTTCGCATCGGCAGGTAGGTGATGTCGGCGCACCAGACCTGATTGGGCCGCTCCACCCGCAGCCCGCCCAGCAGATAGGGGTAGGTCTTGTGGCCCTTGGCGGGCTTGCTGGTGTCGGGTTTCTGGTAGATCGGGATCAGACGCATGAGGCGCATCAGCCGCCGGACGCGCTTCTGGTTCACGGCATGGCCCGCGTTTTGCAAGTGCCACGTCATCTGCCGCACGCCGTAGAATGGCGTGTCCAGGAACTGCTTGTCGATCAAGAGCATCAGATCGAGGTTCATCGCCGTCTCGCCCTGCGGCTTGTAATAGAACGACGATCGCGAGATCGACAGCAAGCGGCACTGCGCCCCGACCGACAGCTTGGGATGGGCCCGTTCGATCATGCCACGCCTCACTTCCCGGTCCAGGGCTTGAGCTTTCGTGACAAAAAATCGTTGGCTACGGCCAGCTCTCCGATCTTGGCATGCAGTCACGAACTGTCTCTTCGGCGACCTCTGCCGCCACCGCAGCCTTGCCGCCCCTTTCGAAGATGCCTGCGGCACCCTCAAGCGGCGACCGCTTCCATTGATGGATCATCGTTGGATGCACGCCATATTCGGCGGCCAGTTCCGACACCGTGCGCTCTCCCTTCACGGCTTCCAACGCCACCCGCGCCTTGAACGCCGCATCGTGGTTCCTGCGTTTCGACATGTTCTGTTCTCCTCGTGCTTGGAGACCAGCAGACTTCAGATTGTAGCTTCCGTCACTGTCCGATTTTCGGGGGGTAGCTCAGAAGCTGTGCATGGATGCTTTTTTCGGGACGTGTGGCTTTAACCATTTGTTCGGCGCAGCACTGGCTGAGTTGGCGTTGGTCTGTCCGGTCTTGTTGTATCGCGGGAAGGCGAAGGTGCTGTCAGTGACGCTCTCGATGATCCTGCGAGCGGCCCAGAGGGATGCGCCGACCAGGGGGACCTTCCTGGCATTGCCTGCGGTCTTCAGCCTCCACCAAGGATGCTCGCGGATGATCACATGCGGGATCGGATCGTCGAGCTTCAGGTCCTCCTTCAAGAGACCCGTTGCCTCCGCAAGGCGCATCCCGTTGTCAGCGACGAGGGCCACAAGCCAGCGCAGATCACTATCGAGCGGGATCGGCTCTTTGTCCTCAGCACCTGCCGTTCGGTCGTTGTAGACCTTGCCGAACGGGTTGGTGATCTCGATGCCTATCTCGCTTGCCGCGAAGTTGATGATCGACCGGACGGTGCCGAAGAGCAGTGTTATGCTGCTTCCTGTCAGCTTCCGCTTGAGCAGATCATCGCGGAAGGCGTTCGCGTCGGCCCTGGTGTAGGCGGTGATGTCCCGGTCGCCGCAGACGTCAATGACGTAGCCACAAGAGCGTTCAGCGGCCTGCTTGAAGGTGATGGGTCGCCCCTTGCCCCTTCAGCTTCAGGTAGATGCCAACGGCCTCTGACCGCTTTATCGACGCTATAGTGGGTGCGACTGCTTGCTTAGGAGCCGCAGCAACCGCCCCGCTATGCACCAGCCGCAGTATGTGCTTTCAGGGCAGATCGCTGTTCTGGACCCTCAGGTGATACCAGTAATCGTCCAGCTTCTGAGCTGCCCGCTGGGCGCGTGATGCAGCCACCGTGACCGATCTCGTCCGCAATGAGTAGGAGATTTTCGTGGACGTGCAGTGGTGTCGCAGGTCGTTCGGGACGCGCCTGCAGAAGTAGTAGATACCGTCCTTCACAAATGAGTGCGGTGCAGCTTTGTTCTCCGCCATGTTCTGCGCCAGCTCAATCCTTCGATAAAGCTGAGGCTTTTCAGTAGCTTGACTGACGGTGTGGTGCCCCCAGAGGGACTCGAACCCCCGACCCTCTGATTACAAATCAGATGCTCTACCAGCTGAGCTATAGGGGCCCCCGACTTCAGATACAGGCGGGGCCCGCGCTGCGCAAGGGCTCAGTCCCGCTGGTCCCGCGCCAGAATCGCGACGGCAAGCAGCCCGACCGCCATCACCAGGAGTGCAGCCGGGGCGGCCTCGGACAGGCGTTCCAAACTTGCCAGCTCGAAGACGCGGGTCGAGAGCGTGTTGTAGTTGAACGGCCGCAAGAGCAGCGTCGCGGGCAGTTCCTTCACGCAATCGACAAAGACGACCAGAAGCGCCGTCAGCACGGACCCCCGAATCAGCGGCAGATATACCGCCCCCAGCGTCCCGGCCGCCGACTTGCCCAGCGAGCGGGCAGCCATGGAAAGGCTTGGCGAGACACGGCCGAAGGCCGCATCGACCGCCCCCTGCGCTATACCGAAGAAGCGCACCATGTAGGCCAGGCCGAGAGCGAAGGCGGTGCCGGTGATCATCAGCCCCGGATCCCAGCCGGTCAGCGCCAGCACGCCATCGGCCAGCCGGTGATCCAGCGCCGCAAGCGGCAGGAGAAGTCCCAGCGCCAGCACCGCCCCCGGCGCGGCATAGCCGATCAGCGTCAGCGGCAAGAGCCACTGTGCCCCGCGCGAGCCCTTCATCCGCAGCGCATAGACCAGGAAGACCGCCGCCGAAACCGTGGCCAGTGCCGCAAGTCCGGCCACGACCAGCGTGTTGCGAAGCGCATCGAACAGGCCCGGCGCCAGCCAGCCCGAAGGCGCGGACGCGGCATGGACCAGCATCACCGTGACGGGCAACAGGAAGCCTCCGGCGAACGGGATCAGGCACAGGACCGTCGCGTACCAGCGCTTGCGCCCCGCGATTGCGTGCCGCTCGATCCCCCG
This sequence comes from Tabrizicola sp., assembly GCA_046294075.1. Classification (GTDB taxonomy): domain Bacteria; phylum Pseudomonadota; class Alphaproteobacteria; order Rhodobacterales; family Rhodobacteraceae; genus Tabrizicola. The sequence goes on along the minus strand of JBKBJC010000002.1, from coordinate 122,959 downwards.
GGCGGCCCGGCCAAGCCGGTGGAACCTTGCGCCGCCGCGCCCGGCCCGCTCCAGTCCCACCAGGAGCAGGATCAGCGCCAGGATCACCAGCGCGATCTGCGCCGCCCCCCCGGCATTGCCGCCGTTGAGCCAGGTCGAGAACACCCCCGTGGTCAGGGTCTGCACCCCGAAATGCAGCACCGTGCCGTAGTCGGCCACCGTCTCCATCAGCGCCAGGGCCACGCCTGCGGCGATCGCCGGGCGGGCCAGCGGCCAGCCGATGCGCAGGAACAGCGCCCAGGGACCGCAGCCCAGCGAGCGCGCGACCTCGTAGGCGCGGCCCGATTGTTCACGGTAGGCCGCGCGGGCGAGGAGATAGACGTAAGGGTACAGCGCAAAGGACAGGACCAGGATCGCACCGGGAAGCGAGCGCATCCGGGGAAACCAGTAGTCGCGCGCCGAGGTCCAGCCGAAGGTCGCGCGCAGGGCCGATTGTACCGGACCGGCATAATCCATCAGATCGACGAGCGCGTAGGCCCCAACGAAGGCCGGGATCGCCAGGGGAAACAGCAGGGCGTACGCCAGCCAGTCGCGGCCCGGAAAGCGGTACTGGCTGACCAGCCAGGCCGCCCCCGTCCCCATCGCCGCGGTCAGGACGGCGACGCCTCCCATCAGCACCAGCGTCGTGCCCAGATAGCGCGGCAGCACCGTCGCCACCAGATGCGGCCAGATGTTTCCCGTCGCCGTCAGCGCCAGCCACAGGATCGAGACGATCGGCGCCAGCACAATCGTCGCAATCACCAGCGCGCCCAGAGTCCAGCGGTCGGGGACCAGCCGGAAGCGGCGAAAGTCAAGTTGAGCGAGACGGTCGGACATCCTGCTGTCGCGGTTACAGGAAAGCGGTTTAACTGTCCAGAAAAGCCCGTATAGTCGCGCCGTCGGGCGAGGGGTGCCCGCGCCGCAAAGTCAGGCCCGATGCGCATTGTCTACCACCTTGGTGCCCATTGCACCGATGACGACCGGCTGGTCCGTTGCCTGCTGAAGAACCGGGCCAGGCTGGTCGAACAAGGCATCGTGGTGCCAGCCCCCACCCGGTACCGCAAACTGTTGCGGGACACGGCCACGCAGCTTCGCGGTGCGGCCGCCTCGGAGGAGACCGAGGCGATGATCCTCGACCAGATCATGGACGAGCCCGCCGCCGACCGGCTGATCCTGTCCTGGAACAGCTTCCTCGGCTTTCCCGCCTATGCGGTGTCGGGTGGCCTTTACGCCCGGGGCGGCGAGAGGTTGCGCTCCTACACGCAGATCTTCCCGGACATCGAGGCAGAGTTCTGCCTTGCCATCCGCAACCCAGCAACCTTCCTGCCCGGCCTGCAAGCGCTGGCGCGGGAGAAGGGGCATGAAGACATCCTTGACGGCGTCGACCCGCTGACCCTGCGCTGGTCACGGGCGGTGCGCGGGATCCTGGAACACAACCCCGGTGTGCCGCTGACGGTGTGGTGCGACGAGGACACGCCTCTGATCTGGCCCGAGGTGCTCGCCGCGGTCTCGGCGCACGCGACCGGCACGATTCTGGAGGATACCGACGAGCTTCTCGGCCTGTTGCTGACGGATGTCGGTCTTGCGCGCTATCATGCCTATTGTCGCGAGCATCCGCCGCAGTCGGTCTCGCAGCGCCGCCGGATCGTCACGGCCTTTCTGGAAAAGTTCGGCCGACCCGAGCAGATCGAGGTCCCGATCGCGCTTCCGGGCTGGACCGGAGAGCTCGTCGAAGACCTGACCCGGGCCTATCTGGCCGATGTCGAACGCATTGCCCAGATGCCGGGGGTTCGGCTTCTGGAGGTCTGATCAGGACATTCCAAGGGCGGACTTGTAGACCTCCAGCACCGCCTCTTCCTCGGCCAGTTCGTCGGGCTTGCGTTTGCGCAGCGCGATCACCTTGCGCATCACCTTGGTGTCGTAGCCGCGCCCCTTGGCCTCGGCCATCAGCTCTTTCTGCTGCTCGGTCACATCCTTCTTTTCGGCTTCCAGTTGCTCGTAGCGTTCGATGAACTGGCGCAGCTCGTCGGCGGTGACGGCATAGGGATCGGTCGCGTCGGCCATGGGTCTCTCCGGGTCGGGATGGGTCGGGCGTTCCTACCCTGCCCCGGGCATCGGGTTCAAGGCGTGATCGGCCCACCGGCGGGCCTTGCTTGCACGGCGCGGCGGATCGGGCTAGCACCGGCGCGACGGCAGAGGGGACAGGCCATGCAGGCATTGATCTGGGCAGGAACGGCGCTGACACTTCTGGGTGTTGCGGGGCTTGGCTATTGCATCCTTGCCGCTGCACGGGCCAAGCGGATGGGACTCGACGATGCCGCGATGCGGGCTGCCCTGCAACGGATCGTCACGATCAACCTCGCTGCGGTCGGCGTGTCGGCGCTGGGCCTGGCGGCGGTCGTGGCCGGCATCCTTCTGAACTGAGCGTCAACCGTCGAACGCGCATAGGGGCGGCCCTCGCGGATCAGGCGGTCGATCAGGGGCGCCAAGCGCCACGGCGCGGCCTCGGCACCCAAGGCACGCAGAGCACCCTCACCGTCGCGCTGCTCCGATGGGAGCGCGTGCGGGGGCGTGTCAGATCACCCGCCGCATTTCCGCGACCGGTCCGAGGCAACGCCAACCGGATGACAAGCCCGTCTGCGCAACCCGGCCGTCAGACCGGCATGTTGTCGAAGCCGGCCTCGATCTCGGCGTCGGTCTGCTGATGCCTGTTCTCGCCCGGCATCAGGGTCGTCAGGGCACGCATTTCGGCGAGAAGGAGTTGCAGACCCTGCTGCTGCAATTCGATGCCAGCGGTCAGGAGGTCGGCCTCATCGCGGATCAGGTCGGCGGGTTTGCGGGCGGTCATGTTGCGCAACTCCTGCAAAGGGGGGTCCAGGGAAGGGCGTCGAGCCGCGCCTCGGAGATCGGCTCGCCGCAGCGGGCGCAAAGGCCGTAGGTTCCGTCCTCGATCCGCGCCAGAGCAGCCCGGATCTGGGTAATCTCGGCAAGACCAGCCTGGCCGGTCGCTTCCAGCACCTCGTCGCCCTCGCGCTGGGCGGCCAGATCGTCCCAGTCGGGATCGTGGTGCGAATCAAGCTCTTCCTCGATCGCATCGAGCCGGGCGCCAAGCTCGGCAAGTCGCTGTTTCAAGGCGGCCTTTCTGAAAGAGATCGGTTTCGGGGCCTCGGCCTGCATTGTCTCCTCCTCGCGGTGTCGGCAAGTATATGCGACCGTGGCGGCACTGTCCTTGACTCAGGTCAACGGCGCTTTCGCTTTGCGCCCGGGATGGCTATGGTCCATGCCGCAGCTGCCCGACCGAGGAGTGGAAAGAGACATGGACATCCGCGCGATCACCCCCGAGTATGCGGTCTCGCCGCAGATCGAACCGGCGGACCTGGCCGCGATCAAGGCGGCAGGCTATGTGACCGTCATCGACAACCGCCCGGACGGCGAAATCCCGCCGCACCTGCACTCGGCCGAGATGCGTCGTGCGGCCGAGGCGCTTGGGCTGGTGTTCGTGGCGAATCCGGTGATCGGCGGTGCGCTGACGATGGAGAACGTGACCGCGCAAGGCGCGGCCATTGCCGCCTCGGCGGGGCCGGTCTTCGCCTATTGCGCGAGCGGCAACCGGTCATCGATTGTCTGGGCGCTGGCAAATGCCGGCAAGCGGCCGGTTGACGAACTTGTGGGATTGCCGGCCCGGTTCGGTTATCAGCTGGATCACCTGCGGCCGCAGATCGAGGCGCTTGCCAAAGGCTGACCGCGCGCGGGGCAGTTGCCCGCGTCAGCCCGCAGCCCGCAGTTCGGGTCCGGCAGCAGGATCGCCCGGATCGGCCGCGGCTGCGGGCGCCGACTGTTTCGCGGTGGGTGTCGGAACCGGCTGGGTCAGCGGCGTCGCGGCCTGGGTCTCGTGCAGCTTCAGCGCCCGCATGCCGCGATGCTGACCGAGCCGCGCCCCGGCAATGCGCCGCCCGTCCAGGGTCTCCAGCGCGATGGCATCCAGCGCGGCGGAGGGCAGGATCAGCGTTTCCCCGACCACCAGCGCCATGATCCGGTGCAATGGCAGCCGCAGGCGGCCGACCACGGCATCCAGCCGGCAATCGGCCTGAAGGACCTGTGTCGCAAGCTCGTGGGTGAACTGGGGCGCCGCGCTATCCGCGTCCTCGGCCGGAATGACCGGCCGCGCCCCCCGGCCCGCTTCGGGCAGGATCAGGATCACCTGCCCCTCGCGGCCGACAGTGCCCATCGCGACCTCGGCGGTCAGCACGCGGTAGGCGTCCTCTTCCAGCATCAGGGCGAGGGGACGCGCATCCTCCAGCCATGAGGCATAGCGGAACCCCCCGGCCCAGGAAAGGTCCGCCTCTTCGGCCAGACTCTCGTCCAGCCCGGCAAGCGCCCGGTCGATCAGACCGGCGACCATCGCCGCATCGATCCGGCTGGGTCGGCGCGGGGCCGGCGGCTGCGGCGACAGACGGCCAAGCGTCTGCATCTCGATCAGGGATGCAGTCATCATCGGCGACAGCATGATGACACCCAGCCCGCCCCGCGGCCCGTCGAGGAGCGCGACGAGCGCGCGATCGGGCACGGTTTCCAGGATTTCGGCGAGGCTGAATCGCGCGACGTTCAGCGCGCGGATGTCAAGATCGAGCCCCATGGCATCGCGCGTCGCCCGGGCGAGCGCCAGGCGCCAACCCCGGTCGGCCCCCGGTGCGCCTTCGGCCTGGGCCGGGCGGGCGCGGTCGATCTTTCGGCGGATCACGTCGGTCATGGCGGACAATCCCTCGTCGCGCCACCCTAGGACAGGCTTCCTTGCCGAAAGGTTAAGCCGCCTGCGATTCCAGCCGCAAGGGGATCGTTACCCGGAAGGCCGCGCCGCCCTGCCCCGGCAGATAGGCGACCGACCCGCCGAGGTTGGTCATGATCTCGCGACAGATCGCCAGGCCCAGTCCGGCTCCTCCGGCGCGGTTGGCATCGGTCAGCCGGGCGAATTTCTCGAAGATCAGCCGCTGGGCATCCTTGGGGATGCCCGTGCCGTTGTCGATGAAATCGACCGTCACCCGCCCGGCGCGCTGGCGCACGACAATCCGCAGTTCCGGCCGGGTCGCGTCGCAGTATTTCCGCGCGTTCGAGATCAGGTTGATGAAGACCTGGGTCAGACGGTCGGCATCGGTTTTCAGATAGATCGCCTCGGAGGGAAGATCGCGGACCACCATGAACTCGCGTTCCGGCCGCGTGGCCCGCGCTGCCGTCAGCGCCGTGTCGATCATGCCCTGAAGGCTGGCCAGCCCCACGGTCAGCTGCACCGAGCCGTTTTCCAGCACCGACAGGTCCAGAAGGTCGTCCAGCAGCCGCGTCAGCCGCTTTGCCTCGTCATGGATGATCCTGCCATAGCGCACCACGGTTTCCGGTGGCAGGTCGCCCTCGGTCAGGATTTCGGAAAAGGCGCGGATCGAGGTCATGGGCGTGCGCAGCTCGTGGCTGATCTGGCTGAGGAAGGCGTCCTTCTGCAAGGACAACTGGGTCAGCTTTTCGTTGGCTTCGCGCAGGGCGCCGGCCGTGCGGGTCAGTTCCGCCTCGCGCGCCTCGAGCCGGGCGGAATATTCCAGAAGCTGCGCGGATTCCGAGGCCACCGCCATCAGATCCTCGACCGTCACCGTGGCGCGGCCGACCAGCTGGTTTATCATCGCATGCGCCGTCGCCGCGCCGACCGATCCGGAAAGCCGCGATTCGAGGCTGTCGAGGAAGGCGGGCGTAGGATCCGGCAGGAAGCCGTCCTTTCCTTGCGCCCGCGCCGCCTCCTGGAACAGGGCCTGCGCGGCGTCCTCGCCCACAATGCGCTGCGCCATGGTCAGAAGCGCCTCTGGCTCCACCTGTCCGCGCGCCCAGCGTTGCGGGCCGACCGACCCTTCGAAGACGTTCACGAAGGCGGCGCCCTGCAACCGTTCGACCGGCCCGGGGAAGGTGAAGAGCGAACCGATGCAGAAGGCGATCGTGTTCAGCGTCAGCGACCAGAACAGGGCGTGGATCATCGGGTCCATCGCTTCGGTGCCGAACAGGGCTTGCGGGCGCAGCCAGGAAAGGCCGTAGGCGCCTTCGGCAAAGACCTGGGCCGACAACGCCGCTCCGGGTCCGAAGGAGGGCAGGAACGAGGTGTAGGCCCAGACGACGAGACCGGTGACGAGCCCGAGACTTGCCCCGGTACGGGTGGCGCCGCGCCAGAAGATGCCACCGATCATCGCGGGCAGCACCTGCGCCACGCCGAGGAAGGCGATCAGTCCGATGGCGGCCAGGGCGGCCGAGCCGCCCGAGACGTGATAGTAGCCGTAGCCAAGCGCCAGCACCGCCCCGATGGCCAGCCGCCGCGCCATCAGCACGACTTGCCTGAGGTCGTCCCCCGCTGCCGCCCTGGGCCTGAGCCGCAGCCAGAGCGGGATCATCACATGGTTCGAGATCATCGTGGCCAGCGCGATGGATTCCACGATCACCATCGAGGTGGCGGAGGAAAATCCGCCAAGGAATGCGAACATGGCCAGCGCCCCCTGACCTTCGGCCAGGGGCAGGGTCAGGACGAACATGTCGGGGTTCGCGCCCTCGGGCAGACTGTCGAGGCCGACGACGGCGATCGGCACGATGAAGAGGCTCATCGCCATCAGATAGAGCGGAAAGGCCCAGCTGGCGCGGGCGAGGTGGCCCTCGTCCTCGTTTTCCACCACCATGACCTGGAACATGCGCGGCAGGCAGATCACGGCGGCGGCGGACAGGAAGATCAGGCCGGTCCAGCGCCCCGGCTGGACCTGCCAGGCTGCAAGATCGGCCGCGTCGATCCTTGCGATGACATCGGCCACCCCGCCCGCGATGCCCCAGACGACGAAACTGCCCACCGCCAGAAGCGCGACCAGCTTCACCACGGCTTCGACCGCGATGGCCGTGACGATCCCGTGATGCTGCTCGCGCGCATCGAGATTTCGCGTGCCGAAGAGGATGGTGAACAGCGCCAGCCCCACCGCCACCCAGACCGCGATCTGTCCGGGGGCAAGCGGACGCGAGCCGTCGGGCTCGGCCGCAGCGAAGACACCGAAGGCCAGCACCACCGATTGCAGTTGCAGCGCGATGTAGGGTGTTGCCGCCACCACCATGATGACGGTGACGATCACCCCCAGGAGATTCGACTTGCCGTAGCGCGACGAGATCAGGTCGGCGATCGAGGTGACATGGTGCTGCCGGCCGATCCGGACCAGCTTGCGCAGCAGAAGCCACCAGCCGATGAACACCAGCGTCGGGCCGAAGTAGATCGTCAGGAACTCCAGCCCCGAGCGGGCGGCGTAACCGACCGCGCCATAGAAGGTCCAGGCCGTGCAGTAGATCGACAGCGACAGCGTGTAGACGAGGGGCGAGCGCAGCCAGCCCAGCCGACCGCGCGCCGCGCGCCCCTCGACCACGAAGGCCACGGCGAACAGAAAGACCACATAGAGCAGGCAGGACAGGACCAGGAGATTGAACGGCATCTCAATCCTCGTCGTCCTCTGCCCCCTCGCCCCCGCGCAGGCCCGGGGCGAAGGCCGCGGCCAGAAGGATCAGTCCCAGCCAGACCGAGAAGAAGTAGATCACGTCGTTTGCCGCAAGGGCCATCCGCGAGTCCGGCGCCCAGAGCAACGGCAAGAGCAGGAAGAACAGGCCAAGGACCGGCAACAGGCGGGCGGCATCGCGCAGGCGACGGCGGCGATATGGCGCGCGCGCGAGGAACAGCGGCGACCTCGGCCGGCGCGTCACGGCGTCCGCCCTGGGTGGGCCAGCATGGCGCGCACCTCGGCCAGGATCTCGGCGTTCGAGAAGGGCTTGGTCATGAAGCGGTCGGCCCCGGCCTGTTCGGCCACCTCGCGGTCGCGACCGCGGGCGGTCAGCATCATCACTGGCGTCTCGCGGCTGGCCGGGTCGGCCCGCAAGGCGGCCAGCACCTCCAGACCCGACATTCCCGGCAGCATGTGATCGAGGATGACGAGGTCGGGCGGATCCTGCCGCGCCAGCACCAGTGCCGCCGCACCCTCGCCGGCATGGCTGACCCGCAAGCCCTCGCGCGACAGGAGAAAGCGGATCGCCTCGGCGATGTTCGGTTCGTCCTCGATCAGCAGGACATGCGCGGCCAATGGTTCCCCCCGGACAGTCTTTTGCCGCCCTGCCCCACTATCGGCGGAAACCGCGCCGCATGTCAAAGCCGAAGGCCGGGTCGCCATTCCCGGCCGCACGGACGTTACGCCGGTCGGCGTCCCGCGACGGTGTGGCAGGGCCACGGGCCGAGCCGTTCAGCTCTGCGCCTCGAAGGGCAGGATCGACGGCTCTCGCCGGGCCGGACAGTCGCCACGCACGCAGATCCGGCAGCTCGACCCGATGCGCAGGACCGGACCGGCACCGTCGTCGGGCAGGATCATCATGGCCGCCTCGCGCAGTTCGGGTCCGCGCAGGCCCTGGGGATGCCGCGTCTCGGCCCAGGCCATGACGCGGTGCCGCCGTTCGCCTTGTCCGGCCATCTGCACTCGCGCCTCGACCGGCTGCATGGGTCTGCCAAGCGCCGTGTAGAGCGGCCAGAGCGGACAGGCCGCACCAAAGCGCGGCAGGGGAAAACCGGTCGCGGACTTGCGGAAGGTCAGCGTCCCCGATCCGTCGCAGGTCACGAGGCCCGCCTGCAACTCTTGCGTCCCGGCCAGCCGGCGCATCACCACCAGAGGCGAGCTGGCAAACCTTTCCGCCAGCGCCACCGGATCGGGGCCGACGGTCGCCAGGGCGTCGGCCAGGGCAGCCTCCGGCACACGCCGCGCATCCTCGCGCAGACGGGCGACATGGGCGCGGGCAAGACTGCGCGCCGCCGTCGAGGCAAGCTGGGAAATCTCGCCTTCGAGCCCCCCCTCCAGTTCGGCGTCCGACAGCAGCCAGCCACGGCCCCGCAACCAGTCCTCGACCTCTTCCTGCGGGGCGGCGATGCCCTGTTCCTCGATCCCCTGACGAGCGTCGAGAAAGCCCACCAGCGCCTCGGCCCCGGCGGCAAGCCGCTCGCTGTCCTGATGCAGGTTCCGGTGAAAGCGGGTCGCCCAGTGCGGGTCGAGGTCGGGCGTTTCGGCCAGGATCGCCGCCGTCGCGCGGACCGCCGAGAGCGAGGACAGAAGCTCGTGCAGCGAGGCCGACAGGTGCGGGTCATGGCTCATCCGGTCGTTCAGCGCCTCGACCGCGCGTTCCAGCGCCAGGGTCCGCGCCTCGAGCGTCGCGACCAGGCCGGCCCACCCGGGAAAGCGGTCGACGAACTCTTCCACCCGCTCGACCTCGGCCAGCGAGCCGCCGCGCGCAGCGGCCGCGCGCAGATCCTCGACCAGCGCCGCATTGCGCCCCTCGGCCAGCGCCGTGCGGTCGATCTGCAGGGCATCTGCCAGCCGATCGATCACTTCGGGCGTGACCTTGCGACGGTTGTGTTCGATGAGGTTGAGATAGCTGGCCGAGATTCCGGCCCGCTGGGCCACCTCGGCCTGGCGCATTCCCTGGGTCAGACGCAGGTCGCGCAACTTGGTTCCGGTCAGGGCAGACAGCGGCATGGGACCCCCTGCCGCAAATTTACAAGCCCTGTGAAGCTTTACAAGCCCGCCGAAAACGAGGGCGCCGTCCCCGCAGGGACGGCGCCGGACATGGCCGTCAGGCGCTGTGGATCAGTTCGCCAGCGCCTTGTCGGTGATGATCGAGGTCCAGGCCCCCTCCGGCGCCTTGGTGATGACCGGGTCCGACCCGCCGGCCAGCAGCGTCGCCACGGTCTTTTCGGCCGCCGCCACGTCCAGCGCGCCGTTGGATCCGGCGGTCAGCTTGGCGACCTCGCCCATCATCCGCTTCTGGTGGGTTTCGGTCTGCGCGCCGGTCTGGTCGTTTTCCAGCACGATCATCGCGGCCTCGTCCGGGTTCTGCTCGGCGTATTTCCAGCCCTTCATCGAGGCGCGGACGAATTTGACCATCGTCTCCTGGAAGGCCGGGTCGGCCAGGCGGTCCTCAAGCACATAGAGACCGTCCTCCAGCGTCGCCACGCCCATGTCCTGATACTTGAAGGTCACCAGTTCCTCGGGCTTGATCCCTGCGTCGATGACCTGCCAGTATTCGTTGTAGGTCATCGTCGAGATGCAGGCAGCCTGCTTCTGCAGCAAGGGGTCCACGTTGAAACCCTGTTTCAGCACCGTCACGCCCCCGGGCGAGCCGTCGGTCTTGAAGCCGAGCTGCGACATCCAGGACAGGAAGGGATATTCGTTGCCGAAGAACCAGACGCCCAGCGTCTTGTCGGCGAAATCCTTCGGTTCCTTGATCCCGGTTTCGGCGAGGCAGGTCAGCATCATGCCCGACGAGGCGAAGGGCTGTGCGATGTTGACCAGCGGCAGCCCCTTTTCGCGCGCGGCCAGCGCCGAGGGCATCCAGTCGATGACCACATCCGCACCGCCGCCCGCGATCACCTGGGTCGGCGCGATGTCCGGGCCGCCGGGAAGGATGGTGACGTTCAGCCCCTCTTCCTCGTAGAAGCCCTTGGCCTGGGCCACATAATAGCCCGCGAACTGCGCCTGGGTCACCCATTTCAGTTGCAGCTTCACGTCTTCGGCGCCGGCCGCCGAGGCCATCGCTGCCATGGCCGCCGCCATCAGTAGCTTTTTCATCTTCGCACTCCCATGTTGGGCCCCTTGCGGGCCTTGTTAATGCCGTTGCGACGGGTGCCAGAAGGTCACCCACCGTTCGATCAGCGAGATCAGCCCGTAAAGGACCGACCCCGCCAATGCCGCCACCGCAATCTCGGCCCAGACCATGTCAAGGCCAAGCCGCCCCACCTCGGTCGAGATGCGGAACCCCATGCCATAGACCGGACTGCCGAAGAATTCGGCAACGATGGCCCCGATCAGTGCCAGAGTCGATGCAATTTTCAGCCCGTTGAACACGAAGGGCATCGCCGCGGGCAGGCGCAGCTTGACCAGGCTCTGCCAGTAAGAGGCGCCCCAGGTCGCCATCAGATCGCGCTGCATCCGCTCGCTGGCCTGAAGGCCCGCGACGATGTTCACCAGAAGCGGGAAGAACACCATCACGACGACCACCGCCGCCTTCGATTGCCAGTCGAAGCCGAACCACATCACCAGGATCGGCGCCAGGCCGACGATGGGCAGGGCCGCGACGAAGTTTCCGATCGGCAGCAGCCCGCGCTGCAGAAAGGGGCTGCGGTCGATGGCGATGGCGGTCAGGAAGGCCGCCCCCGCCCCGATCAGGAAGCCGGGGATCGCCCCCTTCAGGATCGTCTGCGCGAAGTCCTGCCAGAGGACCGGCAGGGATGATGCGAACTTCGCGGCAATGGCGCTTGGCGCGGGCAGGATCACCGGCGCGACGTTCAGCCCCCGCACCAGCCCCTCCCACAGGATCAGGATCGTCGCCCCGAAGATCAGCGGCACCAGCACCTTGCCCAGTCGAGTGTGCGCGATCCCGCTTCCCGCCAGCCGCACGTTCAGCGCCCAGGCGGCGAGCCATACCCCGATTGCCAGCCACAGCGCGGTCATGCCCGCACCCCCATCCGCCGGCCGGCCAGTCGCTCGACGAGGCCCACTACCAGGATAAGGAGCCCCGCCAGGATCGCCGCCGCGACCAGCGCCGCCCACATGATCAGCGGCTCGCCGAACTGCGAACCGATCAGCATCCGTGCGCCGAGGCCCTCGATGGCGCCGGTCGGCAGTTCGCCCACGATCGTGCCCACAAGCGATGCCGCGACCGCCACCTTCAGCGAGGCGAAGAAGTAGGGCATCGAGGCCGGCAGCCGCAGCTTCAGGAATGTCTGCGCATCGCTTGCGCCATAGGTCCTGAGGAGGTCGAGCTGCATCTGGTCGGGGCTGCGCAGGCCCTTCACCATGCTGACCAGCACGGGAAAGAACGAAAGATAGGCTGCGATGATCGCCTTGGGCACGTCGCGCCCCGACAGGCCAAGCTGGCTGGACAGCGTGATGATCATCGGCGCCAGCGCCACGATGGGAATGGTCTGGCTGATGATCGCCCAGGGCATGACCGACATGTCCATCACCCGGAACCGCACGATGGCCATGGCCAGAAGCACCCCGGCGATGATCCCGAGGCCAAAGCCCATCATCGTGCCCTTGAAGGTGACGAAACCGTGGTAGACGAGGCTGCGCTTGGAGGTGACGGCCTGACCGAAAAGGCCCTTCCATAGCTCTGCCCCGACCTGATGTGGTGGCGGCAACAGCGGCCGGGCCTGGTCCATGGTCTGCGGGATCACCTCGGCCCAGGTCACGGTCTGCCCGGCCCGCTCGGCCTGGTCGAAGACCCAGGTGGCGTTCATCCACACGGCCGCGGCATACCAGATCGCCACGATCCCCGCGAGCACGGTCAGGACGGGAAGCGCCCGGCTCATGCCCGGCCTCCCTGCGGCCAGGCGATCATCGCCACCGCCACCACACCCAGCGCCATTCCGGCCAGTTGCAGGCCGGTCGGCCGCTCGCCGAAGACGATGACAGCCATGACGGTGATCGCGACCAGCTGGAAGATCGCCGACAGGGCAATCGCCAGCCCCAACCCGTTTGCCCGCATCACCTGCACCATAAGGAAGTTGCCGACACAGAACAGCGTCAGCGCGCCGACCAGCACCGGCCAGCCGCCCTCGACAGCGTAGGTCTTGAGGACGCCATTCGCCGCCACGAAAACCGCCGTTGCGGCCGAAAGCCAGACAAAGGTCAGCGCATTCATCGGCCGTCCTCCGTCGGGACCGAACGCCGACAGATGCCAGACGGATGCCAGACGATTGACCTATTCTTCATGATGACCGGCCCGAAGCCCCTCCCGCACGCGGTGGGCGATCTCGATGAACATGGCAGTGTCGCGGATGTCGAGCGGGCGCTCCTTCGGCAAGGGCGAGTCGATGACATCGGTGATCCTGCCCGGACGCGGCGACATCACCACGATCTTGGTGGAAAGATAGACCGCCTCGGGGATCGAATGGGTCACGAAGCCGATGGTCTTGCCGGTGCGCGCCCAGAGCTTCAGCACCTCCTCGTTCAGCCGGTCGCGCACGATCTCGTCCAGCGCGCCGAAAGGTTCATCCATCAAGAGGATGTCGGCGTCGAAGGCCAGCGACCGGGCGATCGAGGCACGCTGCTGCATGCCGCCCGACAGTTGCCAGGGGAACTTCCTGCCGAAGCCCTTGAGTTCCACCAGCTCCAGCACCCGTTCGATCCGCTGGTCCTGCTCGGCCTTCGGAAAGCCCATGATCTCCAGCGGCAGGCGGATGTTGCCGGCGATGGTGCGCCAGGGATAAAGCCCCGCCGCCTGGAACACATAGCCATAGGCGCGCTTGCGCCGGGCCTCGTCGGGTATCATCCCGTTCACGGTCAACGTGCCGTCCGTGGGATGCTCAAGTGCCGCGATGCAACGCAGGAAAGTGGTCTTGCCGCAGCCCGACGGCCCGATGAAGCTGACGAAATCGCCCCGGTTGATCGTCAGGTTGACGTCCTTCAGCGCCTGGACCGGCCCGTCCGCCGTCTGGAAGACCAGGTTCAGCCCCCTGGCCTCGATCACCGGCTGGCTCTGGCTTGCCGTATCTTTCACGCCCTCAGTCCTTCCCTCATCCGTCGCGCCTTCGCTCCCGGGCCTTCACATTCCCGTTGCCTCGCGGTGCGATCCTGCCCCCAGGTCCCCATCTTGGGGTCGAAAGGAGGACCGCCATGCTTTACAACACCTTGCAGACGACCCTCGCCTTCGCCCCCGCGCCCGAGGATCTGGACGACATCCATTTCGACGCCCCCGTGATCGCGTCTACCCCATCGCCCGCCGACGATGAGGAAAGCGAGCAGGGAGAGCCCTGACACCGCTTAAACCCCCGTCGCCGGGATGCCGCTCCGCGCCACCGGGCGCGGTGCGGTCAGGTCCTTCCACCGGGTCAGCGCGCGGTTGAACGCGGGCCGCGGCTCGCGGGCGACGAACTTGCCGTGACCCTCTTGCGTGCGCACCTCGCCGTCATGGATCGCGACATGGCCGCGGGTCAGCGTGAAGCGGGGAAGGCCCTTGACCGTATGGCCCTCGAAGACGTTGTAGTCGATCGACGACTGCTGCTTTCCGGCGGTGATCGTCTTGGTCTTTTCGGGATCCCAGACCACCAGGTCCGCATCCGCGCCCACCAGGACCGCGCCCTTCTTCGGGTAGCAGTTCAGGATTTTCGCGATATTGGTTGAGGTTACGGCGACAAATTCATTTGGCGTAAGGCGGCCCGTCGCCACCCCGTGGGTCCAGAGCATCGGCATCCGGTCCTCCAGCCCCCCCGTTCCGTTCGGGATCCTGGAGAAGTCCCCGAGGCCAAACCGCTTCTGCTCGGTCGTGAAGCTGCAATGATCGGTCGCCACCACCGAAAGGCTGCCCGACATCAGCCCCGCCCAGAGGCTGTCCTGATGCCGCTTGTTGCGGAACGGCGGGCTCATCACGCGGCGGGCGGCATGGTCCCAGTCGGGGTGGAAGTATTCGCTTTCATCCAGCGTCAGGTGCTGGATCAGGGGTTCGCCCCAGACGCGCTTGCCCTGCTGGCGGGCCCGGCGGATCGCCTCGTGCGCGTCCTCGCAGGAGACGTGGACGACATAGAGCGGCACGCCGGCCATGTCGGCGATCATGATCGCGCGGTTGGTGGCCTCGCCCTCCACCTGCGGCGGACGGGAATAGGCGTGACCCTCCGGCCCCGTGTTGCCTTCCTTCAGAAGCTTTGCCGTCAACTCGGCCACCACATCGCCGTTCTCGGCATGGACCATGGCAAGGCCGCCCACATCCCCCACCCGGCGGAAGGAGTTGAACAACTCGTCGTCGTTCACCATCAAGGCGCCCTTGTAGGCCATGAAGTGCTTGAAGCTGGTGATCCCGGCCTTGGCCGAGTCCTCGATCCCCTGCCAGACCTTCTCGCCCCACCAGGTGACGGCCATGTGATAGGAGTAGTCGCAGGTCGCGCGGGTGGACTTGTTCGACCAGACCTTGGCCGCGTCCATCAGGTCCTGGCCTTGCCCCGGCAGGATGAAGTCGACGACCATCGTGGTCCCGCCGGATAGCGCCGCCCGCGTGCCGCTCTCGAAGTCATCCGCCGAGTAGGTGCCCATGAAGGGCATCTCCAGATGCGTATGCGGATCGATCCCGCCGGGCATCACATAGCAGCCGGTCGCATCAAGCTCTGTCCCGCCCTTCAGGCCCTGCCCGATCTCGGTGATCACCCCGTTCTCGATGCGGACATCGGCGCTGTAGGTGAGGTCGGCGGTGACAATGGTGCCGTTCTTGATGAGGGTGGTCATGGGCGGCTCCTCTGGGAGAAAAGAAAACCCGTCCCGGGCCTGACCCGGGACCTCTGTCCGATCTTCGTGCAAGGGTGGGCCTGAGGTCCCGGCTCAGGGCCGGGACGCGACGATCCTAGACCGGGATATGCGCGGTCACATCCTGCCAGTTCGGATTTCGCTCGGCGATCAGCGCATTCTTCCAGGCGCGCGGCCAACGCTTGATCGCGCGCTCGCGCTGCAGGCTGACCGCGAAATCCTCGTGCACTTCGAACCAGACCAGGGTGCGGATCTTGTATTTCGCGGTGTGGACCGACAGACCCGCCCGATGCGCCTCGACCCGGGCGGCAAGATTGCCGGTGCGACCGATGTAGATCGCGCCGCAGGGTCGGGACGCCATGATATAGACGAAATGCGCCATGCACGCAGGCTGCAGGACCAGGGTTACTAAGTGGCAAACCCCGTCCCGGGCCTGCCCCGGGACCCCTTCCTGCCAACGAGGTCGCAGGTAGGGACTGGAGGCCCCGGGTCAAGACCGGGGCGGGGATCCCCTGATCTTTCACCCCACCACCTCCGCCACCTCGAGCACCGAATGCAGCAGCACGTCCACGCTCGCCGCCGCCCAGTCGGGGCTGATCTCCTCGGCTTCGTTGTGGCTCAGGCCGTCCACGCAAGGCGACATGATCATCACCGTCGGGGCGACGCGGTTGATCCAGCAGGCGTCGTGGCCGGCGCCGCTGATGATGTCCATATGCGAATATCCCAGCTTTTCAGCAGACTGGCGGACGATCTTCACCAGCCGCTCGTCAAAGGCAGGCGGGTCGAAGAACCCCACCAGCTGCGAGGAGAACTTTACCCCGATGTCGGCGCAGACACCCGGGGCGCGGGCGGCGAGTTCGGCGACCATCTCTTCCAGCGTCTCCAGCACGTGGCTGCGGAAATCCACCGTGAAAACAACTTTTTCCGGGATGATGTTGCGGCTGTTGGGATAGACGTCGATATGCCCGATGGCGCCCACCGCATTGGGCTGGCGCTTCATCGCGATCTCGTGGACCAGTTCCGTCACCTTCGCCAGCCCGCGCCCGGCGTTGCGGCGCAGATACATGGGCGTGGACCCCGTATGCTGGCCCTTGCCCGTGACCGTGCATTCGATCCAGCGCAGGCCCTGTCCGTGGGTGACGACGCCCACCTGCTTGCCCTCGGCCTCGAGGATCGGGCCCTGTTCGATATGCACCTCGAACATCGCGTGCATCTTGCGCGCGCCCACCTTTTCGGTGCCCTTCCAGCCGATCCGCTCCAGCTCGTCGCCAAAACGCAAGCCCTTGGCATCGCGCCGGTCATAAGCGAAATCCTGGGTCAGCACGCCCGCGAACACGCCCGAGGCGAGCATGGCCGGGGCAAAGCGGGTGCCTTCCTCGTTGGTCCAGTTCGTCACCACGATCGGGTGTCTGGTCTTGATCCCCATGTCATTCAGGGTGCGGATCACCTCCAGTCCGCCCAGAACCCCCAGCACGCCGTCGTACTTGCCGCCTGTGGGCTGGGTATCGAGGTGGCTGCCGATATAGACCGGCAGCGCGTCCGGGTCCGTGCCGGCGCGGGTGGCGAACATCGTGCCCATCTCGTCCACCGCCATCGTCAGACCCGCCGCCTTGCACCACGACGCGAAGAGATGCCGCCCCTCGCCATCGGCATCGGTCAGGGTCTGGCGGTTGTTGCCGCCCGCGACGCCGGGGCCGATCTTCGCCATCTCCATCAGGCTGTCCCACAGCCGTTCGGAATTGATCCGCAGGTTGTCCCCGGTTGCTGGCATCTGACACTCCCTGTTCGCGCGGGGCCATCCTGCCCCTTGCCGCGACTCGTTTCCTGACCGTATGGTCAAGGTGAAGCGCACCACAACCTGACCAGACGGTCAATAAAAATCCGGAGAGCGATGAGCGGCGACGCCCAGATTTCCCGCATCAGGCCCGGCCGTCGCACGGATATCCGGCGCGAGAATGAACGTGCGATTCTGGAAGCGGCAGAGAAGGTCTTTGCCGAGGCCGGGTTCGGGGGCGCGACCATGCAACTGATCGCCGACATGGCGGGGCTTCCGAAGGCGAACCTGCACTACTACTTCGCCACAAAGGAGGACCTTTACCGCCGGGTCGTGCAGCAGATCTTCGAGATCTGGCTGGAGGCGGCGTCGAGCTTCGACAATGCGCCGGGGCCGGTCGAGGGGATCGGCGCCTATATCGACGCCAAGATGGACATCAGCCGGACCCATCCGCACGGCTCGAAGGTCTGGGCCAGCGAGGTGATGCATGGCGCACCGGTGATCCAGGATTATCTGGAAACCACGCTGCGCGACTGGACCGAGGGCCGGATCGCGGTGATCCGGCGCTGGATCGACGAGGGCAAGATGCGACCGGTGAACCCGCGGCATCTTCTGTATCTCTTGTGGGCCACGACCCAGCACTACGCGGATTTCGGCCACCAGATCCAGACGCTGAACCATGGCCGGCCGCTGAGCGACGCACAATGGAAAGAGGCCAAGGCCAGCGTGAAGGACATGGTCCTGCGCGGGATCGGAGCGATCTGAGGGAGCCGGATGGACCAGACCGAACTGCAAGCCGAATATGCCACGCTCGCCCTGCCCGCCTTCGACGAGTTGTCGGCGCTTCGGCTGGGACAGATCCTCGTCGATCTGGCGCTGGCCGAGGATCTGCCGGTGGTGATCGACATCCGCACCCCTGACCGGACGCTGTTCCATGCCGCCCTGCCCGGATCCGCGCCGCTGAACGACATCTGGGCACGGCGCAAGTCGAACACGGCGCTGATCTTCCAGCTGCCTTCGCTGCTGGTCGGGCGGCGAAATGCGGCCAACGGCGAAACGCTCACCCGCCATGGGCTTTCGGCCGAGGACCATGCCGAAGCCGGCGGCGCGGTGCCGATCCGGGTCGCCGGCGTCGGCGTGGTGGCGGTAGCCACGGTGTCCGGCCTGCCGCAGGTCGAGGATCACCGGCTGGTGGTCCGGGGGATACGCGCCCTGATCGAGCGTGGCCGCGAGGCCTGATCCCGGGCCGAGGCGCCGCGAAGGGTTTGACCCCCTGCCGGCCGGCACGCTATTTGCAACCTGTTCGCCCTGTCACCCTGGTATCGCATGCCTGCCACCCCACGCCCCCGGTCCCGCATCCAGCAGAAGAATCGCGAAGTCATCCTCGATGCCGCGCTGGAGGTGTTTTCGGCCCACGGTTTCCGGGGCGCCACCCTGGACCAGATCGCCGATGTCGCCGGTCTGTCGAAGCCCAACCTGCTCTACTACTTCCCCTCGAAGGAGGCGGTGCACAAGGCGCTTCTGACCGGACTTCTGGACACCTGGCTGGATCCGTTGCGGGCGATGAATCCGGCCGGGGATCCCTTGCATGAAATCCTGGGCTATGTCCGGCGCAAGCTTGACCTTGCACGCGACTTCCCGCGCGAAAGCCGGCTCTTCGCAGGCGAGATCCTGCAAGGCGCGCCAAGGATGCGCGAGGCGATCGAGGGCGACCTGCGCGCGCTGGTGACCGACAAGGCCGCCGTCCTGAGCCGGTGGATGGAGGAAGGCCGCATCGCCCGGGTCGATCCGGTGCATCTGATCTTCTCGATCTGGGCCCTGACCCAGCACTACGCCGATTTCGACGTTCAGGTGCGCTCGGTGCTGGGACCGGGGCACGATCCCTTCGCCGAAGCGGGCGGATTCCTCGAGACTCTGTTCACCCGCCTGCTCACAGCCGACTCTTAGAACTTTACATAGATTGCGACTGAGAAGTCATTGATTTCGGGTTAAGATCGCCCTGCTCACAGTGCAGACAGGAGGGCGACCGATGGGCATGATCACCAGCATCCGCGCGCCGTTTCCAGTGGCAGAGGCGCCGACGCAGCCGGCCGGCGAGACGCGGCCTGCGCGGTCAGACACCGCCGGTGGGATCGCTGCGGTCGCGGCACCGGTGCGGACCGACGCCGTGACCCAGGCCCCGGCAAGGCAGGCAGCCACGCCGCAACAGCTGCTCACGCGCGCCACCACCGAAACAAGCGCCGCAGCCGCGGCCGAAGCCGCCCGGCAGGCCTATATCAAGGCCAGCATTGCCGCCGGGATCAGCCCGCTGCCCCTGCCCTGAGCCGCGGCGAGGGGCCGGGGCTACTCGGCGGCCTGCACGCTCGGGTTGTTCGGGTGCGTGGTCCAGTTCGCGTAATCGCCGACCTTCACGCCCGTCCGCGGATCGACCGCCCCCTTGGCGAGCGGCACCATGGTGATGCAGTTGTCCACCGGGCAGACGTTGACGCAGAGGTTGCAGGCCACGCATTCCTCGTCCTTCACCGTGAAGGTGCGGTCCGCCGACATGGCGATGGCCTGGTGGCTGGTGTCCTCGCAAGCCGCATAGCAGCGGCCGCACTTGATGCAGGCGTCCTGGTCGATATGGGCCTTGGTGACATAGTTCAGGTTCAGATACTGCCAGTCGGTGACATTCGGCACCGCGCGCCCCACCAGGTCGGACAGTCGGAACTGCTTGTCGTCCAGGTATTGCGACAGACCCGAAATCATTTCCTGCACGATCTTGAAGCCATAGGTCATCGCCGCCGTGCAGACCTGCACATTGCCCGCGCCCAGAGCCAGGAACTCGGCCGCATCGCGCCAGGTGGTCACGCCGCCGATGCCGCTGATCGGCAGGCCGCGGGTCTCGGCAGACCGGGCGATCTCGGCCACCATGTTCAGCGCGATGGGTTTCACCGCCGGGCCGCAATAGCCGCCATGCGTGCCCTTGCCGTCGATCATCGGTTCCGGGCTGAAATCGTCCAGGTTGACCGAGGTGATCGAGTTGATCGTGTTGATCAGGCTCACGGCGTCCGCTCCGCCGCGCCTGGCGGCCTCGGCGGGCTTGCGGATGTCGGTGATGTTCGGCGTCAGCTTGACGATGCAGGGCATCCGGCTGTGTTGCTTGACCCAGCGCGTCACCATCTCGATGTATTCCGGCACCTGCCCCACGGCCGAGCCCATGCCGCGTTCGGCCATGCCGTGCGGGCAGCCGAAGTTCAGCTCCACCCCGTCGGCCTCGGTGTCCTCGATCCGGTGCAGGATGTCCTTCCAGCTTTCCTCGTCGCAGGGCACCATCAGGCTGATGACCAGCGCCCGGTCGCGCCACTTGCGCTTGACCGCCTTGATCTCGCGCAGGTTCACCTCCAGCGGGCGGTCGGTGATAAGCTCGATGTTGTTCAGCCCGAGAAGCCGCCGGTCCGCGCCCCAGACCGCGCCATAGCGCGGCCCGTTGACGTTCACGACCGGAGGCCCCTCGGCGCCGAGCGTCTTCCATACGACGCCGCCCCAGCCAGCCTCGAAGGCGCGCTCGACATTGTATTGCTTGTCCGTCGGCGGCGCCGAGGCCAGCCAGAACGGGTTCGGAGACTTGATGCCGATGAATTCGGACGACAGGTTAGCCATGATGCACCTCTCCCTGACATGCGGCAGCCGCCGCCATGGGGCGGGCGATACCGAAGATTGTTGTGAAGACCCGGCCTATGCGCCGGTGAACAGCGACCAGATCCAGCCGATGGCATGGCCCGCCACCTCGCCGAACAGGGGCGTTACATAGGCCCAGCCCAGGCAGCCGATGAAGTTGACCACCATGAAGGACGGCACCGACATCCGCGCGATCCCCGCCATCACGAAGACGACCGCGCGCAGCGGGCCGAAGAAATGCCCGATCATCACCGCCCAGATTCCCCAGCGCCGGAAGGCGGCATTTCCCTTCTCCACCGTCTCGGGATGATTGCGGAACGGCCAGAGCGACAGGATCGGCCCGCCGTAATGCCAGCCGATCGCGTAGGAGGCGACCGAGCCGATCACCGCGCCGATGGAAGCCCCGGCCCAGATCGGCAACAGCGACAGCTCTCCGCTGGCAACGAAGGCACCGACCCCCAAAAGGATCGCTGTCGAGGGAATGGCAATGGACAGGAAGGCGAGGTTCTCGCCGAAGGCAAAGACCAGAGCGATCCAGAAGGCCCAGTCCCGGTTGTCCCGCACGAAGGCGAGCGTCGCCTCGATCAATCCGTCCACGTTCGCCATCCACATCCGGACCCGGCCACCCGCCTAGCCTTGCCAGCGCGAATGTGCAACCGCCCGTCATCGGTCAGGCCATCAGATGCTTGTGGATCGCCTCGGCGGCATCGCGCCCCTCGGCGACGGCGGTCACGGTCAGGTCCTCGCCCCCGGCGGCACAGTCGCCGCCCGCCCAGACCTTGCCCTGATGGCCCTGAAGCTTGCCGCCCTGCACCGCCAGACCTTCGGGCGCGCCGGCCAGCGTCTGGCCGATGGCCTTGAACACCTGGTCGGCCTTCAGCCGGAAGGTCTCTCCCGTGGGTTTCAGGCCGGCGGCCGTCTCTTGCGTGTAGGCGAATTCCACCTCGCGCACCGCGCCGTTGCCGTGGATCGCCACCGGCATCGCGTTGCAGATGATCCGCACGCCCACGCTGGTGGCGTGTTCCTGTTCGTAGCCGGAGGCAGACATCTTCTCCTGGCCGCGGCGATAGACGATGGTCACCGTCTCGGCACCCAGAAGCTTCGACTGCACCGCCGCATCGACCGCCGTCATGCCGCCGCCGATCACCACCACGTCGCGGCCGATGGGCAAGGTGGACAGGTCCGCCGTCTGGCGCAATTCGGCGATGAAATCCACCGCGTCGCGCACGCCGGTCTTGTCGTCTCCGGCCGCGCGGAGCGCATTCACCCCCGCCAGGCCGATGCCGAGGAACACCGCGTCGTAGCCGGCCTCCAGCTCGGCAAGCGTCACGTCGCGGCCCAGTTCCACCCCGCAGCGCAGCTCGATCCCGCCGATGGACAGAAGCCAGTCCACTTCCTTCTGCGCGAAACCGCCCGTCGCCTTGTAGCTGGCGATGCCGTATTCGTTCAGCCCTCCTGCCTTCGGGCGACGCTCGAACAGAACCACGTCGTGACCATGCATCGCCAGCCGGTGCGCGCAGGCAAGACCCGCCGGCCCCGCGCCCACCACTGCCACCCGTTTTCCGGTCGGTGCGCCCCGGGTGAAGGGATGCAGCCCCTTGGCCATTGCGGTATCGGTGGCAAAGCGTTGCAGGCGGCCGATCTCGACCGGCTTGCCCTCGGCCGCCTCGCGCACGCAGGCCTCTTCGCACAGGGTCTCGGTTGGGCAGACCCGGGCACAGATGCCGCCCAGGATGTTCTGACTCCAGATCGTTGCCGCGGCGGCCTCGGGCGTGCCGGTCGCGATCTGGCGGATGAAGAGCGGAATGTCGATAGAGGTCGGACAGGCCGTGATGCACGGCGCATCATGGCAGAAATAGCAGCGGTCGGCGGCCACCCGCGCCTCGTGCCGGTCAAGCGGCGGCTCGTGGTCAGAGAAATTGCGGGCGTAGGCTTCGGCTGGCAGGCGACCCGGAACGATGCCGGGCGTCAGCGGGCTGTTCGACATGGGCTGGGGGCCTCCCTGGCTTGTGATTGGACTCAGGCTGGCACAGGTGCGTTTTTTTATCAAACGGTAAATTTTCTTTGGCCGCAGAATTTCTCGGTGGCCCCGGCAGGTGGATCGGGACGGTCATCCTGCGGGCGCTTTCGCGGCTTTTCAGCCCCCCTGCGGTCGCGTATAAGCGCCAAATACCAGACTGCGGCGGGCTCCGGGCCCAAGTCGCACGCGCCCAGGGCAGAGAAGAACAGAGGACCTGATGAGCAAGCAGAACACCGACAGCGATGTCGCCTTCATCTCGGCACTGGCCGAACTTCTGAACAGGAACGACCTGACCGAGCTTTCGGTGAAGCGCGAGTATGGCGAGGATGACAGCCTGGAAGTGCGCGTCGTGAAGCAGGCCAATGTGGTGAGCGTTGCCGCTGCCCCTGCCCCGGTCGCCTATGCACCTGCGCCCTCCACCGCTTCGGCGCCCGCCGCTGCGGCCGCTGCGGCAGCCCCGGCCACGGAGGATCCGGCGCAGCATCCCGGAGCCGTGACCTCGCCGATGGTGGGCACGGTCTACCTTGCCGCCGAACCGGGCGCCGCCCCGTTCGTGACCGTCGGCGCCCAGGTGACCGAGGGCCAGACCGTCCTCATCATCGAGGCAATGAAGACGATGAACCACATCCCTGCCCCCCGGGCGGGAACGGTGAAGCGCATCCTGGTCGAGGATGGCCACCCGGTCGAATACGGCGCGCCGCTGATGATCATCGAATAAGGGCGGGCCGATGTTTGACAAGATCCTGATCGCCAACCGGGGGGAGATCGCGCTGCGCGTGATCCGCGCCTGCCGGGAAATGGGGATCAAATCCGTGGCCGTCCATTCCACCGCCGACACCGACGCGATGCATGTCCGCATGGCCGACGAAAGCGTCTGCATCGGTCCGGCGCCCTCCTCGGCCAGCTACCTGTCCAAGGCCGCGATCATCTCGGCCTGCGAGATCACCGGCGCCCAGGCGGTGCATCCGGGCTACGGCTTCCTGTCGGAAAACGCCGGCTTTGCTCAGGCGCTGGAGGACCACGGCATCACCTTCATCGGCCCCAACGCGGAACATATCCGCATCATGGGCGATAAGATTACCGCCAAGGACACCGCCAGGGAACTGGGCATCCCGGTGGTCCCCGGCTCGGACGGCGGGGTGCCGGATTTCGAGACCGCGAAGAAGGTCGCTGCCGAGATCGGCTATCCCGTCATCATCAAGGCCACCGCAGGTGGCGGCGGGCGCGGGATGAAGGTGGCCAGGGACGCCTCGGAACTGGAGATCGCCTTCCGGACCGCCCGGTCCGAGGCCAAGGCCGCCTTCGGCAACGACGAAGTGTACATGGAGAAGTATCTCCAGCGGCCCCGGCATATCGAGATCCAGGTCTTCGGCGACGGCAAGGGCGGTGCCGTGCATCTGGGGGAACGCGACTGTTCGCTGCAACGCCGCCACCAGAAAGTGTTCGAGGAAGCCCCCGGCCCGGTCATCACGCCGAAACTGCGCTCCGAGATCGGCGCGATCTGCGCCAACGCGATGCAGAAACTGCAATACATCGGCGCGGGCACGATCGAGTTCCTGTATGAGGACGGCAAGTTCTACTTCATCGAGATGAACACCCGGCTTCAGGTCGAACATCCGGTGACGGAATGCATCTTCGGCGTGGACCTCGTGCGCGAACAGATCCGTGTCGCATCGGGCCTCGGCCTCTCGTTCTCGCAGGAGGAACTCGAGATCAACGGCCACGCAATCGAGGTGCGGATCAATGCCGAGAAGATCCCCGGCTTTTCCCCCTGCCCCGGCCGGATCACCCAGTTCCATGCCCCGGGTGGCCTGGGCGTGCGGATGGACTCGGCGATCTACGACGGCTACCGGATCCCGCCCTATTACGACAGCCTGATCGGCAAGCTGATCGTCCACGGCCGCGACCGGCCCGAGGCGCTGGCGCGGCTGAAGCGGGCGCTTTCGGAACTGATCATCGACGGCATCGACACCTCGATCCCGCTGTTCCACATGCTTCTGGCCGAACCCGACATCCAGAACGGCGAATACAACATTCACTGGCTGGAAAAGTGGCTGGAAAAGCAGTTCTCTTGACCTGAACGGGGCGCCCCGCCAAAGGGCGCCTCACCGCAAAAGTTTTCGAAAACTTTTGCAAAATCCTTCGAAGGATTTTGCGATGTCCGTGCCTGCCGATGAAATCACCCCGGACATCCTCTTGCGCGCCTACGCGATGGGCATCTTTCCGATGTCCGACGGCCGCGACGATCCCGACATCCACTGGATCGACCCGCGCCGCCGGGGCGTGCTGCCGCTCGACGGCTTTCATCTCTCCCGCTCGCTGGCGCGACGGATCCGGTCGGCCGGGTTCCGGGTGACCGCCGACACCGCCTTCGAGCCGACCGTCGAAGCCTGCGCCGACCGCGGCGAGACCTGGATCAGCCGCCGGATCCAGCGGCTCTATGTCCGGCTGCATGAGCTTGGCTTCGCCCACAGCGTCGAGGTCTGGCATGGCAACACCCTTGTGGGCGGGGTCTATGGCGTGACCCTTGGCGCGGCCTTCTTCGGGGAAAGCATGTTCTCGCGCGTGACGGATGCCTCGAAGATCGCCCTGGCCTTCACGGTGCATCGGCTGCGGGCGGGCGGCTTCCGCCTGTTCGACACCCAGTTCCTGACCCCGCATCTGGCCAGCCTCGGCGCCATCGAGATCCCGCGCGCCGACTATCACCGCAGGCTGGCCGAGGCCCTGCCCCAGAGCGCGGAATTCCTCCCCGATGACTATTCGCCCTCGCCGGCCTCGGTCGTCTCGGGGCTGACCTCTGGCAGGGCGTCGCCGGGCAGGATGCAGCCGAGCACCCAGACGTCGTAACGCGGATGATCGAGCGCCGAAAGCGCGGGCGAGGACGCCAGCATCCAGCCGGCGAACAGCTGCGTTTCGGTCGCCTCTTCCAGGATCGTCAGATGCGCCTCGGAATCCGAGGCGGGGTTTCCGGTCGGATAGCGGCAACTGTCCAGCCGGACGATCAGCCGGCCGAACTTGGCGGTCTGGCCACGCGACAGCGTCACATCGCCTGTCGAACTGGTCAGCTTGTCCAGAAACCGAAGCGACGCGCCATCGGACTCGGTGAAGTCCAGCCCCCCGGACTGCCCGGCTTCCTGGGCCACAGCCGGCAGCGCAAGCGCAAGCACGAGTGCCGCAAGCAGAGCCCTCATGGTGTGGGTGCCTCGTCCGCCGCGGTCTCGCCCCCGCTGCCGCCCCCGCCGGCAAACTTCATCAGGAGCGTGATCAGGCTGACCGCGCCCTGGGTGTCCTCGATCTCGCCGCCGGGTTCCAGCATCTCCAGCGCCCCGCCGGGCTGGACCTCGACGAAGGTGCCCCCCAGCAAGCCCTCGGAGGCGACCAGGATCGTCGAATCGACCGGCACCGCCACGTCCTTGCGCATGGAAATGGTCGCATCGGCAAAGTAGGTCTCGGGGTTGAGCGACAGCGCGGTCACGGTGCCGACCTTGACGCCGGCGAGCCGCACATCGGTGCCGACGCGGACGCCTTCGGCCGACCGGAAACTTGCCGTCAACGGATAGCTGTCAGACGCGGCACCGACCCCGGCCCCCCGCGCGGCATAGACGGCAAAGCCCAGGGCAACCGCAAGCACGGCCGCTCCGGCCAGGATCTCGGCGCGTTCGTAGGCCATCACTCGGGCTGCCAGGCCTCGTAGTCGCGCCGGGCAACAGGCTCGGCGCGACGGATCGAGCCCGGCGGCACATAGGCGGCCTCGCTGCCGGTAAGGTTCTCCTGATGCGGCTTTTCCCAGGCCTTGCGCTTGAGCGGCGCTACTGTCGGAGGGGTGTCCACGGTGTGGTGCAGCCAGCCGTGCCAGCCTGGCGCGATGCGCGAGGCTTCCATCTCGCCGTTGTAGATCACCCAGCGCCGCTTGCCGTCGCGGGTCTGGTAGAAGGCGTTGCCGGCATCATCCTCGCCGACCTTCATACCCTTGCGTGCGGTGAAGATCTGGGTGCCGATGGTCTGGCTGTTCCACCAGGTCAGCAGGCGTTTCAGGAAGTACATCGAGGCCTCCGGCGCAGCGTTTCCCCTCATATGGCGGAAAGCCGGGGCAAGGTCCAGTGGCAGGCGCGAGGCTGCGGAACTTCCGCCGGATCGCGCCGGGCCGTGACGACAAGGGCGGGCGATTGGCCCGCCCCTTGCGCGACAACCGGCACCGGTCAGGCCTTGACCGGTTCCTTCTTCTTGGCCTCGGTATAGACCAGCATCGGCTTGGACCCGGCGTTGACCGCCTCTTCCTTCACGACGACTTCCTCGACCCCGTCCATGCCCGGCAATTCGAACATGGTATCCAGAAGGATGTCCTCCATGATCGACCGCAGGCCCCGCGCGCCGGTCTTGCGCTTGATCGCGCGCTTGGCGATGGCGGTCAGGGCGTCGGGGGTGAAGGTCAGCTTGACCCCTTCGATCTCGAACAGGCGCTGATACTGCTTGACCAGGGCATTCTTCGGCTCGGTCAGGATGGTGACCAGCGCCGCCTCGTCGAGGTCGGTCAGCGTGGCGATCACCGGCAGGCGCCCGACGAATTCCGGGATCAGGCCGAACTTGAGCAGATCCTCAGGTTCCAACTCCTTGAACAGCTCACCCACGCCGCGTTCTTCCGGGCCCTTCACATCGGCGCCAAAGCCGATGCCCGAGCCCTTGTTGCGCTGCGCGATGATCTTTTCGAGGCCAGCGAAGGCGCCGCCGCAGATGAACAGGATGTTCGTCGTGTCCACCTGCAGGAATTCCTGCTGCGGATGCTTGCGGCCGCCCTGCGGCGGGACCGAAGCCACCGTGCCTTCCATGATCTTCAAGAGCGCCTGCTGCACACCCTCACCGCTGACATCGCGGGTGATCGAGGGGTTGTCGGACTTGCGCGTGATCTTGTCGACCTCGTCGATGTAGACGATCCCGCGCTGCGCGCGTTCGACGTTGTATTCCGACGCCTGAAGCAGTTTCAGGATGATGTTCTCGACATCCTCGCCGACATAGCCCGCCTCGGTCAGCGTGGTCGCATCGGCCATGGTGAAGGGCACATCCAGGATGCGGGCGAGCGTCTGGGCCAGCAGCGTCTTGCCGCAGCCTGTGGGGCCGATCAGCAGGATGTTCGACTTCGACAGCTCGATGTCGTTCTTCGAGGAATGGTTCAGCCGCTTGTAGTGGTTGTGGACCGCCACCGACAGCACGCGCTTGGCATGGACCTGGCCGATCACATAGTCGTCCAGCACCTTGCAGATCTCGCGCGGGGTGGGCACGCCGTCGCTGGACTTCAGACCGGTGGTCTTGGTCTCCTCGCGGATGATGTCCATGCACAGCTCGACGCATTCGTCGCAGATGAAGACCGTGGGTCCGGCGATCAGCTTGCGCACCTCATGCTGGCTTTTGCCGCAGAACGAGCAGTAGAGGGTGTTCTTGCTGTCGCCGCCGGTAGTGTTCGCCATCCGCAGTCCTCTGAGCTTGACCCGTGTGCCGGGCCGGTGCCTTGGTGGAAGTTTAGGCCAACCCCCAAGGCACCACAATCCGAAAAACCCGCCGGGAAATTCGGCGGGAAAAGGGGCGTCATTTCGACGTATCGTCGGCCTTTCCGCGGCTTTCCAGGATCTGATCGATCAGGCCCCAGGCCTTGGCATCCTCGGCCGACATGAAGTTGTCGCGTTCCAGCGCGGCCTCCACCGTGTCGTAGTCGTTGCCGGTGTGCTTGACGTAGATCTCGTTCAGGCGACGTTTCAGCTTCAGCGTCTCCTGCGCGTGGATCATGATGTCGGTCGCCTGACCCTGATACCCGCCCGAGGGCTGGTGCACCATGATCCGGCTGTTCGGCAGACTGAAGCGCATGCCCTTTTCGCCCGCAGTCAGCAGAAGCGAGCCCATGGAGGCCGCCTGCCCGATCACCAGGGTGGAAATCTTCGGCCGGATATACTGCATCGTGTCATAGATCGACAGGCCCGCGGTCACGACGCCGCCGGGGCTGTTGATGTACATGCTGATTTCCTTGGACGGGTTTTCCGATTCCAGAAACAGCAGCTGGGCACAGATCAGGCTGGACATGCCGTCATGCACCGGGCCGCCCAGAAAGATGATCCGCTCCTTCAACAGGCGGCTGAAGATGTCATAGGCGCGTTCCCCGCGGCTGGTCTGTTCGACGACCATGGGAACCAGAGTGTTCATGTAGTGCTCAACGGGATCGCGCATCGGGGCCTGCCTCTTTCGCTCGCTCGAGAAATATCGTCGAATGTATTGCCAGAGTCTTAGTGGGGTGACACGGGGGCTGCAAGGGCACCCCGGACGCTTTTGCCCGAGGACTTCGGCGCCTTGAAAGCGGCGCCCGACGGCCTAGACCCCAAGCATGTTCATTCCGACACGAGCCGCAGGCCTGGCACGCCTTGACGACTTCCTGCCCCGCGCGGGTCGCGACTATGCCAGCTTCCGCAACCTCGATCTGCCCGGGCATCCGCATGTCTCCACCCTCTCGCCCTGGCTTCGCCATCGCCTCGTGACCGAGGCCGAGGTGATCGACGCCACCCGGCGCGCCCATCCGCAGGGGGCCGAGAAGTTCCTGGCCGAGGTCTGGTGGCGGACCTACTGGAAAGGCTGGCTGGAACTGCGCCCCGGCATCTGGACCGCCTACCGGCAGGGCGTGCAGGCTGCCCTGAACCGGATGGCGGCAGAGCCAGGCCTTGCCTCCCGCGCCGAAGCCGCGATGCTGGGCGAGACAGGGATCGACGGCTTCGACGACTGGGCGCGCGAGCTTGTCGCGACCGGCTATCTGCACAACCACGCCCGGATGTGGTTCGCCTCGATCTGGATCTTCACGCTGCGGCTGCCTTGGGAACTCGGGGCCGATTTCTTCCTGCGCCATCTCCTCGACGGCGACCCGGCCTCGAATACGCTCAGCTGGCGCTGGGTGGCAGGGCTGCACACGCCCGGCAAGACCTATCTCGCCACTGCCGACAACATCGCGCGCAACACGAACGGCCGCTTCTGCCCCGAAGGCCTTGCGCTCGAGGCCCCCCCTCTGCCGATGCCGCCCCTGCCGCCGCCCCGCCCTGCCCCGCAGGGCGATCCGGTGGATTTTTCGGCGCCGTCCCTGCTGCTTGTGACCGAAGAGGATCTGTGCCCGGGGTTCGTCCTGGACCTCGGCCTGCGCCCCGTTGCCGTTGCGGCCCTGACCGACGTTGCAGGGCGCTCGCCGCTGGCCGTGGCCGACCCCGTCCACCGTTTCACCGAGGCGGCGATCGCGGACAGCCTCAGCCGTCTCGGCCATCCCGACGCGCCCCGGTTCGACCGCCGGACCCTGCCCGCGCTGGTCGATCTGGCAGAACGCGCGCGCGCAGTGCAGATCGTCACGCCCCATGCCCCGACCGGCCCGGTGGCCTCGGCCCTGTCCGATCTCGCGTCTCTGGCGGCAAGGCGGGGAATCGGCCTGACCCGAGTGCTTCGCGACCATGACCGGCACGCCTGGCCGCAGGCCACGCACGGGTTCTTCCGCTTTCGCGAAGCGGTGATGGGCTAGCGGAAGGTCCGGGCCGCCAGCGCGACCCGCGCACCGGCGGTAACGAGGCACAAGCCGCCGAAGGTCCAGGCCAGAGGCGCGAACAGGCCGGGCCAGAGCGCGAGGACAAGGAAGCAGAGGATCGTCTCGGTTCCCTCCATCAGTCCGGCGGTGAAATAGAGCGACTTCTCTCCCCGGCTGCGGGTCTGCATGCCCTGCCGCTCTGCCATCACCGCATACCCGAGGAAGGTCGCCGCGTTCACATAGAAGCTGAACAGAAGGAAGGCCCCCGCAACCCCGTTCGCGGCCGGCTCGCGCAGGACGAACGCCAGCGGGACCGCACCATAGAAGGTGAAGTCGGCGACGATGTCGAGAAAGCCGCCGAAGTCGCTCTTGCCGCGCACCCGGGCAACCGCGCCGTCAAGGCCATCGGCCAACCGGCTGGCCAGCAGCACCAGCGCCACCCCCGCCCCCGACGCGCCGGCAGAGATCAGCCCGGCCGCGACAAGCCCCAGCGCAAGGCCCACCAGCGTCACCGCATTGGCCGTGGCCCCGCGCGCCGCCAGCCAGCGGCCACCCTCGTTCAGGGGGGCGTCGATCACCCCGCGCATCAACCCGTCAAGCATGGCCCACTCCCGATTCGTCGGCATGATCCCCGCTTGCGGCGCGGCAGGGAAGTCAACTTTCCGCGGATTTCCGCTTGCAGCCGGGCCCGTCCCGCAGCTGCACGCCAAAGTTGCGTGCAGCCGCCAGCGTTTTTCGCCTATTTCATCAATAACGCCACTTTCTGCCTGATTCCGGCCCAACTGGTCGA
The DNA here is from genome assembly GCA_046294075.1 of Tabrizicola sp. Taxonomy (GTDB): domain Bacteria; phylum Pseudomonadota; class Alphaproteobacteria; order Rhodobacterales; family Rhodobacteraceae; genus Tabrizicola. Next base: position 91,840 of record JBKBJC010000002.1, on the reverse strand, counting down.
CGATTACAAGGGCTGCCATTCCAAGGGGAGCTGCCATGATGATGCGCCTGCAACTTGCGGCGGTTGCCGCCGCCGCCCTGCTTTGCCTCGGGTCTGCCGCTCAGGCATGCTCGATTCCGGCCAATGCCCCCGCCATGCAGCAAGAGCTGCTGGCGCATCTCAATGCCGAGCGCAAGGCGCGCGGGCTGTCGCCGCTGACCCTTTCGGCCAAGCTCGACAAGGCCGCCCAGGGTCATGCCTGCGACAACGCAAGCCGCAGGTCGATCAGCCACACCTCCTCGGATGGCGGCACGCTCAAGACCCGCCTGCGCCGCGCGGGCTATGCCTTCCGCACCGCCGCCGAGAACACGGGCCGCGGCTTCGCCAGCGGCGCGCGGGCGGTGCAATGGTGGATGAACTCGCCCAAGCACAAGGACAACATCCTGTTGCGCAAGGCGCGCGAGGTCGGGATCGGCATCGCCCTCAGCCCCGCGCCCGACAACAAGCTGCACTGGATCATCGTGGTCGGCGCCTCGAAATAGCCTAGCGCGCGATCGCCAGTTCGGCCTTCAGCCCCCCCAGCGCCTCACTTTGCGACAGGCGAAGCGAGCCGCCGTGGCTGCGCGCGATGTCCGAGGCGATCGACAGCCCCAACCCGACACCGCCGCCCTGGTTCGGATCGCGCGAGGCGTCCAGCCGCGCGAAGGGTCGCAGGGCCTCGTCGCGGCGATCCTCGGGGATGCCGGGGCCGTCGTCCTCGACCACGATGCGCAGGCTGCGGTCCTGGAAGACCAGGCGCAGCTCCACCTTGCGACCATAGCGCAGCGCATTGCCGACCAGGTTTTCGACGGCGCGGCGAATGGCATTCGGTCGCATCGCCACCGGCTCGGCCCGCCCCTCGACACCTGCAAGCCGCACCCCTGCCCCTGCCTTCCTGACCAGATCCGTCACCAGTGCGACTGCGTCCGTCGGCTCGGACTGTTCCATAGCGTCGCTGCGCACGAAGGCGAGGAACTCGTCCACCATCCGTTCCATCTGCGCAACGTCGGCCAGCAACGCCGCCACCTCCGGATCCTCGGGCATAAGCGACAGGGCCAGCCGCATCCGCGTCAGCGGCGTGCGCAGGTCGTGGCTGACACCGGACAGCATCAGGGTCCGCTGTTCGATCTGGCGCTCGATCCGGGCGCGCATGTCCAGGAAGGCGCGGCCGGCCGCCCGCACCTCCAGTGCCCCGCGCGGCTTGTAGCGCACGGTCTGCCCCTTGCCGAAGGCTTCGGCCGCCTCGGCCAGCTTGGTGATCGGGCGCAGCTGCCGGCGCAGGAAATAGTAGGCGATCACCGTCAGGAGGACCGAGGTGAACAGCATCAGCACGATCAGCTGATGCGGGTTGGTCGCCGACATCCGCCGCCGGCTGACCTCGGCCCCGACGGTCCCGAACCGGCTGTCGAAGCGCAGGAACACCCTCCGCGCCGGATCGGTCAGATCGACCGCACGCAGTCCCGGCAGCCGCGACCGCAGCGTCGTCATGATCGTCTCGCCCGACAGGTCGATGAAGGCCGTCCGGTCCTCGACCGGCGCCTCCGGCCCGGCCGGAAGGGACAGCCGGATCTCCAGCGCCTCGGCCAGCGGCACGACCTGCGCGCGCGCCTCCTCCAGCGAGGCGCTCGCCTCGATCCGGTCCAGCAGGAAGGCCAGATCGATCGCGACACCTTGCGTCATCTGTGCGGTTACGCCTTCATAGAAGCGCTGGATGAACTCGGTCGAGAACACCAGTTGAATCGCCAGGATCGGCACGATCAGGATCAGCGCCGCCCGGCCGTAAAGCCCTCTGGGAAGAAGACGTTGCAAGATCAACATCATTCCGATCGTAACCGCGCGCCGGCGGCTTGGAAAGCCGGTAGACCGTGACACGCGCCCGAACCGCCGACCCGCCGGTGCGCTGCCTTGTGGCGCCGAACCCGTCTCCGCTGACCGGGGCCGGGACCAATACCTGGATCGTCGGCGGCAGCGGCCTCGTCGTGATCGACCCGGGGCCCGACGATCCAGCGCATCTGGCTGCGATCCTGGCCTCCGTCGGCCCCGGGCAACGGATCGACCATATCGTGGTCAGCCATGCGCATCTCGACCACTCTGCCCTCGCGCCGCGCCTCGCCGCCCGGACCGGAGCCCCGGTTCACGCCTTCGGCGCTGCCACCGACGGACGCAGCCGCGTGATGCAGGGTCTGGCCCACAGCCTTGCCGTCCAGGGCGAGGGTCTGGACCACCGCTTTTTGCCTGACCGGCGTCTGGCCGACGGCGACATGCTGACCGGCCCGGACTGGGACCTGCGCGCCTTCCATACGCCAGGGCACCTGGGCGGTCACCTGTGCCTCGTTCTGGGCGACATCCTGTTTTCCGGCGATCATGTCATGGGCTGGTCCACCTCGATCGTCTCGCCGCCGGATGGCGACATGACCGACTACATGGCGTCGCTGCACCGGCTGGCCGAGGCGCGCTGGTCCCGCTTCCTGCCCGGCCATGGCGCGCCAGTCGCGGATCCGGCGCAGCGGCTGGCCGACCTGATCGTGCATCGACAGGGGCGCGAGACGCAGATCCTCGCGATGCTTGGCAAGGCACCTGCCCGCATACCTGAAATCACCGCGCAGATTTATGCCGGCACCCCGGCCGGTCTCCTCCCTGCGGCCGCGCGCAATGTCCTGGCGCATCTTGTTGATCTGGAAAGGAGAAAACTTGTGACGGCCCGACCGGTCCTCGCCGCCGACGCCGAGTTCGGCCGCATCTGAGCACAAGCGCATTTTCCCCGGTTTTGCCCCTTGCCGCCCCCAATCGGCCTTGCTATAGACCCCCGCGTGTTCCGGCGTAGCTCAGCGGTAGAGCAGTTGACTGTTAATCAATTGGTCGTAGGTTCGATCCCTACCGCCGGAGCCAAAAAATCCCTGAGTTATCAAATGACTCCAGAGTGAGCAGTTGAAACGCGCCTCCGATTCCGCTTCGGCTGGTTGCGCGTGACCAAACCCGCTTCGGGCCGCAAGTGGGCATGAGACCGGCCGGACGACCTCGATCAGGGCGCAGGTTCTGCTCTCGGGACAGGACGCCTTGACCTTTCAGACTGCGGACAGTGGCGCGCAGCCTGGGCGTGGGCTGCATCCGGATTTCGGCACGGTCACCATTGGCAACGGCGTCGCCGGCATCGTCGGCTGACCCTGCGCCAGCGCATCGTCGAGATTACAAATTTATTTTTGCATAGCTATAAATTTTACTATATCAATCTCCGACCCTTGCCCGAGAGACCGAATCGAATGCGCCACCTTCCCGTTATGCCGCTCATCATCGCTGTTGCGACTGCCTCTGCCGGACCGCTTCTGGCAGAGCCCTTCACCGTCGCCAACTCGTCGGTCACGGTATGGAAATCCGTCTATGGCAGCGTCGAGGCGCGCGACAGGATCCCTGCGCGCTCGCGCATCGGTGGAACGCTGGTCGAGCTGACGGTGAACGAAGGCGACATGGTGGCCGCCGGCCAGGAGGTCGCCCGGATCGTCGATGACAAGCTGGACTTCCAGCTTGCCGCGCTCGCCGCGCAGCGCGAGGCTCTGGCGGCCCAGCTTGCGAATGCCGAAACCGACCTGAAACGCGGCGAGGATCTCTTGAAGAACGGCGTCACCACGACGCAGCGTGTGGATGCGCTGCGCACGCAGGTCGACGTGCTGAAGGGACAGATCGCCGCGCTTGTGGCTCAGGCCGATGTCGTAACCCAGCAGGCGAAGGAAGGTGTCGTGCTGGCGCCGGCCGCAGGTCGGGTGCTGGACGTACCTGTCACCCGGGGCGCGGTGCTGATGCCGGGCGAAGTCGTTGCCGTCATCGGCGGCGGCGGCACGTTCCTGCGCCTCGCCGTGCCGGAACGCCACGCGTCTGCGCTGGAAGAAGGCGACAGCATCCGCATCTCTGAAGGCGCCGACGCGCGTGAAGGCATCCTCGCCCGCATCTATCCGCTGATCGAGGGAGGCCGCGTCACCGCCGATGTCGAACTCGAAGGTCTGCCCGACACCTTCGTCGGCAAGCGCATGCTGGTCAGCCTGCCCGTGGCGGAACGCGAGGCACTGATGGTTCCCGAGGCCGCGATCGTGAACCGCAACGGGCTGGACTTCGTCGGCCTGCAGACCGCAGCCGGAATCGCGCTGCGCAGCGTCGTGCCGGGCGAGAAGCACAGGATCGACGGTCTGCCCATGGTCGAGGTGCTGACCGGCCTTGTCGCGGGCGATGTCGTCGTTCCAGCCGCCGAGATCAGCCATGAGTGACCACAAGCCGAAGCATGCCCTCGGGATCGCGGGCGGGCTGACGCGGGCCTTCATCAACTCGGCCCTGACCCCCCTCTTCATCCTTGCCGCGCTGGCTGCCGGCCTGGTGGCCCTCGTCTCGCTCCCGCGCGAGGAAGAACCTCAGATCTCGGTGCCACTGGTGGATATCCATGTCCAGGCCCAGGGTCTGAAGGCGGTCGATGCCACCAAGCTGGTGACCGAACCGCTGGAGGTGCTGGTCAAGGGCATCAACAACGTCGAACATGTCTACTCCTCGACCCGCGACGACGCGGCGATGGTCACGGCGCGCTTCGAGGTGGGCACCCGCTCCGAGGATGCGATCCTGCGCGTTCACGACAAGATCCGCGCCAATCTCGACGTGATCCCGGTCGGCATTCCCGAACCGCTGATCGTCGGCCGCGGTATCGACGACGTGGCGATCCTGACGCTGACCCTCTCTTCGGAAACGGCCACCGCGAACGACCTGACGCGGATCGCCCGCACCTTGCAGACCGAGGTTGCCAAGACTGACAACATCGGCCTGACCTACCTGGTCGGCGACGCCCAGGACGCGATCCGCATCGAACCCGACCCGGATCGGCTGGCACTTTACGGCGTGACCCTGCAACAGCTGGCCGGCAAGGTCGCCCAGGCCAACCGGACGCTGAACACGGGCAAGTTGCGCGACCAGGGCCAGATGGTGGACCTGGTGGCCGGCGAGACGCTGACCGCGCCGGCCGAGGTGGCGAACCTCCTGCTGACCACCCGCGACGGCCGCCCGGTCTATGTCTCGGACGTGGCCACGGTGCGCTATGTCGAAAGCACGACCGACACCATCGTCTCGCACATGGCCAAGAGCGGGGACGGCAAGGTCGTTTCGGGCCCCGCGGTGACGCTGGCCATCGCCAAGCGCGCCGGTGCGAATGCCGTGGTGGTGGCCGAGGCGGTCCTGCACCGGGTGCATGAACTGGAACCGAAACTGATCCCCGCAGGCGTGGACATCACCGTCACCCGCGACTACGGCGAGACGGCGAACGAGAAGGCGAACGAACTGCTGTTCCACCTTGGCCTGGCCACGGTGTCGATCATCGCGCTGGTCCTCTTCGCCATCGGCTGGCGCGAAAGCATGGTGGTGGCCATCGTCATCCCGGTCACGATCCTTTTGACGCTGTTCGCGGCCTGGATCATGGGCTTCACGCTGAACCGGGTGTCGCTGTTCGCGCTGATCTTCTCGATCGGGATCCTCGTCGATGATGCCATCGTGGTGATCGAGAACATCGACCGCCACTGGGGCATGGACCGCCGCAAGCCGCGCCTGCAGGCCGCCATCGAGGCGGTGGCCGAGGTCGGAAACCCCACCATCGTCGCCACGCTGACCGTGGTGGTGGCCCTGCTGCCGATGCTGTTCGTGTCCGGCCTGATGGGCCCCTACATGTCGCCCATTCCGGCCAATGCCTCGGCGGCGATGATCTTCTCGTTCTTCGTGGCGGTCATCATCACCCCCTGGCTGATGGTGAAGATCGCCGGCCGTGCCGACATGAAGGAACATGCCCACGACGACATCCACGGCGGCCACCATGGCGGCTGGCTGGAACGCGCCTACACCGCCGTCGCCAAGCCGGTTCTCAAGACCAAGGGGCGCAGCCTGACCTTCCTGCTGGTTACGGCGGCCCTCTCCTTCGGCTCGCTCACCGCGCTCTACACCCGCGACGTGACGGTGAAGCTTCTGCCCTTCGACAACAAGTCCGAGCTGTCGGTGGTCATCGACCTGCCCGAGGGCTCCTCGGTCGAGGCGACCGACCGCGTGGCTCGCGACGTGGCCGACGTGGTGATGCAGCTGCCGGAAGTGACCTCGGTCCAGACCCATGCCGGCACGCCCGCGCCCTTCAACTTCAACGGCCTCGTGCGCCACTATTACCTGCGCAAGGAGCCGCAACTGGGCGAGGTGGCGATCAACCTGACGCCCAAGACCGACCGCGACCGCGCCAGCCACGCCATTGCGCTCGACATCCGCCAGCGTCTGGCCGGCCTGCCCGTGCCGGAAGGCACCAGCCTGAAGGTCGTGGAACCCCCGCCGGGCCCGCCGGTGATCTCCACCCTCCTGGCCGAGGTCTATGGCCCCGATGCCGAAACCCGGCGCGAGGCGGCACGAATGATCCGCCAGGCCTTCGAAGCCGTGCCCTTCATCGTCGATGTGGACGACAGCTTCGGCACGCAAGGACGGCGGCTGCGCGCGACGATCTCGACCGATGACCTCGATTTCTACGGCGTGCAGGAACAGGACGTGTTCGACACGCTTGCACTTCTTAACAACGGGCAGACCGTGGGCTATTCGCACCGTGGCGAAGGCCGCCTGCCGATCCCGCTGGTCGTGGGGCGCGACAAGTCCGACCGGGTCATGGACGAACGCTTTCTGACCACGCCCATTCCCGCCAACGCCCTGCCTGGCGCGCGCGGGGTGGTGGAACTCGGCGACGTGATCCGGGTGACCGAGGACCGGGCGAGCTATCCGATCTTCCGCCACAACGGCCGCGACGCCGAGATGGTGACGGCCGAACTCGCCGGCGACTTCGAGGCACCGCTCTACGGCATGCTCGCCGTGGCCGACCGGATCGAGAGGATGGACTGGCCCGCAGGAACAAAGCCCACGGTCGCGCTGCACGGCCAGCCCGAGGACGAAGGCAAGGTCACGCTTCTGTGGGACGGCGAATGGGAAGTGACCTTCGTCACCTTCCGCGATATGGGCGCGGCCTTCGGGGTGGCGCTTCTGGGCATCTACATCCTGGTCGTGGCGCAGTTCGGGTCCTTCAAGCTGCCGCTCGTGATCCTGACGCCGATCCCGTTGACCTTCCTTGGCATCATGGCCGGCCACTGGCTGTTCGGCGCGCCCTTCTCGGCCACCTCGATGATCGGCTTCATCGCGCTGGCCGGGATCATCGTGCGCAACTCGATCCTGCTGGTCGATTTCATCCGCCACGCCACGCCCGAGGGCAGGAGGCCTGTCGTCGCCACCCTGATCGAGGCCGGCGCGATCCGCTTCAAGCCGATCCTTCTGACCGCCATCGCCGCCATGATCGGCGCCGTGGTGATCCTGGCCGACCCGATCTTCCAGGGTCTGGCGATTTCGCTCTTGTTCGGTCTGCTCAGCTCCACGCTGCTGACCGTGCTTGTCATCCCGGCGATCTACCGCGTGTTCCGCAGCAAGGCGGGCACTCCGGCGGACGCCACAGCCTGATCAGAGGAGGAGACTGTAATGGCACATGTCGTCGTACTGGGCGCCGGACTTGGCGGCGCCATCATGGCCTACGAGGTGAAGGACCAGTTGCGTCCCGAGGACAAGGTGACGGTCGTCACCAAGGATCCCAATTACCATTTCGTGCCCTCGAACCCCTGGATCGCCGTCGGCTGGCGCGACCGCGAGGACATCACGGTGGACCTCGCCCCCACGATGAAGAAGAAGGGGATCGACTTCATCCCCGTGGCGGCCGAGAAGCTCCACCCGGAAGAAAACCGCATCGAGCTGGTCGATGGCCGCTCGGTCAGCTACGACTACCTCGTGATCGCCACCGGGCCGGAACTGGCCTTCGACGAGGTCGAAGGTCTTGGCCCGCATGGCGGTTTCACCCAGTCGGTCTGCCACATCGACCATGCCGAAGCGGCGAAATCGGTGTTCGACAAGCTGGTCGCCAAGCCCGGCCCCGTCATCATCGGTGCGGCGCAGGGGGCAAGCTGCTTCGGCCCGGCCTACGAATTCCTCTTCATCCTGGAAACCGCGCTGCGCAAGGCCAAGGTGCGCGACCGCGTGCCGATGACCTTCGTGACGCCGGAACCCTACATCGGCCATCTCGGCCTCGACGGTGTGGGCGACACCAAGGGTCTTCTGGAATCCGCCATGCGCGAGAAGCACATCAAGTGGATGACCAACACCCGGATCAAGCGGGTCGAGGACGGCCACATGTTCGTGGAAGAGGTGAACGAGGACGGCAGCGTGAAAGCCGAGAAGGACCTGCCCTTCGCCTTCTCGATGATGCTGCCCGCCTTCCGCGGCATCAAGCCGGTCTCGGGGATCGATGGGCTGAGCAATCCGCGCGGCTTCACCATCGTGGACCAGCACCAGCAGAACCCGAAATACCGCAACATCTTCGCAGTGGGCGTCTGCGTCGCGATCCCGCCGATGGGCCCGACACCCGTGCCCTGCGGCGTGCCCAAGACCGGCTTCATGATCGAAAGCATGGTGACGGCCACGGCGCACAACATCGGCAACCTCGTGCGCGGGAAGGAGCCCGACTCGGTCGGCACCTGGAATGCCGTGTGCCTCGCCGATTTCGGCGACGGGGGCATCGCCTTTGTCGCGCAGCCGCAGATCCCGCCGCGCAACGTGAACTGGTCGTCCTCCGGCAAATGGGTCCATCTGGCCAAGGCCGGCTTCGAGAAATACTTCATCCGCAAATTGCGGAAAGGCACCTCGGAACCCTTCTACGAAAGCCTCGCACTGAAAGTGCTGGGGATCGACAAACTGAAAGAAACGACGAAAGGATGATGAAAATGTCAATCGACGCCGCCGTTCTGCGCTTTGCCGGGGTGATGGTCCTTCTCAGCGTGCTGCTGACGGTCTACGTCTCGCCCCTGTTCGTCTGGTTCACCGTGTTCATCGGGCTGAACCTGGTGCAATCGTCGTTCACCGGCTTCTGTCCGGCGGCGGCGGTGTTCCGCAAGCTGGGGGTCAAGAAGGGTTGCGCCTTCGAATAGGAGAGGATGATGGCAGAGATCCTGGAAGGCTTCGGCGGCACCGCCGATCAGGCCAGCCGCGCCGTGGCGCTTCTGAAGTCCCTGTCGCACGAGGGGCGGTTGCAGATCCTCTGCCTGCTTGTCGATGGCGAGATGAACGTCACCCAACTGGCCGAGGCGCTGCGATCCAGCCCCGTCACCGTCTCGCAACAGCTCATGCGGCTGCGGGCCGAGGGCATCGTGCAGACCCGGCGCGAAGGGAAAAGCGTGATCTACAGCCTGGCGCGGGAAGAAGTGGCCAGCATCGTCTCGGCGCTGCGCGACACCTTCTGCCGGCCCCGGGCCGAGTCCTGATCGTTCCGATCCGCAAGCCGGGGCGGCGCGATCTGCCGCCTTGCGCTCGCGGCGCAGACTGGCTAAACGGGCAGTGCGCGGGTGTAGCTCAATGGTAGAGCAGAAGCTTCCCAAGCTTACGACGAGGGTTCGATTCCCTTCACCCGCTCCAGCCCCTCGCTCCGGCGATTGACATGCGCTGCGCCGCGGTTGACGCTTGCGTCACCCTGACCGGAGCCTGCCAAGATGCGACGCCGTCTCGCCCTGCCCCTCTGCCTGGTCCTGGCCGCATGCGTCGATGACAGGGGGCCAACCGAGCCCTTTGCCTTCGTCGGCCGCTGGGATTGCGGGGTGCAGATCTTCGCCTTCACCAACACCACCTACGACAACGGCAGCCGGACCTACGCGATCCAGTCGGTCAGCCGGCAGGATCGCACATACACGCTGCGCTTTGCCAACGGCTACGTCATCACGCTTGCCGCCGTCACCGACACCGGGCTGACCTGGATTTCGGGCGCCACGGGCGACCAGTTCAACTGTCGCCGCGTCCAGGTGCTTCCGTTCCGCGCCGGAACCGGCTAACCAGCCGACCGACGCCAACAGGGAGACACCCATGAACACCGACATCACCCGCTACGGCACCGGCCCCCGCATGTCCGAAGCCGTGGCCTACAACGGCATCCTCTGGGTCGCGGGCCAGCTGGGAGAGCCGCGCGGCACGGTCGCCGACCAGACCCGGCAGGCCCTTGCCGAGGTTGACCGCATCCTTGCCGCAGCCGGCACCGACAAGACGCGGATCCTGTCCGTCCAGATCTGGCTGGCCGACATGGGCACCTTCGCCGAGATGAACTCGGTCTGGGACACCTGGGTGCCGCAGGGCCACACGCCCGCTCGCGCCACTGGCGAGGCGAAGCTTGCCACCCCCGACTACAAGGTCGAGATCATCGTCACCGCCGCCCTGAAGTAAGCGCCGGAGTCTTTCGACAGGTCCGGATCGGAGCCTGCAAGGGCTCTGGTCCGTTCTCCGCGGCAAGTCGGGCACTCACCCCCGCAGGAAAGCGACCAGCGCCGCGGTGGACCCGTCCTTGCCCGCCGTGTCCGCCTTGCCCTCCAGCACCGGCTGCAAGGCAAGTGCCAGTTCCTTGCCCAGCTCCACCCCCCACTGGTCGAAGGAGTTGATGCCGAGGATCACGCCTTCGACGAACACGCGGTGTTCATACAGCGCGATGATCTGGCCCAGGGTGAATGGGGTCAGCCGGTCGTAGGCCAGGACCGTCGAGGGCCGGTTCCCCGGGAACACCCGATGCCGCGCCTGGCGCTCCAGCTCGGCCCCGGTCAGGCCCCTCTTCGCAAGCATCGCCCGCGCCTCGTCCAGACTGCGGCCCCGCAACAGCGCCTCGGCCTGCGCCAGGCAGTTCGACACCAGCAGAAGATGCTGATGCGCCAGGTCCGGCTCGTGCCCCCGCCGCGCCACCAGGAACTCGCAGGGGACCACGCGCGTTCCCTGATGGATCAACTGGTAGAAGGCATGCTGGCCGTTGGTTCCCGGCTCGCCCCAGACGACGGGGCCGGAGTGCGTTTCGAGGTCGCTGCCGTCGATGGCGACGCGCTTGCCATTGCTCTCCATCTCCAGCTGCTGCAAATATGCAGGAAGCCGTGCAAGCCTTTGATCGTATGGCAGAACTGCCCGCGTGGCATGGCCGCAGATCTGGTTGTGCCAGATGCCGACCAGCGCCAGCATCACCGGCATGTTGACTGCGAAGGGCGCGGTCACGAAGTGCCGGTCCATCGCCCGGCCGCCGGCCAGGAACTGCTCGAAGCGCTCCGGCCCGATGGCGATCATCAGGCTCAGTCCGATCGGCCCCCACATGGAATAGCGACCGCCCACCCAATCCTCGAATCCGAAAACCCTTTCCGGATCAATGCCATAAGCGGCTGTCTTCTCGCCCGCGGTGCTGACCGCTGCAAACTGTGCCGCAGGATTGGCGACCTTTGCCGCCATCCATCGTTTCGCCGTGTCGGCATTGGTCATCGTCTCGATGGTGGTGAAGGTCTTGGACGCGACGATCACCAGAGTCGTCGCAGGATCAAGCCCTTGCAGTGCGTCGTGAATGTGCGCTCCGTCAACGTTCGACACGAAATGAACCCGCGGCCCGTCGTGGTAAGGCGCCAGTGCCAGCGTCGCCATGGCCGGCCCAAGGTCGGATCCCCCGATCCCGATGTTCACCACATCGCTGATCTTGCCGCCCTGTCCCTTGAACGCCCCCGACCGGACATCCCGCGCGAAGGCAGCGCAGGCCGCCCGGATACGGCGCACGGCGGGCATCACGTCCTGCCCGTCGACCTCGATCACCGCGTCGTCTCCGGCCCGCAGCGCTGAATGCAGGACCGCGCGGTCCTCGGTGTCGTTGATCTTCTCCCCGGAAAACATCGCCGTGCGCTTCTCTGCCACGCCCGAGACCTCGGCCAGTTTCACCAGCGCTGATCGCGTGTCAGCGTCGATACTGGTCTTGGAATAGTCGAACAGCATCCCGTCCGTCGTGACCGAGAAGTCCCCAGCCCGGCTTTCATCAAACAGATCAAGAATATGGCGGCCCTTGTTAATCTCGTGAAGCCGCTGCAATTCAGCCCATTTCGTCATGGCTACTCCGCCCAGTGCACGGTTGCGTTGTCCAGAACGGCGCGCACCGGCGCCTCGGTCGGGGTCAGGGTCATCGCACGCTCCAGCGCTGCGCGCTTTTCCTGCCCGGTGATCAGGATGTGGATGTTGAACGCCGCACACAGGACGGGGGCGGTCAGGGTGATGCGCGGCTCGCCCGCCGCCTCGGCCCGCATCGGCAACAGGAGCGGCGCCGATGCCGACAGGGCCTCCTCCAGCCGGTCCGCACCGGGAAAGAGGCTTGCCGTATGCATGTCCGCCCCCATGCCCAGCAGAAGGACCGAGATCGGCAGATGCGGGCGCAAGCCGTCCTCCAGCGCCTCCAGCATCTCCTCGGGCGCGTCGGCCGGCGCATAGAGCGGCACCAGCCGCGCCTTGGCCGCGCGGCCCCGCAAAAGCCGCTCGCGCAGCAGCCGGGTGTTCGACCGCTCCGAGGACTCGGGCACCCAGCGTTCGTCGTTCAACACTACCGCCACGTTCGCCCAGTCGATGTCCACTCCCGACAGCGTGTCGAAGACCGGCCCCGGAGTGGTGCCCCCCGGCACCGAAAGGGTCGCCCTACCCTCGCGCCGCAGAAAATCCGCCAGCTGCCCTGCGATGGTATTCGCCAGGCCAAGCATCAGGAATTCGCGGTCGGGGTAGGTCTCCAGCTTCATTCGCGGATCTCCCGCCAGCGCCGCCCGTCGCGGTGCATCAGCATCAACGCATCTTCCGGCCCCGAGGATCCGGGGTCATAAGTCTGGGGCCTGTCGCCGCGCGCTTCCCAGCCTTCGATGATCGGGTCGGTCCAGGCCCAGGCCGCCTCGACCTCGTCACCGCGCATGAACAGCGTCTGGTTCCCGCGGATCACGTCCATGATCAGCCGTTCGTAGGCGTCCGGCACGTCCTCGGCATCCTCGATGGCATCGGCGAAGGACATGTCCAGCGGCACCTGCATCAGGCGCATGCCCCCCGGACCGGGCTCCTTGATCATCACCATCAGGTTCATGCCCTCGTTCGGCTGCAACCGGATGACCAGAACGTTCTCGTGCCAGCCCTTCGCGTCGTCGAAGATCGCATGCGGCGGCTGGCGGAAGGTGATCGCGATTTCCGACGCCCGCGCCCGCAGCCGCTTGCCCGTCCGCAGGTAGAAGGGCACACCCTGCCAGCGCCAATTGGAAATCGCCACCTTCAGCGCGATATAACTCTCGGTCGTGGAGTGCGGATTCTCGCAATGGGCAATGTAGGACTTCTCGCCCTTCCCCGCCCCATACTGGCCGCGCACGATATCCTCGGGCGGGACCGGCTTCAGCGCGCGGATCACCTTCAGCTTTTCATCGCGCACGGCATCGGGATCGAAGTGATAGGGCGGCTCCATCGCGATAAGGCACAAAAGCTGCATCAGGTGGTTCTGCACCATGTCCCGCATCGCGCCCGACTTGTCGTAATAGGCGCCGCGGCCGTCCACGCCCACGGTTTCGGCCACGGTGATCTGGACGTGGTCGATGTATTCGGCCTTCCACAGCGGCTCGAACAGGATGTTGGCAAAGCGCACCGCCATCAGGTTCTGGACCGTCTCCTTGCCCAGGTAATGGTCGATCCGGTAGATCTGCGTCTCGTTGAAATGCCGCGCCAGCACCGCGTTCAAGGCCTTGGCCGACGCCAGATCCCGCCCGAACGGCTTTTCCACCACGATCCGGCTCCAGGCATCGGCGATGCCGTGTTCCGAAAGCCGCTGCGCGATGTCGCCAAAGAGGGTCGGCGCGACCGAGAAATAGAAGGCCCGGACCACGTTCTCGCGCATCAGCGCCTTCAGTTGCGCCCAGCCGTTCGTCCCGCTCGCGTCGATCGCCACATAGTGCAGTCGTTCCAGGAACCCCTCGATCGCTGCCTTGTCCTGCCGGGCGCTGGGCACGAACTCGGCAATCGCAGCCTGCACCTGCTCGCGCCAGGCGGCATCCGACAGCTCGCCCCGCGCCGCACCGATGATCCGGCTTTCCGCCGGCATCTGGCCCGCCATGAATCGCCGGTAAAGCCCGGGCAGGATCTTGCGCCGGGCCAGATCGCCCGTGCCGCCGAAGATCACCAGATCGAAGACATCCACCGGAATGACGCGCGAGACCATGGGTATCTCCTTGGCTGCTTGTTAGCGCTAACGGACGCCTTCTACAGCCTGCCCGACCGCATGTCCAGCAGTCAGCACCATCCGGGCCAACCGGCGGCGTCTTCACGCCTCCAGTTCGGCATCCCAGTAGAGGTAATCCATCCAGCTGTCATGCAGGTGGTTCGGCGGAAAGCGGCGACCATGCGCCTGCATCTCCTCGGCCGTGGGCGCGCGCGGCGGGCGACGCAGGGCAAGACCCGACTGTTTCAGCGTCTTGGAGCCCTTGCGCAGGTTGCAGGGGCTGCACGCCGCGACGACGTTCTCCCAACTGGTGATCCCGCCGCGTGATCGCGGCACCACATGATCGAAGGTGAGATCGCCCTTCGCGCCGCAATACTGGCAGCAGAATTCGTCCCGCAGAAAAAGATTGAAGCGCGTGAAGGCCACGCGCTTCTGGGGTTTGACGTAATCTCGCAGGACGACCACCGAGGGTATCCTGAACTCCTGCCGCTGGCTTCGGACCACATGGTCATATTCGGCGACGATCTGCACCCGGTCGAGGACGGCCGCCTTGATGGCCTCCTGCCAGGGCCAGAGCGACAGCGGGTAGTAGGACAGCGGCCGGTAGTCGGCATTCAGCACCAGCGCCGGATAATGCTTCAGCGCCGCCGGATCGCGCACGAACTGGGTTCTGAAATCGCCGTCCATTCCGTCCAAGACTCCGCTCTTCGCCCGTCAGCTTCCCGGCGACAGGGCGGGGAGTCCCGCCCCGTTGCGTGAAACTATATCTGGCGTTTCGTCCGTGGCAACCCCCAAGCGCCAGAGTGTCGCACTGGGTTTTCCACAGGCGTTCTGCACGATCCGGGTAACATCACGGTGACATCGGCGGCCGCTTTTTGTGCGTCCCGGACGGCCGGTTGTCGCGCAAACCGGCCAGGGCGGCCCGGGTCGGGGTTGCGCGTGCCCGCCTTGCGCCGGTATCAGGCGGCGATCCATCGCGGAGCCTTCCATGCCCCTGACCCGTCGCCGTCTGATGCTGCTCTCGACCGCCGCCGTGCTGGCCGCCTGCGGCCGGACACCATCCCAACCGGTGTCCCGCGCGCCGATGGCACCAGGCGCCACGCCCGAGATGCTGGCTCTGGTCAACAAGTATGCCCGGATCCACGATATCCCCGAAAGCCTGCTGCACCGCGTGATCCAGCGGGAAAGCGGCTACAACCCGGCGGCACGGAACGGACCCTACTACGGACTGATGCAGATTCACCCGCAGACCGCGCGGACCATGGGTTACCAGGGCCCGCCCGAGGGGCTTCTGGATGCCGAAACCAACCTGACCTATGCCGGCAAGTATCTGCGCGGCGCCTGGCTGGTCGCCCGCGGGTCCGAGGACCGGGCGGTCATGTGGTATTCCAAGGGCTATTATTACGAGGCCAAGCGCCTGGGCCTTCTTTACGAAACGGGTCTGCGCACCTAGCCGTCTCCGGCGATCCAGGGGGACGAGGCGGCGCGCGCGGTGCAGGATGGCTTCCGTGTCGTGGTCGCGGCCGGGGGGGCCCGGTGGCGGGCGCTGCCCATGCGCTCGCCGGAACGAGGGGCACGCTGGCCGTCCTGCGGCCGGGCACCTTCAACTGGTGCGCCCGCGGGAAGAAGATGCCCGAGAACCCCGAGGCCGCCTATGCCCGCTTCGGGCGCTATCGCGTGCTGGCGGATCTGGCCTCGCTGTGCACGATCCTTTGCTTTCGGACGCCCTGTCGGATGCAGATCTAGCACGACGACACCCGTCACCGCATCCGCACGCCGATGGCTTTCGTGGCCCGGTCCGCCGATCAGCTCGACCAGTTCGGGCCGGAAGGGGACAAGACGCTCTCTTGAGACCGTTTCGTGTTGTTCCTCGCACATCAGCAGACGCGGCTCGGCTTCCTGCGCCTGGCCTGGCGGCTGGTGCAGCGGCGGGTGGACCACGGGCGCGACTTGATCGTCTCTACCCCGCGGCGGATCGCGATTGCGGTGCGCGGGCGGTGGCGGATCGCGGTCATGCACCATGCCCCGGTGCCCGCCGCGGATGGCACGGCCGCCGACATGGCCTCTCGCGCGCAGGCCCTGGCCGCCCTCGCCCGCGCCGGGGTCGACCTCGTGCCGTCGGGCCACAGCCACATGCCGCACATGGGCCTTGCCGACACGGCGACCGGGGTGCTGTTCCTCCAGGTCGGCACCGCGCTGTCCACCCGGCTCAAGACCGGCAGCAACGACCTCACGCTCCTCGGCCTCTCGCCGGGGGTGGTGACGGTGGAAAGCTGGCTTTCGCCATCAGGAACCCGGAGCTTCGACCCCAGCCCCGGCCAGACCTAGCGCCGCCAGGACGGGGTCTGGAAACAGGTTGAGAAACCGTAAATGTCCGCGCGCAAATTGTTGTATTTGCTTTAGTATCCAAAAATGTCCACCGTGTACATCAATACCAGGCATCGGCCACGGCGGCCTTCTTGCGGGCCACGAAATCATGCAGCGCCTCCCGCACCCCCTCATCCAGCGGCGGCGCCTCAAACTCGGCCAGCCGCTTCTTCCACAGCCGGTTGGCCCGGGTGGCAGCGTCGGTAGACCCCGCCGCCTCCCACTTCTCGAAGGGCTCGTTGTCCGACAGTTCCGAGTCCCAGAACGCCGTCTCATAGTGCCGCATCGTGTGCGAGCAGCCAAAGAAATGGTTGCCCGGCCCCACCTCGGCGAAGGCATCCACGGCAAGCTGGTCGTCGTCGATCTTCACCCCGTCCAGGTAGGCATGCAGCGCCCCGCAGAGGTCGGCGTCCAGCATGAACTTCTCGTAGGACATCGACAGCAGGCCATCGAGGAACCCGGCCGCATGCAGGATGAAGTTGGCCCCGCAATGGACGGCCGCCAGCATCGACAGGGTGCCTTCCATCATCGCCTGGCCGTCGGGCAGTTTCGAGGTGGTGAAGTTGCCCGAACACCGCAGCGGCAGGTTCAGCCGCCGGGCAAGCTGGCCGATGACCTGCGACCCGATCGCCGGTTCCGGCGTGCCGAAGGTGGGAGAGCCCGACCGCAGGCTCATCGAGGACAGAAAGTTCCCGAAGATCACCGGTGCGCCCCTCCGCTCCAGCTGGGTCAGCGCGCAGCCTGCCATCGTCTCGGCCAGCGACTGCACGATACCGCCCGCATTCGTGACCGGCCCCATGGCACCGCCCAGGATGAACGGCACCACCACCGCCGCCTGGTTGGCCCGCGCATAGGCCCGCAAGGCCAGCGTCATCGTCCCATCCCAGACCAAAGGCGAATTGACGTTCACATTACCGAGAATGACACAATGGTCGTTCACAAAAGTTTCGCCGAACAGGATCCGGCTCATCTCGATGCTGTCCTCGGCGCGAGACTCGGCGGTGACAGAGCCCATGTAGGGCCGGTCGGACAGCTCGATATGCGCCAGCACCATGTCCAGATGCCGCTTGTTCACTGGCACGTCGGTCGGCTCGCAGATGGTCCCGCCCGAGTGGTGGAAGTTTGGAGAGGACTGCGCCAGCTTGATGAAGTTGCGGAAGTCCTCGATCGTGCCGAAGCGGCGGCCGCTGTCGAGGTCCATCACGAAGGGGCTGCCATAGGCAGGAGAGAACACCACGTTCCGCCCGCCGATCCGCACCGAATTGGCCGGGTTGCGGGCATGCTGGGTGAATTCCGAGGGTGCAGATTTCAGGATCTCGCGCAGCATGCCGGGTTCGAACTTCACCAGCACGCCCTCGACCTTCGCCCCGGCCCGTCGCCAGTGGTCCAGCGCCACGGGGTCGTCGCGGAACTCGATGCCAGTCTCGGCCAGCACCCGGTCGGCGGCACGCTCGATGCGGATAAGGTGCTCTTCCGACAGAACGTCATAGGTCGGGATGTTGCGGACGATATAGGGACGGCCCAAACCCTGCCCCCTGTTCGCCCGTTCCGCCTGCCGCGCCTGCCGCCCCGACCGCACCCTGACCTCGCCCAAAGCAGTCCCTCCCCCGTGAAACTCGACAGTTGTGTCAGGTTTGTCGCAATCCGACCTCGGGTCTGGCCAGATCGCGACCTCCGAAGGTCAGGAAGCGCCGGGTCGGGCTCAGGTCACGACATCGGGTGCCGTTCTGCCGGTCTGTTCGGCGATCGCCGCGATCCGGTGCGCGGCGCGGATGACCGGAGCCAGTGCCTCTTGCGCGTCGTGGTCGAGGCCATCGGGACCGGGCGCATAGCGTTCCAGATAGACCCGCAGCGTCGCGCCATCGGTGCCCGTTCCCGACAGCCGATAGACGATCCGGCTGCCATCGGAGAACAAGATTCGCACGCCCTGCTTCAGGCTGACCGAGCCGTCCACCGGGTCGGTGTAGGCGAAGTCATCGGCGGCCTCGACCGTCATCCCCTCGATCACCTGCCCCGGCAGGCCGGAGAGCGTGCCGCGCAAACTGGCCATCATCGCATCGGCCCTGCCAGTCTCGATCGCCTCGAAATCGTGGCGGCTGTAGTAGTTGCGGCCATACTTCGCCCAGTGCTCGCGCAGGATCTCGGCCACCGACTGCTTGCGCACCGCCAGGATGTTCAGCCACAGAAGGATCGCCCAGAGACCATCCTTTTCCCGCACATGGTCCGACCCGGTGCCAAAACTTTCCTCGCCGCAGATCGTGGCGCGGCGGGCGTCCAGAAGGTTGCCGAAGAACTTCCACCCCGTCGGCGTCTCGTAGCAGCCGATCCCCAAAGCCGTTGCAACGCGGTCGGCGGCGGCGCTGGTCGGCATCGACCGCGCAACGCCCTTCAGACCCGCCTTGTAGCCCGGCGCCAGATGCGCGTTGGCGGCCAGCACTGCGAGGCTGTCCGAAGGCGAGACATAGATTCCCCGTCCTACCACCATGTTGCGGTCACCGTCGCCGTCCGAGGCCGCGCCGAAATCGGGGGCCGAGGGGCCGAACATCTCGTCCATCAGCGCCTTGGCCCAGGTCGGGTTCGGATCGGGGTGCATCCCGCCGAAATCCGGCAGTGGGGTGCCGTTCACCACCGTACCTTTCGGCGCGCCGAGGCGGTTTTCCAGGATCTCGACGGCGTAGGGGCCGGTGACGGCGCACATCGAATCCATCCGCATGCGGAAGCCCCCGGCGAACATGGCGCGGATCGCGTGGAAGTCGAAAAGCGTCTCCATCAGCGCGGCGTAGTCAGCCACGGGATCGACGACGTCGACGATCATCTCGCCCAGACGATGCCGTCCGATGGCGGCAAGGTCCACGTCCTGCGCCTGAAGGATGCGGTATTCGCTGATCTCTGTGGTCCGACGATACATCGCCTCGGTCACCGCCTCGGGCGCGGGGCCGCCGTTCGGCATGTTGAACTTGACCCCGAAATCCTCTTCCGGGCCGCCGGGGTTGTGGCTGGCCGACATGATGATGCCGCCATCGGTCCGGTTCAGTCGGATCAGATGCGAGGCCGCCGGCGTGCTGAGGATCGCCCCTTGCCCCACGATCACCCGCGTCGCCCCGTTCGCTGCCGCCAGCCGCAGGATCACCTGCGCCGCGCGGTCGTTGAAATAGCGCCCGTCACCGCCCAGGACGAAGGTCTTGCCGGCAGCGCCCACCACGTCGAAGATCGACTGGACGAAGTTCTCCAGGTAGTGCGTGCCCATGAAGACCGGAGTCTTCTTGCGCAAGCCCGATGTTCCGGGTTTCTGGCCGGCGATCGGGGCTGTGGCGATGGTGGCGATCTGGGTCATGGCGATCATCCCTTGGCAGGCTGGGTCACGGATCGGAAAAGCAGCACGGACTGGGCCGGCGCCTCGGTAAAGTCGGTGGCGGGTATGCCCGCTTCGCCCAGTTCGGGGCGCGTGGTGTCCAGAACGAGCTGCCAGGCTGGCGCTGTCTCGGGCAGGTGCAGCGGCGTGGCGGGGCCGGTGTTGAACACGGCAAAGACCGCCTCGGGGTTCGGGTCGCCACCCTCGGCCTGCATCCGCAGTTCCACGCAAAGGCAGCGAAAGGCCGGATCATGCCATTCCTCGGACTGCGGCACGGTGCCGTTCGCCCGGCGCCAGATCACGTCGGGGACACCGTCCGAGTGCCGCAAGCGCGCGTGCAGGAAACGCCGCTGCCGCAGGACCGGCAGCGCCCGGCGCAGGGCGCAAAGCCGCCTGACGAACTTCAGGAGCCTGGCATCGGCTTTCGTCCAGTCCAGCCACGAGATTTCGTTGTCCTGAGCATATGCGTTGTTGTTGCCCCCCTGGCTGTGGCCGATTTCGTCCCCCGCCAGGATCATCGGCACGCCCTGCGACAGGAACAGCGTGGCCAGCAGGTTGCGTTTGCGCAGGGCGCGGGCGGCCAGCACTTTCGCGTCCTTCGTCGGGCCTTCGACGCCCAGGTTGTCGGAGTGGTTCTCGTGGTGGCCGTCGCGGTTGTCCTCGCCGTTGGCGAAGTTGCGCTTGACGGTGTAGCTGACCAGATCCTCCAGCGTGAAACCGTCATGGCTGGTGACATAGTTGATCGATGAGGTCGCCGCGCGCCCCGAATGGTCGAAGCGTTCGGCGCTGCCCAGAAGCCGGGCGGCAAGGTCGCGGGTCAGCCCCGCATCCCCCTTCCAGAACCTGCGCACCCCGTCGCGGTAGCGGTCGTTCCATTCGTGAAACGGGTGCGGATAGGCCCCGAGCTGATAGCCGCCGGGGCCAAGGTCCCAGGGCTCGGCGATCAGCTTCACGCGGGAAAGGACCGGGTCCTGCCGGATCGCGTCGAAGAAGCCGCCGTTCGGGTCGAAGCCGTGCGCCTCGCGTCCCAGCGTGGTGGCGAGGTCGAAGCGGAAGCCATCGACATGGGCGACCTCGACCCAGTAGCGCAAGGAGTCCATCACCATCCGCAGCACCATCGGATGCGTGAGGTTCAGCGTGTTGCCGGTGCCGGCATCGTTGACATAGGTCCGCCCACCACCTGCCAGCCGGTAGTAGCTGGCATTGTCGAGCCCCCGGAAGCTGAGCGTGGGTCCCCATTCGTCGCCTTCCGCGGTGTGGTTATAGACCACATCAAGAATCACCTCGAGCCCGGCGGCGTGCAGGCGGCGCACCATGGTCTGGAACTCCCACAGCGCGCCCTTGTTCATGTAACGCGCCTCGGGGGCGAAGAAGCACAGGGTGTTGTAACCCCAATGATTGCGCAGGCCGCGGGCGACCAGAAAACGGTCGTCGATGAAGGCCTGGACCGGAAGCAGCTCGATCGCAGTGATGCCGAGTTTCAGCAGATGGTCGATCACCGGGTCGGAAGCGAGGCCCAGATAGGTGCCGCGCAGGCTCTTCTCCACGCCGGGATGCAGCGCGGTCATCGACTTGACATGTGCCTCGTAGATCAGCGTGTCGCTGCGCGGCGTGCGCGGCGGCTGGTCGTTGCCCCAGGTGAAGGAAGGGTCGGTCACCACCGCCTTCGGCACCGCAAAGGCGCTGTCGCGGGTGTCGAAGCTGAGATCGCCGCGCGGGCTGCCGATCCTGTAGCCCATCAGCGCGTCCGACCATTTCAGCCGTCCCTCAAGCGCGCGGGCATATGGGTCCAAGAGCAGCTTGTGCGGGTTGAAACGGTGGCCCTGTTCGGGTGCATACGGACCGTAGGCGCGAAAACCGTAGACCGCGCCGACCGTCAGCCCGCAGACCTCGACATGCCAGATGTCGCCGTCGCGCTCGGCGATCGGCAGCCGGGCCAGTTCCTTGCGGCCATCGGGGCTGAAGAGGCACAGCTCGATCCTCTCCGCATGGGCGGAAAAGACCGCGAAGTTGACCCCTTCGCCCGTCAGGCTGGCCCCCATCGGCCAGGGCCGGCCGGGCGCGACGCCATGCCCGGAAAGCCGCGCGGGCGGCGAGACGGTCTGCGGTGTCACACGCCAAGCCTTTCGTAAAGCCCGGCATAGGCGCGGGCCGAGGCTTCCCAGCCCACCGGCTGCGCCATGGCGTTGGCCCGAAGCTTTGCCCACAGCCTTGGCTGGCGGTAAAGCTCCACGAGTTGCGCCAGCGCCCGACCGAAGGCCAGCGCATCGACGGGGTGAAAGGTGATCCCGGTGGCAACCGGCTTGGCCAGCGCGGCCGGACTGGCGCCGATCACGGTATCGGCCAGCCCGCCGACCAGCGAGACGACCGGCAGCGCGCCATAGCGCAACCCATACATCTGCGTCAGACCGCAGGGCTCGAAGCGCGAGGGCACCAGCACGGCATCCGCCCCGGCAAACAGCCGATGGCTGAGCGCCTCGTCATAGCCGATGCGCGTGGCGACGCGACCGGGAAAGCGGTCGGCCAGATGGCGCATTGCCCCCTCCAGTCCCGCATCGCCCGAGCCGAGCACGATCAGCCCGCCACCGCCAAGCACGAAATCCGGCACGACCTCGGGCAGAAGGTCGATCCCCTTCTGGTCGGTCAGCCGGCTGACCACGATGGCCAACGGACCCGGCACCTCCAGCCCGAATTCGGCGCAGATTGCCGCCCGCGCCGCAGCCTTGCCCGCCATCGCCTTCGGCCCGAAGGGTGGATCCTCGGCCCCAGGATCCCAGAGCGCGGTATCGACCCCGTTCAGGATGCCCGAGACGACCGGACCGCGCGCCGCGATCACGCCTTGCAGGCCCATCCCGAATTCCGGCCGCATCAGCTCTGCCGCGTAGGTCGGGGAGACGGTGGTGATCCAGTCCGCCGTCACCAGCCCCGCCTTCAGACTGGAAATTCCGCCGTAATATTCCAGCGCCTCGGGGTGAAAGGCATGACCCGGCAACCGCAGGACGCCCAGCATGTGCGCCGGCGCCCAGCCCTGGAAGGCTATGTTGTGGACGGTCATCACCGACCTGACGCCGCCCGTGCCGTGATAGGCCAGATAGGCGGGCGCGAGGCCGGCTTGCCAGTCATGCGCGTGCAGGATGTCTGCTTTCCAGTCCGCCAGCCCCTCGCGCGCGATACGGGCACCGACCCACGACAACGCGGCAAAGCGCACCGCGTTGTCCGGGTGGTCACCGGTCGGCCCGGAATATGGCCCACCGTCGCGATCGTAAAGATGCGGCGCGTCAAGCAGCAGCATCGGCACGCCCGCGACATCTCCGGCCAGGACGCGGCCAGGCCCCCCCCAGAGGTCGGGCTCCTGCCAGACCACGGGCCAGTCCGCCGCCCGCGACCGCAGCGCGCGGTAGGCCGGCAGCAGCACCTTCATCTCCCAGCCGGTCGCAGCCAGCGCGGCGGGAAGTGCTCCAACCACGTCCGCCAATCCGCCGGTTTTCACCAGCGGGACGCTTTCCGAGGCCACTGACAGGACACGTCCGCCCATTTCCTATGCCTTTCAAGAGCTTCCAGAGCGCAGTTAATCGGATGGGCGCACCGCGTCCACCGCTTCAGCCAAGCGCCCTCGCGCGCGCGTCCAGCATGTCCTGCGTGATGAGGACGATGCCCCCTTCCGAGCGACGGAACCATTTTGCATCCTCGTCCGGGTCCTCGCCGATCACCAGCCCCTCGGGAATGACGACGCCCCGGTCGATCACGCAGTTCTTCAGCTGGGCCTTGCGGTTGACCACCACCTGCGGCAGGGCGACGACATATTCCAGCGACGAGTAGCTGTGCGTCCGACAGCCGGTGAACAGCAGGCTGTTCGACACGGCCGAGCCGGACACGATGCAGTCGCCCGAGACCAGCGACGACACCGCGCTGCCGCGCCGACCGTCCTCGTCGTGGATGAACTTGGCTGGAGGCACGATCTCGGCATAGGTCCAGATCGGCCAGGCATTGTCGTAGAGGTCGAGCTTGGGGACAAAGTCGGTCAGGTCGATATTGGCCTGCCAGAAGGCGTCGATGGTGCCGACGTCGCGCCAGTAGGGTTCCGTCTCCAGGCCCGAGGTCACGCAGCTGTCCGCGAACCTGTGCGCCACCGCCTTGCCGTTCCTGACGATATTCGGGATCAGGTCGAAGCCGAAGTCGTGCGTCGAGTTGTCGTCGGCCATGTCGCGGATCAGAAGATCGCGCAGGAAGGCCCAGTCGAAGACATAGATACCCATCGAGGCCAGGGCATGGTCGGGATCATCGGGCATGGCGGGCGGATCCTTGGGCTTTTCCAGGAAGGCGGTGATGCGCATGGTCTTGTCCACATGCATAACGCCAAAGGCCGAGGCTTCCTTGCGCGGCACGGTCAGGCAGCCGATGGTCACATCCGCGGCCGCCTCGACGTGCTGACGCAGCATGACCTCGTAATCCATCTTGTAGATGTGGTCGCCGGCCAGGACGATCACATACTTCACGCCGTAGCTGTCGATGATGTCGATGTTCTGCGCAATGGCGTCGGCCGTGCCGCGATACCAGTTCACCTCGTCCATCCGCTGGCTGGCGGGCAGGATGTCGAGGTACTCGTTGCGCTCGGCCCGGAAGAAGTTCCAGCCGCGCTGGCAGTGCCGGATCAGGCTGTGCGCCTTGTATTGAGTGGCGATCGCCATCTTGCGGATGCCCGAGTTCAGCGCGTTCGACAGAGCAAAGTCGATGATCCGGGTCTTGCCGCCGAAATAGACCGCAGGCTTCGCGCGCCGGTCGGTCAGTTCCTTCAGGCGGCTGCCCCGGCCGCCGGCCAGAACAAAGGCCATGGCTTGCGAGGACAGCCGCTGGTTCGGTCTTGGTTTCATCGCTTCCCTCCCCGGATGAGCGGCCCACGCCGCGGGTAATCAGTCCTGTTGCAGATAGACTGCCGACAACGGCGGCAGTGTGACAAGCGCCGACTGCGTCTGGCCATGCCAGGGCGTGCTTTCCGTGACGACCCCTCCCAGGTTGCCACGGTTGCCCCCGCCATAGACTTCGGCGTCGGTGTTCAGGATCTCGTTCCACCTGCCCGCCGCGGGCAGGCCCAGCCGGTAATGCCGTTCCAGCGGGGTCATGTTCACCACCGCCACGACCGGCTTGTCGCCCTCGTTGCCCTTGCGGACCCAGGCATAGACGCTGGCCTCGGCATCGTTCGATTCGATCCAGGCGAATCCCTCGGGGCGCGTGTCGTTCACATGCAGTGCGCGCGTCTCGCGGTAGATCCGGTTCAGGTCGCACACCAGCCGCTGCATGCCGCGATGTTCTGCAATATCAAGCTGATGCCAGTCGAGGCTCTGGTTGTGGTTCCACTCGGCCCCTTGCGCGAACTCCTGCCCCATGAACAGAAGCTTCTTGCCCGGATGTGCCCACATGAAGCCGTAATAGGCGCGAAGGTTGGCGAATTTCTCCCGGGCATTGCCCGGCATCTTGGCCAGCATCGACCCTTTGCCGTGCACGACCTCGTCATGCGAGATCGGCAGGATGTAGTTTTCCGACCAGGCATAGACCAGCCCGAAGGTCATCTGGTGGTGGTGATACTTCCGGTAGATCGGATCCTTCTGCATGTAGCTTAGGGTGTCGTTCATCCAGCCCATGTTCCACTTGAAGCCGAACCCCAGACCGCCCCAGTTCGCCGGGCGCGACACGCCGGGAAAGGCCGTCGATTCCTCGGCCACCGTCATGATCCCGGGCACCTCGCCGTAGGCGCTGATGTTCATGCTGCGCAGGACGTCGATCGCCTCGTAATTCTCGCGGCCGCCGTCCTTGTTCGGGATCCACTCGCCCGGCTTGCGGCTGTAGTCGCGGTAGAGCATCGAGGCCACAGCATCCACCCGCAACCCGTCGATGTGGTATTCCTCCAGCCAATACAAGGCGTTGGAGACGAGGTAGTTCTTCACCTCGACCCGGCCGTAGTTGTAGATCAGCGTGTTCCAGTCCTGATGGAACCCCTCGCGCGGGTCCTGATGCTCGTAAAGCGCCGTGCCGTCAAAGCGCCCCAGCCCATGCGCGTCGGTCGGGAAATGTCCGGGCACCCAGTCGAGGATCACCCCCAGACCCTTTCGGTGCGCCGCATCCACGAAGGCGCGGAACTCGGACGGAGTGCCGTGCCGGATCGTGGGTGCGAACAGTCCCACCGGCTGATAACCCCAGGACCCGTCGAAGGGATATTCGCTGAGCGGCAGGCATTCGATATGGGTGAAGCCCATGTCGGCGGCATAGTCCACCAGCTGTTCCGCAAGTTCGGGATAGCTCAGCATCCGGTTGCCCGGCGCTCGCCGCCAGGAGCCCAGATGGACCTCATAAATGCTGATCGGAGCATCGATTCCATGTCGGGCGGCACGGGACTCCATCCAGGACCCGTCATGCCAGTCACCACGAATTGTTCTTACAACAGAAGCATTTGCCGGAGGATGTTCAGATCCGAACCCGACCGGATCGGCCTTCAGCGGCATCATCGCGCCGCCCGGGCCCCTGATCTCGTACTTGTAGGCCGTGCCTTCGGTCAGGCCCGGCATGAAGATCTCCCAGACCCCTGTCGCGCCGCGCCGGCGCATCGGGTTGCGCCGACCGTCCCAGACGTTGAAGTCGCCGACGACCGAGACCCTCTCGGCGTTCGGCGCCCAGACCGCGAAATGCACGCCCGCAACGCCTTCGTGCACCATCACATGTGCACCCAGCGCCTGCCAGAGGCGGCGATGCGTGCCCTCTCCCAGAAGATATTCGTCCATCTCGCCAAGGACGGGGCCGAACCGGTACGGGTCTTCGAATTCCCATGTGTTGGCATGGCCTTCGGCGCGCAAGCGGTAGCTGGCCTTACGCGCCATGGCACAGGTGAAAAGCCCTGGCAGGCCGGGGAAAGGCACTGCCTCGACCTCGGTCTTGCCGGCCATGAGCCACAACCGGTCAGCCCCCGGCACGAAGGCCCGGATCTCCCACCCCTTCGCCACCTTGTGCGGCCCCAGCACAGCGAACGGATCGCCATGCCAGCCGCCGGAGATCGCCTCGGCCGCGCCTCTGTCGAGTGTCGTCTCAGCCATGCTCTCCTCCCCGAAAGCCCGCCGGACGGCGCCTTACAGCGCCGATGTCGCCTGCCAGATTTCAGCCATGTAGCCGCGGATCGTCCGGTCGGAGGAGAAGAACCCGCTCCGCGCAGTGTTCATCGCCGCCATGCGCCACCAGCGATCGGGATCGACATAGGCCCGGTCAACCTCGGTCTGCGCCGCGTGATAGGCCGCGAAGTCCGAAGCCACGAGGAAGTAGTCGTGATGCCAGACCCGATGGACCAGCTGGTGGTAGCGCCCCGGCTCATCGGGCGAGAAGCGACCCTCGGCGATCATCTGCAGCACGTCCATGAGGGGCTGGCTTGCCTCGATGGCGTTCTTCGCATGGTCGGGATCCTCGCGCCGCCGCGCCACCTCTTCAGCCGTCAAGCCGAAGAGGAAGAAGTTCTCGGCGCCGACTTCCTGAAGGATCTCGACGTTCGCGCCATCCAGCGTGCCGATGGTCGGCGCACCGTTCATCATGAACTTCATGTTGCCGGTGCCCGAAGCTTCCTTGCCGGCGGTCGAGATCTGTTCCGAAAGGTCGGCGGCGGGGATCACCCGCTCGGCCATCGTCACGTTGTAGTTCGGCGGATAGACGATCTTCAGCAGATCGCCCGTCACGGGATCGTTGTTAACAACATCCGCAACATCGTTGATAAGACGAATTATTTCCTTTGCCACCGCATAGCCTGGCGCAGCCTTTCCGCCGAAGATCTTCACCCGTGGCACCCAACCCGCCCCGGGATCGGACCGCAGCCGGTGCCAGTGCGCGATGGTCTCGAGGATGTTCAGAAGCTGGCGCTTGTATTCGTGGATGCGCTTGATCTGCACATCGAACAGCGCGTCGGGCGACACCTGCACCCCCATTTCGCGCCCGATCCAGTTCGACAGCGCAACCTTGTTCTCGCGCTTGGCTGCCGCAAACCGCTGCCGGAACCCGGCGTCGCCGACATGTGGCTCCAACTCCCGCAACCGGTCCAGATCGGCCTCCCATCCGGCGCCGATGGTGTCAGTGACCAGCGCCGAGAGCGGCCGGTTCGCCATCCGCAGCCAGCGCCTCGGCGTCACGCCGTTCGTCTGGTTGACGATCCGCCCCGGATGCAGGCGGTTCAGTTCCGGGAACAGGGTCTGCTTCACCAGATCCGAATGCAGCGCCGAAACGCCGTTGACCTTGTGGCTCATGATGAATGCCAGTTCGCCCATCCGAACTTCCTGATGCTTCACGATGCCGACGTAGTGGGGACGGTTCGGATAGGCGCGACGATGCCAGCTGTCGATACGCTCCACGATCTGCATGTGCCTGGGCAGCACGTTGCCGAAGGTGAAAGTTGCCCATTTTTCCAGGGCTTCCGGCAGAAGCGTATGGTTGGTGTAGCCAAGGCAGGCGCGGGCGATGGTCAGGGCTTCGTCGAAGGGAAGGCCATGCCCGTCCGACAGCAGGCGGATCAGTTCCGGCCCCGCGATGGCCGGATGGGTGTCGTTCATCTGGATCGCGACGTGTTTTGGCAGGGCGCGAAGGTCGGAGTGGTTCGACAGATACCGCCGCAGAATGTCCTGCAGCGCGGCCGAGGTCAGGAAGAACTCCTGCTTCAGGCGCAACTCCTTGCCCTGATAGGTGGTGTCATCCGGGTAGAGCACGCGGCTCAGCGTCCGCGCCAGTGTCTCAGGTTCTGCCGCCGCCGTGTAGTCGCCGCGGTTGAAGCGCTCCAGATCGAAATTGGTGGTGCCCTTGGCGCCCCAGAGCCGCAGCGTATTGGCCCATTTGCCCTGCCAACCGATGACAGGCGTGTCGAAGGCTTCGGCCGTCACGGTTTCCTGCGGCACCCAGACCTCGCGACCGTCGCGGGTTTCGACATGGCCCTTGAAGCCAACGGTATAGGCACTTTCCGGACGGGCAAACTCCCACGGGTGGGCTTGCGCAAGCCAGTTTTCCGGGGTCTCGATCTGACGGCCATGGTCGAAATGCTGGCGGAACAGACCGTGCTCGTAGCGGATCCCGTAGCCATAGGCCGGGCAGCCCAGCGTCGCCATCGATTCCATGAAGCAGGCTGCCAGCCGACCGAGACCGCCGTTGCCCAGCGCCGCGTCGGGCTCGTCGTCGATCACCGCGCGCAGATCGACGCCGACGGCCGCCATCGCCTGCTGCGCGGCGTCGTAAAGACCGAGGTTGATCGTTGCGTCCTCGAGGATGCGGCCGATCAGGAATTCCATCGACAGATAGCAGACGCGCTTGCGGTCCTCGGTCCAGGTGCGCTTGGTCGAGGCGAACCAGGGCTCGACGATCCGGTCGCGGATCGCATGGCTCAGCGCCAGGCGCCAGTCATGCACCGAAGCATGCGGGACGTCCTTGCCGACCGTGAAGGTCAAGTGGCGCAGGATGTCGGCCTGCAGAAGGTTCGGGGTCACACTGAGGTCGGTCACGGGTCTGTCCAGCACTGTCATCTCCTTGGAAAGCCTAAGCGCCGCGGGGCGGCGGTCAAGCGGGCTTTCGGACCAGCGGGTGAAAACGCTGGTGTTACCGCAAACATATCTTCTGATTAGGCGTTTTAAAGCGTTTTGGAAACGTGATTCGCCGAGAAACCGACCGATCGGCCTAAAAACTGACAATCAGCGGCAGGCCCTTGACGCGGCGGCCAAGCTCTGGACCTATCAAGGCACCGACGAGGGCTGCCATGACCACATTTTCCGTTCCCGACATGAGCTGCAATCATTGCAAGGTTGCAATCGAAACCGCACTTGGGGCCGTGCCCCAGGCCGGCGAGGTGAAGGTGGACCTGACCAACCGCAAGGTCGAGGTCAGTGGCCCTGCACCCGCGTCCGAGCTGCTGAAGGCTCTTGATCAGGCCGGTTATCCGGCAACCATCGCCTAGAGGCTCGGCCCCGGCCGGATCGGACTTCCGTCGCTGAAGCGCGCGAGGCGGAAGCGCGACAGGTCATGTCCGACAGGTCGCCCCAGGACCAGATCCGCCACGACGCGTCCCATGCCGGGCCCGATGCCGAAGCCGTGCCCGCTCATCCCCGTGGCGATGGTCAGGCCCGGGATCGGAGCACGGTCGACGATGGGGACCACGTCGGGCAGGCTGTCGATCATTCCCGCCCAGGCGGCCTTCAGCTTCGGACGCCCCAGCGAAGGGAAGGCCTTCGCAAAACTGTCCTGCGCCTCGGCCAAGCTGTCCATGTTCGGTGCGGGGTTCAGGATACGCTGGCGCTCGAAGGGGCCGGGGGCGTCCAGCTCCCAGCGGCGCGCGGTGCCCCAGGCATCGGGGAAGCCTTCAGGGGCCGCCATCCGGAAGTTGGTGGATCGGAAATCCTTTTTCAGGACAGGCAGATAGACGCCAAGGCTGCGAAACGCATCCCGTCCGATGAAGAAATCATGCCGCGCACCGGGCGCAAGGGAATAGCCGCCGTCCGCCCTGCGTCGAAACGCAAAGTCATCGTCCGCCGCATTTCCCGGAAAGATCTCGGGCATCGGCTCGGTCGCCGCGACGGACGCCAGCACCGAAAGCTGCGGTATGCGCACAGCATGTGCCCCGAGGAACAGCCGCGACCAGGCGCCAGCCGCGACCACGACATGATCGCAGGCGATCCGCCCGGCCTCGGTCACAACGCCCGCCACCCTGCCCGCCGCAAGGTCCAGCCCGCGCACCGCGCAGGCTTCGCGGATCACCACGCCCTTCGCCTCGGCCACCGCTGCCAGCGCCGGGACCGCCACCCAGGGCTCGGCCCGCGCATCCGAGGCGGTGAACAGCCCCCCCTTCCACGGCGCGACCGCCCCTTTGAGCATCGCCATGGTCTCGCCGGCCGACAGGAGCCGCGTGTCCAACTGATGCGCGCGGGAATGTTCGGTCCAGGCCTCGAAGCCCGCGATTTCCCGCTCGGTCTTGGCCAGATACAGGACACCGGTCTGCCGGAACCCCAGTCTGTCGCCCATTTCGGCGGCCAGCCGTTTCCAGATCGACAGGCTTTCGACCATGATCGGCAACTCGCCCGGGTCCCTGCCCTGCTGGCGCACCCAACCCCAGTTGCGGCCCGACTGTTCCCCGGCGATCCGGCCCTTTTCGCAGACCACGACCGACAGGCCGCGTTCGCGGAGAAACCACGCCGTCATCGCGCCGATGACGCCGCCGCCCACCACCACCACGTCGGCGCGCGCCGGCAGGGTCGCGGTGAATCGGACCGGAGAGGCTTCCGAGATCGGAAAGCTCATGCGCAGCGCTCCAGCAGGCGTTCCATGAACCGCTGGCCGGCCTCGAACTCGGACAACTCGAGGTATTCGTCCGCCTGATGCGCCTGCGCGATATCGCCGGGGCCGCAGACCACCGCCGAATAGCCCGCATCCTGGAACTGCCCGGCTTCGGTTCCGTAGGAAACCACCCCCGTCGCATTCTCCCCAGTCAACGCCCGCGCCAGCGCCTCCGCGGCCCCATCCACTTCGGGCCGGAGAGGCGACACATCGAAGAACTTCGTCAGATGCACCCCCGCCTCGGGACGCTTCGCCTTCAACGCCTCGTCCAAGGCCATCGCCACCGCGCGGAAGGCCCCCGCATGGGCCTCGGGGTCGTCGTCCGGCACGCAGCGCATCTCAACCGCGAACCGGCAGTCCGCCGCCGTGATGTTGTCCGCCGTGCCGCCCTGAATACGCCCCACATGCAGCGTCGTGAAAGGCGGGTGGAATCGCGCACCGATGGGCCCCGGGGGCTGCGCCTGGATTGCGGTGTTGTGGTCGTTCACCCACTGGATCAGCCTGGCCGCCTCCATGATCGCCGACACCCCTTCCGGCAGCAGCGACGAATGGACCTCGTAGCCCTTTACATGGACCGCATAGCCGGTGCCGCCCTTGTGCCCGGTGATGACCTTCATGCCGGATGGCTCGCCGATCAGCGCAATATCGCCCTTTGGAACGACCCGCTTCATCGTCTCGATCATCGGTGGGGCCCCGGTGCAGCCCACCTCCTCGTCATAGGACAGCGCCATTTGCAGGGGCCGCGTCACGCCCCTTGCCTGTGCTTCGACCAAGGCCCAGACCGCCAGCGCCACGAAGCCCTTCATGTCGCAGGTCCCCCGCCCGTAAAGCCGACCGTCGCGTTCGACCACCGTCCAGGGATCCGAGGTCCACTCCTGCCCGTCCACGGGCACCACGTCGGAGTGGCCCGACAGCACCACCGCCCCCGGAACCCACGGGCCGGCATGGGCGATCAGCGCCGCCTTCGTGCGGTCCTCGTTCCAGTGCCGGAAGCAGCGAACCCCCTGGCCCACGAGGTAGCTTTCCAGCCAGTCGACCAGCGCCAGGTTCGACTCACGGCTGACCGTCGGAAAACTGACCAACTGATCCAGAATCTGACGCGGCGTCAGGGTGGTCATCGCGATTTCCCTTGCCATGACTACATTTGGTGGGCCAGCCTGTCGCTGGCCTAAGGCCAAGTCAATATCTGGCAAAGTGACGCAAGGTTCGGTCATTGTGCTTCATGAACGGTCTGGAATCGCGCATCGAATCGGGATTGATAGAAGGCCGAGAATCGGAAAGAGTTGACGGCACGACGACAACCACAAGCTGCAAGGCTGAAAAATCAGCCAACAATAACAAGACCTAAGAACGTCGCGGGGAGTATTGAATGGCCGAACCGGCCGCGTCTGTCCTTGAAGTCAGGGACCTCAAGACCGTTTTCCGCACCCGCGGTGGCGAAATCCACGCCGTGAACGACGTGAGCTTCCACCTGCGCCGGGGAGAGCTGCTTGGCGTTGTGGGCGAGAGCGGCTCGGGCAAGTCGGTCACGATGATGTCGCTTCTGCGGCTTCTGCCGATGCCGCCGGCCGAGATCCGTGGCGGTCAGGCGATGCTGAACGGTCGCGACCTCCTGTCGATGAGCGACGACGAACTGCGCACGGTTCGAGGGGCGAAGGTCGGCTTCGTGTTCCAGGACCCGATGACCAGCCTCAATCCGGTCTTCACGCTGGGCAACCAGATCATGGAGCCCCTGATCAAGCACATGAAGATGACGAAGCCCCAGGCCGAGGCGCGGGCGGTCGAGCTTCTGGAACTGGTCGGCATCCCGGATGCGCGAAACCGGCTTCACCAGTATCCGCATCAGTTTTCCGGCGGCATGCGGCAGCGGGTGATGATCGCCATCGCGCTGGCCTGCAACCCGGACGTCCTGATCGCTGACGAACCCACCACCGCACTGGACGTGACGATCCAGGCGCAGATCCTGGAACTGGTGCGCGAACTGCGGCAGAAGCTGGGAATGGCGATCGTCTGGATCACGCATGACCTCGGGGTCATTGCCGGGATCGCCGACCGGGTCATGGTGATGTATGGCGGCCAGATCGTCGAGCAGGCCCCGGTGCGCGAGTTGTTCGCCAACCCGCAGCACCCCTATACCCGGGCCCTCCTGCAGACCATTCCCCGCATCACGGGCGACCGCGAGGCGCGGCTGAAGGTGATCGATGGCCAGCCGCCGATCCTGACTGCGCCCTTGACCGCCTGCCCGTTCCGCGCGCGCTGCGAGTTTCGGCACGACGCCTGTGATGCGGCAAACCCGTCGCGCCGGGCCGTGGACGGGCTTCCGATCGGCCGTGGCCACGATGTCGCCTGCCACTGGCATGCGCCTGCAAGGCGGGAGGCGGCCGATGCTTGATGGAGGACCGGCGCCACTGGTTCAGGTCCGCGACCTGAAGATGCATTTCCCGATCTACGCCGGGATCTTCCGCAGGCATGTCGGGGACGTGAAGGCCGTCGATGGCGTGTCCTTTCACATCCTGCCGGGCCAGACGCTCGGGCTGGTCGGCGAATCCGGCTGCGGCAAGTCCACCGTCGGCCGGGCAATGTTGCGGCTTTACGAACCGACCGCAGGCCAGGTCATCATCGATGGCGACGATGTCGCCAGCCTGCCGCCTGAAGCCCTCAGGAAAAAGCGGCCGACCATGCAGATGGTGTTCCAGGATCCGCAGGCCAGCCTCAATCCCCGCATGACCCTGGCCGACATCGTCTCGGAACCCCTGGACGAGCACACCGACTGGTCGCGAGCGCAGAAACTGGAGCGGGTCTACGAGCTCATGGATCAGGTCGGCCTGAACCGACGCTTCGTGAACCGCTTCCCGCACGAGTTTTCCGGCGGGCAGCGCCAGCGGATCGGCATCGCGCGGGCGCTGGCCCTGAAGCCCCGTTTCATCGTCTGCGACGAACCGATCGCCGCGCTGGATGTCTCGATCCAGGCCCAGGTCGTGAACCTGCTTGAGGACCTGCAGGAAAAGCTGGGGTTGACATACCTGTTCATCAGCCACGACCTGTCGATGGTCCGTCACCTCGCGCAGCGTGTCGCGGTGATGTATCTGGGCCGGATCGCCGAGCTTTCCTCGTCGAAGGATCTCTATGCGCGGCCGCTGCACCCCTATGCCGAGGCGCTTCTGTCGGCCGTGAACGAGCCCGACCCCGAGCTGGCGGCACGGCGCAACCGCATCATCCTGAAGGGCGACGTGCCCTCTCCGGCCAATCCGCCGAAGGGCTGCAACTTCTGCACCCGCTGCCCCAAGGTCATGGACATCTGCCGTTCGGTGAAGCCCGACCTCGTCGAGGTCGAGCCGGGACGGCTGGTCGCCTGCCATCTCTACACACCTGCCGCCGGATCAACCGGCGCGTCCGAGGCAAACGAGCGTAACCAACAAGGAGAGACCCGATGAAACTGAGAGCCGCCCTTCTGGGCGCCGTGGCCGTGATGGGCATCGCCCCCGCCGCCTTTGCCGAACGCGGCACCGACGGCGAGGTCAAGCTGACCTTCCCGCAGGCCGTGTCGATCATGAACCCCTACCTTTCCGGTGGGACCAAGGACATCCTCGCCGCCGCGATGGTGCTGGAACCCCTCGCCATCGTCGATCCCAACGGGATGCTCGTCCCGCGCCTTGCGGTCGAGATCCCGACCTTGGAAAACGGCGGGATCTCTGCCGACATGACTTCGATCACCTGGAAACTGCTTCCGGGCGTCCTGTGGTCCGATGGCACGCCGGTCACGGCCGACGACGCCGTATTCACCTGGCAATATTGCACCCATCCCGAAGGCGGTTGCAGCCAGGCGACGAAGTACGAGGGCGTCGCCTCGGTCGAGGCGGTCGATGCCTCGACGATCAAGGTGACGTTCACGGCTCCGAAGCCGAATCCCTACACCGCCTTCGTCAGCGGGCTGTCGCCGATCCTGCAGAAAAAGCAGTTCGAGGCCTGCCTCGGTGCTGCCGCGCCGACCTGCACCGATGCCAACAACATGCCGGTCGGCACCGGCCCGTTCATGGTGACCGGCTTTACCGTCAATGACACCGTCAGCATGGTCGCCAATCCCAACTACCGCGATCCGGCCAAGCCGGCCTTCGCCTCGGCCGTGATCAAGGGCGGCGGCGATGCGGAAAGCTCGGCCCGCGCGGTGATGGAGACCGGCGAGTTCGATTATGCCTGGAACACCCAGATCCCGCCGGACACCCAGGCCTCGATGACGGCGGCCGGCAAGGGCCAGTTCGTCGTTGCCTTCGGCACGCTGGTCGAACGGCTGGAAACCAACACCACCGACCCCGACCCGGCCCTGCCCGAGGGCGAGCGTTCGACCGCCAAGCATCCGCACCCGATCCTGTCGGACATCCGCGTGCGCACCGCGCTGTCGAAAGCCATCGACCGTTCGATCCTGGTCGAGGTCGGCTATGGTGCGGGCGGCAAGCCGACCTGCAACGTGATCCCTGGGCCCGACGCCTGGGGCTCGGACAATGACGGCTGCATCGCGCAGGACATGGAGGGCGCCAAGGCGCTCCTCGACGAGGCCGGCTGGACCGACACGAACGGCGACGGCGTGCGCGACAAGGACGGCAAGAAGCTGAAGCTGCTGTATCAGACCACCGTCAACCCGATCCGCCAGGACTTCCAGGCGCTGATCAAGGACTGGTGGATCGAGCTTGGCGTCGAGGTGGAACTGAAGGCCATCGATCCGGGCGTGTTCTTCGGCGGCGATGCGGGTTCGCCCGACACCTTCCAGAAGTTCTATGCCGATGTCGAGATGTATGCCAACAACTCGGAGAGCCCCGACCCGGAAAGCTATCTGGGCCAGTACCAGTGCAAGAACGCACCGACCCCGGAAAGCCAGTGGCAGGGCGAGAACATCAACCGCTTCTGCGATCCGGCCTATGATGCGCTTTACGCCGAGCTTGGCACCACGACCGACCTTGCCAAGCGGCAGGAGATCGCGCGGAAACTGAACGACATGGTGACGAAGGACAGCATGATCGTGATCCCGCTGGTGCACCGCGGGACGCTCTCGGCGCATTCCAACACCCTTGGCGGCGTGCAGATCAACGCCTGGGACATGGAAACCTGGAACGTCGCAGACTGGTATCGCATCAAGTGATGCTGCCATCGCGGGGCCGGCCATCCGGCCCCGCGTCTTCATCTCCTTTAAACCCCGGGCGCTCCGCGCATGCTTACCTTCACGCTTCGCAGGCTTCTGCTGGCCATTCCGACCCTGCTGGTCATCAGCCTGGTGATCTTTCTCCTGGTCGATCTGGCCCCGGGCTCGCCAATGGCCGAGATCCCGCTGACCGTTCCGCCAGACGTGCGGCAGAAGATGATCGAGGCGTTGGGGGCCAACGAACCCGTCTTCGTGCGCTATTTCCTGTGGCTGAGGCAGTTCTTCTGGATCGAGCCTGCGAACCTGATCGACGGCTGGTTCGGCACCACACTTGCGGAAGGTGAACAGCGCATCCTGTCGTGGCAATCGCGCAGCCCCGTCTTCACCATCATCGGCCAGCGCCTGCCCCAGACCCTGACGGTGATCGGCACCGCCTACCTCGTTGGCATCCTGATTGCCGTTCCGATCGGGATCTATTCGGCCTACCGCCAGTATTCCTGGTTCGACCAGGCCGGGACCCTTTTCGCGATGATCGGATTCTCTGTGCCGACCTTCTTTTCAGGCACCCTGATCATCATCGTCTTCGCCGTCTGGCTGGGTTGGTTCCCGACCAAGTACGACACCCAGTTG
The DNA here is from genome assembly GCA_046294075.1 of Tabrizicola sp. GTDB lineage: Bacteria > Pseudomonadota > Alphaproteobacteria > Rhodobacterales > Rhodobacteraceae > Tabrizicola. The sequence goes on along the minus strand of JBKBJC010000002.1, from coordinate 54,928 downwards.
GTCGTCAACGATTGGGCGAGCTTCGTAAAGCAGATCAAGCAGATGGCCATGCCCGTCATGACGCTGGGTCTTGCGAACGCCGCCGCGATCAGCCGCTACATGCGGTCCTCGATGCTGGACAACATGGGGATGGACTACGTCCGCACCGCCCGTGCCAAGGGCATGTCGGAACGCACCGTCGTCCTGAAGCACGTCCTGCGCAACTCGCTGATTCCGGTTGTGACCGTGATCGCGCTTGGCATCCCGGCGATCTTCGGCGGGGCGATCATCACCGAGAACCTCTTCGGCGTGAACGGCATCGGCGCCGCCCTGATCGGCGCGATCCACGCCAACGACCTGCCCATGGTGCAGACGCTCGCCTTCATCTTCGCGGTGCTGATCGTGCTCTTCAACCTGATCGCCGACATTCTCTACGGCCTCCTCGATCCCCGGATCCGCTATGACTGACGCCAGCGCCACCCAGCCGAAACCGTCGAGCCAGCTGCGCGACATCTGGAACCAGTTCCGCACGCACAAGGGCGCGCTGTTCGGGCTGATCACCCTGGGACTGCTGATCCTCGCCGTGCTGGTCGGCCCCTCTCTCTGGGTGCCGGAAAAGCTGACGGTGGCAGAGGCGATCAAGCTGAAGAACCAGGGGCCGAGCTTGCGCTTTCCGCTGGGCACCGACCAGCTGGGACGCGACATGCTGTCCCGAATGCTGCTGGCCGGACGGGTCTCGCTTGCGGTCGGTCTGGTCGCCATGGTGATCGCCATCGTTTTCGGCACCCTGATCGGCACCCTTGCCGGCTATTTTCGTCGCCTGGACGGACCGCTGATGCGGCTGACCGACATGTTCCTTGCACTGCCGCTGATCCCGCTCCTGCTGGTGATGGTGATGCTGTTCCGCGACCGCATCGCCGGGACGATCGGCCCCGAGCTTGGCGCCTTCACCCTGATCGTGTTCGCCATCGGCATCACGTCCTGGATGGCCACGGCGCGCATCGTGCGCGGCGAGGTGCTGACGCTGAAGGAGCGCGAGTATGTGCTGGCAGCCCGATCGATCGGGGCAAAGCCCAACCGGATCATCCTGCGCCACATCCTGCCGAACGTGGTCTCGCCGGTGATGGTCGCGGCAACGCTGGGCGTGGCCGAGGCGATCATCACGGAAAGCGTGCTCAGCTTCCTTGGCCTTGGCTTTCCGCCGGACTTCCCGACCTGGGGTCGCCTCCTGTTCGATGGCCTGCAATACATGCAGGTCTACCCCGAACGCGTGGTCTGGCCCGGCCTGGCCATCTCGCTGACCGTGCTGTCGGTGAACTACATCGGCGACGGTTTGCGCGACGCGCTCGACCCCCGCATCCGCGGCCGCTGAGCCGGGATTTCCCGCGGCAGAATGCGTCAGTGCAGCGTATTGCGGATGCGGCGGACCATAAGCCAGACCGCAAACACGACGACCGGCACCAGACCGGCCAGCAGCACAGCATGGCTGATGTGAAGCGCATGGGCTGCGGGTTCCAGAAGGTAGGCCGCCAGATTAACGGCATAGTAGCTGATCGCAACCGTCGACAGGCCCTCGACGGTGCGCTGGAGCCGCAACTGCAAATCCGCACGCTTGTCCATGCTTTCCAGAAGCTTCTGGTTCTGCGCCGACCGTTCGACATCCACTCTTGTCCGCAAGAGTTCCGCCGCCCGTTCCGCCCGCTCTGCCATCGCGGCCAACCGGTTCTCTGCGGACTTCACCGTCCGCATTGCAGGGTCATAGCGTCGCATCATGAATTCTGCGAAGGTCTGACGCCCCTCGATGCGCTGTTCGCGTAGCACTTCGATCCGCTGGTTCACGATCGCCTCGTAGGCAGCGGTCGCGCCGAAGCGGAACGAGAATTGCACCGCAAGGCTTTCCATCTCGGCCGAAATGGTCAGAAGATCATGCAGCGCAGCTTCCGGCGCGGGTTCCGCATTGTCCAGACCGGAGACCAACGCCGAAAGCTTCGGGTCCAGCGCATTCAGCCGCCGCGACAGATCCCGCGATCGCATCAGCCCCAGCATCGACATCGCCCGGTAGGTCTCGATCTCGCACAGCCGTTGCACGATCCGCCCGACGCGCCGTGGACCCGTTCCGGGCGCAACGAAGACTGCAAAGCGCATGTGTCCGGCCGGGTCTATCCGGAAGTCCCCCGCAACAATTGCGGCGCCGTCAACGACGCGGCTTGCTGCCACGCTTTCAGGCACGAACCACTCGTCCACCCGCCTCAGCAACTCTGAGTCGCTCGCCGGCATCGGCTCCACCCGGATCAGAACCGATGTCAGACGTTTGCCCGGGGCTTCGGCCAGCCAGTCTTCGGGCAGCACATCCGCCTCGGCCGGATCGAAAGGCCGCGCCGACACGCCCCGGCTGAAAGCCGTGTAGGTGACGAACTCGGTATGGCTTTCCCATTTCAGTTCCGCCCGGCCGATCGGGCCCTGGAAATGAGTAGCCCCCGGCTGAGGATGGGCCGAGCCGTTGCGGTCGAGAAGCGCCAGAAGATGCGCCCGGTCACGGTCGCGATCACGGTTCTGGGCCTGGACAGGCTCCTTGATCGCCACATAGACCGCACTGGAGGGCACCTCGAGCGACGGGAATGGCCGCGCGTGCAATTCGTTAACCGTGGCATAGCGCAGCGGATGGTCGGAAATCGGCATCGTCAGGGATCCGTACGGAATTGGCTCGCCTCGCGCTTATCCAGATTTTTCGTGGAAATCCATGGTTTTATCGGCATGCTGCCGCATACCGACCAAAACGCGAGGTTTTGCCCGGCTTTCGGGCACATGCGCATCGCAACGGCGCGATCCGGTGCGGGGCGCGGACAGGGCCTATGACCAGAACGTGCAAGGCTCAGGCCACGGCTGCAAGCCGGCAGGGCATGAAGTCCTCGACCATCGCGGTTTCGCCGTCAAAGGTGCAGAAACTGTATGGGGGAACCTCTTCCCAGCCACCTTCCTCTGCCTCCAGCGGCTCGGACACAACGGCCCTGCCCTGTCTGCTGTCTGACCAGCGGTGGTACAGGGAAGGCGCCGCTGCGTCCGTCGCATAACGCACAGCGTAAAGTCGCGTGCCATCCGACAGCGCCGCGGTCATCCGCAGATGCGGAGCCGCCCCCTTGTCGCGGGCAAGCCGGATGAACCGTGCTGCCGCCCGTTCCAGCGCGCCGCGGGGGTCTTCGTCGAGACCCTCGGCGAGCGCCACAAGGAAAAGCGCCTCGCTGTCGGTGGCGCCCCTGCGGTAGGGATAAAGCGCCTCGGGGATCATCATGTCGGCATCGCGCCGGAAACAGTCATAGCCGCCGACCTGGCCATTATGCATGAAGCTCCACTTGCCATGGGTGAAGGGATGGCAGTTGTTGCGGCTGGTGGCGGTGCCCGTGCTGGCTCGCACATGGGCAAGGAAGAGGCGCGACTGGACCAGAGCCGTCAGGCTTTTCAGGTTCGGGTCCGACCAGGCAGGAAGCACGTCGCGGAACAGTCCCGGCTCCGGCTTCGCGCCATACCAGGCAACCCCGAAACCATCGGCATTGATCGCCGTGTGGCACTGGGTGGCACAGTGGCTTTGGTGGATCAGCGAATGACCGGGGCGACTGATGATCTCCTCCAGGAAGATCGGCGCCCCTATATAAGCGGCCCAGCGGCACATCAGCGCGTGCCCTCACGGAACAGGAACATCAGCCCGACCTCGTCTTTGCCGGCAGTCTAGCAGAAAACATCAGGGCCCTGAAAGATACTGCATTGAATCTGCGGAAAACCTTACTCGATCTCCTCCACGACCATCAGATCGCGGACACTTGCACCCTTCGCATGGGCAAGGGCGGCCTGATAGGCGGGAGAGTTGTAACATTCCACCGCCTTTTCGAGGCTCGGGAACCGCGCCACGACATTTCGGGCCCGATCATTGCCTTCAAGTTGCACATAGCGCCCGCCCCGGGCGAGAAAGACGCCGCCATGCGCCGCGATGGCAGGGCCAGCTTCCCGGGCATAGCGGCCATAAGCTTCGGCATCGGTGACATGAACATGGGCGATCCAAAGCGCAGTGGGCATGGTCAGCCTCCGATTGCGGCTTCGGCCGCCCTGATCGCAGCCTCGGCCTGACCAATGTCGGCGCCACCCGCCTGCGCCATGTCGGGACGGCCGCCACCGCCCTTGCCGCCGAGAGCCTCGGCCGCAGCCTTCACAAGGGTGACGGCGGAAAGTCGTCCGGTCAGGTCCTGGGTCACGCCCGCGGCGACCGCCGGCTTCGCACCCGTGTCGGCAATAAGCAGCACGGCACCCGAGCCGATCCTGGCCTTCACGTCGTCGATCAACGCGGGAAGATCCTTTCCGGACACGCCCGAAAGCACCTGAGCAACGAACTTCACGCCGTTGATTTCCTTGGCTTCCGGGCCTGCTGCCTTGCCACCCATCGCCAGCTCGCGGCGCAGCTGTGCGACCTCGTTCGCCAGCGCCTTGCGTTCCTCGAACAGCGCACGGATCCTGTCCGCCAACTCGGCCGCCGGGGCCTTGATGATGGCTGCGATGTCATTCAGCCGCGCATCCTGCTGGCGCAGGTGATCCAGCGCCGCCTGCCCGGTCAGAGCCTCGATCCTGCGCACGCCCGCAGAGGAGGCGCTTTCGGACAGGATCACCATCGCCCCGATGTCTCCCGTCCGCTGGACATGCGTGCCTCCGCAAAGCTCCAGGCTGTAGGTCTTGCCATCGCTGCCCTTGCCCGAACCCTCCAGCGTGCCCATCGACACCACACGGACTTCCTCGCCGTATTTCTCGCCGAACAGGGCCTGAGCCCCGATGGCGCGGGCATCGTCGGGGGTCATGATCCGGGTCTCGACGGGCGAATTCTGGCGGATGTAGGCGTTGACCTCTGCCTCGATGGCGGCCAGGTCTGCGGTCGGGATCGCTGAGGAATGGCTGAAGTCGAACCGCAGACGATCAGCGGCGTTGAGCGATCCCCGCTGGGCAACATGCTCGCCAAGGGTCCGGCGCAGCGCCTCATGCAGGAGGTGCGTGGCCGAGTGGTTGGCACGGATCGCGGCGCGGCGCGCATGCGCCACCTCCAGCTTCGCCGGCTGTCCCTTGATGATCGTGCCTTCCGTGACACGCGCGATGTGGATGAAGATGCCGGCGGCCTTCTTCACATCGATCACTTCGGCGGTGCCGGTCTGCGTCCGGATAAGACCGGTGTCACCCACCTGACCACCGCTTTCGGCATAAAACGGTGTCTGGTTCACAACGATCTGCACGGTATCGCCCGTATCGGCCTGTCCTGCGGCGGAAGCGTCGCGCACAAGCGCGGTGATCACGCCCTCGGCGGTTTCGGTGTCATAACCCAGGAACTCGGTCACGCCGTGCTCTTCGGCCAGGTCGAACCAGATCTTCGCGTCGGCCGAAGCACCGGTCCCCGACCAGGCAGCGCGGGCCTTGGCCTTCTGCTCGGCCATCGCCGCGTCGAAGCCCTGGACATCGACTTCGCGGCCCTTCTCGCGCAGCGCGTCCTGGGTCAGGTCCAGCGGGAACCCATAGGTGTCGTAAAGCCTGAAAGCCGCCGCACCCGGAAGCGCCGCACCTTCGGCAAGGCCGGAAAGCTCGTCATCAAGCAGGCGCAGACCGCGGTCGAGGGTCTGCTTGAACTTGGTCTCTTCGGTGCGCAGCGTCTCTTCGATCAGGGCCTGCGCGCGGGAAAGCTCCGGGTAGGCCCCCCCCATCTGCCGGACCAGGGCGGGCACCAGGCGGTGCATCACCGGATCCTGCGCGCCAAGCATGTGGGCATGGCGCATCGCGCGGCGCATGATGCGACGCAGGACGTATCCCCGACCCTCGTTCGACGGCATCACCCCGTCGGCGATCAGGAAGGAGGTCGAGCGCAGGTGGTCGGCGATGACGCGATGATGGATTTTCCCCGGTCCGTCAGGGTCTTGCGAGGTCACGTTTGCACTGGCCTCGATCAGGCTGCGCATCAGGTCGGTGTCGTAGTTGTCGTGCTTGCCCTGGAGGAGAGCCCCAATCCGCTCCAGCCCCATGCCGGTGTCGATCGATTGCATCTCCAGCGGCACCAGCCGTCCATCCGCGAACTGTTCGTTCTGCATGAAGACGTTGTTCCAGATCTCGATGAAGCGGTCGCCATCCTCCTCGGCCGATCCCGGAGGACCGCCCCAGATGTGGGGTCCGTGGTCGTAGAAGATTTCCGTGCAGGGGCCGCAGGGACCGGTGGGGCCCATGCGCCAGAAGTTGTCGTCGCTGGCGATGCGGATGATCCGGTCGTCGGCCAGGCCCGAAACCTTCTTCCAGATCTCTGCCGCCTCATCATCGGTGTGATAGACGGTGACGAGAAGCTTGTCCCTGGAGAGGCCGAAGTCCCTGGTCAGAAGCTCCCAGGCGAAGGCGATGGCCTGGTCCTTGAAGTAATCGCCGAAGCTGAAATTCCCCAGCATTTCAAAGAATGTATGGTGCCGCGCGGTGTAGCCCACGTTGTCGAGGTCGTTGTGCTTGCCGCCAGCCCGCACGCATTTCTGCGCCGTCGTCGCGCGCTTGTAGTCCCGCGTTTCGACCCCGGTGAAGAGGTTCTTGAACTGCACCATGCCGGAGTTGGTGAACATCAACGTCGGATCGTTCCGCGGCACCAAGGGCGAGCTCTCAACCACCCGGTGATCGTTGCGGCGGAAGAAATCGAGAAAGGTCGAGCGGATGTCGTTCAGCGAGGCCATTTGGGGGCGGTCCTTCGGGCGAAAACGGGAATTCGGCCCCCCATGTAGCCCCCTGCTTGGGGCCTGTCCACGGGTCACGCTTTCGCCAGGGGAAAAAAGGCTCTAGCGCAGCACTTCCACCGCGTCGCCATTACGGATCATGCCATTCCCTTCGACAGAGCACAGGATCCCCCGCAAGCGAAGGTGCGGATGCGTGCGCACCCAGGTGAAGGCCGCCTCGCCATGACGCACCTTCCATTTCGCGCAAGCATCATTCCAGACCTCGGAGACCCGCAGCACCGCCGTCCCGATGGCCAGGAGCGTGCCCGCAGGCAGGTTCGCCTCGGTCATGTCGAGATCGGTGACGAAGGTATCTCCGGGATGGACCACGCTGTCGCGGTCGCGCCAGACAAGGTCCAGCACCCGGCGCGGCAGGATCGAGACCTGGATGCCCGGATGACCGGAGCCGTCGGCAAGCTTCAGCCAGGGCGCAGACCCCCAGCGTTCGCCGGGGATCCCCTCGGCCTTTGTCACCGTGATTTCATCCACGAAGCGCCTCTGTCCGTAGTCCGGACGCAGGCACAGTAACTCGACTGCGCTGCCGGTCTTGGGCGCGGACAGCACCCCCGGCAGCGCTGCCGTCAGCTCCTCATGGGTGACGTGGCCACTCACTCGTCCAGCACGTCGCCCGGATCCTCGCCGGCCATGGTGAAGTCGAGCCCGTTGGCGGCGCGGATCTTGTCCTCGATCTCCAGCGCGACGGACGGGTTCTGCTTCAGGAAGGCCTTGGCGTTCTCGCGCCCCTGGCCGATGCGCTCGTCCTTGAACGAGTACCAGGCGCCCGATTTCTCGACCACGCCGGCCTTGACGCCGATGTCGATCAGTTCCCCGGTCTTCGAGATGCCCTCGCCATACATGATGTCGAACTCGACCTGCTTGAAGGGCGGTGCAACCTTGTTCTTCACCACCTTGACCCGGGTGGTGTTGCCCACGACTTCCTCCCGGTCCTTGATCGCGCCGATGCGGCGGATGTCGAGCCGCACGCTGGCATAGAATTTCAGTGCGTTGCCGCCGGTGGTGGTTTCGGGCGAACCGAACATCACGCCGATCTTCATCCGGATCTGGTTGATGAAGATCACCATGCAGTTCGATCGGCCGATCGAGGCCGTCAGCTTCCGCATCGCCTGGCTCATCAGGCGGGCCTGCGACCCCATCTGCATATCGCCCATGTCGCCCTCGATTTCCGCCTTGGGCACGAGTGCGGCGACCGAGTCGACGACGACGAGGTTGACCGCGCCCGAGCGGACCAGCGTATCCACGATTTCAAGGGCCTGTTCGCCGGTGTCGGGCTGCGAGATCAGAAGCTCGTCCAGGTTGACGCCCAGTTTCTTGGCGTATTGCGGGTCAAGCGCATGCTCGGCATCGACGAAGGCGCAGACCCCGCCCTTCTTCTGTTCCTCGGCCACCACATGCAGGGTCAGCGTGGTCTTGCCCGAGGATTCCGGCCCGTAGATCTCGATGATGCGGCCCTTGGGCAGGCCCCCGATCCCGAGTGCGATGTCGAGCCCCAGCGAACCGGTCGAGGTGGATTCGATCTCCATCGCCGGGCTGTCGGCGCCAAGCTTCATGATCGAACCCTTGCCGAACTGCCGTTCGATCTGTGCAAGCGCCGATTCCAGCGCCTTCGCCTTGTCCATATCCCGCTTGCCCCCGAGGTCGAGAAGGTTAGCCACCGCCATGTCGTTCTCCTTATTTCACAGCCGCAACATGGCGGCAATCCTTGCCCGTGTTCCCCAAGTGTTCTCGACGTTATGAGGACAAATCAGGAACAATTCAACCCGAATCTCGCAATGGAAGTTTGCGGCGGCTTTGGTTAAGGGAGTGTTGATCCGATTGTCCGCTTCTCGTCCGTTTCGGGGCGGTTGCCGGGAAAACTGCGCGCAGGAGTTTCGGGAATGCTGGTGTTCTGGGAAAAGAGGCTCGCCTTTCTTGCCACACCCAAGACCGGATCGACCGCAATAGCGGCAGCACTCGAATCGCTCGCGGCCGTTTCGATCCAGCGGCCTCCGGTGCTGAAGCACACGACCGTTCACCGCTATCGCCGCTTTGTCGGCCCGTTTCTCGAGGCGGCGTCAAAGGACACCTTCACGGTGGTCGCCCTGATGCGCGAGCCGACCGACTGGCTGGGTTCGTGGTACAGGTTCCGCCAGCGCGACGAGACCGACGCCGGAAAGTCGACCCGCGGCATGAGTTTTGACACCTTCATCCGGGCCTGGTGCACGGACCCGAGGCCGGAGTTCGCGGATGTCGGCAGCCAGGCCAGATTCCTGCGCCCTCGGCAGGGGGTCGGCGTGGACCGACTGTTCCGCTATGAAGAGATCGACGGCTTCGTGCGCTTTCTGGAGGACCGGCTGGACTGCGAGATCACCCTGCCCCGCCTGAACGTCTCGCCCACCGGGTCAACCGAACTGTCCGACACGACGGCCGATCTCCTGCGCGAGGTGGCCGCGGAGGATTTCGCCCTTTACGCTACCCTGACCGGCTAGGCATCTGCCCGCCAGCCTTCCGCAACGGGCATGACAGGGAGGCAGAAAGCGGCTAGGGTGCAGTGCAAGGGGCCTTGAGACCCCATGAGGCATGAGAGGGCGGAATAGATGATCGACATTCGGATGACACGGCGCAAGCTGGTGCTGGGCGCGGGGGCACTTGCCGCGACGGGCGGGCTGTCGGCCTGCAACAACGGGATCGGCTCGAACGGGGCAAGCCAGATCGAGGCGCGCGTCTCGGCAACCGAGAGCTTCCTGTTCTCGCAGTACCCGGGAACGCGCGACCTGGCGAGCCGGGCGGCCGGCATCCTTTACATGCCCCTGATGACCGAGGTCGGCGCCGGCTTCGGCGGTGCCTTCGGACGTGGCGCGCTGCGGATCCAGGGCGTCACGGTGGACTACTATTCGGCCGCCAAGGGATCCTTCGGCCTGCAGATCGGCGCGCAGCAGTACGCCCATGCCCTGTTCTTCATGACGCCCGCAGCGCTGGAGAAGTTCCGCCGCTCCGCGGGCTGGGCGGTCAGCGGCGACATCCGCTATGCGAGCCCAGAGGAAGGCGCCTCGATCGGCAAGCAGACGACCGAGCTGGACGACGTGATTGCCCTGGTCTTCGGCCAGCAGGGGCTGATCGCCGGGGCCTCGCTGGCCGGGGTCAAGTATACCCGGATCATACCCTGAGCCTGTCCACGGTGGACATTTCCGGCTTTCCAAGCAAAAACAATGCTTTGCGCGCGGCCGTTAGGGATTTGTCAATCTTCCCGACAGCGCCGTTCGCGCCAGTCGGCGGGCGCACCCGGACCAGCGCGCGGACGCCTCCGGCGGGAGTATTCGGGAAAAGGGCAAGCCGGAACCGGGAAGGTCATGTGCGAGCCGGCAGGGACGGCAGCGCGGTGCGTGCTAGCGTAGTCGCCGGATCAGGCTGGAGGTGTCGTTGCGGCCCCCGCCCATCAGCTGCACGTCCTTGTAGAACTGGTCCACCAGCGCGGTGACAGGCAGGCGCGCACCGATCTCGTCGGCGGCGGCAAGGCAGATCGCCAGATCCTTGCGCATCCAGTCCACCGCGAAACCGAAGTCGAATTCGCCCTTCAGCATGGTCTTGTGACGGTTGACCATCTGCCAGGACCCGGCCGCGCCCTGGGAGATCACCTCGACCACCGCCTCGCCGTCGAGGCCCGCCTTCTCGCCGAAGGCCAGCGCCTCGGACAGGCCCTGCATCAGCCCGGCGATGCAGATCTGGTTCATCATCTTGGCCAGCTGCCCCGCCCCGCTGTCGCCGATCCGACGGCAGATGCGGGAATAGGACGCCATCACCGGCTCGGCCCGGGCATAGTCCTCGGGCGTGCCGCCGCACATGATGGAAAGCTGCCCGTTCTCGGCCCCCGCCTGCCCGCCCGAGACCGGCGCATCGACGAAGGCGAGGCCGAGCGTGGCGGCCTCTGCCGCAAGCTTGCGGGTCACGGTCGCCGACACCGTGGTGTGGTCGACGAAGATCGCCCCGGGTGCCATGCCGGAGAAGGCGCCGTCGGGGCCGGTGCAGACCTGGACGAGGTCATCATCGTTGCCGACGCAGGCCATGACGAAATCGGCGCCCCGGGCAGCCTCGCGCGGAGTGGCGCAGGCCTTGCCCTTGTGCCTGGCCGACCAGGCCTCTGCCTTCGCGGGCGAGCGATTGTAGACTGCAACCTCATGCCCTTTGGCCGCAAGGTGCCCCGCCATCGGGAACCCCATGACCCCCAGACCGAGAAATGCAACTTTTGCCATCGACGCCCCCTCGTCATTGCCCTTGACCGACGCTTGGACTAGGACCGAACCGCAGTCTTACGTCAAGGACATGCAGTCATGAGCAGGCCCAAATGCTGACCGCCTTTCGCTGGCTGATCCGGATAGCCACCGGCCTGACCGTCCTGGGCGTGGTCGTGGCACTTCTGGCCTATTACATCCTGTCGCGATCCCTGATCGACTATAACGAGGATTTCACCTTGCGCGGCATCTCGGCGCCCGTCGAGATCGTGCGCAACAACGACAGCGTGCCGCACATCTTCGGCCAGACCGACGAGGACGTGTTCTTCGCACTGGGATTCGTGCACGCCCAGGACAGGCTGTGGCAGATGACGATGCTGCGGCGCACGGCACAGGGGCGGCTGTCGGAACTGTTCGGCCCGGCCACGGTGCAGGTGGACGAGCTGATGCGGCGCTACGACCTTTACGGTCTGGCCCTGCAATCCGTCGATGCGCAGGATGAGCCGACCCGCCGCGCGCTGGAGGCCTATTCCGCCGGGGTCAACGCCTGGATCACCGAGGTCAACGCGGGCGCACGCGGCCGTGGGGCGCCGGAGTTCTTCCTGTTCGAGCCGGAAATCTCGGCCTGGGCGCCGGCGGATTCCATCGCGATCCTGAAGCTGATGGCCTTGCAACTGACCGGCGCGCTTCAGACCGAGGTGTTGCGGGCGCGTGTCTCGCTGCTGTTGTCGCCGCAGCGGCTGGCCGACATCCTGCCCGACGATCCCGGCCAAGGTGTCGCGGCGCTACCCGATTATGCCAGCCTGGTGCCCGGGGTGGCGCCCCTCGTGGCGCCGGTGGACTTTGCCGGCGGTCCGTTCTCGCCCGTGGCGGAGCCTCGGATGTCGGGCGCATCGAACGCCTGGGCCGCGATGCCCGGACGCTCGGCGGCGGGGGGCAGCCTTCTGGCCAACGACCCGCACCTGGAGCTGACCGCGCCGACGATCTGGTATCTGGCGCGGCTGGAGTTGCAGTCGGGGGGCGTGATCGGCGGCACGATCCCCGGCACGCCCCTTGTGCTGGTCGGACGCTCGGATGCCCTGGGCTGGGGCCTTACCACGGCCTATGTCGATGACCAGGACGTGGTGATCGAGGAACTGAACCCGGACAATCCCGAGGAATACCGGACCCCGGACGGCTGGGCCAGGTTCGAAAGCCGCCAGTCGATCATCCGGGTCAAGGATGCCGACCCGGTAACGTTGACCCTGCGCTGGTCGCGCAACGGGCCGATCCTGCCGGGGGGGCACTACAACCTGGGCACGATCACGCCGGCGGGGCATGTGGCGGCGATCAGCTGGACCGCGCTGTCGGAGGCCGACAGCTCGATCAGCGGGGCGCTGGCGCTGATGAAGGCAAGGTCGATCCCCGAGGCGCTGGAGGCGGGGCGGAAGGTGATCGCGCCGGCGCAGAACGTGATGCTGGCGGACGCGAGCGGCATCGCAATGCAGGTGATGGGGGCGATCCCGGCACGCGATCCGGCGCATCCGTCGAAAGGCAGGCTGCCGGCGCTTGGATCGGACCCGGCGGTGGGGTTCAGGGGCATCCTTCCCTACGAGGACAATCCGCGTTTCCGCGATCCAGCCTCGGGGCTTCTGGGCAACACAAACAACAAGACGGTGGACCGGCCCTTCCCCAACCACGTCAGCTTCGACTGGGGCGACACCCAGCGCATCCAGCGCTGGCTGGCGCTGATGAAGGCGCGCGAGGTCCACACGCGGGAAAGTTTCATCGAGGCGCAGCTCGACACGGTGAACCCGACGGCGCGGGCGCTGTTGCCGCTGATCGGGGCGGACCTGTGGTTCACCGGCGAGGCAGCGCCGGACGGAACGCCCGAACGGCTGCGTCAGCGGGCGCTGATCCTTTTGGCGGAATGGAACGGCGAGATGAACGAGCATCTGCCAGAGCCGCTGATCGCGGAGGCCTGGCTGCGCGCCTTGCAGAAGCGGCTGATCCAGGACGAGCTGGGGGCCATGGCCGACAGCTTCACCCACATCTCTCCGGTCTTCGTCGAGCGGGTCTATCGCAATGTGGGCGGGGCGAGCGTCTGGTGCGACGTGATCCAGTCGGCGGCGGTTGAAAGCTGCACCGACATCGCGCGGATCGCGCTGGACGATGCGCTTCTGGACCTGACCGAGCGCTACGGACCGAACCTGGAAAGCTGGCGCTGGGGAGATGCGCACCAGGCGGTGCACGAGCATCCGGTGCTGGGCCAGGTGCCGTTCCTGCGTTACTTCGTCACGATCCGGCAATCGACCAGCGGCGGGGACGACACGCTGATGCGCGGGGTGACGCGGGGCGAGGGGCCGGAGCCCTTCCAGAACGTCCATTCCGCCGGCTATCGCGGGGTCTACGACTTCGCCGACCCGGACAGTTCGGTGTTCATCACCGCAACGGGGCAGTCGGGCCACCCCCTCAGTCGCCACTACGACGACCTGGGAGAGCTGTGGCGGCGGGGAGAATACATCCCGATGTCGCTGGACCCGGACCTCGCACGGGCAGCAGCGGTGGGGGTCATGGTGCTGACGCCGGAGGGGCAGTGACCGGCGTTCCGACGCTGCGCACGGCGCGGCTGGTGCTGCGGCAGGCGCGGTGGGACGATCTGGAGGCGGTGCACCGGGTGATGTCGGACCCGAGGGCGATGCGCTACCGGTCGCGGCCCGAACACGCGACGCTGGAGGAGACTCGTCATTGGCTGGGGTTCCTGGTCGATCAGGCCGATGACAGCAGGGACTGGCTGGTCGAGCGGGGCGGCCTGGTGATCGGCAAGGCCAGAGCCTGGCAAATGCCGGAAGTGGAATTCATCCTGCATCCCGACCACTGGGGCAAAGGGCTGGCGCAAGAGGCGATGGCAGCCGTCATCGCGCATCTGGAGGCGGAATTTCCCGACCTGCCGGCTCTGACCGCCGATGTCGATCCGCGCAACGCGGCCTGCCTGCGGCTTTTGGCAAGGCTGGGGTTCAAGGAGACGCACCGGGCAGAGCGGACGCTTCTGTGGAAGGAAGAGTGGTGCGACAGCGTCTATCTGGCACGGCCGCGTCAGAAGTGAGCGGTTCGTGCAGGCCCGTGCGGCCGGGAGCGGTCAGTCCGGGACCGCCGCGCCGATCGCGGGGGCGCGGCCGGTCAGAGCCGTTGCCAGCGCGCCTGTTGCCGGGAAGTCCAGCGGACGGCAAGCCGCCAGCAGCCCTCGGTCTCGGTCTCGGACTGCACGACGCCCTGGTCATGCAGCCAGGCCCGGCGGCGGCCCTGGTCGAAAGGAATGGTCAGGATGGCCTCGGCCCGGTCCTCGTCCAGCGTGCGCGGCACCAGCGACAGAAGCCCAGCGACCCCTTCCCCCGTCAGCGCCGAGACTGGCAGCACCATCGGCCGCTGCGCGGCCTGCGCCGTCAATGCCTCGCGCTGCGAGGGATCGACGAGATCGAGCTTGTTCCAGACCTCGATGATCGGGGTTTCCTCCTTCACCCCCAGGCTCGCGAGGATGTCGATGACGTCGGCAGCCTGTTCCACCGTCTCGGGGTGGCTGATGTCGCGGACATGGCAAATCAGGTCGGCCGACAGCACCTCTTCCAGAGTGGCGCGGAAGGCGGCGACAAGCTGGGTGGGCAGGTCAGAGATGAAGCCCACGGTATCGGACAGGATGACCTTCGCACCCGAGGGCAGCACGACGCCGCGCATCGTCGGGTCGAGCGTGGCGAAGAGCATGTCCTTGGCCAAGACCTCGGCCCCGGTAATCCGGTTGAAGAGCGTGGACTTGCCTGCGTTGGTGTAGCCGACAAGCGCCACGATCGGAAACGGCACCTTGGCACGCGCGGCGCGGTGCAGTTCGCGCGTCTTGACCACCTGGTCGAGTTGCCGGCGCAGCCGCACCACCTGATCGTCGATCGCCCGGCGGTCGGATTCGATCTGGGTCTCGCCGGGGCCGCCGACAAAGCCGAAGCCGCCCCTCTGGCGTTCGAGGTGGGTCCAGGCGCGGACAAGACGCGTGCGCTGGTAGCTGAGCGCGGCGAGTTCCACCTGCAACACGCCTTCGCGCGTCCGGGCACGGTCGGCGAAGATTTCCAGGATCAGCGACGTGCGGTCGAGAAGCTTGACCCCCCATTCCCGTTCCAGGTTGCGCTGCTGGACCGGCGAGACGGCACCGTCCACGATCACCAGGTCAATGCTGTCTGCCTTGAAACGCGCCTTCAGCTCGGCCAGCTTGCCGGACCCGAAGAGCGTGCCGGGATGGGTGCGTGGCAGACGGACGACTTCGGAGCCGCAGACCTGAAGCTCGGGCAAGGCCGCAGCAAGTGCCACGGCCTCGGCCAGGCCATGTTCGGGCAGGCGGCGCGTATTGGCCGATTTCAGCGCCGGATGCAGCACCCAGGTGCGGGTTGCCGCGGCGGCGGTGTCACGCAACCGATTGCCCACCCTTTCGGACAGGAGATCGGTTTCGGCCTGAGGGTCGTGTGAGATCAGTCTTCCCCTTCGTAGAGGCTGATCGGCGCGCCGGGCATGATGGTCGATATCGCGTGCTTGTAGACAAGCTGCGATTGCCCGTCGCGGCGCAACAGAACGCAGAAGTTGTCAAACCAGGTGATCACGCCCTGCAGCTTGACGCCGTTGATCAGGAAGATCGTGACCGGAACCTTGGCTTTGCGGACATGGTTGAGAAAGGCGTCTTGCAGGTTTTGCTTGTCAGCGGCCATCGTTGTTGTGCCTTGTTTTTCTATCGCTTCACTGTCGCGGCGTGGTCGTTCTTGTTGCCCTGTCGGTGCCGACGGTAGCGGCAGATGGAGTATGTCGCGCCCGACCGGGAGTTTCCAGCACAAAAATCAGGCTGTTAACCGAGCGACAGCTTGCGGGTGCGACGCCTAGCGGCGACCGGCACCCGGCAGGATCAGCGCCAGAAGGGCCAGCGTCTCGAGCCGGCCGACCACCATTGCAAGACCGAGGATCAGTTTCACCTGGTCGGAAAGGGTTGCGTAGAGGATGGGCTGGGCCGCGCCGATCTCGGCCAGCTGGCCGGTGGTGGTGAGGCCGGCAATCGCCAGGACCATCGCGGGTTCGAACTTGACGCCCGCCAGCAGCAGCAAGGCCATGACAACGGCGATCGATACGGCAAAGAGCATGAAGAACACCCAGGCCAACTGGGCCCCTTCACGGCGCAGCCGCCGCGCCTCGGAGCCACCACGGCCGATGGAATTGGGGTGGATGATCTTTTCCAGTTCGCGTTCGCCATGGCGCAGAAGCGCGTGGACGCGCAGAAGCTTGACCCCGCCCGCGGTTGTCGCCGTGCCGCCGCCGATCATGGCAAGGCCCAGAAGCACCAGCCCCGGCGTGCCGATGCCCGACCATTGCGTCGCCGTCTGCCAGTCCGACGAGATGTAGCCCGTCGTGGTCAGGAAGGAGCCCGCGGTGAAGAGCACACCCCAGAGGGCGCTCAGCGCGTCGGCTTCGCCGGGCGAACCGGTCCAGTTGGCGACAAACCAGTGCCGCAGGAAGAGCAGCAGGGTGACGACCGCCAGAAGCAGGGCCGCCAGCCGCAGTTCCGGGTCTTTCAGGAGCGGACGGCGGTTCTCGGACAGGTGGACGCCCGGCAGGGCCCGGCGGGTGACGGCAAAGATCAAGCAGCAGAATACCGCCAGTTCGCCGGACAGGCCGCTGCCCGAGGCCTGAAAGGCGGTCTGGCCGGTGATCCCGGAGGTGGACAGCGTGCCCATCGCATGGATCAGCGCCGTGATGCCGGTTTCGCCAAGGATCATCAGGCCGCACCACAAAAGCACGGTCAGCGCCGCATAGACCGGGAAAAGCGTCATGGCAAAGCGGGTCAGACGTTGCTTCGGGTCCGCAGTGCGGGTGACCTGCGCGGTGCCGACCGCCCCCCTGCCCGGCGCGCGACCGGAGATGACCTCGTTGCCGCCGAGGTTCAGCGGGGCGAGGATGGCGTAGGCGGCCAGCAGCGTGAGGAACCCGCCGAACCAGCCCACGGTCGCACGCCACAGATGCACGGTATTTGCCAGCCGGTCGGGGGCATAGACCGTGGCCCCGGTGGTGGTGAAGGCCGAGGTCATCTCGAACCAGGCGTTGACCAGGGTCGTGTCGGGCAGCGCCTCGGACAGCGGCAGGGCAAGGGCGAAGGGCAGCACGGCGTAGGCCAGCACCAGGGCGGCGAGATGGCTGCGCGCCAGGTCGCGCGGGCCATAGGCGGCGGTGGCGATCCCCAGCATCATGGTGATGACCAGAAGGAACAGGCCGGAATAGAGGAAGTCGCGGGCGTGCTTGTAGTCGCCGGCACCCAGCCCGTAGAGCGCGGGCACGAAAGTGGCCAGGCCGCACAGGCCCAGAAGCACCACGAGGAGAGGCAGTTCGGCCAGCCGGGTGAGCATCAGAAGAAGTCGATCGAGACCTGCAGGAGGCGCTCGACCTCCGGCACGTCCTTGGCCATGGCGAAGAGCGCGATCACGTCGCCGGCCTCGATGCGCAGGTCACCGGTGGGCTTCAGCACCTTGTCGCCCTTCATGACCGCGCCGACGAGCACACCCTCGGGAAATTCGATGTCGCGGATCAGCCGGCCGGCGAGCGGCGAGGTGGACAGGACCTGCGCCTCGATCATCTCGGCCTCGGCATCGCCGATGGAATAGACGGCACGCACCCGGCCATGGCGGATGTGGCGCAGGATCGACGAGACGGTGGTCGCACGCGGGTTGATGTAGGCGTCGATGTCCAGCGGCGCCATCAGCGGCGCGAGCGTCGGGTCATTGACCAGGGCGATGGTCATCGGGCAGCCCGCCTGCTTGGCGCGGACCGAGACCAGGAGGTTGGTCTTGTCGTCGTCGGTAACGGCGAGGATCGCATCGGCCCGGTCCACCGCCGCCTCGGCCAGAAGGTCGGCATCCATCCCGTCGCCGTGCAGGACGATGGTGCGCTCCAGCGCATCGGCGGCGATCTCGGCGGTGGCACGGTTCTTCTCGATGATCTTGGCGCGGATGCGGTCGGTGCGGGTTTCCAGCGCGCGTGCCACGGCAAGGCCCACGTTGCCGCCGCCGACGATCACCACCCGTTCCTGCTTTTTGGTTTTCTTGCCAAAGATTTCCAGCGCGCGGTTCACGTCCTCGATATGGGTGAAGACGTAGATCTGATCCTCGGCATAGAGCTGGTCGCCGGGGTCCGGAGCGAAGAGACGATCCTCGCGGCGGATGCCCACGACGATGGCGCGAAGCGTGGAGAACAGGTCGTTCAACTGGCGGAGCGGCGTGTTGAGGACCGGACAGTCCTCGGTCAGCTGGATGCCGAGAAGCTGCGCCCGGCCGTTCATGAAGCTTTCGGTGTCGAAGGTCGCGGGCGCGGCCAGCCGTTGCAGCGCGGCCTCTGCCACCTCGCGTTCGGGCGAGATCACCACGTCGATCGCCAGACCGTCCTGGTTGGTGAGATTGCCGTAGAGCGGATCGAGATAGTTCTGTGCCCGGATCCGGGCGATCTTGCGGGTGATGTCGAACACGGTATGGGCCACCTGGCAGGTGACCATGTTCACCTCGTCGGAATGGGTGGCGGCGATCAGCATGTCGGCATCGCGCGCGCCGGCCTTTTCCAGCACGTCGGGATGGCTGGCAAACCCGACGACGCCCTGCACGTCCAGCGTGTCGGTCGCACGCCGGACCAGATCGGCGTTCATGTCCACGAGGGTGACGTCGTTCCTTTCGCCGGACAGGTGCCGGGCGATCTGCCAGCCGACCTGACCCGCCCCGCAGATGATGACCTTCATCAGACCCCCCGCGATCCGCCGTCGGCCCCTGAATGTCAGATCGGGGCCGAGGGGTCAATCCGGCCGGCCCGGCGAGGCAGGCGTCAGTCGTCGAACTCTCCGCCCCGACCGCCGCGGGTCGCACTGACCACGCCGAGCGACTTGAGCTTGCGGTGCAGTGCCGAGCGTTCCATGCCGACGAAACTGGCCGTCCGGCTGATATTGCCGCCAAAGCGGTTGATCTGGGTCAGCAGATATTCCCGTTCGAACAGCTCGCGGGCCTCGCGCAGCGGCAGGGTGGCGATGGTGCCGGACAGCGACAGCGGGCTCTCGGTCTCGACCTTGGGTTCGGTGCCGGGAATCTCGGAGGCTTCGATCGGTCCCGCCCCATCTCCGAGGATCAGGATCCGTTCGATCACGTTGCGCAACTGGCGGATGTTGCCGGGCCAGGGCAGCGTCTGCAGGACGGTCTCGGCCTCGTCGGTCAGGGTGCGCTGCGGCAGGCCCTGGCTGCGGTGGAACCAGTCGATGAAATGCCGCGCCAGTTCCGGCACGTCCTCGCGCCGGGCGGCAAGCGATGGCACGGCGATGGGCACCACGTTCAGCCGGTCGTAGAGCTCCTGCCGGAACCGGCCCACGCCGATCTCAGCGCGCAGGTCGCGGCAGGTTGACGAGATGACACGCAGGTCCACCCGCACCTTGTCGGCCCCGCCGACCCTGGTGAACTGCTGTTCGGTCAGAACACGCAGGATCTTGCCTTGCGTGCCGAGCGGCATGTCGGCCACCTCGTCGAAATAGACGATCCCGCCGTGAGCCTGCTCAAGCAGCCCCGGCTCGACCCCGCGTTCGGCGGATTCTCGGCCGAACAGCACCTCTTCCATCCGCTCGGGCTCGATCGAGGCGGACGAGACGGTGACGAAGGGCGCGCCGGCCCGGTTCGACTGCATGTGGATGTAGCGCGCCGCCATTTCCTTGCCTGTGCCCGGCTCTCCGGTCAGCATGACGCGGGCGTTCGACTTGGTGACCTTGTCGAGGTTTGCCTTGAGGGTCTTGAAGGCGAGCGAGGAGCCGACCATTTCCGCCGAGGTCATGTCGCGGCGGCGCAGTTCCTGGTTCTCGCGGCGCAGGCGGCTGGTTTCCATGGCTCGGGCGACGACGACCATGAGCTGGTCGATGTTGAACGGCTTTTCGATGAAGTCGTAGGCGCCCTGCTTGATCGCGGCGACGGCAATTTCAATGTTTCCGTGACCAGATATAATCACGACCGGAATATCGGGATTGTCGCGTTTTACAGTCTTGAGGATGTCGATCCCGTCCATCCGGCTGTCCTTGAGCCAGATGTCGAGGATCATCAGCGACGGCGGGTCGGCGTTGATCTCGGCCATGCAGTCGTCGGAATTGGCGGCGAGGCGCGTGGCATAGCCCTCGTCCCGCAGGATGTCGCCGATCAGTTCGCGAATGTCCTGTTCGTCGTCAACGATCAGAATGCTCATGCCTGGGTCTCCCTTGCGCCCGGCGCAGAGCCGAGCGGAATATGCGTTCGCGGACGTTTGCGCAGGCTGCGGGGAAGCCGGATCTCGGCCATCGCGCCCGCATGGTCGTTGCCCGGAAAGACGGGCGCATCGAGAAGCGCGAGCGTGCCGCCGTGCTCTTCGATGATCTTCTTGACGATGGGCAGGCCGAGGCCGGTGCCCTTCTCGCGTGTGGTGACGTAAGGCTCGAACAGCCGCGCGCGGTCCGGGGGCAGACCGGTGCCATTGTCGGCGATGCGGATCACCGCTTCGGCTTCGTCGGCGGTCAGGGTCACGCGGATTTCGGGCACGAAGCCCGGGGCCGCGCCTTTTTCCTGATGGCTTTCAATTGCTTCCCCTGCGTTCTTGATAAGGTTTGTCAGGGCCTGTCCGATCATGGTGGCGTCGAGTTCCATCACGATCGGCTCTTCCGCGATCTCCTTGACGAAGCGGACGCCGGGTTGGCCGTTCTCCTGCAACAGGACCGCACCGTTCAGAAGCTCCACCAGGTCGCAGTCGCGGCGGTCGGGTTCGGGCATGCGGGCGAATTTCGAGAACTCGTCGACGATCCGGCGCAGATCGTTTGTCTGCCGCACGATGACATCGGTGTATTGTTCCAGATCCTCATGGTCGCGGACCTGGGTCGAGAACTTGCGCTTGATCCGTTCGGCCGAGAGCTGGATGGGGGTGAGCGGGTTCTTGATCTCGTGTGCAATGCGGCGGGCCACATCGCCCCATGCGGCCATGCGCTGGGCCGAGACGAGGTCGGTCACATCGTCGAAGGCCACGACATAGCCCTCCAGCGCGCCGGTCTCGCTGCGCCGGACGGACATGCGCACGAGAAGGCTTTCCAGCTTGCCGCGGCGGGTCAGACGGACCTCTTCCTGCACCGCGCTGCCGGTGCCTTCGCGCAGCCGGTCGAACAGCGCGGCGAATTCCGGCACGGCGGCGGCAAGGGGCATGTCCACCTGCTGCCCCGACAGGTCGAGCAGGCGTTCGGCGGCGCGGTTCACGAAGTCGATGTCGCCATCGGGATCCAGGCCGATGACGCCGGCAGTCACGTTGGACAGGACCGAATCGAACAGCCTTCGCCGGGTCTCGGTCTGGGCGTGGCTTTCCATCAGCGCCTCGCGCTGGCCCTTGAGCTGCCGCGTCATCTGGTTGAAGAGCCGCCCCAGCGAGGCGATCTCGTCGTCGCCCTCTTCCTCGGCGACCTGCACGTCCAGATCGCCGCCCCCCACCCTTTCGGCCGCCCCCGCCAGCCGTCCCACGGGTCGGGAAAGCCTTTCGGCGAACCACAGGCCCAGCCAGATCGCCGCAAGGATCAGAATCAGGGCAAAACCGAGGTAGATCAGGCCGAAGTTGAACAGCAACCTTCCACGCTCGGCCTCGAGCTGGTTGTAAAGCTGGACGGTTTCCTGGGTCTCGTCGAGCAGCGACAGGATCGAGCCGTCCACCGTCCGCGTGACGTAGAGATAGCGATCGGTGTAGGCGTCAAGAAAGACCAGGGCGCGGAACTCGTTGTTCTTCCAGTCCGGGATCAGGACGGTGTTGCCCTCGCGCGCAAGGCGCAGCTGTTCGGCGGTGAGGGGTTCGAAGTCGAAGAGATAGGACTTTTCGCCCCGGGTCATCAGCTTGCCGGTCCCGTCGACCAGGTAGGCCTCCTTCAGCCCGCGCTGCACGACCGCCTGCGCCTGGGAAAGGATCGGACGCAGTTGGTCGTCGCGCAGGAAGGTGGTCTTGCGCTTGGCCTCGTTCAGGTAGCCGGCGAGGGTCACGACGTCAGCGGCAAGATCGTCGCGCTGCGCCGCCTCGTAGGCCTGGGCAGCCGAGAGCGACGACCCCACGACGGACCGGACGCGGTCGGAGAACCAGCCCTCGAGCCCGATGTTGATCGACAGGACGGCAAAGACCGCGACCAGCACGGTCGGAATCAGCGCGATCAGCATGAAGACGCCGGACAGCCGCATGTGCAGCCGCGAGCCGGCCGACCGCGAGCGGCGGTCGGTAATCAGCCGGGCGACGCGGGCGAGGACCAGCGCGGCCACGACCAGGACATAGATCAGGTCGGCAAGAAGGATCAGCCGCAGCACCGGCGATGCCGCGCTGGTGCTGATCGAGCCGAGTGCAAGGAAGGTCGCCACGGCCAGAACCGGGCCGAGGAATACCAGGCCCAGCGTTACCGCCGTCTGGACCCGGCGTTGCCGGCGCAGGCGGGAGAAGCGAAGCCAGACATCCCTGTGAACCGCCTGTTGCACCCTGCCCTGCCCGTCAGCCGGTGGTCGCGCCACCCCCGGCCACTATATCTAGCCGAGCGGCGGGGTGAAACCGAAAAGACACAGGTCGGCGTTGCGCTGCTACATCAACTTTCGACGGCGGGTCACGCGGATGTCGAGATCGGTGATCTTCTTGCGCAGCGTGTTGCGGTTGATGCCCAGAAGATCGGCGCATTTCGCCTGGTTGCCGGCGGTGGCATCCAGCGCGATCTCGATCAGCGGCAGTTCCACCTCGCGCAGGATGCGCTGGTAGACCCCCGGGGGCGGCAATTGGCCGCCGTGGAGATCGAAATACCGCTTGAGGTGCCGTGCGACGGAGGCCGAGAGCCTGTCCCCCTCGCCCACCCCGGCCAGCGGCTCCGGACTGGGCTGCTGGCCGAGCACCTGTTCCACCTCGGCGCGGGCGATCTCGGTTTCCGGGGACGTCACGAGAAGGCGGCGGACGGCGTTTTCCAGTTGCCGCACGTTGCCCGGCCAGGAATAGGCGCGGATCAGATCGGCCGCCGGCTGCGACAGGCGGCGGACAGTGCCAAATTCGCGCTCGCCCCGCGCCAGGAAATGCTCGGCCAGAAGCGGGATGTCCTCGACCCGTTCGCGCAAGGCCGGCACATGCAGCGTCACCCCGCCAAGACGGTAGAAGAGATCCTGACGGAACCTGCCCGCCTCCATCCGCGCGGCAAGGTCGGTCTGGCTGGTGGCCATGACGCGCGGGGCCTTGTCGCCAAGCATGTCCAGCATCCTGACCACGCGTCCTTGCGTGTCGGCGTCGTAATCGGCCACCTCGTCAAAGACAATGGAACCGCCGCGCGCCCGGGCAAGCAGCGTCGCGGGGCCGTCGATCCCGGCCAGGTCGGCAGCCTGGGCTACGACGAAGGGAAGCGTGCGGCGATCCGAGAAATCATGGATCGCGCGGGCGATCAGCGATTTTCCGGTGCCGGATTCGCCGGTGATCAGCACGGCAAGTTCGGTGTTCATCACCCGGGCGATCAACCGGTAGAGTGCCTGCATCGCCGGCGTCCGCCCGACCAGCGGCAGATCGTCGCCCGGATCGCGCGGCGGCACCACGACTCGGGCGGTGTGGCGCTTCTGCTCCAGCGCCTTGGCCGAGCGTTTCATCAGGTCGGGCAGGTCGAAGGGTTTCGGCAGGTAGTCGAAGGCCTCGGCCTCCGCGGCCTGGATCGCGGTCATGATCGTGTTCTGCGCAGAGATCACGATCACTGGCAGGCCGGGGCGCATCTTGGAAATGCGGGGCAGCGCGTCCAGCCCGTTGCCGTCGGGCATGATGACATCCGAGATCACGAGGTCGCCCTTGCCTTCCTCGACCCAGCGCATCAGCGTCATCAGGGACGAGGTCGCATGGACCTTGCAGCCCGCGCGGGTCAGGGCCTGGGTCAGCACGGTGCGAATCGTGCGGTCGTCGTCGGCGACAAGGATCGTGCCATCCATCAGGGGGACTCCTCCTTCTGCTTCTCGCGCGGCGCCAGGGGCAGCGACACGCGGAACACGGTGCGACCGGGGACGGATTCGACCGATATCCACCCGTCATGGTCGGTGACGATCTTCGAGACCAGCGCAAGGCCGAGGCCGGTGCCGTTCTCGCGGCCCGAGACGAAGGGCTCGAAGATCGAGGCGGCGATCTCGGGCGGGATGCCGGGGCCGTCATCAATGATTTCGACATTCAGCGGCAGCGCGGCCGAGGGGCCGTCCTTGCGGCGCAGGCGCAGGGAGAGGTCGTAGAAGGTGTGCAGCCGGATTGTGCCGCCGTTGCGGCAGGCCTCGGCGGCATTCTTGATGAGGTTCAGGAACACCTGCATCAGCTGGTCGCTGTCGGCATAGGTGGGCGGCAGCGAGGGATCGTAATCCTCGGTGATGGTCATGTGCGCGGCAAAGCCCACAAGCGCGGACTTGCGGGCCCGGTCCAGCGCATCGTGGATGTTGACGGGCTTGCGATCCGGCGGGCGCAGGTTGCCGAACTGTTCGACCTGTTCCAGAAGTTTGACGATGCGGCGGGTTTCCTCGACGATCAGATCGGTCATTTCCTGATCTTCGGGCGCAAGGTTCATCGACAGAAGCTGGGCCGCCCCCGAGATGCCGGCGAGCGGGTTCTTGATCTCGTGCGCCAGCATCTCGGCCATGCCGATGGCCGAGCGCGCGGCGGTCTTGGCGCCCAGCGACCGGCCCATCCGGTCGGCGAGTTCGCGGGGGCTGAGGATCAGCATGACGATGCCGGGGTTGTCATGCATCGGCGCGAGGTGGACGGTGCATTGCACCGGCGGGCGTTCGCCCGAGGTCACGTCCACGTCGTTGATGTTCAGCGGCGACTGGTTCGCGCGCACCCGCGCCAGCGCCTCGTCCATCGGTGCATCGATTGCCAGGCGGTCGAACACGGGCTGGCCGCGCAACGCCTTCTGCGAGGTGTTGAGGAATGTCTCGGCCGCAGGGTTCACTTCCAGGATGGTCGCCCCCTGGTCGATCAGGAGCGTCGGGAAGGGCAGCGAGGCCCAGATGACGCCGGGCACCGGATAGGGGGCGCGGTAGGCGGTCATGCGGCGAGTTCCAGATCGGCGAAGGCCAGTTCGATCAGCCGGATCACCTCGGCCGGGTCGGTCGAGGTCAGGATCGGCTCGCGCGCATGGGGAAGGCCGGCTTCCTCCAGATACCAGGCCAGATGCTTGCGCGCCATGCGCAGGCCCAGTTCGGTGCCGTAGAAGGTGAGCATGTCGTCATAATGGTCGAGGATCATCCGGCCAAGCCGCCCGCCGTCGGGGATCTGAGGTGCCGGGGTGCCGAAGAGGTCATGCGCAACCTGCGCCAGCCGCCAGGGCGCCCCCTGTGCGCCACGGCCGATCATGACGCCGTCGGCGCCCGAGAGCCGCAGCGCCTCGCGCGCGGTGGCGGTGTCGGTGATGTCGCCGTTGGCGATGACGGGGATCGTGACCGCTTCCTTTACCGCGCGGATGGCGGCCCAGTTGGCGCTGCCCTTGTAGAACTGGCAGCGGGTGCGGCCGTGGATGGTGATCATCTGCACGCCGGCCGCTTCCGCGCGGCGGGCAAGCTCGGGGGCATTGTGCAGCCTATCGTCCCAGCCGAGGCGGGTTTTCAGCGTGACCGGGACCTTGACCGCCTGCACCACCGCGTAGATCAGCTTCAGCGCAAGGTCGAGGTCGCGCAGCAACGCAGAGCCGCAGAGGCCGGTCGTCACCCGCTTGGACGGGCAGCCCATGTTGATGTCGATGATCCGCGCGCCCTGCCCTTCGACGAACCTTGCACCTTCGGCCATCCAGTAGGGGTCGCGCCCGGCAAGCTGCACCGCGGTCGCCTGTTCGCCGAACCCAAGTTCGGCGCGCGCGCGCGCCTCGGGCTGGGCGCGGACGACCTCGGCCGAGGCCACCATCTCGCTGACGACAAGGCCCGCGCCGAAGCGCGCGACCAGCCGGCGGAACGGAAGGTCGGTGATCCCGGCCAGCGGCGCGAGAAAGACCGGAGGGGTCAGCGATAGCGGGCCAAGAGGAACGATCAATGCCTTTTCCTTGTGCATCTGTTCAAGTGATAGGGCGCGAGGGTGGGCCGACCAAGGGGACGGGGCGCATATATGACCGAAAAACATGCGATGCACAAATCTTGTGCAGATGACTGGAGCAACCGCCAGATTGTCATGCAGGCCCGGCTGCATTAGGCAGAGGCAAAGGAGCCCGAATGCGCACAGCCGTCATCATCGTCGCCGCCGGTCGCGGCAGCCGCATGGGCGGCGAGGTTCCCAAGCAATGGCAGATGCTTGCGGGCAAGCCGGTGCTGGCCCACACGCTGGCGGCCTTCGCCGGGATGCAGGTGCTGGTGGTGATCCATCCCGACGACCGCGCCCGCGCCGCAGCCCTTGGTGTGCCGCTGGTCGAGGGGGGGGCGACGCGGGATGCCTCGGTGCTGGCGGGGTTGCAGGCGCTGGAGGGGTCGGGGGTCGAGGCGGTGCTGATCCACGACGGCGCGCGGCCGCTGGTCAGCCGGGCGCTGATCGGGCGGCTTCTGGCGGCGCTGGAGCGGCACGAGGGTGCCGCGCCGGGCGTGGGGGTGACGGATGCGCTGTGGCGCGGGGCAGAGGGGCTGGTCGCGGGCACGGTCGACCGCACGGGTCTCTACCGGGCGCAGACGCCGCAGGCATTCCGCTATGGCCCTATCCTTGCCGCGCATCGGGTGCATGGCGCGGGGTCGCTGGACGATGTGCAGGTGGCGCGCGCCGCAGGGCTTGACGTGGCGATCGTCGAGGGCGAGGAAACCAATCTGAAGCTGACCTTTCCCGGCGATTTCGCCCGGGCCGAGGCGATCCTGAAGGGGCGCGAGATGGATGTGCGGCCGCAAGTCAGGTTGGGCAACGGCTATGACGTGCATGCCTTCTGCGAGGGCGATCATGTCTGGCTGTGCGGCGTGAGGGTGCCGCATGGCAAGGGCCTGCTGGGCCATTCGGATGCCGATGTGGGCATGCACGCTCTGACCGATGCGATCTATGGCGCGCTGGCCGAGGGCGACATCGGCCGGCATTTCCCGCCCTCTGACCCGCAATGGAAGGGCGCGGCAAGCCACATCTTCCTGTCTCATGCCATGCGCCTTGCCCGGTCGCGGGGCTACGAGCTGGGCAACTGCGACGTGACCCTGGTCTGCGAGCGCCCGAAGATCGGCCCGCATGCCGTTGACATGCAGGCGAAACTTTCCCGGATCTTGGAGGTCGCGGCGGACCGCGTCTCGGTCAAGGCCACAACCTCTGAACGGCTGGGCTTTACCGGCCGCGAGGAGGGCATCGCAGCCATCGCCACCGCAACGCTGGTGCGGGCATGAGCCGGCTCATCGCCACCTTCTTCGGTGCCGGGCACCTGAGGCCCGCAAGCGGCACCTGGGCCAGCGCGATCACCGTGGCGCTTGCGGTTCTGGCCTATCAGGCAGGCTGGGCGCTGGCGGTGCCGGCGGGGTTCGTGCTGGCCACGCTGGCAGGGTTCTGGGCGGTGCCGCGCTATCTGGCGCGGGCGGGCGGCGAGGATCCGTCCGAGGTGGTGATCGACGAGGTCGCGGGACAGCTTCTGGCGCTGTCGTTCACGGTGATCCCGCTGTGGCGGCACGATGTGGCCGACCTGCTGACCGGGGCCTGGCCGGGCTGGGTCGCCCCGTTCGTGCTGTTCAGGCTGTTCGACATCTGGAAGCCGTGGCTCGTGGGCCGGGCCGACCGGAGGGGCGATGCGGTGGGCGTGATGCTGGACGACCTCTGGGCGGGGCTGTTCGCGGGGGTCGCCGCGATGGGTCTGGCGGGCCTCTATCATGGGGTGGTGGAGCCATGGCTGGGGTAGATGTGGCAGAGCTTCTGGTGCGGGCGCGCTACTGGGGCATCCGCATCGCCACGGCGGAAAGCTGCACCGGCGGCATGGTCGCCGCCGCGCTGACCGATATCGCGGGCTCGTCGGACGTGTTCGAGCGCGGCTTCATCACCTATTCCAATGCGGCCAAGGTGGAGCTGCTTGGCGTCAGCACGGAGACCCTGGCCGCGCATGGCGCGGTGTCCGAGCCGGTTGCGCGCGAGATGGCCGAAGGCGCGCTGGCCCGGTCGGCGGCCGAGCTTGCAGTGTCGATCACCGGCATCGCCGGCCCCGGCGGGTCGGAGTTCAAGCCCGAGGGCCGGGTCTGCTTCGGCCTTGCGCAGCGCGGCCGCGAGACGCGGGTCGAGACCGTGGAGTTCGGCGCCCCCGGCCGGGCGAAGGTGCGGGCAGCTGCCACTCGGCACGCCTTGGAATTGCTGGCCGGGGCCTTGCAGTAGGGCCAAATCCTTTCGAAAGGATTTGCAAATTCCTTCGAAGGAATTTGGCCCCCCTGAACTTACGGTTGCATCGCGAAGAAGCGCAGGATCTCGGTATTGGCGTCGATCTCCTGCGTCTTGCCCTTGGTCAGCCGCACCTTGCGCCCGCCGGGCCAGTGATGCGCCCCGCCCTCGACGGTCATCAGCCGCACCACGACGCGCCCGGCCTTGCTGTAGTCGGTCACGACGACCGCCGTCCCGTCATCCCTGCCGTCGATGCGGCTGCCGGTTTCGACAACTGCGCCCCAGGGCGCGGTGAATGCGCGGACCACCGAGGCGACCGAGGAAAAGTCGGTCCGCGTCAGACTGCTGGCACCCTGACCGCCCTCGTAGGGCACCATCGGATCCGCGGTGCCGTGGATGACAAGCGCCGGCACCTGCCCCTGCACGCGGTTGCGCGAGGTGTCCATGGTGCCGGAGACCCCGGCCACGGCCCGCACGCGCGAGGGGTTCCGCGCAGCGAAGGTTTCGGCCAGGATCGAGCCATTGGACATGCCGGTAAGAAACACCCGCGAACCGTCAACGCCAAAGCGTTGCGCGGCATCGGCGATCACCTGTTCGAGAAAGCCGATGTCATCGATGCCCAGCCGCGCGGCATAGCCGCAGCAGTAGCCGCCGTTCCAGGTCAGAAGCCGTTCGCCCCGCCGGCCGCTGCCCGCGGGGAAGGCCACGGCAAAACCCTGTCGGTTCGCCGCCTTGGCCAGGCCCGAGGCATTGGCGAACTGGTCGGGATCCCCGCCCCCGCCGTGCAGTGCAAGGATCAGCGGCGCCCCCGAGGCGCGGGCGGGCAGGTATATCTCATACCAGCGATCGCCGAGCCGGACCGTCTCGGCGGCAGCGGCGAAGGGAAGCAGGAGCAGGGAAAGGAGAAGGGCAAGCCGTCGCACGGGATACCTCCGTTGGAATGTGAGGCACTCACGCCGGCGTGAGGGATTTCCGTCGCGTCAGGCCGCGCCCGGCCCGTAGAGTTCTGCCGCGCGGCGTTCGAAGGCGCGGACGACACGCTGCATCGCATCGTTGAACACCACGCCGATGATGCCTTGCAGGATGGCGTTGCGGAATTCGAAATCGACGTGGAAATCCACCTCGCAACCGCCCGGCACATCGCGGAAGGCCCAGCTTGACCGCATGTAGCGGAAAGGCCCGTCGATGTATTCGGTGTCGATCCGCTTCTGGTCGGGCCAGAGCGTGACCCGGCTGCCGAAGCGTTCGCGGAACACCTTGAAGCTGATGACGAGATCGGCCTCCATCACCTCGCCCCCGCCCGCGATGGGCCGGCGCGACCGGATCCGGGCGGCCGAGTTCCAGGGTAGGAACCTGGGGTAAGAGGCAACATCGGCCACCAGATCATACATCTGCTGGGCGGTGTAGGGCAGGCGTTTCGTTTCGGAATGGGTGGGCATCGGCGTCTCTCTTGCCCGTGGTGTGGCCCGATACGCGCCCAAGATCAAGCGGACGTCCTGTCACGGCCTAGGCAAGGGCGGACCCAGACGCTAGGAAGGGGCGAGCAGTCAGGACAAAGCCATGCCCGAACGTCCCTATGTCATCGACCTGATGATCAGCGCCAAGTCCATCGCCGCGCGGGTCGAGGCGCTGGCGCGCGAGATCACCCGGTATTTCGAGGGCACCGACAAGCTGGTGGTGGTCGGGCTTCTGCGCGGATCCTTCGTGTTCATCGCCGATCTCGTGCGCGAGATCGAGCTGCCGGTCGAGGTGGATTTCCTGGAGGCATCCAGCTACGGCGATGCGATGCATTCCAGCCGCGAGGTGCGCATCCTGAAGGACCTGCGCGGCGAGATCGCGGGCCGCGACGTGCTGGTGGTCGAGGACATCATCGACACGGGCTTCACGCTCTCGCATGTGCTGCACCTGTTGCAGGCGCGCGGGCCCGCGCGGCTGAAGACCTGCGCGCTGCTGGACAAGCCGTCGCGGCGGGAAGTGCCGGTTAAGGCGGACTGGACCGGGTTCGAGATTCCCGACGAATTCGTCGTGGGCTACGGGATCGACTTCGCGCAGAGGAACCGGAACCTGCCCTATATCGGCAAGGTGCGTTTCCCGGAGGAGGCATGAACCAGCTGCTGTGGCTTCTGCGCGCGAAGCGCTGGGTGCAGAACCCGCCGTCCTGGGCGCGGGTCAAGCTGGTGCTGGGCGTCATCGCCCTCTGCCTTGCGATCGTGGCGCTGGAACGGCTGGTCGGCTGGCCCGACTGGCTGGCGGTGGACAGCCTGCGCCGCAATCCGTGATTGGACGCGGGCGGATCGTCGGCTAGGCTCGCGCCCGGGTTGTGAACGGAGAACGGGATGCGGATCTTGCGCTGGCTGGTGGTCTTGGGCCTGGTCGCGGCGGGTGCGGTCTATGTCATGGCCCGGCCGCAGCCACTGGCGGCGGCGGCGGTGGCGGACCTGACCGGGGATGCCGCGAAGGGGGAACTGGTGTTCTGGGCCGCCGGCTGCGCCTCGTGCCACATGGCCGAGGGTGCGAAGGGCGAGGCGCAGCTCGTGCTGTCGGGCGGGCAGCGGTTCCCGTCGGACTTCGGCACCTTCGTCGCGCCGAACATCAGCCAGGATCCCGAGCACGGGATCGGCGCCTGGTCGCTCCTCGACCTCGCCAATGCGCTGACGCGCGGGGTCAGCCCGGAGGGCGAGCATTACTACCCTGCCCTGCCCTATGCGTCCTATGCGAAGATGCAGATGCAGGACGTGGCGGACCTTTACGCCTATCTCAAGACCCTGCCCGCCGATCCCACCCCCAGCCAGCCGCACGCCTTGGCCTTTCCCTTCTCGATCCGCGAGACAATCGGGGTCTGGAAGCTGATGTTCCTGTCGAACGACTGGGCAGTGCCGGGCAACCTGACCCCAACCGCCGCGCGCGGTCGCTACATCTCCGAGGCGCTGGCGCATTGCGGCGAATGCCACACGCCGCGCACCCTGTTGGGCGGGCTCGACACCACGCGCTGGCTGGGCGGCGCGCCCAACCCATCGGGCCAGGGGCGGATCCCGAACATCACGCCGGGCAAGCTGGGCTGGAGCGCGGGGGACATCGTGCAATACCTGACCACGGGCTTCACGCCCGACTACGACAGCGTGGGCGGCCACATGGCGCATGTGGTGGAGAACATGGCGCGCCTGCCGGAAGGCGACCGGGTCGCGGTAGCGGAATACCTGCTGGCGGTGCCGGACGTGGAGTGACGGGGCACTGTGGCCGCTCGTCCACATTTGCCGGGACTTCCGCACCCGGCAGCTTTTGCGCCGCCTTTGGTTGCACGATAATGGACACATCTGATCTGAACGGAGCGTGACATGCGCAGCTTCTTCCTCGCCTCCCTCGTCGCAACGACCTCGCTTCCGGCGCTGGCGCAGACCGCTGAAACCGGCCTGACCTTCGGCGGAACGGTCGAACTGGAATATCTGGATGCGGACACCACCCATCTTTGGGCCTTCGACGGCGACGTGAATGCGTCGTGGCGGTCGGGCGGGCTGCTGGGCTTCGATGCGGCGCTGGATACGACCTATCTGGAGGACGGCTCGGAGCTGACCAATGTCTGGGCGGCGCTGGTCCTGTCCACCGATGCCGGCGAATTCGCCGTCGGTGCGCCGCGCCCGGTGGTGGACCGTGTCAAGGTCATGCCCGACTTTTCCTCTTCGTCGGTCGTGGATCTGGATATCGGTTTCCTGACATCCAACTACTCGGCCCTGGCGAGCGGCTTTGTCAATGGCATGACACCGGGCCTGACATATGTCGGCACCTCGGGCAATCTGACTTACGGCGGAGGCTATCACAGGATCAGCGACGAGTTCGATTCCGTCGACGTTCTTGAAGGCGCGATGACTTACGCGGCGGCCGGCACGACCTATTTCATCAACGGAGAGTTCGTGGACGGGTCGGATGGCAATTACACATTCATGCGGATCGGTGCGCTGCACGATGCCGACAGGTTCGACATCGGCGCGGCGCTGACACAGCTGCGGACCCCGGATACCCGGCACACCCTGAGGCTCTATGGCAGCGTGGACGTGATCGATTCGCTGTCCCTGACAGGCGACGTCCTGATGGTGGAGAACTCTTCGGATCTCTACTCGCTTTCCGCGCGCTACGAGATGGCGAACGGCCTGTTCGTCGAAGGCGGCACCATCAAGGTCCAGAACGGAGCCGAGATCTACGACATCGGCGTCGGGTTCAAGTTCTGACCCCTCGCGAAAGGAACTAAAGGGGCCGCCTTCGGGCGGCCCTGTCTTTTCAGCCACGCCCCGCCTGTCGCGCCGCGCGCATCCGCGCGAAATCGTCGCCCGCGTGATAGGACGACCGAGTGAGGGGCGTGGCCGAGACCATCAGGAACCCCTTGCCCGAGGCCGCCGTCTCGTAGGCCTTGAACTCCTCGGGCGTCACGAAACGGTCGACGCGGTGGTGCTTTGGTGTAGGTTGCAGATACTGGCCGATGGTCAGGAAATCGACATCGGCCGAGCGCATGTCGTCCATCACCTGCAAGACGGCCTGCCGCGTCTCGCCCAGGCCCACCATGATCCCGGACTTGGTGAACAACAGGGGATCGAGTTCCTTGACCCGCTGCAACAGCCGAAGCGAATGGAAATAGCGCGCGCCGGGGCGGACCTCGTGGTAGAGGCCGGGCACGGTTTCGAGATTGTGGTTGAACACATCGGGCCGCGCCTCGACCACCTTTTCCAGCGCCGAGGGCGGGCATTTCAGGAAGTCGGGGGTCAAGACCTCGATGGTGGTGCCGGGGGACCGGTGCCGGATCGCGCGGATCGTCTGGGCAAAGTGTTCCGCCCCGCCGTCATCAAGGTCGTCCCGGTCCACACTGGTGACAACGACATGCTTGAGCCCCAGTTCCGAGACGGCATGGGCCACCCGGCCGGGCTCGAAGGCGTCGAGGGTCTGTGGCTTGCCGGTCGCCACGTTGCAGAAGGTGCAGCCGCGGGTGCAGATCTCGCCCATGATCATCATGGTGGCGTGGCCCTGGGACCAGCATTCGCCGACGTTCGGGCAGCCCGCCTCCTCGCAGACCGTGACCAGCTTCTTTTCCCTCAGGATGTCGCGGGTCTGCTTGTAGCCTGCCGAGGTCGGGGCCTTCACGCGGATCCATGCGGGCTTTTTCGGTTGCGCATTGTCGGGCCGATGCGCCTTTTCCGGGTGACGTCCTTCGGGAAGCTTGAGGTCGCGCACGGAAATTTCCCCCTGACCGCATGGTTCCTTCCCAGATAAGCGCGTTTCCGGCCCAAGGCAACGCGGACGAGGCCGCGTCTGGCGCCCACCACCCATGCAGCGGGTGCAAGTCGAAAGGGAACACGCGATGTCAAAGACCTTTGTTGCGGAAGTGATCGGAACGGCGATCCTGGTGCTGTTCGGCTGCGGCGCCGCGGTGTTGATGGGGGCCGAGATCGGGATGACCGGTATCGCCCTGGCCTTTGGCCTGGCCATCGTGGCGGCGGCCTACGGGATCGGCCCGATCTCGGGGGCGCATCTGAACCCGGCCGTCAGCCTGGGCGCCTTTCTCGCAGGACGGATGAGCGCGGGGGCACTGGCCAGCTATGTTCTGGCGCAACTTATCGGTGGGGTGATCGGCGCGGCGATCCTCTATGCGATCGCCTCGGGCAAGGCGGGCTACGACATCTCGGTCAACGGACTGGGGCAGAACGGCTATGGTGCGGGCTATCTGGGCGAATACAGCCTGGCCTCGGCGCTGATCTTCGAGGCGGTGATGACCTTCCTCTTCGTCACCGTGATCCTCGGCGCCACGCAGGAGGGTGCGCCAGCAGAACTGGCGGGCCTGGCCATCGGCCTGACGCTGGCGGCAATCCATCTGGTCGGCATCAACGTGACCGGGGTCTCGGTGAACCCGGCGCGCTCCTTCGGCCCGGCGCTGTTCGTCGGCGGCAAGGCCATGGCCGATCTCTGGGTGTTCGTCGCGGCCCCGCTGGCCGGAGGCGCGCTGGCCGGGATCCTGCACCGGATGGGGGTTACGCGCGCCGCCTGAGAGGCTGGCCGCGCGATCCGGGGACGGGGAAGCCCCGGAGGAAGGGGGGCGTCCATACCGATGCCCCCCTTCCGGCTTGATGATGATCAAGGCCGGCCCCTTGCCGAACGGGCAGGAAGGCCGCTGGTTCGCGGGGGAGTTGTGCCCTTTTCCCGGGCCTGCCCCTGCGGTCCGGCTGCTGCGGCAGACCTCGGCCTGGCTGGCGGCGAGCTCGCTGGTGCTGATCGCGCGCGGCGTCGAGGCCTAGCCGATCAGCGGGCCGGACTTGCCATAGGTTTCCTCGTAGTGCCGGCGCAGGCGCATCAGCGCGATGCGCAGCACGATCTTGCCAGAGCGCGCTGCCCAGCCCATGCGTTTCTCGGCCATCTCCAGCCCTTCGAGGAAACAGCAGCAGCGCAGCGCCACGTCGCCGAGCCCCGGCCCAAGGTCGCGCAACGCCGCCGCAACCCGCCCGCGCGCCGAGGATGGCCCCTCGGCCAGACCGCTGTCGGGCTGGAAGGCGCCACGGTCGCCCCCGGTCAGGAACCGGTCCCAGTTCTGCGCCACGCGCGGCCCCATCTGCGCCAGTTCGAAATCCTCGCGCAGACGTTCCGCTGCGGCCACCAGCTCCGGCTCCAGGAACGGCTTGCCGTCGCGGTCGCGCCGACGGCCCAGCAGGGCCACCAGGCTTTCGGCCAGGTTGTAGCGCACCCGGCGCGGGCCCGCGTCGTCCATCACCTCGCGCTCGCCCCAGACCCGGTGCTGCTCGCCGAAGGGGGTCGCGGCCTCTGCCATGCCCTGCCGGCGGCGATCCTCCTCATCCACCATCCGTTTAAGCGCCGCGCGGCCGGCCGACGTGATCTCGTAGGTCGAGACCCGGCCTGGCTTGCGGCAGGTCACCCAGTCCTTCAGCGCGAAGGCATGGGCGACCGAACGTTCCAGCACCGCCGTCCGCAGGCTGCGCCCGTCGGGCAGTTCGCGCAGCACCACCGCCTTGTCGAGATCAGGGGCAATCGCCATCACCGCGCTGGGCTCCGCCAGCCGGCGCAGGACGCGCATCCCTTCGCGCTGCAGCGCCTGTTCGTCGAAAACCTCCGGCAGCGGGCCGGAACGGTCGGAGCGCATGTGAACGGACATCGGGGAATCATCCTTTTCGGCTGAGGCATCGGACTGGCGGGAGACAAGACGGGAGATCGCCGTTAGCGCCTCGTCCATCAACGGGTCCTCGCGGCGGTTCTCGAACCGTCGCACCTGGCGCAGGATGGTCGAGGCATGCAGGCCTTCGCGCCGCGCAAGCTCCCTGAGCGATGTGCCGTCTTCGGTATGGTCGAGGTAGTGACGCACGGCAGCAGGAAGCCAGTCCGGCAGGCTGGCAGCGGTCAATTCTGGCAATTCGGTCGTCCTGTATCTGTCCACACCCGGGCTGCAAGAGGTCCAGCCTTGGACATGCACAACCTTGGGTGGGATTGGTTACCTGTTGGTTAAACTTCCGTCTTGTCTCGACAATTCGACGGAAAGCTTAAACTAATCAGTAACCTCCGCACGCTACTCGGCAGCTTTGCGCAACGCCAGGTTGTATTCGGCCAGGATGGCTTCATCCAGATCGTCTGACCTGCGAAGGAGGAGTCCGATGACAGACTGCCGCTCTCTGCTTGCCACCCTGCGCCGCCCCCGGCTGCTGATGCGCGCCGCGCGTTTCGGCCTGGGCGATTACCGGCGTGAGCGCGACCTGCGCCGCTATGTCGACCGCACCGGCTCGCCGGAAGAGACGGTCACCTCGTTGTTGACGGTCGAGGCGCGGCTGGAGGCAACGCGCCAGGCCGGCGACGCGGCCTATTCGGTGGCCCGCCACATCGAGGTGCTGATCGCCCTGCTGGCCGAGGCCCAGTTCCTGCGCCGGGGCGAGACCGCCTGACCGGTGCCCGAACATGCAAAGGGCGGCGTGTGGCCGCCCTTTCATCGCCGTTCGGCCGGCCTCCGTCAGATGAACGCGTCCGGCATCTCTGACTTGCGGCGGGCGACGAAGGCATCCAGGGCTTCCCGGATGCCGGGGTCGAGTTCCGGGGCCTGGTAGTCGGCCAGAAGTTTCTTCACCCGTTCGTTGGCCAGCGTCTGAGTGTCGCGCGACCCTTCCTCGGCCCAGGTCTCGAAGGGCTTGTAGTCGAACAGGTCCGACCGCCAGAAGGCCGACTTGAAGTTCGCCTGGGTATGCGCGCAGCCGAGGTAATGGCCCCCCGGACCGACCTCGCGGATCGCGTCCATCGCCTGCCCGTTGGTGTCGATCTGGATGCCCTGCGCCAGGTGATGCAGGGTGCCCAGCTGGTCTGCGTCCATCACGAATTTCTCGTAGGAGGACACCAGCCCCCCCTCCAGCCAGCCGCACGCGTGAAGCATGAAGTTGACCCCGGCCAGAAGCGCCATGTTGAGCGAGTTCGCGGTTTCATAGGCCGCCTGCGCGTCCGGCAGCTTGGAGCCGCAGAACGACCCGCCGGACCGGTAGGGCAGCCCCAGCCGCCGCACCAGCTGGCCCGCGCCATAGGTGATGTGGGCGGCTTCCGGCGTTCCGAAGGTCGGCGCGCCCGAGTTCATGTCGATGCTGGTGACGAAGGCGCCCGCGATGACGGGCGATCCGGGGCGGACGAGTTGCGAATAGGCCACCCCGGCCAGGATCTCGGCCAGCACCTGGGTCAGGGTGCCGGCCACCGTGACCGGGGCCATCGCGCCGCCGACGATGAAGGGCGAGACGATCGAGGCCTGGTTGTTGGCCGCATAGACCTCCAGCGCGCCCATCATGATCCCGTCGAACACCATCGGCGAGTTGATGTTGATGAGCGACGTCATCACCGTGTTCTGCTGGACGAAATCCTTGCCGAACAGGATCGAGGCCATGTCCACCGAGTCCTGCGCGCGGCCGGGTTCGGTAACGGATCCCATGAAGGGCTTGTCGGACAGGGTCATGTGCGCGAGCAGCATGTCGAGGTGACGCTTGTTCACCGGAATGTCGGTCGGCTCGCAGACCGTGCCGCCGGAGTGGTGCAGCCATTTCGACATGTAGCCCAGTTTCACGAAATTCTGGAAATCCTCCAGCGTGGCATAGCGGCGCCCGCCTTCCATGTCGCGGACGAAGGGTGGGCCGTAGACCGGGGCGAGGACAAGACTGCGCCCGCCGATTTCCACGTTGCGCTCGCTGTTGCGGGCGTGCTGGGTGAAGGTCTTCGGCGCGGTCGTGATCAGCCTGCGCGCGAGCCCCCGGGGAATATGCACCCTTTCGCCCTTCACATCGGCGCCCGCCTCGCGCCAGCGGGCAAGCGCGCCGGGGTTCTCGACGAAGTTGACGCCGATCTCTTCCAGCACCGTCTCGGCGTTGTGCTCGATGATCTGGAGCGCCTCTTCGTTCAGGATCTCGAAGTTCGGGATGTTGCGCTGGATGAAACGCGCGGTCTCGAAGCTGATCGCGGTGCGTTCCGCCCGACGGCTGGCACCGCCCCCACTGCGTGACCTGCGCCCTGCAACTTCGTTCATCTTGGCCTCCGAGGGACGTTTGCCGCCCTTATGCCGCCAATCCGCTCGGCAACGCTCCCCGAAACCGTCCAATCCTTTCCAAAAGCGACACGGCCCCCCGTCGCAAACGACATGCCCTTGCCCATTTCCAAATACTCCACGGGGGTCCGGAGGTGTGAAACCCCCGGCCCGGCCGCTGCCACCCCTTGCACCGGCGGACACTGCGCGCTACGCGGGCGCATGAGCCAGACACACGACCGCCTTCTCATCATCGACTTCGGCAGCCAGGTCACGCAACTGATCGCGCGGCGCCTGCGCGAGTTGAACGTCTACTGCGAGATCCACCCGTACAACCGGATCGACGACGCCTTCCTGCGGGCCTTCGCGCCCAAGGCGGTGATCTTCTCGGGCGGCCCGGCCAGCGTCTACTGGGAGAACGCGCCGATGCCGCCGAAGGGCGTGTTCGACCTCGGCGTTCCCATCCTGGGGATCTGCTATGGCCAGCAGGTGATGATGCATTGCCTCGGCGGCCATGTCGAAGGCGGCCACGGCACCGCCGAATTCGGCCGCGCCTTCGTGACGCCCACCGACCTGACGCATCCGATCCTGGCCGGCTGGTTCCCGGCCGAGGACGGACCCCAGGCGCGCGAGCAGGTCTGGATGAGCCACGGCGACCATGTGTCGAAACTGGCTCCGGGCTTCAAGGTCTATGGCACCTCGCCGAACGCGCCCTTCGCCATCACCGCCGACCCCGAGCGCCATTTCTACGCCGTCCAGTTCCACCCCGAGGTGCACCACACTCCGAAGGGTGGGAAGCTTTACGAGAACTTCGTCAGGCTCGCAGGCTTCAAGGGCGACTGGACCATGGGCGCCTACCGCGAGGAGGCGATCCGCAAGATCCGGGAACAGGTGGGCGATGCCAAGGTGATCTGCGGCCTGTCGGGCGGGGTGGATTCCTCGGTTGCAGCCGTCCTGATCCACGAGGCGATCGGCGATCAGTTGACCTGCGTCTTCGTGGACCATGGGCTTCTGCGGCTGGGCGAGGCGGAACAGGTCGTGACCATGTTCCGCGACCATTACAACATGCCCTTGATCCATGCCGACGAAAGCGAATTGTTCCTCGGCGCGCTGGAGGGCGTTTCCGACCCCGAGGTCAAGCGCAAGACCATCGGCAAGCTCTTCATCGACGTTTTCCAGAAGCACGCGAACGAGGTGGGCGGCGCGAAGTTTCTGGCGCAAGGGACGCTGTACCCGGACGTGATCGAGTCGGTCAGCTTCTCCGGCGGGCCTTCGGTCACGATCAAGTCGCACCACAATGTCGGCGGCCTGCCCGAGAAGATGGGCCTGAAACTCGTCGAGCCGCTGCGGGAACTCTTCAAGGACGAGGTCCGCGCCCTGGGCCGCGAGCTCGGCCTGCCCCCCAGCTTCATCGGCCGCCACCCGTTCCCCGGGCCCGGCCTTGCGATCCGCTGCCCCGGCGAGATCACCCGCGAAAAGCTCGACATCCTGCGCCGGGCGGATGCGGTCTACATCGACCAGATCCGCAAGCACGGGCTTTACGACGAGATCTGGCAGGCCTTTGCCGCGATCCTGCCGATGCGCACCGTGGGCGTGATGGGCGACGGGCGGACCTACGACTACGCGCTGGCGCTGCGGGCGGTGACGAGCGTCGACGGCATGACCGCCGACTACTACCCCTTCAGCCACGACTTCCTGAGCGAGACCGCCACGCGGATCATCAACGAGGTCAAGGGCATCAATCGGGTGTTCTACGACTGCACCTCGAAGCCGCCGGGCACGATCGAGCTGGAATGATCCGAGTCACCGGCACCCTGACCTGTTCCACGCCCGGCGAGGCAGAGATTGTCCGCGCCAATTTGCCCGAGCATATCCGCCTCAGCCGCGCCGAACCGGGCTGTCTGACCTTCAATGTCGACCCGACCGCCGATCCGCTGATCTGGCGACTGGACGAAAGCTTCACCGACAGGGCCGCCTTCGAGGCGCATCAGGCCCGGACCCGTGGTAGCGCCTGGTTCGCGGCGACCGCGACCCTGAAACGCGATTTCAGCATCCGCGAAGCCTGAGCTCGAGGCCCTGCCCGGCAAGTGCCCGGTCGGGGAAACCTGACGCGCGCGGCGCTCGGCGGGGTGGTAGGACTGCGGTTCACACAACCGGAGCCCCCGATGCGTCTTGCCCAGATCACCGCCCTGACCGCCAGCCTTCTGTCCGCCTGCCTTCTGACCGGCACCGCCTTCGCCGGCTGCAAGGAGAATTTCACCGCCGAGGGCCTGCCGCTCTTCAGCCAGATCCAGTACAAGTCGCATGCCGTCTTCAAGGGGCTGGACCGCACCACCGCCGCCAAGCGCATTGCCGCGCGGCTGAAGGCCGAAGGGTTCAGCGGCGTCAAGCGCGACGGCGGCGTCGTCACCGCCTGGCAAGAGGCAACCGGCTCGGGTCGCCCGCAGACCCTTCGCTTCATCGTGACCGAGGCCAAGGGCAAGACGACTGTCGAAGGGATCTTCACCATCCAGCAGGGCCAGGTTGCGGGCAAGCGGGCGGTTCGCGACAACCTGTGCAAGGTGATCGAGATCGCAGG
This sequence comes from Tabrizicola sp., assembly GCA_046294075.1. Classification (GTDB taxonomy): domain Bacteria; phylum Pseudomonadota; class Alphaproteobacteria; order Rhodobacterales; family Rhodobacteraceae; genus Tabrizicola. The sequence goes on along the minus strand of JBKBJC010000002.1, from coordinate 14,512 downwards.
CGGATGACTCCGTCCGTCGTCAGCCGTCCAGCCGCGGGCCCTCAGAACCGCCCGTGAACAGCGAATTCCGACACCGCCTTGCGCTGGCTGGGCTGTTCCCGCGCGCGCAGATCGTCCGGCAGCGCCTCTGCCGGACCCTGCTCTGCCACCGCCACGACGCACTGGATCGTGTGTCCTTTCGGCAATGCCACGGCCGCCGCCAGCGCCGCCCGGTCCACGCCGCCCATCGCATGCGTGACCAGCCCCATCGACTGGGCCTGCAGGGCAAGGCTCATCCAGGCGGCTCCGGTATCGAAAGCCGCGGTCCGGTTGGGGACTTCCGCGCCCTCGCGGTTGATCACGAGGTCCCGTGACACAACGACGATCAGGGCACCAGCCCTGCCCGCCCAGGATGGATTGGCCCCGGTCAGCGTGTCGCGGATCGCAGCGAAGGCAGCATCATCCCGCAGCGCCCAGACAAGGCGCCAGGGTTGGTGGTTCGAGGCCGAAGGTGCCCAGCGGGCGGCCTCGAAGAGCGACATCACCTCAGCCTCGGTCAATGCCCGGCCGGTGAAGGACCGCGGCGACCAGCGGGCGGGAAACTGCGCCGCGACCGGATGGTCGGGGTGGCGGACATGAATTGCGTCGAGGCTCATCGTCAATCTCTCCTGTGGCCTGGGTCACCAGATAGGGCGGGCCCGCACCACAGACAACCGCCCTGCCCTGCCTGCCACCGTGCTTCCCTGCACAGTCTCAGCGGATCGTCCGGGCGGTCTGGACAATTCCCGAGGGCCCGGCGACTGTGCCGCGATGACTGTCACCCACCGCCCGCTCGCCGCCGCAATCTGGATGACCGGGGCCATTGCCGCCTTTACCGCCATGGCAATCGCCACGCGGCAGATCAACGGCGCGCATGACACCTTCGAGATCCTGGCCTTCCGGTCGATGATCGGCTGGGTGATCGTGCTCGCGGTCGCTCTGGCGCTTGGCCAGACAAGCCGGATCCGGGTGGACCGGCTGGGCAGCCACGGCTTGCGCAACCTGTTCCACTTCTCCGGCCAGTCGCTCTGGTTCTGGGCGATCACGATGATCCCGCTGGCGCAGGTCTTTGCTCTGGAGTTCACCTCGCCGATCTGGGTGATCCTCATGTCGCCGCTGTTCCTTGGCGAACGGCTGACCCGCCGCAAGCTTGCGGCCGCGGCGCTGGGGTTCGCGGGCGTCCTGATCGTCGCGCGCCCCGGTTACGGCACGCTGGAACCCGGGGTTCTGGCGGCCGCGGCGGCGGCCTTGTTCTTCGCGGCGACGACGATGATGACCAAGGCGCTGACCCGTGGAGAGGCGATCATCTCGATCCTGTTCTGGCTGACGCTGATGCAGGCGATCCTCGGCACGATGGCGATGGTGGTGATGGGGCCGGTGGCGCTTCCGACGGCGGCGACCCTGCCCTGGCTGGGGCTGATCGCGGCGGCCGGCATCAGCGCGCATCTCTGCCTGACGACCGCGCTGAGCCTTGCCCCTGCAAGCGTCGTCGTGCCGGTCGATTTCGCGCGCCTGCCCATCATCGCGGCGGTGGGAGCGCTGTTTTACGCGGAACCGATCAAGCCGACGCTGTTCCTCGGCGCCGGGCTGATCTTTGCGGGAATCTGGCTGACGCTGAGGCGCAACGGGGCGAGTGGGGCCTCCGGGACACATGTGCCCAAGGTCACAAAACCGTGACGTGGCGTCATTGGTTGACCCATTGCGAATGGCCGCATAGCGTTTGGGTGAGGGGGACGTCCCGGCGCGGGACATCGGTTCTAGGGATGAGCACAATGAAACGAATTCTCATGGCGTCTGTCGCCGTACTTGCCGCAGCATCCGGTGCGATGGCCGGAGGGATCGACCGGTCGGGCCAGGGTCTTGGCGCGCTGTTCGAAAAGGGCCGCTATCTGGAACTGTCCTTCGGTCTGGCTTCGCCCAGCATCACCGGCCGCGACGTGGCCACCGCACCGACCGGGGACGTGGGCAACACCTACACGCAGCTGGGCTTCAGCTACAAGTACGACATCAACGACCAGCTTTCGATGGCGCTGAACGTCGATCAGCCCTTCGGCGCGGACATCGAGTATGCACTGACCTCGCCGGTTCTGGGGGGAACACTGGCCAAGGCCAAGACCTACGCGGTCACCGGCATCCTGCGCTACAAGTTCAACGAGGCCTTCTCGGTCCACGGCGGCCTGCGCATGCAGCATGCGAAGGGCAACATCCGGTTGCAGGGTCTCGCCTACGGGCCGCTGTCGGGCTACGACGTGCAACTCGCCGGCGACTGGGCGCCCGGCTACCTGATCGGCGTCGCCTATGAGAAGCCGGAAATCGCCCTGCGGGTCGCCCTGACCTACAACTCGGCGATCAAGCACGAGATGGGCACCACCCAGACCATCGTTCCGCCCGCTACCGGGACGGTGACCGAGGTCGAGACGCCGCAGTCGGTGAACCTCGACTTCCAGACGGGCGTCGCCAAGGACACCCTGGTCTTCGGCCAGATCCGCTGGGCGGATTGGTCGTCCTTCAAGATCGACCCGGTCAACTTCCCTGGCGACGGTCTGGTGGACCTCGAGGATACCGTGACCTACACCCTCGGCGTCGCCCGCCGCTTCAACGAGAACTGGGCCGGCTCTTTCTCGCTGAACTATGAAGGCAAGGGCACCGACGATCTGGTCTCGCCGCTGGCGCCGACGAATGGGCGCTTGGGGGCGACGATCGGCGCGATCTACACCATGGACAACATGAAGATCACCGCCGGCATCAACTATACCAGGCTGGGCGACGCCCGGCCCGAAACCGGCACGCCGGACACAGCCCGTGCCTCGATGACCGGCAACTACGCCGTTGGCGTCGGCGTCAAGGTCGGCTGGTCCTTCTGAACCCGGCGCAACTGCATGCGCACCCCGCCCCTCCGGGCGGGGTTTTGCATTGTGAAGCTGCCGCACGGACGCTAAGACCTGCGCCGGGGGTGACGCGATGATCTACCGTTCGGGACAGGACTATCTGGCAGCAAAGCGCAAGCGCGTTCTGCTGTTCGGCATGTCGGGGCTGGGAAAGACCCGGCTTTCCAACCTGTTGCGCGACCACGGCGACTGGTTCCACTATTCGGTCGATTACCGGATCGGCACCCGCTACATGGGCGAATACATCGCCGACAACTTCAAGCGCGAGGCGATGAAGGTCCCGCTTCTGCGCGAGCTGCTGATGACCGACTCGGTCTATATCGCCTCGAACATCACCTTCGACAACCTGGCCCCCCTGTCCACCTACCTCGGCAAGCCGGGCGACCCGGCGAGGGGCGGTCTGCCCTTCGCCGAATACATGAAGCGGCAGGAACAGCACCGGGTCGCCGAGGTCGCTGCCACGCTGGACACCGCCCGCTTCATGGAGCGCGCCGAGGAGATCTACGGCTACCCGAACTTTGTCTGCGACACCTCCGGGTCGATATGCGAAGTCGTGGACCCCGAAGATGCGGATGACCCGGTCATGCGGCAACTGGCCGACACCTTGCTGCTGGTCTGGATCTCGGGGTCCGATGCCCATACGGCGGAACTGGTTCGCCGCTTTGACCGGGCACCAAAGCCGATGTATTACCAGCCGCACTTTCTTCATGCGGCGTGGGAGGAATACCGCGCAACCCATTCGGTTTCCGAAGAAACCTGCGATCCGGATCACTTCGTGCGCTGGACCTATGCCCGCGCCCTGGCCCACCGCCAGCCGCGCTATGCGGCGATGGCGCGCTGGGGGGTGACGGTGACGGCCGAAGAGGTGGGCGGCATGCAAAGCGCCGACGATTTCGACCGGCTCATGGCCGCCGCGATCGACCGGGCCGGATCTTGAACTCGCCATGAACCGCCTCTAGCTTCCTGCCTCCTGCTCCGGAACCCGACCCATGCCCATCACCCTGCCCGAAACCCTGCCCGCCTTCGACGTGCTGCGGTCCGAAGGCGTCATGGTCATGACCCCCGACCGCGCCGCGCATCAGGACATCCGGCCCTTGAAGATCGGCCTGCTGAACCTGATGCCGAAGAAGATCCAGACCGAGAACCAGTTCGCCCGGCTGATCGGCGCCACGCCGCTGCAGATCGATCTGCACCTGATCCGCATGACCAGCCACGAGACAAAGAACACCGCGGCCGAGCACATGGCCACCTTCTACCGCCCCTTCCAGGCGGTGAAGCGCGAGAAGTTCGACGGCCTCATCATCACCGGCGCGCCGATCGAGCATCTTGCCTTCGAGGAGGTCACCTACTGGGACGAGCTCTGCGAGGTGATGGACTGGACCCAGACCAACGTGCAGTCCACCTTCGGCGTCTGCTGGGGCGGCATGGCGATGATCTATCATTTCCACGGCGTGCAGAAGCACATGCTGCCGGCCAAGGCCTTCGGTTGCTTCCGCCACCAGAACCTTGCCCCCACCTCGCCCTATCTGCGTGGCTTTTCGGACGATTTCGTGATCCCCGTCAGCCGCTGGACCGAGATGAAGCAGACCGAGATCGACGCCGCCCCCGGCCTGCGCACGCTGCTCGGGTCGGACGAGGTCGGCCCCTGCCTGGTCGAGGATCCGGGCCACCGTGCGCTCTACATCTTCAACCATTTCGAATACGACAGCGACACGCTGAAGCAGGAGTATGACCGCGACGTGGCGAACGGCACGCCGATCAACGTGCCTTTGAACTATTACCCGGATGACAATCCCGCGCGGCCGCCGCTGAACCGCTGGAGAAGCCATGCGCATCTGCTATATGGCAACTGGATCAACGAGATCTACCAGTCCACGCCATATGACATTGAAAAGATTGGCAGCTAGTCTCCTCATCGCCCTTGCGGCGCTTGCCGGTGCCACGCACTGGCGCGCCTCGGCCCGCGAGGCTGCCGCCGAGGCCACCTTCCCGGCCACCGGAAAATACGTAACCGTGGATGGCCTGCGCCTGCATTACGAAATGGCGGGCAGCGGCCCCGATCTGGTCATGATCCACGGCGCCTCGGGCAGTTTGCGCGACCTGACATTCGCCTTGCGCGATCGGCTGACCGACCGCTACCGGGTGACGGTCGTTGACCGCCCCGGCCTTGGTCATTCCGATCCGCTGGACGACACCAGCCTGCACGCACAGGCGCGGCACATCGAGGCGGGGCTCGGGCAACTTGGGGTCACCGATCCCGTCGTGATGGGGCAAAGCTATGGCGGCGCCGTCGCGCTGGCCTGGGCCCTGGAAGGCGGCCCCCGGGCGCTGGTTCTGGTCGGCAGCCCGTCGATGCCCTGGCCCGGCAAGCTGGACATCTGGTACAGGCTGACTTCGACCCGCGCTGGCCGGGCGGTGGTCGTACCGCTGGCCGCGGCCTGGGTGACCGATGGCTATGTCCGCGCGGCCATGCACACCGTCTTTGCGCCAGAGCCGGTGCCGCCGGGTTATGACGACTGGCTGGGCACTCCGCTGATCCTTCGCCGCGAGACGCTGGCCACCAACACCGCGCAGGTCAATGCGCTGCGGGCCGAGTTGGTGGCGATGCAACCGCGCTATGGGACACTCACCCTGCCGATCGAGCTGGTCCACGGCACGGCCGACACCATCGTCCCGCTGAAGATCCATTCGGAGCCGGTCTCGGCCCTGTTGCCGAACGCGCGGCTGACAGTGATCGAGGGCGCCGGACACATGCCACATCATTCCCACCCCGAGGCCGTGATCGCCGCCATCGACCGCGCCATGGAAAATTCGTGATACGCGAAAATTAGTGACACCCTGAGTTACACCAATTGACCGGCGCCGCTTTTGATGACACATACAGTGGCATCAAATATGAGGCGACGATGTCTGATTCCCCGCGACCCTACCGATCCGCGCTGCGCGAAGAGCAGGCAAAGGCGACACGAGACCGGATCCTTGCGGCGACCATCGACCTGATGCAGGCCGAGGAGGACGCCTCGATGGAGGCAATTGCCAAGGCCGCCGGGGTGGAACGCCGCACCGTCTTTCGCCACTTCGAAACCCGCGAGGCGCTGTTGGCCGAGGCCTTCCAGTGGCTGAACGACCGGCTGGGCGTCACCGTCGCGCCCGGCGACCCGGCGGCGCTGGCCCAGGCGATCCGTGAAGGCTTTGCGCGGATGGACAGCCTGGAAGGCGCGGTCCGGGCCGGCCTGCACAGCCGAGCGGGCCGCGACATGCGGCTGGCGCAGCTTCCCCGTCGCCGCGCGTCCTTCGCGGCCAGCCTCGCGCCGGTCACGTCCAACCTCGCCCCGGCCGACAAGGCGCGGATCGAGGCCCTGGCCCATCTTCTCTACAGCGCCGCCGCCTGGGAGGTGCTGAAGGACTACGGCGGACTGACCGGCGCGGAAGCCGGCCAGACCGCCGCCTGGGCGCTGGAACGGCTGTTGTCCGCTGCCGCCAGTGCCTCCACGGACGCGGACTGATCCACAGCTGAAAGACATGACCATGACGATCACGATTACCCCGCGCGAGCGGATCGAGACCCATTGGGTGGTCACCGACCACCTGCGCTTTCTGGGCCAGCTGCCCGGCACCGCGAACCACCTGATCGAGGTCGAGGCGCCTCCCGGCTCGGGCACCCCGCCGCACACCCATGCCTCGCCCGAACTGTTTGCCGTGGTCGAGGGCACCCTGACCCTCCGCAGCTTCGGCCCCCAGGGCGTGACGACGATCCGCCTGAACCCCGGCGAAAGTGCCGCCGTCAGCAGCATGGAGCCGCACAACTATACCAACGAAAGCGATGCGCCGGTCCGCTTTCTGGCGATGCTCGACGACAGCATGATCGCCTTCTTCCGCGACATCGGCCGCGACACACCCCTCGCCCCGGGCGAGGCGCCCGACTTTCCCGCCATCGCCGCGGCAATGGCCCGGCACGGTATCGGCATGGTCACGCCTCCCGGCTGATCGTGACTGCTTCCTTCTGCCCGGCAATCCCTCTACTCTGCCGGGCAGGAGGACCGACCCATGACCCAGCTTCCCTTTGACGGCGCCATCAGCCGCTATTTCCGCGAAGGCGCGCCGAAAGAGGTGCGCAAGGCCATCGAGGCGGCGGACAAGGACGATATCCTGACGCCCTCCTACCCCTACCGGGAGGAGATGAAGGGCAAGGACTACGACCGCCACATGGCGGCGCTGCAGATCGAGCTGGCGAAGATGCAGGCCGGGATCAGGGCTTCCGGGCAACGGCTGATCGTGGTCTTCGAGGGTCGCGACGCGGCCGGCAAGGGCGGCACGATCAAGGTCACGACCGAGAACCTCAACCCCCGCCAGGCCTATGTCGTCGCCCTGCCCAAGCCCACGGAACGGGAAAGCCAGCAATGGTATTTCCAGCGCTATGTGGACTGGTTCCCGGCAAAGGGCGAGATCGCGCTTTACGACCGCAGCTGGTACAACCGCGCGATGATCGAGCATGTGTTCGGCTTCTGCAAACCGGATCAGCGCGAGAAGTTCTTCCGCCAGCTGCCCGAGTTCGAGCAGATGATCGTCGACGAGGGCATCATCTACCGCAAGATCTGGCTTGAGGTCGGACGGGCCGAGCAGCTGAAGCGGTTCCTCGACCGCGAGGGGGACCTTCTGAAGCAGTGGAAACTGTCCCAGATCGACGTGGACGGGCTGGCGAAATGGGACGACTACTGCAAGGCCATCGACGAGACGATGGAGCGGACCCACTTCAGGCACGCGCCCTGGACGGTGATCCTGTCCGACGACAAGAAGCGCGCCCGGATCGCGGCGATCCAGACCATCCTGTCCTCGGTCGACTATCCGGGCAAGGATGCCGGCGCGATCGGGACGATCGACGACAACATCTGCGGCGGGCCGAAGCTGAGGGAATGAAGCGGGGTTATCACCACGGCAACCTGCGGCAGGCCCTGGTCGAGGCGGCGCTGGCGCTGATCGCCGAGAAGGGACCGCAGGGCTTCACCCTGTCCGAGGCGGCAAAGGCGGCGGACGTGACCCCGGCGGCGGTCTACCGGCACTTCGCGGGGCGCGACGACCTGCTGGCCGAGGTCGCGCGGCAGGGGTTCGACATCTTCGCGGCGCTCCTGGAATATGCCTACGACGAGGGGCGGCCCTCGGCACTGGCGGCGTTCGAGGCGACGGGGCGGGCCTACCTTGCCTTCGCCCGGAAGTATCCCGGCCATTATCAGGCGATGTTCGAAAGCGGGCTGCAACCGGGCAAGCATCCCGATCTGGCCCAGGTGTCCGCAAAGGCGCGCGGGACGCTGGATCGGGCGGCGGAGGCGCTGGTGAAGGGGCTGCCCGAGGGGCGGCGGCCGCCGGCCAGCATGATTTCGGCCCATGTCTGGGCGGTCAGTCACGGGGTGGTGGAGCTGTTCCTGCGCGGAAATGGCGGCCCCCAGCCCTGGCCGGCCGAGGACCTGCTGGAGACCGGGATCGGGATCTACCTGAGGGGGCTGGGGATACTCTCGCCGGACAGATGATCCAATGTGTCCACGGTGGACAATCGCAGATCCCGCAATAATGTCAATGACTTGAACTCGGACGTTAGGGGTTTCTTAACCTCGGTCGGCAGGTCCCAGGCACCGGTCATCGTTCGACTTCGTCTCTCCTCGCCGCGGCGTTAGATGACGAGGAGACGAAGTCGAACGAGAAGTTTTGCTAGCGGAACAGGACCAGGGCTGAGGGGCTCCAGGCAACACGGACCTTTTCGCCGACCTCCAGCACGGGTCGGCCGGGCACGTTGCGCATCGACAGACGCACCTCGACATCCGTCCCGCCGAGATAGACGTCGTAATAGGTCATGTCGCCGAAGTAGATGACTTCGTCGATCACGCCCTCGGTCTCGCGCTCGGTCGCCTTCTGGTCGTCGTAGAGCAGCGTCAGCGTTTCCGGCCGCAGGCCCACCACAGGGCTTTCCCCCGTCACCGGTGGCGCCATCGAGGCATCCAGCACCGCCCGGCCCAGTCCCTTGGCCTCGACCTCGACCGACCCGTTCGTTTCCGACAGCACGGTCGCCGGAATGAAGTTCATCGTGCCGATGAAATCCGCCACCTTCTTCGAGTTCGGCCGACGGTAAAGCGTCTCGGGATCGTCGAGCTGGGCAATCTCGCCCTCGAACATAACCGCGATGCGGTCTGACATGACCAGCGCCTCTTCCTGGTCGTGCGTCACCAGAATGAAGGTGATCCCGACCTGGCGCTGCAGCTTGATCAGCTCGACCTGCATGTGTTCGCGCATCTTCTTGTCAAGCGCGGAGAGCGGTTCATCCAGCAGCAGCACCTTGGGCTTGAGGATCAGCGCCCGCGCCAGCGCCACCCGCTGCCGCTGCCCGCCCGACAGGGCGTGGGCCGCGCGGTTGCCATAGCCCTTCAGGCCCACCATCTCCAGCGCCTCGGCGACGGCCTTCGCCTTTTCGTCCTTGGATCGCGGATCCTTGCGCAGCCCGAAGCCCACGTTTTCCGCCACCGACATGTGCGGGAAGATCGCGTAGGACTGGAACACCATGTTCGTCGGCCGGACGTTCGCCGCGACATTGGCCATGTCCTTGCCGTCGATCATGATGACGCCAGAGGAGATGTCCTCGAACCCCGCAATGGTGCGCAGGAGCGTGGTCTTGCCACAGCCGGACGGCCCGAGCAGCGAAAAGAACTCTCCCGCGCGGATCGTGCCGTTGATGCCGCGCAGGGCGTGATAGTCGCCGTAATACTTATGGACGTCCTTGAACTCGATCATGGTGGGTTTTTCAGACGTCACAGGAAGCCTCCGGAATCTTTGCCACCAGCCTTGGCGATGCCACGGCGGCGCATGTACTCGGCAAAGCCAAGCAGGATGATGGACATGCAGACCAGCACCGTCCCCAGCGCCAGCATCGAGGGCACCTTGGCCGGGAAACGGAACTGGCCGAAGATGTAGACCGACAGGATCGGCTGGCCCGAGCCGAGGAAGTTCGCGATGATGAATTCGTCGAACGCGATCGTGAAGCAGATCAGGAACGAGGCGAGGATCCCGGGCATCACCAGGGGCAGGATGATGAGGCGGAAGGTGGACAACTGGGTTTCGCCCAGGTCCATCGCCGCCTCTTCCAGCGAGCGGTCGAGCGACTGGAAAGCCGAGGTAAGGATCGCCACGGCGAAGGGCGTGCAGATCAGCACCTGGCCCATGATGACGGTCAGCAGCGACAGCTTGACCCCAATGGACAGCAGCACCACGAGCAGCGACATGGCCACGATCATCTCGGGCAGCACCAGGGGCAGCATGATCAGGCCCATGATCGGGCCCTTGCCCGGAAAGCGGTAGCGCACCGAGGCGCGGGCGGCGAAGATCCCGAGGATGGTGGACAGCGTTGCCACCGACAGCGCGATGATCAGGCTGTTCTTGGCCGCCAGCCGCAGATTCTTGTCGTTCCACATCTCGACGAACCAGTCGGTGGTGAAGCCCGAGAGCGGGAATGACACCACCTTCGAGGCGTTGAAGGCGAAGATCGGTAAGAGGAGGATCGGGCTGTAGAGGAACAGCAGATAGAGCAGCGTGAAGCCGCGCAGCCAGGGCGCCTTCATTTCGAGCCTCCAATGAAGCGACGGTTCATCAGCACGAAGACCACGCTGACGATGCCGACCATCAGCATCGAGACAACGGCGAAGGCAGAGCCCTGCGGGTAGTTGCGCAGTTTCAGAAGCGCGGTTTCGATGAAGTTGGCGATCATCGGCTCGCGCCCGTCGCCGACGAGTTTCGGGGTGACATAGTCGCCGACGGTCGGGATGAACACGATCAGCGCCGCCGCGATCACGCCGGGCATCGACAAGGGCAGCGTCACGCGCAGGAAGGTGATCCAGCGGCTTTCGCCGAGGTCCTGTCCGGCCTCCAGAAGCGAGCGGTCCACCTTTTCCAGGCTGACGAAGATCGGCAGCACTGCGAAGGGCGCATAGGCATGGGCGAGGACGAAGATGATCGCCGGGATGCCGTAGCTGGAAAAGTTGAGCTGGCTGTTGAGGATGCCCAGCGACATCAGCGCCTTGTCGAGGATCCCGTCATAGCCGAGTATCACGAACCAGAGGCTGACGCGGATGATGTAGCTGGTCCAGAACGGGATGGTGATCAGGAACAGCCACAGGCTTTTCCGGTCGGGCTTGACGTGAAAGCTGACGAAATAGGCGACCGGATAGGCCAGCACCACGGTGATCAGCGTGACGGTGAGCGCCACCAGCAGCGATTTCAGCAGGATGTAGCCGTAAACCGGCTTGGACCAGAGCTCGGCATAATTGTCGAGGGTCAGCGGCAGGGAGACGTTGCCGCGCCCTCCGGTCATCACCGAGTAGATCAGCACCGTTGCCAGCGGCAAGGCCAGCAGCAGAATCACATAGATCGCTGTCGGACTGATCAGCTTGAGGCCCGCCCGAGCCTCGGAACCTGGCGTCGCGGCCATCGCGCCCCCCCTTGTCGGTCCGCACTTTGGCGGCTCTTTATTTGATCAAATCTAAGCAGATTGATCGCAGCAAGGCAAGAGGGCCACCATTCCGCGCCAAAATCAACCCTTCGCGGAAGATCGGGCCGGCCTGTCTCCGGCCGGCCCGGCTGGATCTCAGATGGCGACCCGCTCGATCGCGATCGCCCGTTTCTTCAGCTCGTCGTAAAGCGTCGGCACCACGCGGATCGCGCCGACCGCGACACGCAGCGCCTCGGCGATGCGGGCTTCGGACGGGTCATCGGAGGCCACACGCCAGATCATGCGGCGCGCGACACCGTCGTCATAGACGATTTCGGTGCTGCCGTGACGGTTCTTGCGCCAACCAAGGAAATCCGCGCCACCATGCGGCGCGTGGAAGGTATGTTGAAGTCCCATTTTTTCGGGCCCGTTTTTTCTGCTCGTGCGGGGAAGGTGCGGCAGGAACGGCCGGCCGGTCAACCGGGTGCCGGGGCAAATCCGCGTGAGCGGGTCCCATTTGCAACAGGTGGGGAATATCAGACCATGAGGTCCGACGGCGGACGGGCAAGAAGGTCGGCCAGCGTGCGCATCGCGGTCTCGAAGGCCGCGCGCGGGACGCCGGCGGCAATGGCGATGCGCACCGCGTTCGGGGCGCGGCCGTGGACCAGCGCATATTCGTCGGCGGAACGGACCAGCACCCCGCTCGCCTCGGCGGTGCGCAGGAAGGTCGAGGCGCGCCAGCCCTGCGGCAGGCGCAGCCAGACGAAAGGCACGCCGGGCTGCCAGCCCAGGTCGAAGGCGCCAAGATGATTGACCAGGACCTGCTGGCGGGCGGCGAATTCGGCCTGGACGGCCTCGCGGATGCGTTGCGCATCGCCCGAACGGAAGAGGTGCAGCATCAGGTCGGCCACCGGGCGCGACAGCGCGAAGAAGCCGTGCTGCGCGGTCAGCCGCCCCGCCTCGCCCATGCCCGCGGGACAGATGACATAGCCAAAGCGCAGCGCCGCCGAAAGCGTCTTGGACACCGACCCCACCAGCCAGACCCGTTCCGGGGCCAGGGCGCGCAGGGATGGAATGTCGGAAACCGCGACGGAATAGCAGTCGTCCTCGAGGATCTGGAGATCGTAGCGCCGGCCGATCTCGGCGATTTCCTGCCGGCGGCTGGCAGGCATCCGGCCCGTGGTCGGGTTCTGCGCCTCGGTGGTCAGACACAGCACCTGCGCACCGTGGCGCCGGCAGGCCGCGTCGAGCGCCGCCGGGACGATGCCGTATTCGTCGATCTCGACCGTCACCACTTCGGCCCGTGCCGCACGCGCGGCATAGCGGAAGCCGGGATAGGCGAGTTCCTCGATCAGCACCAAGGGCCGTTCCCCGCGCAAACAGCAATCGAGGATCAGGTGGATCGCATTCTGCCCGCCATGGGTCAGCGCCACGTCCTCGGGCCCGACGGGACCAAGGATACGGTCCGCCATCCAGCCCACCACCTCGCGGCGCAGAGTCGCCTCGCCGGTCTGGCTGGTGTAATCGAGCCAGCCCTGCCCCGTCCCCTCGGCCATGGCGAGTAGGGCCGCCCTGAAGGCCTGCGCCTGGCCGAGTTCCGGCACCTGGGGTGCACGCAGATCGACCAGCCCGGTCGTCCCGCCGGAGATCCGCTCGGCATACAATGGCTGTGTCGGCCCCAGCCGCGGCGATTGTGCCGCGACAAAGGTTCCGCGGCCCACTGTGGCGGCCAGCAACCCTTCCTGTGTCGCCAACTGGTAGGCCCGCGCGACGGTTCCTGGCGTCAGATGCAGCCGCCAGGCCAGATCGCGCACCGTAGGCAATTGCGAATTCGCCGGAAGTTCACCCGACCGGATGGCATCGCGCAACGCCCGCGACAGCGCCAGATACTTTGGCCCGGGAAATTGAGTCAGATCGGGCGCCCAACTTGTGTCAGTCACAATAATCCCCTGGCGACTCATTTCGGTCTCGAGCTAGATTGTTTCTACAGTATGGTGGATATTGTATCAATACAAATCGCAGGAGGCAGACATGCCCCGGACCGACATCCAGACCATTCCCCTGCACGACCAGCGCGGCGTCTTGGCACGCCTTGCCGATTTCCTTGCCGCGGCTGCCGCCCGCCGCCGCCACCGCCAGCAGCTTGCCCAGCTGGATGCGCACCTCTTGCGCGACATTGGCCTGGACAGCAGCGAAGCCCGGGCCGAAGCCGCAAAGCCGTTCTGGCAGCCCTGACCCTGTTCCCCCGAGCGTTCGGACGCTCTTACCCCTGACCTCGGGCCGGGATTTCCCGGCCCGTTCTTTCTGCCCGATCGCGCACCACGACGGCTTCGACAAGGTCGAGCCTGGCATCGTCCGGCGGCGCGCTCAGCAGCGGTGCAAGCTCGCGAATGACCTCAAGCGAGCAATCCCACCAGCGCAAGGCATGCAGGCGCGCGACAGTCGCGGGTTCGAACCGCAGGCGGATGAGCCGGGCCGGATTACCTCCCCAGATCTCGTAGGGGCCGATGTCGCGGACGACCGTCGAATTGGCCGCCACCACGGCGCCGTCGCCGATGGTCACGCCCGACATGATCGTGACGTTCATCCCCAGCCAGACATCATTGCCGATGCTGACATCTCCCCTGCTTTGCGGATGCCCGACGATGCCGCGGCCACCAAGCTCTTCGCGGAAAATGTGCCCGAACGGAAAGGTGGTTGACCAGTCGGTGCGATGGTTTCCGCCAAGCAGGACGACAAGGCCCGTTGCCACGGAACAGAACGCGCCGAACCTGATGCTTGCGCCTTCTCTCCACTGGCGGATCGAGGCGGCCTCGACACCATAGGTGAAGCGTCCGACTTCCACCCGGGATCGCCCGACCTGCCCGTATCGGATCTGATCCACGGGGCCCGCAAGACTGAACGCGGCCCTGTTGCGAGGTCTTGACGGCTCGGACTCCATGGATCGCCCCTGTTGCTGCTGCGTCGCGAACAAGATCACCACAGCCCGGACGTCTGCAAGGCCTGAGCAGACGGCGAAACCCGGCAGACTGGCGCAGAACGTGGGAGGAGCCGTCCCGCAAACGAGAAACGCGGCGCCAGTGCGCCGCGTTTCCAGATGGTTCCCGGTCTGACCGATCAGCGTTTGGAGAACTGGAAC